>CAJTLI010000005.1:76285-103459 GCA_910577525.1 uncultured Oscillospiraceae bacterium | reverse complement strand
GAAGGCATCTAAGCGTGAAGCCCCACCTAAGATAAGATCTCTCATCCTTCATGGAGTAAGGCTCGACGTAGACTATGTCGTTGATAGGTCGGAGGTGTAAGCGCAGTGAGGCGTTAAGCTGACCGGTACTAATAAGCCGAGGGCTTGACCTCGTCAGAACAGACTTGTTTCGTTCCGCTTCCCCCGCAAGCGGGGAAAGCTGCACATGCACAAGCCCGTTCTTCCGTTCCAAATCAGCACAAAGGACGTTCTGATTTGGGTAGGGGTGCGGGCGTAGGGTAAACGGAATGGTTTGATGATGACAACAATAAGAAATGCAGGCTGCTTGTGGGTAGTTCACATTGTTCAGTTTTGAGGGTGCGCCAAGGAAGCCCTCCAGGGCTCCCGTCAAAGCCCAGCGAAGCGGGTTTGATGGGAAGAGGAGGAGCGGCGAAGTGAACGAGCTTTTGCGAAGGCGGAAGCGAGTGAAACGGAGCTTGCGACGACGATGGCCCGTTGGTCAAGTGGTTAAGACGGCGGCCTCTCACGCCGCAAACGGGAGTTCGACTCTCCCACGGGTCACCATTTAAATGCACCTTTAGCTCAGTTGGTAGAGCACCTGACTCTTAATCAGGGTGTCCAGGGTTCGAGTCCCTGAAGGTGTACCACTCCCCCTGGAGTGGGGACACTCCGGGGGGACAAAATAAAGGTTTTAACCGTGAGAGCGGTTGAAATAAATAGCGCAACGAAGTTGCGCACCCCGACGCAAAGCCCAGCGAAGCGGGTTTGCGTTGGAAAGGAGCTGTGACGGAGTGAGCGAACCTTGGCCGGAGGCCGAGGCGAGCGATACGAAGTCCACAGCGACGCAGTCGGTGCTGATTGCGGTGAGGGTCCACCCGTTCCCATCCCGAACACGGCAGTTAAGCTCACCTGCGCCGAAGATACTTGGCTGGCGACGGCCCGGAAAAATAGGTAGTGCCGACACAAAGAGGCGGGCAGTCTGTTGACTGCCCGCTTTCTTTTGCCTGAAAGGGGTTTCAACGGAGTGCTGACGGCTTTATCTTGAGCACCACCGCACAGTCAGGAGAAAAGGGGCCGGACAATGGACTATATTGTAGACAATCAAAGCTTGGACGCTTTCACCTTTATCTCCTTTGCAAACCGTGTTTGGCCGGGGGATTACGACCTTGATAAGATGCGGGAGGCGTTGTCAAAGACCTTGAATATCACTGCGCATGATGGCAAAACGCTGGTGGGATGCCTGCGCATTCTTTCGGACGGCTGCTTCTTCGGCACCATTACCGAGCTGCTGGTTTTGCCGGAATATCAAAGAAAGGGCATCGGCAGCAGGCTGCTCCAGCTGGCGGCGGAGAGCACGCCCACCCTGCTGTATTTCGGAGCCCAGCCGGGTCTGGAGCATTTTTACGAGAAAAACGGGTGCCAAAAGGGAATGCAATCCTATACCATAGGGAAAAAGCGAAAGGAATAGAGCAGGAGCGGGGAGCTTCGGGGTGAACTGTAAACCAGCAGCCTGCGGCGGTAAGGAAGGGCGTACCCCAATTCATCAGCGGCCCGAAAGACAGATGGCACAAACACAAAGAAGCGGACAGTCGAATGACTGTCCGCTTCTTTGATTAGCCGGAGGTCAGCGCCCCCGGTGCTTCTGCCTGCGTTTTTTCTGCCGGAGGGCGAACTTCCGCTCCTGTTCCTCCGCCCGGCGCGCCTTGGAAACAGCGCTCTGTTCCGCTTTCGTCTGCTCCCGCTGGAGCTGAAGGGCCTGCTGGGCTTTGGTGCCGGTTCCGGCAGCTTGGGTGGCTTTTCTGGCCTCCCGCCGCATCCGTTTGGGGTTGGGGAGACAGGCCGCGGCCCGGTCCGGCGGGACCGGCGGACTGAACCGCAGCTCTCTCCAGCGGCGCAGGAGAAAGTCCAAAACCTCCTGGTCCCGAGGCTCGCCGCCAAATGTCACCTTACATACCCGGCAGCCGTCCTCATCCATCCGTTGGAACAATCCGGTCCAAAAGGGCGGGTCAAAATAGACGGTGAGGCTTGTTTGGGAAACACGCATATTCCATTGTCCTCCTTTGATTTTTCCACGGAGAAGGGACAACCAAGGAGGCAGGTTACTGGCGGGAGGGAGGGCTCCCGCGCCCCGACTACCCGACGGGGACTGTGTTTTTATCTCCGCCTGCGGGTATGATACCACAGCGGAACCGAAATGTACAGACTTTATCAGCCAAGCAATTCAAGCAGATCTCCAAGACCATTGACGCTGTGATCCGGCGTTTCCATTTCACTCAGGGGACATCCCATCCCGCCAAACCCTTGGCGCACCCATATGGTTTTGAGCCCCAGCCGCTTTGCGGGAGCAATGTCATTGTCGAGCCGGTCTCCGATCATGACGGCCTGGTCAGGGGAACAGCCCGCCCGTTTCAGGGCGATCTCAAATATCCTGGGATCAGGTTTTTCAAGCCCCTCCTCGGCTGACGCGACGATCAGGTCAAGGTATTGGGAGAGCCCGTACTGTTCCATTCGGCCCGCCGTCCCCGGGCTTTGGTTCGCGATAATCCCGATTCTGTATCTTCTGTGCAGCGCGGCAAGGCAGTCCGCCGCTTGAGGGTATACGGCCTCATCCTCGCTATGCCAGGGGGTTAAGGGCAATCCCAAGCGCTTCAGCGGATGGGCAATGTTCTGCCGCGCCAACCGCACCGCCTGCGCCCAGGCCTGTTCGTAGGAGAAATCCGTTCCCGCGATAGCGTCCAAGAGCCTGTGCTCATTTGCCCTGCTCTCATCGACCAGGGTAGAGCCGATATCAAAGAACAGCCACTCAATTTGCCGGAACATGCGCCCAACCCTCCGTTATGTCTCGTCTATCGATATTGATGTATGGAAACAGAGGGCTCACAAGGTGAAATCCTCATCCCTCAAATGGGCGAAGCTGGCGGACAGGGGCTTGGGCGGAACCCGCTTCAGCGGGTCGTAGCGGAACCTGCGGCAGGAGCCGCTGCAGGACACGATCCCTCTTTTCACGCACATCATCTGACCCTCGCGCAGGGGGGCCGCCCGCTGGCAGTAAACGCAGCGCGGCTCAATATTTTTGTCAAATAGCATATTGTTTCCTCGGTTCTATGCAGACAGGTATATGGACGGATCGAGTTTCTTCCCGTTCATTATACATGATTGTGCTGGGAATTTCCACATTTATTTCGCCAAAGTGAGCGGCATAGCGCCGCCAGAAGCAGCCATCCCCCCAGCGCGGCCAGGGACGACGCCGCCAACGCGGTGGAGAAGTCCAGCGAGGCGATGGACTCCGCCTGCTCAGCCAGGTAGCTGGACACCGGAGCGGAGAGGGGCAGCAGCCGCGTGAGACAGTAGGTGAGCGCGGCGGCGATGACCCCGTGACAGAGCTTGCCCAGCAGATAGGTCCTGGCGGACAGGCCGCTGTCTACCAGGAAGGACAGCACCTGACAGTGCACCGACAGCCCGGCCCATCCCAGCATAAAGGCGGCCATGGAGATCCGCCCGGCAAATTGACTGCCGCCCTGTAGAGACGACACGCCGGAGGACAGCTCCAGCAGCCCGGCCACCAGCCGGCGGGCCCATTCCGGCTGGAACCCCATCTTTGCCAGCAGCTGGGCCAAGATCCCGAATACGCCATAGAAGGACATCAGCTGCAAAATGACCGCGAAAAAAATGACAAAGGCACAGATATTGAGGGTATTTTGAAAGGAACGGCTCACCGCGCCGGTAAAGGCTGCGGGGAGCGTGACCGCCTGAATGGGCTTGGCCTGCGGGGCGGACTTCGGACGCTGTCGGCGCTCGGGTCCGCCGTAAAAACGGAACAGCAGCCCCACGATCAGCGAGGCCAGCGCGTGGGTGAGATAGAGCAGCAGGCCCACCCGGCTGTCGCCGAAGACGCCGGCGCCCACCACGCCCAGGATGAAGGCGGGTCCGGAGTTATTGCAGAAGGACAGCAGCCGCTCCGCCTCCGTCTTGGAGCACAGACCCTGCTGGTAGAGCTGGAGGGCGGTCCGGGCCCCCACGGGATAGCCGCCGATGAAGCCCAGGGCCACAGCCGCCGCGCAGCTGCCGCTGACCCGAAACAGCGGCCGCATGACGCGCTCCAGCGCCCGGCCCAGGTAGGCGGCCAGCCCCAGATCCACCACCAGGGAGGACAGCACAAAAAAGGGAAACAGGGAGGGCACGATGACGTTGAAGCACAGCGCGAGCCCGTCCTTAGCCCCGGCGATGGCCTGATCCGGAGCGGCCACCAGCCCGGCCGTGGCCAGCACCAGAGCCAGGCTCATCAGAGCGTTTCTCACCTGTTTTTCCTTGAGCAGCTTCAGCACTCCATCACCCCCGCGGAAAAGACTATGCGGCGGAAGGGCGCCGGCTTGCCTGTCCCACGGAAATTTTGCGGGAGGCGCTTTCAAACCGGTACAAGATTCCGGCAGACGGTGATTGGAAGCGGGGCCGGTTTATGATAAAATGGGGTAAACCGAAAAACGGCGAGGGAGGCACACACATGCAGTATGAGATTACGGAACAGATTCCCCTGCTGGACGAACAGGGAAACCTTACCCGGGCAGGGTACGCCAAGCGCCTGCTGCCGGTGTATGACCGGAAGAAGGTGAGAGGAGGCGTCACCCGGCTGAAGGAGTGGGACTACTACTATGTGGGAAACCAACGGTTCGGGGTGGCGCTCACCGTGGCGGACAACAGCTATATGGGCCTGGACTCTATCTCTTTCCTGTCCTTTGAGGGGGAGCCCTGGGAGGTGACAAAGAGCCCTATGTCCGTCTTCCCCATGGGCAGGACCGGTCTGCCCGCCACCTCGGCGGCGGGGATCACGGCCAGCGCGGGAAAACGCCACGCCCTGCTGTTTCAGGTGGGGGAGGGACAGCGGAAGCTCACCGCCCACATGGACAATTTCTTGGACAGGCAGCCCATCGACGTTCATCTCACCCTCACCGGGGAGCCGGAGGAGTCCATGGTGATCTGCACGCCCTTTGAGAAGGCGGGCCACTTCTACTTCAACCAGAAGATCAACTGTATGCGGGCCGGCGGCACGGTGAAAATCGGGGAGACGGTCTATGAATTTGATCCGGACAGCTCTTTTGGGGTGCTGGACTGGGGCCGGGGCGTGTGGACTTACCACAACACCTGGTATTGGGGCTCCGCCTCCGGACTGGTGGAGGGGGTGGACTTCGGGTTCAATATCGGCTATGGCTTTGGGGACACCTCCGCCGCCACGGAGAATATGCTGTTCTATGGGGGAAGGGCCCACAAGCTGTCCAGCGTGGATTTCGGCATCCCCATGCGGGACGGGAGGGAGGACTATCTGTCCCCGTGGCGGCTCACCAGCGGCGACGGCCGGTTTGAGATGAGCTTCGCGCCGGTCATCGACCGGGCGTCCTGCACGGATGTGAAGCTCATCAAGAGCGACCAGCACCAGGTGTTCGGCCGGTTCAGCGGTGCCGCCGTTCTGGACGACGGCACAGTGCTCCAGGTCAGGGACCTGTTCGGGTTTGCAGAGAAGGTGGAGAACAAGTGGTAGGGCTGGAGGAGAAACGGACAGACCCCGCAGGCCGGTTTGGTCCGCGGGGTCTGCCGCTTTTATATGGGGTTTTACCGTCTCACTTTTTCCACCGCTTGAGCATGGGGAAAAACTGGCGCATCTGGACCTTGGCCTGATCCTCGGACATGCCGGGGTTGTGCTGGGCCATCATGGGGGCGCAGAAGTCAATCATCTCCTCCATAGTCATCTCCCCCGCAAACCTCCCGTCCTTGTAGCAGTAGGAGCAGTAGTCGGCGTTGGCGGAGCCATCCGCCTCGGTGCCGCGGGCGGTGTCGGGGCCCAGGGGCATTCCGCAGGACTGGCAGAATTTCATGTCTTTGTATTGTTCCATGGTGGGAACCTCCTTTGTTGTGGATGGTTCCATTGTACGCCCCCAAACCTGACAGGGCATGTCATCTTCTCCGGCGTGGGCCCAAAAAATTTTCCAGCCCAGGGCGGCCAGCCGCCGCCGCAGCGCACCGGGGGAGAGCACCTCCACCCCCGCGCCGAAGCTGAGAAGATAGCCGTACAGCCACTGGTCCTCGGGGAACACCGCCTCCACCAGAAGGGAGCCGTCGGGCTGAGGCGTCACACAGCTCTGGTCGAACTCGTCGTACACCCGGTAGGCCATATAGGAAGCAAAGCGAAGCCGGGCCTCCACCCGGAACAGGGGCGGGATGTCGCCGGAATAGTTAATATCCGGGGGCTCCAAACTGCGGTGGAATACCTCCCCCGTGAAGGTGGGAGACAGGATGCGGGACAGCCGGAAGGTGCGGTAGTCCTCCCGGTCCAGGTCAAAGGCCTGGAGATACCAGCCCTGTCCCTTGAACACCAGCCGGGCGGGGAGCGCCCGCCGGGGCCGGGTGGAGCCGTGGGAGCTGGCATAGTGAAAGGCCAGAGTCTTCCGATCCAGCACGGCCCGTTTGAGCAGGCGGAACTTTTCGTTGTCCGCGTCCGCCGCCCCCCAGCGGGACAGATCGACCTGGAGCCAGTCCTCCTGATTCCGGCGGAACAGGGCGGACAGCTTGGTCAGCGCCTGCTCGCCCTCCTGGCCGGGAAGGCTTTGCAGGGCGGTGAGAAGCTGGCACTGTTCCTCGTCGGAGAAGGCGGCCCGGTCCAGAACATAGCCGTCCAGCAAGGCCACGCCGCCGCCGGCCCCCTGGGTGGTGTAGACCGGTACGCCCGCGGCGGACAGGGCGTCCACATCCCGCAGGATGGTGCGGGGGGAGACCTCCAGCCGTTGGGCAAGCTCCCCGGCGGTCATACGGCCGCGCTCCAGCAGAAGGTAGACCATCTGGAATTGGCGGTTCACAGACATGGCGGGGCCTCCTCTCCGGCGGATTTGGCGGTGAGCCGGGGCGTTACTCCACAGGGACCGTCCAGCCGTGGACATCCTCCAGGGTGCCCCACTGGGTGCCGGTGAGGGTGTCGTACAGCTTCTGAGTCAGGGGGCCGATGCTTCCGCCGCTGACCACTTCCTTACGGCCCTCCCAGGCCAGCAGGCCGATGGGGGACACCACCGCCGCGGTGCCGGTGCCCCAAGCCTCCTCCAGAGCGCCCGCCTGGGCGGCGTCAAACAGCTCCTGGGCGGAGATGAGCCGCTCCTCCACCGGGATGCCCCAGCTGCGGATGAGCTCCAGGCAGCTCTTACGGGTGATGCCTGGGAGGACGGACCCGGTGAGCTCCGGCGTGACCACCGTGCCGTTGATTTTGAACATCACGTTCATGGAGCCCACCTCCTCAATGTACTTGCGGTGGACGCCGTCCAGCCACAGCACCTGGGAGAAGCCCTGCTCCTCAGCCCGCTCCCCGGCGCGGATGGAGGCGGCGTAGTTGCCGCCGCACTTGGTGAAGCCGGTGCCGCCCTTGACGGCCCGGACATCCTCGTCCTCCACGTAGATCTTCACGGGGTTGATGCCCTCGGGGTAGTAGGCCCCCACCGGGCAGCAGATGACGGCGAACAGGTAGCTGCGGGAGGCGTGGACCCCCAGGCCGTTGTCGGTGGCGATGATGAAGGGGCGGATATACAGAGAGGTGCCCACCTTGTTGGGAACCCAGGCCTGGTCCACGCTGACCACGGCCTTGACGGCCTGGACAAAGTCGTCCTCGGGAATCTCGGGGATGCACATGCGGCGGCAGGAGGAGTTCATCCGGCGGGCGTTTTCATAGGGCCGGAACAGCTGTACTCTTCCCTCGGGGGTGCGGTAGGCCTTCATGCCCTCGAAGATCTCCTGGGCGTAGTGGAACACCATGCAGGACAGCTCAAAGGGCAGGGGGCCATAGGGGACGACACGGGGGTCGTGCCAGCCCTGGCCGGCGTCATAGTTCATGAGGAACATGTGGTCGGTGAAGGTCTTGCCGAACACCAGCGTGTCGGGGTCGGGCTGGGGCTTGAGAGCGGCGGCGCGGGTCATTTTAATATCCAGCATAGGGAGCGCTCCTTTTCCGATGTAAAGTGATAATATTATACCAGCGTCACAGGCTGAGTTCAAGGGTGAAAATGCTGAAATTGCAAAGAGATCTCCGAGGCGGCGGAGGAGTATGAGCGGCCCTGAAGGGGCCCCGATCTGCGAAAACAAGCGGCCTGTCCGGGTTTTCCGGACAGGCCGCGTTTCGCGCCGTTCCAAGCGCCCCTATGCGCCTACGCTCGCGCTTCTTACGCTGTCACGCTCGCGTTGGGCGCACTGCCGGGCCGCTTTCGCTCCGACTCGGCCTGGTCTCCGGTCCGCTTTGCGGACCCTCGCTCGGCCTCGCTCCGTTCCAAGCGCCCCTGTGCGCCTACGCTCGCGCTTCTTACAGCTGAAGCGAGGGGGCGGAATAGGTCCGGCCAGCCAGCTCGCTGTTGAGCATGTACAGGGCCTTGGCATCGCCGCCGAACAGCTCCATCTTGCGGATCATGCCGGAGGAGTTGACCTCCTCCTCGCCCTGCTCCTTGACGAACCAGTCCAGGAACTGCATGGTGCGGTGGTCTTTGGCCTCCACAGCGGCGTCGTAGATGGCGTTGATGAGGCTGGTGACGTACTGCTCATGGGCGTGGGCGGCGGTCAGCGGGTCCATCAGCTCCTTGAATTCCTTGTCGGGCTTGGCGATGGCGCCCAGGGTGACGGTTTGGTCGTTGTTGTGCAGGTACTTGTAGATGAGTATAGCGTGGTCCTGTTCCTCTTTGGCCTGGATCTCGTACCAGTTGGCGAAGCCGTCCAGCCCCTTGGCGGAGTAGAAGTTGGCCATATCCAGGTATAAGTAGGCGGAATACAGCTCCTTGTTAATCTGGTCGTTCAGCAGCTCAGCGACTTTTTTGTCCATAACAAAACACTCCTTTTCTGTTCCGCGTTCCGCGGCGCTTTCACTGGAAAGTATAGCACATTTTTCCTTGGTGTCAACCGTTTTCCACCGCCTTTTCCAACGCCTGTTTGATCTCAAAGGCCACACCCCGCATGAAATCCGGGCGGACCTTGCGCACCTGGCGGTCATAGGTGTACAGGCCGTTGGTCTCCCCCTCCACGTCGCTGAGCTGGGTGTAGATGCATCCGCACAGGCCGCGGGGGATGGAGGGCAGCACCATTTCGCTGTACATCAGGTTGATGCGGAGCTCCAGGTCCAGCTCGGTCCGGCACTGCTCGCCATAGCCGTAGTTTTTCCGGTCCTGGGCTGTGTGTCCCTCGATCCGCCGGGAGAAGCCGCCGCACTCACTGAGGAACAGGAATTTCCCCGGCTGGTTTCCCTCCGGCACCCGGCTGCGGAAGAAGGCAAGCTCCCGCTGCGCACCGTTTTCCTTCCGGCCGGACCGGGCCGGCGGACTGATGAAATAGACGTGCTCGCTCTGGACATCGCTTTCCTTTTGGGCGAACCAGCCGGAGGTGGTCATGAAGAACCGGGTGGGGTCGGCGGGCTTCAGCAGGCGGTAGATGCGGTCGGAGTCGTACTGCCCCCAGCCCTCGTTGAAGATGGTCCAGCCCACGACGCAGGGGTGGTTTCGCAGGTGGGCCACGGTGTCCAGGCAGTGGTGTTCGAAAAAGGCCTTTCGAGCCTCGCCGCCCCCTCCGCCCAGATCGTTCCGCTTTTTGCTCACGAAGGTGGGGATCACCGTATCCCGGAGGTAGCGGTACTCCCCGGAGTTCACCATGTCCTGCACCACCAGCATTCCCAGCCGGTCGCAGGCGTAATAAAACGCCTCGGGCTCCACCTTGACGTGCTTGCGCAGGGTGTTGAAGCCCAGGTCCTTCATGCGCATGATGTCCTCGCCGTAGCCCTCCGGGCCCCAGGGCAGGAACAGGCCGTCCTGGAAGTAGCCCTGGTCCAGTACACCGTGGAGGAAGACGGGCTTTCCGTTGAGGCACAGCCGGGTGTGGCCGTTGATCTCCTTTGTTGTCACCGTGCGCAGGGCGAAATAGCTTTCCACCCTGTCCGAGGCGGTGGCGATGGTCATGGGATAGAGATAGGGGTCCTCCGGGGTCCAGAGCCAGGGGTCGGGCACCTCCAGCCGGAGGGGAACCCCGCTCTTTCCGGCGGCGGTGAGGAGCTTCCCGTTTCCCAGAGGGACGGCCAGGTTGAAGTCCGCGTCCCCGGCGTCCACCTCCACCGTCACCCCGGTGAGATCGGGGGTGAGCCGGATGGACTGCACCGCCCCCTTGGCCGGAACCGCCTCCAGCCATACCGGCTGCCAGATGCCGGACACGGGGGTGTACCACATCCCATGGGGGTGCTTGTGCTGCTTGCCGTAGGGGTAGTCGTGGGAGAGGGTGTCCACCGCCTTCACCTCCAGGCGGTTTTCCCCGTCCCTCAGGGCCCCGGTGATGTCGGCGGAAAAGGGCAGGTAGCCCCCCTCGTGGCGGAGGACGCTCTCTCCGTTCACCCACACCTCCGCTACCTGGTCCACCGCGCCGAAGTGGAGCAGGACCTGAAAGCCCTGGGGGACAAACCTCTCGGGGAGGGTGAAGGCCGTCTCATAGCGCAGCACGTCCCCCACCGGGCCATCGTAGCCGGACCGCTCCGCCTGGGGCGGCCAGGGTGTCCGGATGGGCCTGCCGTTCAGGGTCCAATTCCCATCCAGCGGGAAAAAACTGTCCCGCCGCAGCTGGGGACGGGGATAATCGCGGTTCCAATCACTTCGCCACATAGCCATCGCTTCCTTTTCTCAATGGAATGTCCCCTTCGCCGCGCAGCTCCGTCGGGGTTAAATCCATCATACCACCGGGAAAGGGGAAAGACAATTCATATTTAGAGGCTTTATGGAAATCAGCCTTTTCATTTGCCCCGCCACGTGGTATAATAAAGGAATAAATTAGATGAAAATAGGGGAATTCCATGAAAGACACGAAAAAAACAGCGCTTTTTGAAGAAATGCCCATTCCCAGAGCGGTGCTCACCCTGTCCATCCCCACCGTCCTCAGCTCGCTGGTGATGGTGCTCTACAACCTGGCGGACACCTATTTTGTGGGGATGCTCCAGGACTCCATCCAGAATTCCGCCGTCACACTGGCCGCGCCGGTGCTGCTGGCCTTCAACGCCGTCAACAATCTGTTCGGCGTGGGCTCCTCCAGCATGATGAGCCGGGCCTTGGGGACAAAGGACTACGACACCGTCCGGCGCAGCTCCGCCTTCGGCTTTTACTGCGCGCTGATCTGCGGCGTCCTGTTCTCTTGTTTCGCCACCGTGTTCCGCCCCGCCCTGCTGGTGCTCCTGGGAGCGGACGCCTCCACCACCCAAGCCACCCTGGAGTACATGCGCTGGACCGTGACCTGCGGGGCCGTTCCCGCCATCCTCAATGTGGTGATGGCCTATCTGGTGCGCTCGGAGGGGGCCACCCTTCACGCCAGCATCGGCACCATGAGCGGCTGTGCCCTGAACATTGTGCTGGACCCCATCTTCATCCTCCCCTGGGGGCTGAACATGGGGGCGGCGGGGGCGGGACTGGCCACCTTTCTGTCCAACTGCGCCGCCTGCCTGTACTTTTTTGTGCTGCTCTTTGTCCGGCGGGGCAGGACCTACGTGTGCATTCAGCCCGCCATGGCCCGGCCCCGGAAGGAACTGGTGAAGGGCGTGCTCGGGGTGGGGGTGCCCGCCTCTATCCAGAATCTGCTCAACGTCACCGGCATGACGGTGCTCAACAACTTCACCGCCGTCTTTAAACCGGATGCCATCGCCGCCATGGGCATCGCCTACAAGCTCAACATGATCCCCATGTACGTCGCCATGGGCATCTCCCAGGGCCTCATGCCGCTGGTGAGCTACAACTACGGCAGCGGCAACGTCTCCCGGCTGAAACGGGCGGTCATTTTCGCGGAAAAGATCTCCCTGATCTTCATGACCGCGACCTCCGTGACCTATTTCTTTGCCTCCGGCGCCCTCATCGGCCTGTTTATGAAAACCGAGGCGGTGGTGGCCTACGGCTCCCAGTTCCTGCGGTGCATGTGTGTCGCCCAGCCTTTCCTGTGCCTGGACTTTCTGGCGGTGGGTGTGTTTCAGGCCTGCGGCCTGGGGCAGTACGCCCTGCTGTTCGCCGTCCTGCGCAAGATTGTGCTGGAGATTCCGGCGCTGTATGTGCTCAACTACTTCTTCCCCCTATACGGTCTGGGCTGCGCTCAGGCGGTGGCCGAGGTGGTGCTTGCCGCCGCCGCTGTGGCCATTCTGGTCTACCTGTTCCGGCGCATGGACGCGGAGGGCACTCCGCTCCGGTCCCGGGCTGCGAAAAAATAGTCCCAATTCAGCTTTGTAGTCCAAGCTGAAATGTGTAAGAATCCTCTTTTTGGAGCTGCGACACCTATGGAATACTTTTACATAAATTTGTATATGTTGAGGGACAGCGCTTATGAAGGTCAACATTGATTTTTTAGTATCTGGCTGCAGTACGCAATGTGTGCACTGCTATGTAAATGGCGGCCCCGGCCCCTTCATGCAGACAGATGACGCGCTGGCCTGTATTGAAAAGTTAGACCAAATTTCTGCTCTTCTTCCAGAGGAAGCTTCGTTTACTTTGGATCATGAGCCGATGAACCATCCCGAGATCGCAAAAATACTGCATGCTGCGTCACACACAAAACACATTATCAACTATCATCACGGCATGACTGCCGGTGTAGGCTTTACGGCCAGATGTGATAAGGAGGCGGTTGTTAAATCCTACCTTGAGAACGGATACAACGAGTTTGGCATTACGCTCCATGGCGTTTCTGCGCATCACGATGAAATCGTGAACCGAAAAGGGGCGTTTGACAAAACAATCAATGCGGCGCGGTTTTTCTCCCGGCAAGGCTGCCGGGTACAGATATCGTTGATGATGAATCGATTTTTTGCAGAGGACGCCGGTCGGATAAGCTGTTTGATCGACGACATTGGCGCAGAGGATATCTATTTTGCCGTTCCGATTTTTACGCCTCATTCAAATATGATGCGGTTTGAGCCTTACCGTGCAACCTTGGAAACCTTCGAGTCAATTTACCGCTATTTGCCGGGATGGAATCAAAACCCAGAGGAAGTAATGGAGCGCGCGCGGCGAAATTCAGTTGGCGGCGTGGGAGAAAACGTGCAATACATGGATTTGCGGCGTCTTTGGAAAGAAAAACAGGATGTGCTGTATCTTACGCTTCATCAGGACTGCACGATATATGTGGGAAATTCTGGCGCGGAAACTCAGGCCTTAGGCGATTTAAGAAAACTCAATCCAAAATTTGTTGCTGAGATCATTCAGAAATTACCTGGAAATTACGACTATAGCGCATATTATGATATTGAGAATGTGCCCGATGCTGAACGCGTTTGGAGAGCGCTTAAAGCCATTCCGCAGGATCTCGTCTATGGCGATTTCGCAAGCGCGCTTTACCGCGCTTTTGCCGAGCTTGCCGTTCCGACGAAATTGCTATCAAAAGCATAAATTGCGGACGGTTTGCGGAGAGAAGCTGTCAATTATCCAAGAGACAGGGGTTTATGAATATTTGCGAGCCTTGAGCTGAGCGGTATTGAATACACGAAAGCGAATTGGATGAAAAAATAATTGCCGCCCCCCTTTCCTTTCCCCTGGCTTTGGCCGATATATAGAGTGAATCAATGGAAAGGGGGGCAAAACATGGGGATTCAGCCGGTCTCCGCCGTCGGGCGCGAGGACCAGGACCAGACGGAGGGCAGGTATAACGATCTGCTGGCGCAGTCGCTGCGGAAGCAGGAGGAGAGCCGGACCACCCTCACCGAGATGATCCGGGACGCCAAGGAAAAGTCCGACGCCCAGCGGGAGAAGTTCAAGCTGGCCAAGGCCGCCCCCCGGTACGGCGACGCCCCCCTGGAGGCCTACGCCCGGCTGAACCGGGCCAAAACCCAGGGCCAGGCCAGCGCCGCCGGAGGCTACGCCCGCCGCCGCATCGCCCAGCTGGAGGCCGCCCAGCGCTCCGACCCCGACCATGCGGACCAGATCAAGGCCGCCATCAGCCAGCTGAAAAAGGCGGTGACTCGGGCCGGCAAAAAGAAGCTGGAGATCAGCAGGGAGGAGCTGGCCAGGGCCCGACAGAAGCGGATGGTCCGGGAGCGCAGGCGCAGGGAGGCCCAGCGCATCAAGCAGGAGCTGCGAAAAAGCCAGGCCATGCGGGCCATCCGGGAGTCCGGGTATCTCCGGGAGACGGAGATCAGCAACCGGCAGGCGGATCAGCTCACCGCCACCAAAATGGAGCTGAAGGCTCAGGCGGAGCAGCTGGGCGCCGCCGTGCACGCGTCTGTGGATACGGCGCTTCAGGGCTACTCCGCCGGCGCGCAGCTGGCCGCGGCAGATACGGACGCCGCTGTGGCGGCTCCCCAGGTAAACGTACAGGCGTAGATGGAATAGGGAAAGGCCCCTGCCGCGGTGCGGCGGGGCCTTTTTTGCTGTCACGATCCCTTCAGCTCCCCAATATAACGCTGCATCCGCTGGGTCACCAGCTCGTCCCGCTCCATGGCCAGCAGCTCGTTCCGGCTCACCCATTGGAAGTCCACGGTCTCGCCCTCCTGGAGCGTGACCGCCTCCTTGTCCCAATCGGTGACGCACAGGAATTCCACGTAGACGGCGCGGGTCTCGCCGCTGATCTCCACGCCCACCTGGGTCAAACCATCGGCGCTGATGCCGGTCTCCTCCCGGAGCTCTCTCACGGCGCATTCCAGCGGCGTCTCTCCCGCCAGGGCCGAGCCCCCCGCCGTGGCCTCCCACAGGCCGCCGTAATGCTTGCGGGGGTCCCTTTGCATCAGCAGGTAGGTCCCGTCGGTGTGCCGCACCATAATGTCGCACACCAGATGAAAGAGCCCCGCCGGAACCGGCTCGCCCCGGGTAAGGGTTATACCCTCCACCCTGTGAAAGTCTGAATCATAAGCGTCCCATAATTCCATGGCGCCGCCTCAAATTACGCCCCCAGCACCTTCGCCGCGTTCTCCTCGGCGAACTGTTTGCTGTACAGGTCGTGGTAGTAGCCGTGGGCCCGCAGCAGGGACTGGTGGGTGCCCTGTTCCACGATTTTGCCGTCCCGCACCACCAGGATCAGGTCCGCCTTGCGGATGGTGGACAGCCGGTGGGCGATGAGGAAGGAGGTTCGGTCCCGGAGCAGGTGGTCGATGGCGTTCTGGATATACTGCTCGGTCTGGGTGTCGATGGAGGAGGTGGCCTCGTCCAGCACAAAGATGCGGGGGTCGGCCAGCACCGCCCGGGCAAAGGAGATCAGCTGCTTCTCGCCGGTGGACAGGCGGTCGCCCTCCTCGCCCACGTCGCTGTCCCAGCCCTGTTCCAGCTTGGCCACCACCTGGTCCGCCGACACGGCCCTGGCCGCCGCCTCAATCTCGGCGTCGGTGGCGTCCAGCCGCCCATAGCGGATGTTTTCCCGGATGGAGCCGGAGAACAGGTGGGGGCTCTGAAGGACATAGCCGATGTTGGAGTGGAGCCACAGCTGGCTGCGCTCCCGGTAGTCCCGGCCGTCGATGAGGATCTGGCCCTGGGTGGGCTCGAAGAACCGGCAGGCCAGGTTCACCAGGGTGGACTTGCCCGCCCCCGTCTCCCCCACGATGGCCACGGTGGTGCCTGCGGGGATTTTCAGATTGAAATGCTCCAGCACGTTGTCCCCGCCGTCGGGGTAGCGGAAGGTCACATCCCTAAACTCGATCTCGCCCTTGAGCGGCTCCCAGTTTTCCCGCTTGGGGGTGAAGCAGTCGCCGTATTTCTCCACCACCTCGGGGGTGTCCGTGACCTGGGGCTCCTCGTCCAGCAGCCCCGTGACCCGCTCGATGGACGCCTGGACGGCGATGAACTCCGCCAGGTTGTTGGTCAGGTTCTGGATGGGCTCGAAGATGTTCATGGCGTAGGTGATGAAGGCGGACAGGGTGGCGATCTCCATCACCTGCTCCTCCACCAGCCAGCCCCCCCGGAGGAGCACGATGGCCACGGTCAGGGTGGAGAAGAACAGGGTCACTGGGATATACACGGCGTTGAGCCGGGCCGCCCGAACGGCGGAGCGGTTCATATTCCCCGTCAGGTCCTGAAAGTTCCCGATGCTCCGGTCCTCGATGACCAGGGTTTTGGAGGTCTTGGCCCCGGTGATGCCCTCGTTGAAGGCCCCGGTGATTTTGGAGTTGATCTTCCGCACCTTCCGGTTCCACTGGAGGATGCGGGGCTGGAAATAGGCGGTGAGGGCCGCCGCGAAGGGCACCACCAGAACGACCACCAGGGCCAGCTTCCAGTTCAGGGTGAACATGATGGCAAAGGAGCTGACCACATAGATCAGCACATCCACCAGGTCGTTCAGGTTCCAGGCCAGATTGCCCGCGATGCGGTTGGTGTCGTTGGTCACACGGGTGAGGAGATAGCCCACCGGGGTCACGTTGTAGAAGGACAGGGACAGGGTCTGGAGGTGCTCAAACAGGTCCTTGCGCAGATCCCGGCCCAGGTACATCTCAATATACATGGTCTGACGGGTGCTGATGACTACCATGAGGCTCAGCACCGCGATGACCAGCGCGTAGCAAACCGTGAAGGGAACCAGCCCCTCCAGGGCGCCCGCTTCAATAAAGCGGCTGATGGCGTACAGCTGAAACAGCGGCAGCATCGAGTCCAGCAGATCGGCGACGCCGGTGAATACGGCCATTTTGAGGTAACGCCCCTTAAACCGCCCCAGGATGGGGAACAGCCGCTTCCAGATGGACCAGTCAAAGGCTTGCGTGTATTCTTTTTCGTCAAAGGCGGCCATTAGTTGTTCCCCCCTTCCTCAATCAGAGCGCGGTCGTCGCTGCTCATCTGAATGTCGTAGATTTCCTTGTAAATGCCGGGCCGGGAGATCAGCTCTGCGTGGGCGCCCACGTCCGCCACCCGGCCCCCGTCCAGCACCAGGATGCGGTCGGCCTGCATCAGCGTCGTCACCCGGTGGGAGATCAGGACCACGGTGGCTTGGGCCATCCGCTCCTTCAGCGCCGCGCGGATTTTGGCGTCGGTCTCGGCGTCCACGGCGGACAGAGAGTCGTCAAACACCATGACGGGGGCGTTTTGCAGCAGCATCCGGGCGATGGCCACCCGCTGCTTCTGGCCGCCGGAGAGGGTGACGCCCCGCTCACCCACGACGGTGTCGTAGCCGTTGGGCAGGTCCGCGATGGCCTCGTCCACGCAGGCGATCTGAGCGCAGGCGCGAAGGTCCTCCTGGCTGGCGTCCGGGCGGGTGGCGGCGATGTTTTCCCGGATGGTCTGGGAGAACAGGAAGGGCTCCTGGAGCACCAGCCCCACCTGACGGCGCAGGTCCTCCCGGGAGATATCCCGGATGTCCACCCCGCCGATGGTGATGGTTCCCTGGCCCTCCTCCAGGTCGTAGAGCCGGTCCAGCAGGTGGACCAGGGTGGACTTGCCCGAGCCCGTGCCGCCCAGAATGGCGAAGGTGGATCCCCAGGGGATGGTGAAGGACACGTCCCGCAGCACCTCCTGGCCCTCATAGCCGAAGGTGACATGGTCGAACACGATGTCGCCGCTCAGCGCTGCGGGCTTGGCCTCCGGCCGGTCGGCCTCCTCCTCGGCCTTCAGGATGTAGCCCACCCGGTCCATGGACACCCCGGCCTTGCTCATCTCGGACAGCACCCGCCCCAGGGAGCGCACCGGCCAGGCCATGGCGCTGTTGTAGATGACAAAGGCCTGGAAGTCCCCCAGGGTGATCTCGCCGTTTACCGCCGCCACCGACCCGGCCACGATGACCGCCATGATCTGGAGGCAGACCAGGAACACGCCGGAGGCCCAATAGACGCTGAGCACCTTGCCCAGCTCCACCCAGAGGCTGGAGAAGCGGTCGTTCTTTTGGGCGAAGCGGTCGATCTCGAACCGCTCCCGGCCGAAGGCCCGCACCACCCGGACCCCGGTGAGGTTCTCCTGGGCGCAGGTGGTCAGCTCGCCCTCCGCCTCGTCGGCGGCCTGGAAACGGGTGGAGATCTTGCCGTAAAACACCCCGGAGGACAGCCCCGCCACCGGGATAAAGGCCAGGGGCACCAGGGCCAGCCGCCAGTTCATGGACAGCATGATGCCGGTGTACAGCACGATGAGGAACACCGTGCGCAGCACCTCCATGAGCTGGTTGCAGACAAAGGTGCGGATGACCTCCACGTCGGAGGTGCACCGCTGAATGATGTCGCCGGTGGCGTGGGCGGTGTGCCACTGGAAGCTGAGCCGCTGGATATGGCTGTACAGGTTGTCCCGCAGCTTTTTGACAAAGCCCTCGGAGCCCCGGGCCAGGTTGATGCGCATACCGAAAATGCACACGCCGCGCACCGCCGCGGCCAGCACCACCGCTCCCGCCGCCACCCACAGGGCGGTCCAGGGGTCGGCCCGTAGCCGCTCCAGGTTCAGCAGCCGCTGGAAAAAGCCGGGCAGATCGGGCTCCTTTGTCCCCAGCACCGAGTCCACAGTGACGCTGATGATCTGGGGAATGACCGCGTTGCAGATGGTGTTGAGATACGCCAGGAGGATCGCGCCAATGAAAAAGCACCAATTTCCGCTTAAATGGTGGAGAATCAGGCCGATTTTATCCTGACGGGACAGTTTGATATGTGTTTCCATAAGGTTCTCCTTTTCTCAGGGATTGTGAATACAGGCGTCTGTTTTGACGGCGGACCTGCGGACGAAAAAAGCGCCCCTCAGACAGAGGGACGCCGCAGGCCAAACGATATGATGGAAACAAAAAACTATCCCATCCTACAGGCGCGCAAAAAACCCCACTGTCCACGACTTGCCGCGGCAGAACCCACCTTAACATAAAATGCAAACCCAGTGTTCAGCATCGTGCGCGCCTCCTCTCTTAAAGCATTAACAACAGGGCCCAGTATATTCCTTCCCTGGGGTCTTGTCAACCCCCTTTTCATAAAAAAGGAGGAAATTTCCCCATGGAGCATGAAAAAAAGCGCCCCTCGGACAGAGGGACGCCCAAAGCCGGCAATATCCTGCCGAAAGGATCAGCCCAGCCCACGCTGGCACAAAATACCCAGCAGACCGCTGTGTTCCAGTTTGCTCCGGTCCGAGTAGAGCAGCTTGACGTTCTGCATCTTGTTGAAGTCCATCCCTCAGCGCCTCCTTTCGTGCTGGAATGATTTCTCATTTCGGGGCCAGTATAGCGCTTCCACAACAAGTTGTCAACCCCTTTCAACAAAATGAAAGAACAATTTTTTGGCTTGCAAAAAGGAGGGGCAGGCACATGCCCGCCCCTCCAAAACAGCAGTGACAGCTTACATAATCTTGCGGAACAGCGCCTTGAAATCCTCCACGGAGGCGGCCTTGGGGTTGCCGGGGGCGCAGGCGTCGACGGCGGCGGACTGGGCCAGGAACTCCAGGTCCTCCTCCTTCATGGCCTCCAGCTTGGTGGGGATGCCCACGTCCACGGACAGCTGGCGCACCGCGTCGATGGCGGCCTTGCGGTAGGCGGCCTGGTCCATCCCGGCGGTGTCCACGCCCATGGCCTCGGCGATGTGCTTGAACTTGTCGCCGGTGGCGTCCTGATTGTACTCCATCACGATGGGCAGCATCATGGCGCAGGCCACGCCGTGGGGGGTATCGTACACCGCGCCCAGGGTGTGGGCCATGGAGTGGGCGATGCCCAGACCCACGTTGGAGAAGGCCATGCCGGTGACGAACTGGCCCAGGGCCATGGCCTCCCGGCCCTCGGGGTCGTTGTTGACGGCCTTGCGCAGGTTGGCGGAGATGAGCTTGATGGCCTCCAGGTTCAGGCAGTCGGCCAGCTCCCAGGCGGCGGCGGTGGTGTAGCCCTCGATGGCGTGGGTGAGGGCGTCCATGCCGGTGGCGGCGGTGAGCCCCTTGGGCATGGTGGACATCATATCCGGGTCCACAATGGCGATGTCGGGGATGTCGTTCACGTCCACGCAGACGAACTTGCGCTTCTTCTCCACATCGGTGATGACGTAGTTGATGGTGGCCTCGGCGGCGGTGCCGGCGGTGGTGGGGACGGCGATGGTGAACACGGTGCGGTTCTTGGTGGGGGCAACGCCCTCCAGGGAGCGCACGTCGGCAAACTCCGGATTGTTGATGATGATGCCGATGGCCTTGCCCGTGTCCATGGAGGAGCCGCCGCCGATGGCGATCATGTAGTCCGCGCCGCTGGCTTTGTAGGCCTCCACGCCGGCCACCACGTTCTCAATGGTGGGGTTGGGCTTGATGTCGGAGTAGACGGAGTAAGCCATGCCGTTGGCGTCCAGCAGGTCGGTGACCTTCTTAGTGATGCCGAACTTCACCAGGTCGGGGTCGGAGGCAATAAACGCCTTTTTCACGCCCTTGGCGGACACGATGCCGGGAATCTCCTGGATAGCGCCCTTGCCGTGGTAGGAAATGCCGTTGAGTACGAAACGATTGACAGCCATTGGAATCTACCTCCTATAAAATTCCGGTTGTTTCCTGGTTTTGGGTCCTTACCTTTAATAATACCCTGTCCGCCTCAAACCGTCAAGGAGGAGGCAGGGTAAAATTTGGTGGAGTAGGTGTATATTTCCAACAATGCCCGCCATTCATTGGCTAAATACGACAAAAATCCTCCAATACCCATTGACACCCCGCCTGTTTGCTCCTATAATGAAAGATTGTGTATGACAATTTTATGGAACGGCGGGTGCGAAAGGCCGCCTGCGGAAAGAAGGAGGAAATTTTCAGTGGAACGGCCCGAAAGCGAGAATAAAATGGGCGTCATGCCGGTGAACCGGCTGCTGCTCAGCATGGCCATCCCCATCATGATCTCCATGCTGGTTCAGGCCCTCTATAACGTGGTGGACAGCTATTTTGTGTCCAAAATCAGTCTGGACCCACAGATCAGTCAAAACGCGCTCAACGCGGTATCCCTGGCCTTCCCGGTGCAGAATCTGATGATCGCCGTCAGCGTGGGCACCGGCGTGGGCGTCAACGCCCTGCTATCCCGAAGCCTGGGCCAGGGTGACCGGGAAAAGGCAAACCGCGCGGCGGTGAACGGCATTTTCCTTGCGGCGGTGAGCTGCCTGGTGTTTATGATCCTGGGCCTCACCTGCGCCCGGCTGTTCTACACCGTCCAGACCGACATCCAGGGCATCGTGGATTACGGTGCGGATTACCTCACCATTGTCTGCGGGGTGAGCTTCGGCCTGTTCGGCGCGGTTATCATGGAGCGGCTGCTCCAGGCCACGGGGCAGACCTTCTACACCATGATCTCCCAGGCGGTGGGGGCGCTGACCAACATTATCCTGGACCCCGTCCTCATCTTCGGCCTGGGCCCCTTCCCCCGGATGGAGGTGGCAGGGGCCGCTCTGGCCACCGTCATCGGCCAGATTCTGGGCTGCGGCGTGGGCATTTTCTTCAACCTGACCCGCAACCCGGAGATCAAGCTGACCTTCCGGGGGTTCCGGCCCCACGGCCGGACCATCCGGGAGATCTACTCCGTGGGCCTGCCCTCCATCGTCATGCAGTCCATCGGCTCGGTGATGGTGTTCGGCATGAACCAGATCCTCATCGCCTTCCACGACACGGCCACGGCGGTGTTCGGGATCTATTTCAAGCTCCAGTCCTTTTTCTTTATGCCGGTGTTCGGCCTCAACAACGGCATGGTGCCCATCGTGGCCTATAACTTCGGGGCCCGTAAGCCGGAGCGCATCATTAAAACCATCAAGCTCAGCGTCGTCTACGCCACTCTGACGCTGGCCGTCGGTTTTGCCGTGTTCCAGATCTTCCCCGGTCAGCTCTTGTCCATCTTCCAGACCGAGGGAGACGGCGCCGGCAAGCTGCTGGAATGCGGCATACCCGCGCTGAAGATCATCTCCTACAGCTGGCTGCTGGCGGGCTTCGGTATCGTGTGCGGTTCGGTGTTCCAGGCCCTGGACCACGGGGTGCTCAGCCTCACCACCTCTCTGGTGCGGCAGCTGGTGGTGCTGCTGCCTGTGGCCTTCCTGCTGGCCCGGCTGTTCCAGAACCTGGACCTGGTGTGGCTGGCCTTCCCCATCGCGGAGCTGTTCTCCTGCGCCCTATGCGCCGTCTTCATCCGCCGGGTGTACCGGCGGGACATCCTGCCCCTGCGGACGCCGCCGGAGAGCTGAGGCAAAACTTTACGATTTTTCTCAACTGCCCATTGACAGCGGCCCCCGCGCCGCCTATAATAGAGCCGTACAACTGAATAACCCTTATCAAGAGTGGCGGAGGGACCGGCCCTATGAAGCCACGGCAACCTGCTTTGCAAGGTGCCAAGTCCGGCGGAAACGCGAGATGAGGAAAGGTCTGAACCATCTTAAGAGCCCCGCCGAGTTCCGGCGGGGTTTTTTCAGCCTCTTCCCCCAAAAGAAAGGAGAACACATATCATGTCAAAGCGCTTATTCACCTCTGAATCTGTCACCGAGGGCCATCCCGACAAGGTGTGCGACCAGATTTCCGACGCCATTCTGGACGCCATCATCGAGAAGGACCCCGGGGCCCGGGTGGCCTGCGAGACCACCGTGTCCACCGGCCTGGTCCACATCATGGGGGAGATCACCACCTCCTGCTATGTGGATATCCCCAAGATCGCCCGCCAGGTCATCCGGGACATCGGCTACGACCGGGCCAAGTACGGCTTTGACGGCGACAGCTGCGCCGTCATCTCCAACATCGACGAACAGTCTCCCGACATCGCCCTGGGCGTGGACAAGGCCCTGGAGGCCAAGGAGGGCGGCCTCAGCGACGGCCTGGACAACGGCGCGGGGGATCAGGGCATGATGTTCGGCTACGCCTGCCGGGAGACCGGGGAGCTGATGCCCCTGGCCATCTCCCTGGCCCACAAGCTGGCCCAGCGGCTGACTCAGGTGCGCAAGGACAAGCTGGTGGACTACCTGCGGCCCGACGGCAAGAGTCAGGTCACGGTGGAGTACGACGAGAGCGGCAAGCCCGTCCGGGTGGACACCGTGGTGCTGTCCACCCAGCACGCCCCCGAGGCCTCCCTGGAGCAGATCCGGGCCGACATGATCGAGCTGGTTATCAAGCCCACCATTCCGGCGGAGCTGTTCGACGGGAACACCCGCGTCCTGGTGAACCCCACCGGACGCTTTGTGGTGGGCGGACCCCAGGGGGACTCCGGCCTCACCGGGCGGAAAATCATCGTGGACACCTACGGCGGCACCGCTCCCCACGGCGGCGGCGCCTTCTCCGGCAAGGACCCCACCAAGGTGGACCGGTCCGCGGCCTACGCCGCCCGCTGGGTGGCCAAAAACATCGTGGCCGCCGGGCTGGCGGACAAATGCCAGGTACAGCTGGCCTACGCCATCGGCGTGGCCCGGCCCGTGTCCGTCCGGGTGGACACCTTCGGCACTGGCACGGTGACGGACGAGGCGCTGGAGGCGGCGGTTGACAAGGTCTTCGACCTGCGGCCCACCGCCATCATCAACCGGCTGAACCTGCGCCGGCCCATCTACCGTCAGACCGCCGCCTACGGCCACTTCGGCCGCCCGGAGCTGGACCTCCCCTGGGAGAAGACGGATATGGTGGACGCCATCAAGGCCGCGCTGTAATTCCAACAAGCCCGCCGCGCAACCGCGCGGCGGGCTTGTTTCAGTTGTTTCGGATGTGGATGTGGTTGTTGATGTGGTTGGCGCAGTAGCAGTAGTAGCCGTCGCACTTGGAGCAGTAGCGAAACTCCATGCTGGGATCGTCCTGGTCGGTGAGGCCGCACACGGCGCATTTGTGCATGTATCCCCCGGTCTCCCGGGCCTTTTTCTCCGCCTGCTTCCGGGCCCGCTTGAACTGGATGACCTGAGGGTCCGCCCTGCGGCGGGCGAAGCCCAGCTTCATGGACCAGAAGGACCAGGTGAAGATGAAGTAGTTGACAAAGCTGGCCAGGGGAGCCAGGGCCAGGACCCACACCCCCATCTGGGCGAACTGCACCACGTCCACCAAAATCAGCACCACGTCCAGCGCCGCCAGCCACTTCATCTTGATGGGAAGCACGAACATGAACAGCACCTGCATCTCGCTGTACAGGGTGGCGATCACCAGGAAGATCGACAGGTTGATGTAATAGATATCCGCGTAGCCCAGCAGCAGCCCGGACAGGGCGGACAGCACCACGCCGCTGAGATAGAACAGGTTGAACTTGGCCGTGCCCCACTCCCGCTCCAGCATCTGGCCTGTCCAGTAGTAGACATAGCAGGTCAGCAGCAGATAAAAGGGATTGCTGGTCTTGGGGACGATGGCGAAAGTCACCAGCCGCCAGATCTGCCCGGCAAAGATATGGGGTCCGCTGAACATCAGCAGGGCGGAGAGCCTCTCCTGCATGAACAGGTCCAGCAGGCCCACCGCCCCCTGGGCGATGGCGACGTACATCATCAGGCTCGGGACGCCGAACCGGGGGTGCTTGGCGCAGAAACGGTCGATGGGACCGTAATGGTCGTTTCGATAGATCATGGACAAATCTCCTTTTCACTCATTGACACCATTCTACCCCAACCGGGCTGGAAAATAATCAATAAACTGTGAATCATTTTCAAAACAGGGGACGGCCGGGGCCTACGGCATCACCGGGCTGGAGGTCCACTCCGCGCCGCAGGGGCCGGGCTCCCGGCGGCAGAGCTGGTACAGGTCGGTGCACCGGGCCTCCAGCTCCAGCAGGGGGATTCCCCTGCCGTGGGCGGGCTTGGTGATGACGGGCAGGGCCGAGCGGGATTTCATCTCCCGCAGCAGCGCCCGGCCCCGTTCCCCGGCCCCCAGCACCCGCAGATAGGGCGGACGCTCGGGCAGGCCGCCGGTCCGCAGGCCCAGCGCCCCCCACAGGGCCAGCCGCCGGATGCGGGCGTGGGCGTACCGCTTGGTCTTGGCCAGGGCATAGACCTCCTCCAGGGTCCGGCCTTGGCGGACCGCCTGATAGAGGCGGTGGGACAGCCCCTCTCCGCTGTCCGGCAGGGCGGCGAAGTCCTCCTCCCCCATGGTCCGCAGGGCGGCCAGCACCCAGCGCTCCCCGTAGGCCAGGCAGGCGGGGTTGTCCGCCGGGAGGGTCCCGGCCAGCAGCCGCTCCCGCAGGCAGGAGGCGGAGGGATACTCCGGATGGGGGCCCCCGTCGTGGTCCGCCCCGGCCCGGGGGATGGTAAAGGGCCGGATCTCACTGTTCAAGGCGTTCAGCGCCCGGATATACTCCACGCCCAGATTGTTGTTGGGCCGGGCCAGCAGGTCCGACAGGTCCCGCCCCAGCACATCCCGCACCGCCGCCTGGCGGCAGGCGGCAAAGGGAATCCCCTCATCCAGGTAGCGGCGCAGTCCGGCCCGATAGGCCTCGCTGTCCAGGCAGGCGGCCACCTGCCGGAGGCTGTCCACATCGCCGCACTCGCTGCCGAAGGACAGGCAGGCCGCCACCCCCGTGGCCGCCAGAATCTCCGCCGCCCCCCGGGCGAAGCGCTCCGCCGAGGAGACCGCCCACACGGTGGGCAGCTCCAGCACCAGGTCCGCTCCGCCCTCCAGGGCCATCCGGGTCCGGGTCCACTTGTCCAGCACGGCGCAGTCCCCCCGCTGGACGAAGTTGCCGCTCATCACCGCCGCCACGGGGAGGTCCCCCAGCGCCCGGCGGGTCTCCCGGATGTGGAGGGCGTGCCCGGCGTGGAAGGGATTGTATTCCGCTATGATGCCGATGGCCTTCAACGGGCTTCCCCCTCTCCTTGCCGCGCTTCGCCTGTTCGCGGCGGGCGGCTCAGCGCTTCTTTTTGTCAAAAATGCGAAAAATACTTGCGATATCCCGCTTAGAGTATTATAATATGACTGTCTATGTGACCGCTGTGCGGTCCCAGCGCGCTTTTGCCCTGCTCCCGATGCTCCATTATATACATGGGTTGGGTGAAAGTAAATACCCAGTTATCTCACGGGCCGCCTCGCAGGGGCCCGGATGCAAAGGAGTGCAGAACATGAAAGTCCTCGTGATTAACGCCGGCAGCTCCTCCCTCAAGTATCAGCTGCTGGACACCAACACCCGGGAGGTTCTGGCGAAGGGGCTGTGCGAGCGCATCGGCATCGACGGCAAGTTCACCTATAAAGCCCCTGGCAAGGCCACCGTGGACGCGGCCGACGTGACCATGCCCACCCATGCCGAGGCCATTCAGGCCGTGCTGGCCGCCCTTGTCAACCCTCAGAACGGCGTCATCTCCTCCATGAGCGAGATTGAGGCCGTGGGCCACCGGGTGGTCCATGGCGGGGAGACCTTCGCCTGCTCCGTCAAGATCGACGAGAAGGTGATGGCCGCTCTGGAGGAGAACATCCCTCTGGCCCCCCTGCACAACCCCGCCAATATCACCGGCATCAAGGCGTGCACCGCCGTTATGGGCCCCGGCGTGCCCCAGGTGGGCGTGTTCGACACCGCCTTCCACCAGACCATGCCCCCCGTGGCCTACACCTACGCCCTGCCCTACGAGTACTATGAGAAGGACAAGGTCCGCCGGTACGGCTTCCACGGCACCAGCCACCGCTATGTCACCCAGCGGGCGGCGGATATGCTGGGCAAGCCCATCGAGAGCCTGAAGCTGATCTCCTGCCATCTGGGCAACGGTTCCTCCATCGCCGCCGTGTCCGGCGGCAGGAGCGTGGACACCTCCATGGGCTTCACCCCCCTGGCCGGCCTGCCCATGGGCACCCGGTCCGGCGACATCGACGCGGGCGTCATGGAGTACCTGATGAACAAATACGGCATGGACATCAAGGAGATGCTCAATGTGCTGAACAAGAAGTCCGGCGTACAGGGCGTGTCCGGCGTGTCCTCCGACTTCCGGGACCTGTGCGCCGCCGCTGAGCAGGGCAACCAGCGCGCCGCTCTGGCTCTGGACATGTTCAGCTACGGCGTCAAGAAGTATATCGGCGCGTATGCCGCCGCCATGGGCGGGGTGGACGCCATCATCTTCACCGCCGGCGTGGGCGAGAACGACGCCCAGCAGCGCATGGCCATCGCCTCCGGGCTGGAGTTCATGGGGGTCAAGATGGACCCCGACGCCAACAATGTGCGGGGCAAGGAGGCCATTATTTCCGCCATCGACTCCAAGGTGAAGGTGCTGCTCATCCCCACCAACGAGGAGCTGATGATCGCGCTGGATACTGCGGAACTGGCGTAAGGCGCGGGGGACGTCCCTTTTCTCTGAACGGAAAAAGAAACATTTAAGCTTCTCTCTATTGTCAGGCAATATTTTCACGGCGGGGCAGAAACCAATTCGTTTCT
>CAJTLI010000005.1:25310-76269 GCA_910577525.1 uncultured Oscillospiraceae bacterium | reverse complement strand
CCGCCGTTTTTATCCTATGAAAGAGCCGGAGCTCAGGGCCTGCCCAGAAGGGCGAACATGTTCTTCTTATAGGCCTCCACGCCGGGCTGATTGAAGGGATTGACTCCCAGCACATGGCCGCTGATGCCGCAGGACAGCTCGAAGAAGTAGAACAGCTGGCCCAGGGCGTGGACATCCATCCGATCCAGCCGCAGGACGACAGAGGGGGCTCCGCCGTCCTGATGGGCGGCCAGAGTGCCCTGGAAGGCCATCTCACGGACGAAGCTCAGAGGCTTGCCGGCCAGGTAGTTCAGATTGTCCCCGTTGTCGTCGCTGTAGGGGATGGCGATGTCGCAGCCGGTGTCGTCCACATAGATGACCGTCTCAAAGAGATGGCGCTCGCCGTCCTGAATATACTGGCCCAGAGAGTGCAGGTCGGTGGTGAACTGGGCGGAGGCGGGGAACAGGCCCTTGTGGTCCTTGCCCTCGGACTCGCCGAACAGCTGCTTGAGCCACTCGCCCACAAAGGAGTAGGAGGGCTCATAGGTGCAGAACAGCTCGATCCGCTTGCCCTGGCGGTACAGCAGGTTCCGGGCGGCCACGTACTGCCACACCGGGTTGGACATGTCCCGCTTGTCATAGTCGTTCATGGCGTCCCGGGCACCAGCCATCAGCGCCTCGATATCGGTTCCGCCCACGGCGATGGGCAGCAGGCCCACGGCAGACAACACGGAGAACCGGCCTCCCACGTCGTCGGGCACCACGAAGGTCTCCCAGCCGTTGGAGCCGGCCAGGGTCTTGAGGGCCCCCCGGGCCTTATCGGTGGTGGCGTAGATGCGCTGGTTGGCCTTCTCGCCGTACTGCTTTACCAGAAGATCCCGGAACACCCGAAAGGCCACGGCGGGCTCGGTGGTGCCGCCGGACTTGGAGATCACATTAATGGACCAGTTCCGGTCGTCAATCTTTTTGATGACGCTTTGCAGCTCGTTGGGGCTGAGGGAGCAGCCCACAAAGCAGATCTCCGGCCCGTCGGAGGGGAACACCTCCAGAGCGGCCCGGGCGCCCAGATAAGAGCCGCCGATACCGATGACCACCAGCACGTCGGAGTCCTTGCGGATCTTGGCGGCGGCCTTCTGGATGCGGGCAAATTCATCCTTGTCGTAGTTTTCGGGCAGGCGCACCCAGCCCACGAAATCGGAGCCAGGGGCGGCTGAATCGTACAGTTTGGCGTGGGCGGCCTCCACCTCGGAAGCCATGGCGTTGAGTTGGTCCTGAGAGACCGCGCCCTCCAGCCTGGACAGGTCGAGCTTCAGCATGACGGACACTCCTTCTTGTTCAAATTTTAGCCGGCGAAAAACAGGGCCGCGCCGCCGTAAATCCCTGCGTTATTGCCCAGCTGGGCCAAGGCGAACCGGGCCCCGGCGCAGGCGGGGAAGGCGTAGGCCCTGAACGCGGCCTCCACCGGGTCCAGCAGGGCGCTGCCCGCGGCGGATACGCCGCCCCCCAGCAGGATGACCTCGGGGTTGACCACGCAGCTGACGGCGGCGGCGGCGTAGCCCAGGGCGGCGGAGGACTCCGCCACCACGGAGACAGCGTTCTTGTCCCCGGCGGCGGCGGCGTCGTACACATCCTTGGCGGTGACTTTGTCCATCTCCTTGAAAGGAGAGTACTGCCTGGCCGCCCGGATAATGCCGGTGGCGGAGGCCGTGACCTCCAGACAGCCCTTTCTCCCGCAGCCGCAGGGCCAGTCGGTGTGGAAGGGAACGGGCATATGGCCCACCTCGCCCCCCGCGCCGGTGGCCCCGGCAATGATGCGGCCGTCGCAGATGATGCCGCCGCCGATTCCGGTCCCCACAGTGAGCAGCACAAGGTTCCGGCAGCCCTTGCCGCCCCCCTGCCACGCCTCGCCCAGGGCGGCCAGGTTGGCGTCGTTGGCCACCCGGACGGGCACTCCGGCCCGGGCGGACAGCTCCTGGGCCATGTTCACGTTTTCCCAGCCCAGATTGGCGCACCGGCTCACGGTGGACTGCTCTGTCACCGGGCCGGGGACGCCCACCCCGGCTCCCACGCACTGGTACTCGTCCGCCACGTCGCGCATGCTGTGGAAGTCCGCCATCACCTGGCGCATATGGCCGGCGATGTCGTCCAGGGTGGCCCCGCAGTCCCGGAAGGAGGGGAACTCCCGCTTATCCAGCAGTTCGCCCTCCCGGCTCACCAGGCCCAGCTTGACGGTGGTGCCGCCGATGTCAATTCCAAAGCAAACCTCTTTCACGCTCCTGACCTCCTCTATTTATTTGGAATCAAAATTACTTCAGATGCCAGATATTGCGGGCGTATTCCTCCACCGCCCGGTCGGCGGAGAAGAAGCCGGCCTTGGCAATGTTGACCAGGGACATCTTGGTGAAGCGGGCCCGGTCGCCGTAGAGGGCGGACACGTCCCGCTGGGCGCGGACGTAGTCGTGGAAATCGGCCAGATTCATATAGGGGTCGGCGGGTCCCTTGTGGTTGGTGGTGAGGGAGCGGACGATGTCGTCGAAGTGCAGCCCGTTGATGCCGCCCATGAGCAGGTCCATGACGGCCTTCAGCTCCGGGTCGCCGCGGACGTAGTCCAGGGGATTGTAGCCTTTGCGCCACAGCTCGTTGACCTCCTCGGTCTTGAGGCCGAAGAGGATGATGTTTTCATCCCCCACCTGCTCGTGGATCTCCACATTGGCGCCGTCCAGGGTGCCCAGAGTCACCGCGCCGTTGATCATCAGCTTCATGTTGCCGGTGCCGCTGGCCTCCTTGCCGGCGATGGAGATCTGCTCGGAGATCTCGGCGGCGGGGATGATGATCTCGGCCAGGGAGACGTTGTAATCCTCCATAAACACCACCCGCAGCTTGTCGCGGGTGTCCGGATCGTTGTTGACCAGCTTGGACACGGACACGATGAGCTGAATGGTCTGCTTGGCCATGATATAGCCCGCGGAGGCCTTGGCGGCGAAGATGAAGGTGCGGGGCTGGAAGGGAGCGCTGGGGTTGTGCTTGATCTCCAGGTACATGTGGAGGATCTGGAGCACGTTGAGCAGCTGGCGCTTGTACTCATGGAGACGCTTGATCTGCACGTCAAACAGGGAGGCGGGGTCCACCACCACGCCGTTGCGCTTGAGGATGAGCCCGGCCAGCCGCTTCTTGTTGTCGTATTTGATCTCCTGGAGGCGCTGGAGCACCTTCGGATCGTCGTGGTACTTCATCAGCTTTTCCAGCTGGGTGGAGTCCTTCACAAAGCCGTCCCCGATCAGCTCCTTCAGCAGAGCGGTGAGCTCCGGATTGGACTGGCACAGCCAGCGGCGGTAGGCGATGCCGTTGGTGACGTTGCAGAAGTGGTCTGGCTCCATCTGGTAGTAGTCCCGGAAGATGGAGTTGGTGAGAATCTCAGAGTGGAGCTTGGACACGCCGTTGACCTTGTGGCAGCAGGCCAGGCACAGGTTGGCCATACGGATCTCGTTTTTGCTGATGACGGCCATATACTCAATCTTGCCCATGTCGTTGCCGTAATAACCGTGGAGGTCCACCCGCAGGCGGCGGTCGATCTCCTGGACGATCTGATATACCCGGGGCAGCAGCTGCTGGAACAGGTCCACGTTCCAACGCTCCAGGGCCTCGCTCATGACGGTGTGGTTGGTGTAGGACAGGGTGCGGCAGGTGATGTCCCAGGCCTTGTCCCAGCTGTAGTTGTACTCGTCCACCAGCAGGCGCATCAGCTCGGGGACGCACAGGGCGGGATGGGTGTCGTTGATGTGGATGGACACCTTGTCGGGCAGGTTGTCCAGGGTCTTGTTGTTCCGCAGGTGCTTTTTCAGGATGGTCTGCACGGAGGCGGACACCAGCAGGTACTGCTGGCGCAGGCGCAGGCGCTTGCCCTCGATGTGGTCGTCGGCGGGATAGAGCACCTTGGAGATGACCTCGGCCATGGTGTCGCCCTCCAGGGCCTTGGCGTAGTCGCCCCGGGAGAAGGCGGACATATCGAAGCTCCTGGGGGACTTGGCGGACCACAGCACCAGGGGATTGACGGCTTTGCTGTCGTGGCCGGAGATATACATCTCGTTGGGCACGGCCATGACGGACTGGAAGTCCAGGTGCTTGACCCGGTAGCGGCCGTCGTCCTCCCAGCCGTAGACGCTGCCGCCGAAGCGGACCTCCACGGCCTCGCCCTCGTGGGGGACCAGCCACACGTCGCCCATGCTCAGCCAGTCGTCGGGGAACTCCACCTGCCAGCCGTCCACAATCTTCTGTTTGAAGATGCCGAACTCATAGCGGATGGAATAGCCCGTCATGGGCAGGTCCAGGCTGGAGGCGGAGTCCATGTAGCAGGAGGCCAGACGGCCCAGGCCGCCGTTGCCCAGACCGGCGTCGGGCTCCATTTCGTACAGGTCGTGGATATCCACGCCGCACTTGTCCAGGGCCTTGGCGAACAGGTCCTCCAGGCCCAGGTTATAGAGGTTGTTGCGGAGGGAGGTGCCCACCAGGAACTCCATGGACATATAGTAGACCTGCTTGCCCTTATTTTTCTGATGGAACTCGGCGCTCTTGCTGGCCAGCATTCCGTTGACCACGTAGCACAGCGCGCGGTAGATCTGCTGGGGCGAGGCGGTGTCCATCGAACAGCCGTAGCGCACCAGCAGCATGTCATCCAGTTGCTTAATGATTTGTTTCTGATCCATACGATATAAAACTCCTTCTTGACCGGCGGAAACGCCGGGGAATAACATAGAGAAAACAGAGCACAGCCCGCTCCCGCAGGCTGTGCTCATACGGGGCGTCAATACACCCCATTATTATATCATAAAAATCGAAGGTTGTGCACTAAATTTTTATACTTTTTCCGTTTCCTGCAAAAGTTGTCGAAAAAGCCAGTAAAATCTTACTTATTCCTGGACAGGGCCGGTCATTTCGCGGTAAATGTTCCAATAATCCTGTACGGCGTTCTTCCAGGAGCTGTCGGCGGCCATGTCCTGCTTTTGCAGGGCCGTCCAATGCTCCTTGTCGCGGAACACTTCCGCGGCGCGGCGGACGGCGCCCAGCATGTCGTGGGCATTGTAGCTCTTGAAGGTGAAGCCGCGGCCCTCGCCGGTCTCAATATTATAGGCGGGGACGGTGTCGAACAGGCCGCCGGTCTCCCGGACGATGGGGATGGCGCCGTAGCGCATGGCGATGAGCTGGGTCAGGCCGCAGGGCTCCTGCCTGGAGGGCATGAGCACCAGATCCGCTCCGGCGTAGACCTGATGGGAGAGGGTGTTGTCAAACAGGATATTGGCGGACATTTTGGCGGGGAAGTTGGCGGCGTAGGAGCGGAACATGTCCTCATACTGCCGCTCTCCGGTGCCCAGAATCACCAGCTGGAGATCGTCCTGCATCAGGTCGTCCATGACGGCCTGGACCAAATCCACACCCTTGTGGCCCACCAGGCGTGTGACCATGACCACCATGGGGACGTCGTCCCGAACGGCCAGGCTCAGGCGCTCCTGGAGAAACTTCTTGTTTTCCGCCTTCTTTTCCAGCGTGGCGGCGTCGAAGTTGGCGTAGATCAACGGGTCGGCGGCGGGGTCAAAGACCTCGGTGTCGATGCCGTTGACCACCCCGCTGAGCTTGTAGGCGTGCTGGCGCAGCACGTCGTGGAGGCCGTGGGCGTAATAGGGGTCCTGAATCTCATTGGCGTAGGTCCGGGATACGGTGCTCACCCGGTCAGCGGTGTGAATGGCGGCCTTCATCAGGTTGGTGGAGTTGTCAAACTGCATGGTGCCCTTCCAGTCGCCGGGCAGGCCCAGCACCTCGTCCACGAAGGAGTCGGGGAAGCGCCCCTGGTACTCCATATTGTGGATGGTGAACAGGGTCTTGATGGGGCGGTACTTCTCCGCCTTCATATAGTGGGCGCGGAGAAACACCGGCAGCAGAGCGGTTTGCCAGTCGTTGGCGTGAATCACGTCGGGATACCAGTCCAGATGCCCCAGGGACTCCAGGATGGCCTTGGAGAAAAAGGCGAAGCGCTCCCCGTCGTCATAGTGGCCGTAGCAGCCGTCCCGGTAGAAGTAGTATTCATTGTCGATGAAGTAGTACTGGAGCTTTTTTTTCTTTGTCACCGCGCGGAACAGGCCGGCGTACACATTGCGCCAGGCCAGGGGGACGGTGAAGTTGGTGATATACTCGATCTCAAACTCTTGGTTGTCCTTAATGGCCTTGTAGTAGGGGAGAAAGACCGCCACCTCCGTGTTAGGGGACGCCGCCAGAGCCTTGGGCAGGGCGGCGGCCACATCGCCCAGGCCGCCGGTTTTGATATAGGGCGCGGCCTCGCTGGTGGCCAGTAAGATTTTCATACGGTTACTCCTTTGCGAATGACAACGGGGGTGGAATCCAGGCCCTTGAGCTGGGCGCCGTCGCTGATGGTGACCCACTTGTCCACAATGACGTTCTCCAGGCTGGCGCCCTCGCCCACCACGCTGCCCTGCATGATGACGCAGTTCTTCAGCTTGGCGCCCTTGCCCACCTTGACGCCCCGGGAGAGGACGCAGTCCTCCACGCTGCCGTCGATGAAGCAGCCGTCGGCGATGACCGCGCGCTCCACCTGAGCGTCCAGGCCGTAGTAGGCGGGGACCTCGTCGGTGACGCGGGTGTGGATGGGACGGTCGCCCCGGAACAGGGCGTCGGCCACGTCGTCGTTCAGGATGGCCAGACTGTTCTGGAAGTATTCCTCCACGTTGCGGATGCGCAGGACGGTGGTGTTCACCTCATAGAGGTTGATGGACAGGCGGCCCCGGTTGAACTCGTGCTGAATGAAGTCCCGGAGGAAGTCGTAAATGCCCCGGGAGGTGTAGTCCCGGATCACGTTGATGAGGAACTCCCGGGAGATAATCATGTGGCCCATGCTGGCGTAGTCGCCGGGCTTGGCGGGGCAGTCCAGGGCATAGGAGGTGACCCGGTGGCCGGCGTCCGTCTTCATGACGGAGGCGCAGTTGAAGGAGGAGGCCTCGGTTTCCTTGGTGGCCAGCATGGTGATGTCGCAGCCGCTGGCGATGTGGTCCTCCAGGGCGGCCCGGTAGTCGATATTGCACAGCACATAGGCGTCGGCCAGCAGGACATAGGGGGTGGCGGAGATGGTCTCCAGGTAGTCCAGGGCGTTGCGCAGCTCGTCCAGCTTGCCCCGGCTTCCGCTGGAGTCGGAGTCCTTGGTGGCGAAGGGGGGCAGGAGCTGGAGCCCGCCGTTCTTGCGGTTGAGGTCCCACTCCTGGCTGTTGCTCAGGTGGTCCATCAGGGAGTGGTAGTGCTGCTTGACCAGCACGCCCACGTTGAGGATGCCGGAGTTGACCATGTTGGACAGCGTGAAGTCCACCAAGCGGTAGCGCCCGCCGAAGGGGATGGCGGCCATGTTGCGGTCCTGCGTGAAGGAGTTCAGCGCGTCGGAGTACAGATCGGAAAAGATAATACCAGTCATTTTCATGGTGGACACCCCCTTAAACAATTTCCTTGGGTTTGATGACGGAGCCGGCGGCGATGGTCCTGTCGTGGCCCACCACGGCAATGCCCCAGTCCGCGTCAAGGTAGTTCTCGGGGCGTTCGCCGATTTTGGCCCCCTCCTCCACCACGCAGCGCTCGCCCACGATGCAGTAGCTCACGTTGGCACCCTTGCGGATGGTGGTGCCGGGCATGATTACCGCCCCAGTGACTACCGCGCCCTCCTCAATCCGGCAGCCGGTGTAGAGCACGGAGTGCTCCACGCTGCCCCGGATGGTGCAGCCCTCGGCCACGAAGGAGTTGGTGACTTTGGCGCCGCTGCCCATGCGGGTGGCGGGCTGGGAGTAATTCCGGGCGAAGATGCGGAAGCTGGGGTCCCGCATGTTGATGGGGTCGCTGGGGTCCAGCAGGTCCATGTTGGCGTCCCAGAGGGAGTCCAGGGTGCCCACATCCTTCCAGTAGCCCTCGAAGGAATAGGCGTACATGGGGCGGCCGTCCTTCAGGAAGTTGGGGATGATGTTCTTGCCGAAGTCGTTCTCGGAGCTGGGGTCGGCCTCGTCCGCGATGAGGTACTCCCGCAGCACGGACCAGGTGAAGATGTAGATGCCCATGGAGGCCAGATTGCTCTTGGGCTGCTTGGGCTTTTCCTCGAAATCGGTGATGGCGCCGGTCTCGTCGGTGCTCATGATGCCCATGCGGGTGGCCTCCTCCATGCTCACGGGCATGACGGCGATGGTGCACTCGGCCCCCTTCTCCTTGTGGAACTGGAGCATCTTATTGTAGTCCATCTTGTAGATGTGGTCGCCGCCCAGCACGGCCACGTACTCGGGGTTGTAGCGGTCCACAAAGGCGATGTTCTGATAGATGGCGTTGGCGGTGCCCTTGTACCAGGACTCGGTCTTGGACTGGGTGTAGGGCGGCAGGACGTGGGCGCCGCCCCAGTTCCGGTTCAGGTCCCAGGGCTGGCCGTTGCCTATGTAGTCGTTGAGCTCCAGGGGCTGGTACTGGGTGAGCACGCCTACGGTGTCGATGCCGGAGTTGACGCAGTTGGACAGCGGAAAATCAATGATGCGGTATTTGCCGCCGAAGGGCACCGCCGGCTTGGCGGTGTCCTGCGTCAGCACATACAGGCGGCTGCCCTGGCCGCCGGCCAGGAGCATGGCGATACACTCTTTTTTACGCTGGAACAAGTTGAACTCCCCCTCAAATATTTAGTTATCGGATTCGGCTTTTTTTGCGCGGGGTTTACGTTTGGGCTTGGCCTCCGCACCGGCGTCCGTCTCAGCCTTGGGCTTGCGGCCGGGCTTTTTCCTGGGCGCGGGTTCGGCGGACTCGGCGTCGGCCGTCTTCTTGGCGCGGGGCTTGCGGGCGGGCTTGGCCTCCTCCTCCTTGAGCGCCTCGGGCTCTTCCACGGCCTTAGTGCCGGAGCCGCGAACGGCCTTGTGCTCATAGAACACCGTGGACATGGCGGGCAGGGTGAGCTCTACGGAGTAGTCCAGGCCGTGCAGCTCCTCCTTTTTGGCCTTGACAGGGGCCAGCGGGGTGCCGTTTCCGCCGTACTTGGCGTCGTCGCTGGACAGCACGGGGACATAGGTGCCCGCCTTGGGCACGCCGATCTTGTAGCCGGTGCGCTCCACCGGGCAGAAGTTACACACCACAATGACCTCTTTGCCCTTGTCGTCAATGCGGCGGAAGGCGATGACGCTCTGCTGCCAGTCGTCGCAGGAGATCCACTGGAAGCCCTGCCAGTCCACGTCGTTATGCCACAGGGCGGAGTGCTCCAGATAATAGTGGTTCAGATCCCGGACGTAGGACTGCATCTGGCGGTGCTTGTCGTAGTCCAGTAGCATCCAGTCCAGTTCCTTTTTCTCATCCCACTCGATGAACTGGGCGAACTCGCCGCCCATAAACAGCAGCTTTTTGCCCGGGTGGGTCATCATGTAGCCGTAGAAGGCCCGCAGGTTCTGGAACTTATCGGGGTAGTCGCCGGGCATCTTGTTCACCAGGGAGCATTTGCCGTGGACCACCTCGTCGTGGGACAGGGGAAGCACAAAATTCTCCGAGAAGGCGTAGGTCAGGGAGAAGGTCACGCTGTTGTGCTTGCCGCTGCGGAACAGGGGGTCGGTGGACATGTAGTCCACCATGTCGTGCATCCAGCCCATGTTCCACTTGAAGTTGAAGCCCAGGCCGTTGAAGTTCTCCTTGGGCTTGGTGACGTTGGCGTAGGCGGTGGACTCCTCGGCCACCATGACGACGGAGGGGTCGAAGGCGAAGGCGGCGGCGTTCATGTCCTGGAGGAAGGCCACGGCCTCCAGATTGATGTTGTTGCCGTACTTGTTGGGCCGCCACTCGCCGCCCTGGCGGCCGTAGTCCAGATAGAGCATGGAGGCCACCGCGTCCACCCGGATGCCGTCCACGTGGAATTTGTCCAGCCAGTAGATCACATTGGAGATCAGGAAGGAGCGCACCTCGTAACGACCGTAGTCGAAAATGCGGGTGCCCCAGTCCGGGTGCTCCCGGCGCAGGGGGTCGGAGGGCTCGTAGCAGCACTCGCCGTCAAACTCGAACAGGCCACACTCGTCCCGGGGGAAGTGGGCGCCCACCCAGTCGATGATGACGCCGATGCCCGCGTTGTGGCACATATCCACAAACTTCATGAAGTCGTGGGGGGTGCCGTACCGGGAGGTGGGGGCGTAATAGCCCGTGACCTGGTAGCCCCAGGAGGGGTCGTAGGGGAATTCGCTGATGGGAAGCAGCTCCACGTGGGTGTAGCCCATGTCCTTGAGATAGGGGATCAGCTGGTTGGCGCAGTCCACGTAGGACAGGAAATTGCCGTCCTCGTGCCGCCGCCAGGAGCCCAGGTGCATCTCGTAGATATTCATGGGGCTGCGCAGGGCGTCCCTCCGGCCCCGCGAGCGGCGGTAAGCCCCGTCGGTCCACTGGAAGCCGTCCAGGTCAAACACCTTGCTGGCGTTTTCCGGCCGGGTGGCCGAGTGGTTGGCATAGGGGTCGGCGCGGAAGACAAAGGTCCCGTCCGGGCGCTCAATATAGAATTTGTACTCGTCATAGGTCTTTACGCCGGGGATAAAGCGCTCCCAGATGGAAGGGGAAATCCGCTCCATGGCCGGAGATTCCTTGTCCCAGCCGTTGAAACTGCCCAGCACCCGCACGCTTCTGGCGTGGGGGGCCCATACCCGGAATACATAGCCCTCCTGCCCGTCCACGGTCTGCTTATGGCAGCCCAGGAACTGATAGGCGTCCGTGCTGGTCCCGGCGGCGAACCGGGAGATGGCTTCGCTGAGTTGGTCTGATTTTTTTATCATAAGTGCCCTCCAAACCTCCGCCAAAGCAGGCGGAAAATTTTGAGAATTTGGGTTTCGCGCCCCACAGGTGCGCATTGATGGTATTATTATAATCCTCTATCGCGGTAAAGTCAAGATGCACAAAAAATAAATGAAAAATCAGAATGTTTATGTCGGTTTACGAGAAAAAAGAGGGAAACGTCAGCAATCCTTCCGGGACATTCCAAAGAAAACCGGCGCTGGGTTCCCGCTTTCCCCGTTTTGGAGGGGAAAAAATAAGGATTTGGAGGAAAAATTTGCGTTTGGGGCAAAAAAGGAAGGGCCCGCCGGAGCGGACCCTTCCAGCTTGCCGAAAAGTCTTTTCGACAAGCTGCCTGCGATTTTTTTGCACGCGGAACGTGCAAAAAAATCGTTGATTGCACGTGAAAGACACCCCTCCTGGGTTTCTTTCACACTATCTTCCTTCCCGGTGGCACCGCGCAGCGCACTTGACCGACAGTCTGGAAGGGCCCGCCGGAGCGGACCCTTCCACAATTCGTCAAACTGTGCTGCCCGGGGCGGGCGGTTATTCCCCGGCCTCCAGCGTGATGGACAGCACCTCGTCGCCGTCCTCCTCGTCGCCGGCGGCGTAGGCCTCCTCTTCGGTGAGGACCGGCTCATCCTCCTCCGCCTTCAGGTCGTCGGCCAGCACGGTTACCTCCCGGAAACGGCCCTCGTCGTGGACCTCCTCCTCGATCTCGTCCAGCTTGCGGTAGGCGGCCAGGCCCGAGCCCGCCGGAATCAGCTTGCCGATGATGACGTTCTCCTTCAGGCCCAGCAGGTGGTCCACCTTGCCCTTGATGGCCGCCTCGGTGAGCACCTTGGTGGTCTCCTGGAAGGAGGCGGCGGACAGGAAGGACTCCGTGGCCAGCGACGCCTTGGTGATGCCCAGCAGCAGCCGGGTGCAGGTGGGCATCACCAGCTCCCCGCCGTCCTCCCGCTTCTCCCCGGCGGCGATGCGCGCCCGGACCGCCGCGCAGGCGTCCCGGAACTCGATGATGTCGATGGTGGAGCCGGACAGCAGGTTGGAGTCGCCGGACTCCTCCACCCGGACTTTGCGCATCATCTGGCGGACGATGACCTCGATATGCTTGTCGTTGATGTCCACGCCCTGCTGGCGGTAGGGCTTCTGGACCTCCTGAATCAGGTAGTTGTGGACCGCGTCCACCCCCCGGATGCGCAGCACCTCGTGGGGAGACAGGGCGCCGTCGGCCAGGCGCTGGCCCTTGGCCACCCGGTCGCCGGTCTTGACCCGGATGCCGGAGCTGTAGGGCACGGCGTAGGTGACGACCTCGCCGTCGTCGGCGGTGATGGTGATGTTGCACAGGGTGGCCCGCTTGGTTTCCTCCACAGTGACCACGCCGCCGATTTCCGCCAGCTGGGCCATTTTCTTGGGCTTGCGGGCCTCCAGCAGCTCCTCCACGCGGGGAAGGCCCTGGGTGATGTCGCCGCCGGCCACGCCGCCGGTGTGGAAGGTACGCATGGTCAGCTGGGTGCCCGGCTCGCCGATGGACTGGGCGGCGATGATGCCCACCGCCTCGCCCATGCCCACGGGCTCGCTGAAGGCCAGGTTCATGCCGTAGCACTTGGCGCACACGCCGGAGTGGGCCTCGCAGGTGAGCACCGAGCGCACCCGGATGGAGGGCTTGGCCTCCGGATCACCGGACGCCTCCACCTGCTCCGCCAGCTTTTTCTCGATGAAGGAGGCCAGCTCGCCGTCCACCAGGGTGTCCCGGCTCACCAGCACTTCGCCGGTCTTGGGGTCCGTCAGGTCCTCCGCCAGGTAGCGGCCCTTCAGGCGCTCCACCAGCGGCTCGATGACCTGGCCGTTCTCGCCGATCTCGGACACGGTGATGCCGTCGGTGGTGCCGCAGTCATCCTCCCGGATGATGACCTCCTGGGATACGTCCACCAGGCGGCGGGTCAGGTAACCGGAGTCGGCGGTACGCAGGGCGGTGTCGGCCATGCCCTTCCGGGCGCCCCTGGAGGAGATGAAGTACTCCAGAACAGACAGACCCTCCCGGAAGTTGGCCTTGATGGGGATCTCGATGGTGCGCCCGGCGGTGTCGGCCATCAGGCCGCGCATGCCGGCCAGCTGGCGGATCTGCTTCATGGAGCCGCGGGCGCCGGAGTCGGCCATCATGAAGATGGGGTTGAACTTGTCCATGCTGGCCTGGAGGGCGTCGGACACCTCGTTGGTGGTCTTTTCCCAGGCGGACACCACCAGGCGGTAGCGCTCGTCGTTGGTGAGGAAGCCCCGCTTGTACTGGTTCTCGATCTTGACGATGTCCTGCTCGGTCTTGGCGATGAGGGTGCGCTTCTCGTCGGGGACGGTCATGTCGGCGATGGCCACGGTGAGCGCGCCCCGGGTGGAGAATTTGTAGCCCCGGGCCTTGATGGTGTCCAGCACCTCGGCGGACCGGGTGAAGCCATGCTTGGAGATGCAGCGGTCCACGATCTGGCCCAGCTGCTTCTTGCCGCACATGAAATTGATCTCAGGCTCAAAGACCTGCTCAGGGTCGTTTCGGTCCACGAACTCCAGGTCCTGGGGGATGCCCTCGTTGAACAGCAGACGGCCCACAGTGGTGCGCACCAGCTTGTGGCGGACCTCGCCGTTGATCTCGGCGGAGCGCCGGACCAGAATGGGCTCGTGGAGGTCCAGAATCCCCTCGGCATAGGCCAGCTGGGCCTCATTATCGTCGGAGAAGACGTTGTAGATCTCCTGGGCGGCGCCGTCCTTGGCCTGGGCGCACAGGGCGGGGGTCGTCCGATACCAGCGGTTGGCATCCTCGTCCCGGACCCAGATCCGGTCGTTGTCCATCAGCGCGCCGTCCGTCAGGGCCTGGGCCGCCCCGGCGGGGGTGTCGTAGGAATACTCGGGGTCGGGCTCCGGGTCCCGCTCGTAGGTCAGGTAGTAGGAGCCCAGCACCATGTCCTGGGTGGGCACCGTCACCGGCCCTCCGTCGGAGGGCTTGAGCAGGTTGTTGGCGGCCAGCATGAGGATGCGGGCCTCGGCCTGGGCCTCGGCGGACAGGGGGACGTGGATGGCCATCTGGTCGCCGTCGAAGTCGGCGTTGAAGGCGGTGCATACCAGGGGGTGGAGCTTCATGGCCCGGCCCTCCACCAGCACCGGCTCGAAGGCCTGGATGCCCAGACGGTGGAGGGTGGGGGCGCGGTTAAGCATGACGGGGTGCTCCTTGATGACGGACTCCAGGGCGTCCCACACGGCGGGAGTGCCCTTGTCCACTTCCTTTTTGGCGGCCTTGATGTTGCTGATGCCGCTCTCCACCAGCTTCTTCATGACGAAGGGCCGGAACAGCTCGATGGCCATCTCCTTGGGCACGCCGCACTGGTAGATTTTCAGCTCGGGGCCCACCACGATGACGGACCGGCCGGAGTAGTCCACACGCTTGCCCAGCAGGTTCTGGCGGAAGCGACCCTGCTTGCCCTTGAGCAGGTCGGACAGGGACTTGAGGGCCCTGTTGTTGGCCCCGGTGACGGCCCGGCCCCGGCGGCCGTTGTCAATGAGGGCGTCCACCGCCTCCTGGAGCATCCGCTTCTCGTTGCGCACGATGATGTCCGGCGCGTTGAGCTGGATGAGCCGCTTGAGGCGGTTGTTGCGGTTGATGACCCGGCGGTACAGGTCGTTCAGGTCGGAGGTGGCGAACCGGCCGCCGTCCAGCTGCACCATGGGGCGCAGGTCGGGGGGGATGACGGGCAGCACATCGATAATCATCCACTCCGGCTTGTTGCCGGACAGGCGGAAGGCGTCCACAACCTCCAGCCGCTTGACGATTTTGGCCTTTTTCTGGCCGCTGGCGTCCTTCATCTGGGCGCGCAGGGTGGTGGACAGCTCCTCCAGGTCCAGGTCGGACAGCAGCTTTTTCACCGCTTCCGCGCCCATCCCGGCGTCGAAGTCGTCCTCGTAGTACTCGCGGAGCTTTTTGTACTCCGCGTCGGTGAGAATCTGATTGCGGGTCAGGTGGGTGTACTCGGGGCCGGGGTCGGTGACAATATAGGCAGCGAAGTACAGCACCTTCTCCAGAATCCGGGGGCTGATGTCCAGCAGCAGGCCCATCCGGGAGGGAATGCCCTTAAAATACCAGATGTGGCTGACCGGGGCGGCCAGCTCGATGTGGCCCATGCGCTCCCGCCGGACCTTGGCCCGGGTGACCTCCACGCCGCAGCGGTCACAGACCTTGCCCTTGAAGCGGATCTTCTTATACTTGCCGCAGTGGCACTCCCAGTCCTTCTGGGGGCCGAAGATGCGCTCGCAGAACAGGCCGTCCCGCTCGGGCTTGAGGGTGCGGTAGTTGATGGTCTCCGGCTTCTTCACCTCGCCGTAGGACCACTGGCGGATCTGCTCCGGTGAAGCGATGCCGATGCGGATGGCGTTGAATTCAGCGTAGCTCATAAGTTCACCCTCCCTTCTCACTCATCGCCGCCAAAGAGGTCGTCCTCATCGGCGCTGTCAGCGGCCACGGCCAGATCGTCGTCGTCGCTGGTCTCCTTCATGGTGTAGCCCGCCTCGGCGAACTCGCTCTCGCTGCCTACGTCCTCATAGCGGTCGTAGTCGTCGTCGCGGAAGCGGCCGGGCTGGTAGCCGCCCTCGTCCTCGTCGTCCTTCAGCTCGATCTCGTTGCCGTGCTCGTCCAGCACCTGGATGTCCAGGCACAAGGCCTGGAGCTCCTTCACCAGCACCTTGAAGGACTCGGGCACCCCGGGCTTGGGCACGTTGTAGCCCTTGACGATGGACTCGTAGGTGCGCACACGGCCGGTCACATCGTCGGACTTGACGGTCAGGATCTCTTGCAGGGTATATGCCGCGCCGTAGGCCTCCAGGGCCCAGACTTCCATCTCGCCGAAGCGCTGGCCGCCGAACTGGGCCTTGCCGCCCAAGGGCTGCTGGGTGACCAGAGAGTAGGGGCCGGTGGAGCGGGCGTGAATCTTATCGTCCACCAGGTGGTGGAGCTTGAGGAAGTAGACGTAGCCCACGGTGACGGGGTTGTCGAACCGCTCGCCGGTGCGGCCGTCGTACAGCCAGCTCTTGCCGTCCGCTCGGAGGCCGGCCAGCTTCAGGGTGTCGGCGATGTCCTGCTCGTCGGCGCCGTTGAAGATGGGGGTGGCCACCTTCCAGCCCAGGGCCTGGGCGGCGTAGCCCAGATGGACCTCCAGCACCTGGCCGATGTTCATACGGGAGGGCACGCCCAGGGGGTTCAGCACGATGTCCAGCGGGGTGCCGTCGGGCAGGAAGGGCATATCCTCCTGGGGCAGGATGCGGGACACCACGCCCTTGTTTCCGTGGCGGCCGGCCATCTTGTCGCCGACAGAAATCTTGCGCTTCTGGGCGATATAGACCCGCACCACCTGGTTGACGCCGGGGGACAGCTCGGCCCCCTCGTCCCGGGAGAACACCTTCACGTCCACCACGATGCCGTACTCGCCGTGGGGCACCTTCAGGGAGGTGTCCCGGGTCTCGTGGGCCTTTTCGCCGAAGATGGCCCGGAGCAGGCGCTCCTCGGCGGTCATCTCGGTCTCGCCCTTGGGAGTGACCTTGCCCACCAGGTAGTCGCCGGCGCGGACCTCCGCGCCCACCCGGATGATGCCCCGCTCGTCCAGGTCCTTCAGGGCGTCCTCGCCCACGTTGGTGATGTCCCGGGTGATCTCCTCGGGGCCCAGCTTGGTGTCCCGGGCCTCGGTTTCGTACTCCTCAATGTGGATGGAGGTGAACACGTCCTCTTTCACCATCCGCTCGTTGAGCAGAATGGCGTCCTCGTAGTTGTAGCCCTCCCAGGTCATAAAGCCCATGAGGATGTTCTTGCCCAGGGCGATCTCGCCGTTGGAGGTGGACTGGCCGTCGGCCAGGGTGTCACGGGCCTGGACCCGGTCGCCCACAGACACAATGGGCCGCTGGTGGATGCAGGTGCCGTGGTTGGAGCGCTGGTACTTGGTGAGCTTGTAGTCCTTCTCGCCCTGGCCGTCGTAGCGCACGGCGATGTGGGTGGCGTCCACGGCGGTGACCACGCCGTCGCCGTCGGCCAGCACGGCCACCTCGGAGTCCTGGCAGTTCTTGTACTCCTGGCCGGTGGCCACGATGGGGGCCTCGGTGGTGAGCAGGGGCACCGCCTGGCGCTGCATGTTGGCGCCCATCAGGGCCCGGTTGGCGTCATCGTTCTGGAGGAAGGGGATCTGGGCGGAGGCCACGGACACCATCATTTTGGGGGACACGTCCACGAAGTCCACCCGGTCCCGGTCCACCTCGATGATCTCGTTGCGGTGGCGGCAGGCCACGCGGGCGCGCTCGAAGCAGCCGTTCTCGTCCACCGGCTCGGTGGCCTGGGCCACGTTGAACTCGTCCTCCACGTCGGCGGTCATATACTCCACTTCGCCGGTGACCTGGACGGCGACGCACCTGCCGTTGTCGTCCAGGATCTTTTTGGTCTTGCGGTAGGGGGTCTCGATGAAGCCGTAGCGGTTCACCCGGGCGTAGGAGGCCAGGTAGGAGATCAGGCCGATGTTGGGACCTTCGGGGGTCTCGATGGGGCACAGCCGGCCGTAGTGGGAGTAGTGGATGTCCCGCACATCGAAGGAGGCCCGGTCACGGGACAGGCCGCCGGGGCCCAGAGCGGAAAGGCGGCGCTTGTGGGTGAGCTCGGCCAGGGGGTTGGTCTGGTCCATGAACTGGGACAGGGGAGAGGACCCGAAGAACTCCTTGATAGCGGCGGTGACGGGCCGGATGTTGATGAGGGACTGGGGGGTGACGATGTCCAGGTCCTGGATGGTCATCCGCTCCCGGATCACCCGCTCCATGCGGGTGAAGCCGATGCGGAACTGGTTCTGGAGCAGCTCTCCCACGCAGCGCAGGCGGCGGTTGCCCAAATGGTCGATATCGTCGGGGGCGCCCACGCCGAAGGCCAGGCAGTTGAGGTAGTTGATGGAGGCCATGATGTCGTCCACGGTGATGTGCTTGGGGATGAGCCGGTCCATGCTGTCGTGGATCAGGTCCAGGAAATCCTCGTGGCTGAGCTTTTCAGCCTCCTTTTTCTCCAGCAGCTCCTTGAGGACCTGGCCGCACACCTTCTCGGTGATGTTGGCCTCCTTCTCGGGGTCGAAGTCCACGAAATCGGCCATGTTCACCATGCCGTTGGAGAACACCTTCACCATGTGCACGCCGGTGTGAAGGTCGTCCACCTCCACCACGGCCTCGTTGACGCCCAGCCGCTCCAGCTCCCGGGCCCGCTCCCGGGTGAGCACCTCGCCGGCCTCGGCCACAATCTCGCCGGTGGCGGGGTCGGCCACGGGGGCGCCCAGCTTCTGGCCGGACAGCCGGGTCCAGATGGCCAGCTTCTTGTTGAACTTGTACCGGCCCACCCCGGACAGGTCATAGCGCCGGGGATCGAAGAACAGCGCGTTCATCAGGCTCTCGGCGGAGTCCACCGTGGGGGGTTCGCCGGGGCGCAGCTTCCGGTAGATCTCCAGCATGGACTCCTCATAGCTCTTGCAGGCGTCCTTTTCCAGGGTGGCCAGAATGCGGGGGTCCTCGCCGAACATATCAATGATGCCCGCGTCGGTGCGGGGGCCGATGGCCCGGATGAGGCAGGTGACGGGCAGCTTGCGGTTCTTGTCGATGCGGACGTAGAACACGTCGGAGAGATCGGTCTCATACTCCAGCCAGGCCCCCCGGTAGGGGATGACGGTGGCGGCGAAGGTGATGTTGTCCGCCTTGTCCGCGTTTTTGGAGAAGTAGACGCCGGGGGAGCGCACCAGCTGGGACACGATGACCCGCTCCGCGCCGTTGATGACGAAGGTGCCCGCGTCGGTCATGATGGGGAAGTCGCCCATGAAGATGGACTGCTCCTTGATCTCGTTGGTGGCCTTGTTGCGCAGGTGGACCTGCACCTTCATGGGGGCGGCGTAGGTCATGTCCTGGGCCTTGCACTCCTCGATGGTGTACTTGGGGGGATCGTCCATGGAGAAGCTGATGAAGGACAGCTCCAGATTGCCCGCGTAGTCGGTGATGGAGTCCACGTCGTTGAACACCTCCTGGAGGCCCTGCTCCAGGAACCACTTGTAGGACTTCTTCTGGATCTCCAGGAGGTAGGGCATCTCCAGGATCTCCTCGCTGCGGGCGAAGCTCTTGCGGTGGGTTTTGCCATACCAGACGTCTTTGACGGCTCTAGCCATACGCTCTCACGCTCCACTTCGTCAAATTTCCGGGCTGCCGGATGGCCAAAAGACCGATACGCCCGGGCCGGTTGTAAGCTTTTGAAAATTTCCTCTTGCCTTTTTTGTGCACATCTGCTATACTGACGATACCAGGTGGGGAAGATATTTTCTCGCCTAATGTGCATATAAGCAATTTATAGTACCATATCCGCCGTCCCGCGTCAAGAGAAATTTTGCCGCCGGGGCGATTTTTACTGATTTTCTTTTTGCGGCGGAGGTAGAACGCTTGGAAAAATACGAAATTTTTAAATACAGCGCCGGTTTAGCTACGGTCGTGGTGGTGGGCGTGGCGCTCAAGGTCCCCGCGTTTCGGACCGTTCTTCCCTTCGCCTTATTGCCCGCCACGGCGTGCGCGGGGGCGGCCGCCTATTTCCATCACAGGCTGCCCGAAAGTAAAAAGTGTTCGCTTTTCAGCCGGCGCCACCCAGCGCCGTTCTTCATTGCCCTGCTGCTTGGAAATGTCACTCTGCTCCTGCTGCCCTTCATAGCGCTGTGGCGGCGGTGAGCTTACATTGATAATGTAGAGAGGGACCGCCTATGAGAGAGACCGTCTATCTGCTGCTGATCTGGCTGGGCGTCGCCAGCGCCCTGGCCCTCGTCCTCTTTGGCTGGGACAAGCTGATGGCCAAACTCCACCGCCGCCGCGTCCCCGAGGCGGCGCTGCTGGGCTGCGCCCTGCTGGGCGGCTCCGCCGGGGCCGCCCTGGGCATGGCGCTGTTCCGCCACAAGACCCGCAAGCCCCTGTTCCGGGCGCTGGTTCCCCTGGCCCTGTGCGCCCACGGAGCCCTGCTGGCCCTGGCTTTTTTGTGGGAGCGGCGCCTTTTGCCACTAAATATAGGGAGCTGAAACCTGCCTGTCCTGCCGTTTTCCGGCGAGACCGGCAGGTTTTTGTTTTTCCAGAAAATTTTGTCCATTATCCTGTTGACAAGCGGCGGTTTGAGGGTTACAATAGCAATAGTTACAATTCAGTTACAAACAGTTACAACTTTTTAAGGAGGCGCCCATGGCTGAAAAATCCACTGTGTTGACCTACAAGGGCCACCCGTTGCGGCGGAAGGACAACCTGATCTATTACGGCTCCATGGCCGACAAGTATATCGTCATGATCCAGGTGATGAGCGCCGAAAAGAACGGCGGCCTGGAGATCGCCAACAAGGTGCATCTACAGCTTCAGCTCACCGACCCCGACCTGAAAAGCCGGGACCGAGTGGTGAAAAAGAGCGACCTGCCCGACCTGTTCACCGCCATCGACATGGGCTCCATCTGGCTGATGCGCGCCCTGGCCGGAAAGTGAACTGACCGTCTTTACAAAAGAAAAAATTACTGGAGGTTATTCCAATGAATTTCAAAAGCAAGGCGGTCCGGGGGCTGATTGCCGCGGGGCTTGTCACAGCTATGAGCACCGGCGTGGCGTTCGCCTCCATCGGCACCGCCACCGTGACCGCCGACAGCCTGCGCCTGCGCAGCGGTGCCAGCACCAGCTCGTCCACCATCACCCAGGCCCCCAAGGGCGCGCAGGTCACGGTGGAGGAGGACGCCGGCGGCGGCTGGTACAAGGTCACTTATGGGGACAAGGCGGGATACATGTCCGGCGAATGGCTGCAGGTTACGCTGGCTGACGGCGCGGTTGCGCTCCCCGACGAGCCCGCGCCCCGGGCAGACGCGCCGGAGCAGAAGCGGGGCCTGATTACCGCCAGCGTGCTCAACGTCCGCTCCGGTCCGGGCACTACATATGACAAAGTGGCCTCCCTGCGGGGCGGCACGGTGGTGGACATCGCCGCCGACGCCGGAAGCGGCTGGTATCAGATCTCCTCCGGCTACATATCCGCCGAGTACGTCACCCTGGTGGACGCCAGCTACGAGGGCTCCAGCGCCGTGGGCGCCTCCGCCGCCGCCATGGCCAGGCAGCTGGTGGGCTGCCGGTACGCCTACGGCGCGGCCGGTCCCAGCTCCTTTGACTGCTCCGGCCTGATGTACTACATCTATAAGCAGCTGGGCCACACCATCTCCCGGGGCTCCTCCGGCCAGTACTATAACAACGGCTATTTCGTGTCCACCAGCGCCATGCAGCCCGGTGACCTGATCTTCTTCTTCGACCGCCGTTTCGACAGTTCCGGCGGCACCCTGCCCACCACCCACGTGGGCATGTATGTGGGGGACGGCCAGTTTATCCACGCCTCCACCACCACCTACCGGGTGCAGTACGACAGTATTTACGGTTACTACGCCCCTTATATCGTGGGCGCCAAGCGCATCGGCTAAAAGGATCAATATCTTTACAGCCGCCCGGCCTTTTTGCTGGGCGGCTGACGTTCTTAAATGAAAATTATCATTTTGCCTCTTTACAAGCCGCTCCATCTGGGATAGAATAACTGTAATGAGAAAAGGGGGTGCGCCCAATGAGCGACATGGATTATACGCGTAAATTCAAGGTGAACCTGGACAAGGATCAGGAGATCAAGGTCATCCTGTCGTCGGTTTACAATTCTCTGAAGGAGAAGGGCTATAACCCCATCAATCAGATTGTGGGCTATATTCTCAGCGAAGATCCCACCTATATCACCAACCACAACAGCGCCCGGACGCTGATCCGCCAATTGGACCGGGATGAACTGCTCCAGGTGCTGCTGAAAAGCTATCTCGACGAGAAATAAAGGGCAGGGGCGTCGGCCATGGGGCGGCGCCCTTTTCCATTGCAAAGGAGCTGGTTTCCCGTGAAAAAAATCCTGTCCCTGCTGCTGTTGCTCTCAATGCTGCTGTCTCTGCTGCCCGCCTGCAGGGGAGAGCCCCCGGCGGAGACAAACGCGCCAGCCTCCTCCTCCGCCGGGGAGGAGCAAAGCGCCCGGCCAGAGAAAGCGTGGACCGCCGCCAATTTGTCTGAGATCGCGTTTCAGTTCTCCGGCTTCGACCAGTCCGCCGGGTTTGAGCATCTGTACATGGATTCAAATAGAGAGCGGCTGGCCGTCTATGTGGAAAACGCCTACGGCCTGGAGGAGTGGGAGGACGCGGCGGTGAGCCGGGCCGCCGGGGCCTCCGCTTTTGAGGTGGCGGTACTCCGCTTCCAGGATGAGCAGGCCGCCGCCCGGGCCGGGGAGGCGCTGGCCGGCTATCTGACTACCCGGGAGGGGGATTTTACCGGCTACGCTCCCGCCCAGGCGGATATGGCCGCCAACGGCAGGATTCTGCGGGAGGGGACCTATGTGGGCCTGTTTATCTGTCCGGACCCGGACGGAGCGGAGGAGGCCGTTCAAGCCGCTTTGGCCTCCGAGCCCTATGACCCGAGCCCCGCTCAGCCCCCGGAGCCCGCCCAGTCTCCGATTCCCACCCCGGAGCCCGCCCCCGCTCAGACGCCCGTTCCGGACCCGGGGCAGACGCTGGCGCCTGAACCCACCCGGGAACCCGTTCCCGCTTCCGCTCCTGCGGCCACGCCGGATCCCGTCTCCACCTCCGCTCCTGCGGCCACGCCGGATCCGGTCCCCACCTCTGCGCCTACGCCGGAGCCCACCCCCACCCCCGCGCCCTCTCCCACGCCGAACCCCAACGCCCCGGTGGAGTACCCCGGCCGGGTCAGCTTTGTCCGGCCCAATATTGACGATATGTCCATTTACAACACCGCCGCCATCCGGTCCGCCTGGGCGCAGGGAAACCCAGACGGCCTGTCCGCCTATGACCGGGCCATCTACGACAGCGCCCGGCAGATCCTGGACGGGGCCCTTCAGGAGGGCATGAGCGACCTGGAAAAGGAGGAGGCCGTCTACGAGTGGATTGTGAGGCACGTCAACTATGACTTCACCCACCAGGACGTGATGACCCCGACCCCCCGGGCGTCCTTTACCCCCTATGGAGCGCTGGTCAGCCGCAAGGCTGTCTGCCTGGGCTTTGCCACCGCCTTTCAGCTCCTGATGGACCTGTCCGGGGTGGAGTGCATCACCGTGGTGGGGGCGTCTTCCAGCAGCCGCGAGGATCACGCCTGGAACATGGTCCGGCTGGACGGGCGGTGGTACTGCGTGGACGTGACCTGGGACGCCAACCATCGGGAATACGGGGATACCTCCGGCGGACGGGAGGGCTGGCGGTACTTCAACGTCACCAGCGATTACATGGCCTGGACCAATCATCAGTGGGACTACAGCCGCGTCCCCGAGACCTGAACCGTGGGAAATAGAAAAACCGGCGGGCCGTAGGCGGCCCGCCGGTTTTCTGTTCAAATGAGAAGGCGCTTCCGGCTCAGTCCTGGGCCAGGGTGAATTCGTCCACCATCTGCTTGAGCCCCGCGGCCTCGGCGGACAGCTCCTCGCTGGCCGCGGCGCTCTGCTGGGCGGTGGCGGAGTTGGTCTGCACCACGGAGGAGATCTGCTCGATGCCGTCTGTGACCTGGGCAATGGCGATGGTTTGGTCCTCCACCGCCTTCACCACGATGTTCATCTTCGCCGTGACATTTCCGGCGCTGGCGGCGGTGGCCTCCAGGGCGGCGGTAACGTTTTCCACCACGTGGCTGCCCTCGTTCACAGAGGTGATGGAGCTGACGATGAGCTCCTTGGTGGCCTTGGCTGCCTCGTCGGACTTGGAGGCCAGATTGCGCACCTCGTCGGCCACCACGGCGAAGCCCTTGCCGGCGGCTCCCGCCCGGGCCGCTTCCACGGCGGCGTTCAGGGCCAGAATGTTGGTCTGGAAAGCGATGCTCTCAATGGTGGCGATGATCTTGGAGATCTCCTGAGAGGAGTCGGAGATCCGGTCCATGGCGGCGTTCAGCTCTTTGACGTACTCCACGCTGGTGCCCAGATGGGTCCCGGCCTCGGTGACAAACTGACCGGCCTCCTCGGCGGCCGCGGCGGTTTTCTTGGCGCTGGCGGAGATCTCGTTGACGGTGGCGGCCAGCTGCTCCACGGCGCTGGCCTGCTCCATGGAGCCCTCGCTGAGGCTCTGGGCCCCGGTGGACACCTGGCCGCTGGCGGAGGACACCTGACCGGCGGAGACGTTGATCTGGCGCAGGGTGGCGCTCAGCGACAGCTTCAAATTGCGCATGGTCAGCAGAATGCTCTGGAACCCGCCCACATAGGAATCCCGGTGGTCGGAATTGACATCGAAATTCTTATTGGCCAGCTCGGTGAGGAGATAGCCGATGTCACCGATGATGATGTTCAGACCGGAAATCATCTCCGCCGTGGAGCGGGTGAGCTCCGCCGTCTCGTCCTGGCCGGTAATCTGGGGGACGGGGGACTTGAGGTCGCCCTGGACCAGCAGCTTCATGCGCTGGGCGCAGGCCTGCATGGGGACGCTGATGTTGGTGGACAGCTTCAGCGCCACCACAATGGAGGCCCCGATGGAGGCCGCGACCACCACGATGGTGATCAGCATGCTCACATATGTATCAGCCAAATAGTCGGACTGGGGCGCGGTGACGGCGATGCTCCAGCCGTCGGTGCCGCCCACCGGGGCGTAGGCCGCGAACTGGGACCCGCCGGAGCTGCGGTAGCTGCCAAAGCCGTTCCTGCCCTGGCGCATATCCGTGTGGATGGCGGCCAGCCCCTTCAAAGAGGGGTCGCCGCCGGCCTCCCGCTCGATATTTTGGGTGGTGATGGTGTCCAGCGTGACATCGGCGATGGTGTCGCCGGACTTATTGATCATGTAGGCCCGGCTGTTGGCGCTCACCCGGATGGAGGACACGATGTCGTTGAGGAAGGTCTCCTGGGGCACGAAGTAGACCACGCCCACGATCCCAGAGCTTCTGCTTCCGCCGTCGTAGAGGGGGGCGGCCACCATAATGGACAGCTCCCCCGTGATCTTGCTGACCAGCGGCTCGGAGACGTAGACGCTGCCCCCCATGGCCTGACGCACATATTCCCGGTCGGAATAGTCCTTGCCGTCAAAGATACTGATGCCGTCCGAGCCGATGACATTGCCCCGCTGTAAGCCGTGTATACTGACGCGCTCATCGATAATGGCGCGCTTCTCCTCCAGGGGGACGGACGGGTCGGACAGCTGGGGGATGCACCCCGTGTCCATGGCCACGTTTTGATAGGCGGTGAGCTCCTGCTCGACGCGCTCCGCCGCCAGCACGGCGGTTTCGCGCATCATCTGCTCTACGGTGGCGACGGTGCTCCTGTAGTTCAGCGCGACGCTGGACGCCCCCACCGCGGTCAGGGCAATGAGCACCGTGGCCATCAGGCACACTGTGATCTTTTGCCGAATACTTTTCATCTTCATCTCCATGCACCTCAATTCTCTTGGCTGAACAGCGGCCGGCGCGGCTGTTCGCATTTATTATAGGAGGGATAGGTACTCTTGTCAATGGTTTCCACCCATTTCAAACCGCTTGTCCTGGATTTACAGAATGTTCCAGGGAAAAGGGCGGCGCCCCCGCCCGCAGGATTGCCTCTTGACGGGGCGGGGAGAACACCATACAATAGAAAGAGAAGCCGGAGCCGGCGGGAAGACACAGATGAGGGGCGCAGAGTTATGATCGTTTTGGATCTGGAGTGGAACAGGGGCTATGACACGAAGCCCCTCAATGAGATATTGCAGATCGGGGCCGTCCGCGTCGGCCGGCTGGGCGGGCCGGTTTTGGACAGCTTCAACGCCTTCATCCGGCCCACCGTACACAAGAAGTTCGACCTGGGGGCCCGGAAGCTGCCAGAGCTGGAGGCGTTTAAACGGTCCCATGTGAGATTTCCTGCGGCGGCGGAGGCGTTTCGGGCCTGGTGCGGCGGGGACCGGGCGTTCGCGGGCTGGGGCGGGGGCGACGTGGAGGAGCTGAACAAAAACTGCGCCTACTGGAATCTGCCCCCCTTTGAGGCGGAGGAGTTTTTTGACTTCCAGCGGGCCTTTGCCCACGTGGCCGGGGCGGACCAGCAGATCGCCCTGTGGCGGGCGGCGGAGTACTGCGGCCTGCCCGACATATTCGACTACCACAGCGCTGTGAACGACGCCATGTACACCGCCCTGCTGGGGGAATGGCTCACGGCGGAGGACCTGGCCTGGAGGCCGGAGCCGGCGCTGCCCAAACGGCGGCGGGCGGCCCTCCGGCTGTCCCCGCTCCCCTTTCCCCGGCAGGAGCGGCGGAAGGTGGGGCCCTTCCGCACCCCGGAGGAGGTGCTGGACGCCCGGGACGGCAGAACGCCCCGCTGCCCCCTGTGCGGGGGGAAGGTGGGGGTGGCCCGGTGGCACTATGCCCATCCGGAGGCGGGCGGCGGGCCCGCCCGCTACTATGGCGCGTTCACCTGCCCTGAGCACGGGCGGTTCCTGTGCCGCCTGACGCTGAATCAGCGGGCGGACGGGCTGTGGCAGGGCCGGAGGGCCGTGCCGGAGATCACGCCGGAGCTCACCCGGGAGTACGCCGCGGCGCTGGACGGGGGCGTCCACGTCTGCCGGGGAGCGGGGCGGCACAGGCGGCGCGCCGGAAAGGCGGCGCCCGGCTCCCGAACGGGGGTCTGAGCAACGGGCCGTGCGGCACGGAAAAATCGAACAAGAATAGAACGATAAAAGAACAAAATATGAATAAAAAGCGGACGGCCCCTGCCGGAAGGCGTTTGGCTCCGAAACGGAGAAACCAGGAGATATGGTGAGAAAAAATTTTGATTTCCTGAAAAATATGGGGGAATTATTGCGGGAAAATTTTTCTTGCAATTCTGAGATTTTGTGGTAGAATAGAGATGTACCGATGAAACAGAGGAGTGATTTAGGCTAAAAGGATTGTTCATACGTTCGATAATCGAAGCTGGGCTGAACTGAATGTTCGAAAACAGTGCGCTCGAGCTCCAGAAAACTCATCAGGCAAGGAAATCAGATGTATGGACGGCGGGCCGCAGCGGTCCGCCTGCGGGAAAGGAAATGCTTTATGAAACGGAATATTATTTGTTTGCTGCTTGCGGCGTGTTGCCTGTTGACGGCGGGCTGCTCCAGCGCCGCCGTGGGCGGGGAGGAGATTTCTCAGGCGCCCAGCCTTCAGCCGGAGACCTCGGAGCCCGGCGGGGAGGAGCCGGTTTACATCGACGAGGTGTCCATGGGGGACGAGGTGAGCATGGAGGATGAAATGGTGCCCCTGGCCGACGCCCCCGCCGCGGTGCCCGACATGCTCGCGCCGGTGGCCTCCGGCAAATCGGTGAAGAGCGGCAAGGGGGCCGAGATCGACTACTCCAATATCACCGACGGCTATGTCATGGTCCGCTACGCGGCGGCCAACAGCAGTAAGCTCAAGGTGCAGGTGGTCGGCCCCACCACCACCTATAAATACGACCTGCCCACCGGCGGCTGGGTGACCTTCCCCCTGTCCGACGGCAACGGGAGCTACAAAGTGATGGCCTGCCAGAACACCACGGGGAGCAAATACGCCGTTTTGACCTCCGTGTCCTTCAACGTGACGCTGAAGGACGAGTTCGCCCCCTTCATCCGGCCCAACCAGTACGTGAACTACGAGGGGGCCGTCAACACCATCGCCAAGGCGGCGGAGCTGACCCAGGGCGTCGCCAAGCCGCTGGAAAAGGTGGGCGTGGTGTACAACTACGTGGTGAACAACCTGACCTATGACCGCCAGCTGGCCGCCACGGTGAAGAGCGGCTACCTGCCCGACCTGGACAGCGTGCTGGCCAAGAAGAAGGGCATCTGTTTCGATTACGCCGCGCTGATGACCGGGATGCTCCGCAGCCAGGGCGTGCCCTGCAAGCTGGTGGTGGGCTACGCCGGTACCGCCTACCACGCCTGGGTGAGCGTGTGGACCGAGGAGACCGGCTGGGTGGAGGGCGCCATCTATTTCGACGGCACCACCTGGCACCGGATGGACCCCACCTTCGCCTCCTCCCAGCACAACAGCGAGCAGATTCTGAACTACATTGGAAACGGCAAGAACTATAAGGTCAAATACCTTTACTAAAAATTGGGTGTTATCCATGAATCAGAGAATTTCCAACGAAGAGATCGCCAGCCTGTGCTTGGAGCTGTCTATGCTGCTCCACGCGGGGGTGAATACCGGCGACGCCCTCTCCCTGCTCAGCGAGGAGGGGGACCGGAAGGGAATGCTCGCGGCCATGGCAGAGCAGGTGGACGGCGGATCGACGCTGTCCGCCGCTTTGCGTGAGAGCGGGGCGTTTCCTATCTATGTCTGCGGCCTGGTTGAGGTGGGCGAGCGGACGGGCCGTACGGAGGAGGCGCTGGCCTCCCTGTCCCGGTACTACGAGGACCGGGTGCGCCTGAGCCGGCGGGTGCGCTCCGCCCTGCTGTACCCGGCGGTGATGCTGGCGCTGATGCTGGTGGTCATCGGGGTGCTGCTGGTGCGGGTGCTGCCTATTTTTGACGACGTGTACGCCTCACTGGGCGGGCGGCTCACCGGCGTGGCCGCGGGTCTGCTCACCCTGGGGCGGTGGCTGGAGGGGGCCATGCCCGTGCTGTTCCTCATTCTGGCCGCCGCCGCGGTGCTGGTGGGGCTGTTCGCGGCGCTGCCCTCCTTCCGGGGGGCGCTGGCCTCCGCGTGGCAGAAGAGCCATGGGGACAAGGGTGTGTCCCGGAAGCTGAACAACGCCCGGCTGGCCCAGGCGCTGGCCATGGGCATGGCCAGCGGCCTGCCTGTGGAGGAGGCGGTAGGCCTGGCCGCCGGACTGATGGAGGGGGGCGCCAAGGAGCGCTGCCAGAGCTGCCAGACCCGGCTGGAGGACGGCGAGAGCCTGGGGGATGCCCTGAAAAACAGCGGGCTGCTCCCGGCGCGGCAAAGCCGCCTGCTGGAGCTTGGCCAGCGCAGCGGCGCGGGGGACGCCTCCATGGAGAAGATCGCCCGGGACCTGAGCGAGGAGGGCGAGGCCGCCCTGGACGCGCTGGTCAGCCGGGTGGAGCCGGCCCTGGTGCTGGTGTGCTCGGTGCTGGTGGGGCTGATTCTGCTGTCCGTGATGCTGCCCCTGATGCACATCATGAGCGCCATCGGGTGAGCCTATGAAAAAAAGAAAAATGGGTTTGATCTCCCTGCTCCGGGGACTGCTGCTGCCTGCGGCGGCCGTGGCGGCGCTGCTGTGCTTTGCCACCGCCGTGAACAGCCTGGACAGCGGCCGCGCCGAGGAGGATAAACGCCAGCTGGAGGACACCCTCCGGCGCAGCTGTGTGGCTTGCTACGCCGCCGAGGGGGTCTATCCCCCGGACCTGGACTACCTGCGGGATTACTACGGCCTCCAGATCGACGAGGAGCGGTATACGGTCAAGTACTCCGTGTTCGCGGAGAACCTGATGCCGGATATCACCGTGCTGGAGAATATGCCATGAGAAGACAGAGAATCGGCCACCGGATGGACGGGCTGCTGATGCTGCTGCTGTTTGGCGTGTTCGCCGCCTGCGTCCTGGTGGTGCTGATGACCGGCGCCAAGGCGTACCGGGGCCTGGTGGAGCGGGATCAGGCGGCCTATGACCGGCGGACCTGTGTGCAGTACATCGCCACCCGGGTGCGGCAGGGGGACGCGGTGGGCGGGGTGTGGGTGGAGCCCTTCGGGGAGACCACGGCCCTGCGGCTGAGCGACAGCGATACGGGGTGCGTTACCTGGATGTACTGCCTGGACGGATATCTGATGGAGCTGTACACCTTTGCCGACGCGGAGCTGGAGCCCCAGGACGGGGAGAAGATCATGCCGCTGGACAGCCTGGAGCTGGAGCTGAAGGAGGGCGTGCTCACGGCGAAGATCGAGACCCGGACGGGCGTGACGGACACTCTGCGGCTGTCTCTGCGCGCGGGAGAGAGGGGATGGACATGAAGAGCAAAGCCCCCCTGTTGATGATGGAGCAGATGGTGATGCTGCTGGTGTTCGCCCTGGCGGCGGCGCTGTGTTTACAGGCGTTTGTGAAGTCGGATGAGCTGTCCCAGCGGAGCCAGCGGCGGGACGAGGCCGTCACGGCGGCCCAATCGGCGGCGGAGATCGTGCGTCACTGCCAGGGCGACCTAGATCGGTCGGCCGCCTTGCTGGGCGCGGAGCGGCACGGCGGGGATTCGGACGGCCTGCTGGTTGCCTATGACCAGGATTGGAATATCGCTCAGGGCACCATGCGCTACCACCTGGGCGTGGTTTTGGAGGACAGCGGCGTGGACGGCCTGGGCAAGGCCCAGATCTGGGTCCGGGACGAGTCGGCGGAGGAGAGCGAGGCCGAGCTGCTCCGCTTTGACGTGATGTGGCAGGAGGAGGTGGACAGCCGTGCCGGATAAACGACAGGAGCGGTTTTCTCCGCCTCCGGTGGGGGGCGTCTCCCTGCTGGTGGTGTTCGCGGTGCTGTGCCTGACGGTGTTTGCCCTGCTGGCGCTGACCACCGTCCAGGCGGACAACCGGCTGGCGGACTCCTCAGCCCGGTCGGTGGAGGCATACTACGCCGCCGACTGCCAGGCACAGGAGATCCTGGCCCGCCTGCGGGCGGGGGAGGTCCCCGAGGGCGTGGAGCTGCGGGATTGGCCCGGCTATGGGATCTATACCGCCAGCTATACCGTCCCCATCTCGGACACCCAGGAGCTTCAGGTCGAGGTGGAGCTGACGGAGGAAGAAGCGCACATCAACTGGCGCTATGAGGTGGTGCGCTGGCAGGCGGTGCCCGCCGGGCAGTGGGAACCGGACGGCTCCCTGGATATCTGGGACGGAGGATTATTTTAAAAGGAGAGGGATATGGCACAGCTGAAGGAATATTTAGAAAAAGCGGTGTCCGGCAGGGCGTCGGATTTGTTCATTGTGGCGGGCGGCCTGTTGAGCGCCAAGCAGGAGAACAGGCTGGTTTCCCTCAGCCCGGACCGGCTGTCTCCCCAGGAGACGGAGGGGCTGATCCGGGAGATCTATCAGAGCGCCGGGCGGACGATGGACCGCTTCCTCCAGCAGGGGGACGATGATTTCTCCTTCTCGGTTCGGGGACTGGCCCGGTTTCGGGTGAACGTGTACCGCCAGCGCGGGTCGATGGCGGCGGTCATCCGGGTGGTGGCCTTCGATATTCCCGGGTATCTGGAGATGGGGATTCCGGACGAGGTGATGAACCTGGCCAAGGTGTCCCACGGCATGGTGCTGGTCACGGGCACGGCGGGAAGCGGCAAATCCACCACCCAGGCCTGCATCATCGACCGCATCAACCACAGCCGGGAGTGCCACATCATCACGCTGGAGGACCCCATCGAGTACCTCCACCGGGATATGAAGAGCATCATCAGCCAGCGGGAGATCGCCATCGACACCCAGGACTACCCCTCCGCCCTGCGGGCCTGCCTGCGCCAGGCGCCGGATGTGATCCTGCTGGGGGAGATGCGGGATCAGGAGACCATCCACACCGCCATGACGGCGGCGGAGACGGGCCATCTGCTCATCGCCACCCTCCACACCAAGGGGGCGGTGAATACCATTGACCGCATTGTGGACACCTTCCCCAGCGGACAGCAGGACCAGGTGCGCGTGCAGCTGAGCATGGTGCTGCACACCGTGGTGTCCCAGCAGCTGGTGCCCGACGTGGACGGGGGGCTGGTGCCCGCCTTTGAGATTATGCACGTGAACAACGCCATCCGCAGCCTGATCCGGGACAGCAAAACCCATCAGATCGACAATGCCATTGCCGCAGGCGGCGGAGAGGGCATGGTATCCATGGATCAGTCCCTGCTGGCACTGTACAAGCAGAGCCGGATCACGGCGGATACGGCCCTTGCCTACGCGGACAATCCGGATCAGCTGAAGCGCAGAATGGGTTGATGGGGGCAAATCGCTGAAATTTTGATTTGGCGCCTGGAAAAGAATAGGAAAAGCGAGCGCAGGGTCCGCGTTATGCGGGCTTTGCGCTCGCTTCGTTTTTTGTTCCCCGCCGGATCTGCGTTTGGCCGCGGCGCATTCAGGCAATCCTTAGGCTATCTTAAGGCTCGCTTAACAGAAGCTTTGTCTCTGTGCGGTAACATGAAACCATCCGACGGGACTGACCCGTTACGGAAAACTGTTTTATGGAGGGTATGTATATGGAGAAAAAGCAGCTTATTTGGCTGGGGGTTGCCGCAGTGGTCATTGCAGGCGCCATTTTTGGCTACACTGTGTTCTTTTCGGGCTCCGGCGACACCCGTTACTACACGCAGATTGACAACAGCAGGCTCAGCCGGGCAGGGGGGCAGGGGGCCGTTGACTTGACAGGTAACGGTGGGATGGACTACTCCTACACCCTGACCTCCTATGACAAGGACGGCGAAGAAAAGGATATCACCTTCGGCGTATCCCGGGAGCTGCGGGAGGGAGCGTTCCTGTGCCTGACGGTGCGGCCCGGCCGGGGTGTGATGTCCTGGGCGGAGGTGCGGTATGAGGAACTGCCCTCGGCGGTGCGGGAGCGTTACGGCGCTCCGGAGAGTTGACGGCAGGCCCCCTGCGGTTATGAACCGCGGGGGGCTTTTTTCTGCGGCATCGGCCAATCCGTGTTTCAGGCCGCCGATGCCCGCGCGGAAGCAGGAAATTTGACAAATGAGGTCGGTCGGGAAAACATAATTATTCGTACAAAAAATTTTACAGCAAAAGACTTAATTTTTAAATGATAGCGCCGATAAAAGCCATAGAGCAGAGATTGATTTCTAAAAATATTTTGGACGGAAAATAATATATTACCGTCCAATAATATTGTGCCGATGAAATACGCCGCAAGAAGGAATTCTCTGCTGCTTTTATTTGGTTTCATCCGGCTGACGAGCCGGTTGAAATAAAAGGGACGCCTCAGCTCTGTACAGTCCGGCCGGGTGTGCATGGCGACGGCGCTCAGTCCCAAATGTGTGGAGGCTAAGGATGGCTGAAACACAAAAAATAATTATCTAAAGGAGCTTAGAAATCATGAGGATTCAACACAATATTATGGCGATGAACGCCTACCGCAACTACACCAACAACGTCAGCGCGATGAAGGCCAACCTGGAGAAGCTCTCCAGCGGCTACAAGATCAACCGCGCCGGCGACGACGCCGCCGGTCTGGCCATTTCCGAGAAGATGCGGGCTCAGATCACCGGCCTGCAGACCGCTCAGAAGAACGCCAAGGACGGCATTTCCCTGGTGCAGACCGCTGAGGGCGCCATGACTGAGGTTCACGACATGCTCAACCGTATGGTGGAGCTGGCCACCCAGTCCGCCAACGGCACCTACGACAACACCACCGACCGCGCTCAGCTGCAGAAGGAAGTGGACCAGCTGAAGAGCGAGATCAACCGCATCGCCGACAGCGCCAACTTCAACGGCATCAAGCTGCTGGACGGCTCCATGGCCATCACCGACGCCGTGGCGGCTTCTTCCACCACCACCACCGAGAGCGTCAACGGCATGGACCGCATCATCACCAGCATCATCGGCGACGATGAGAAGGCCCACCTGGTGGCCGGCAAGAAGACCGTGCTGGACGGCACCAACGCCGCCACCGCCGCCAAGGGCAAGTTCTCCATCGACCTGAGCACCATGAGCTTCAAGGTCCAGAACAGCACCGCCTCCGGTGCCGCCTCCATGGGCGCCACCGTCAACCTGACCATCGGCGGCAAGGCCTTTGCCCTGAAGCTGTCCGGTCTGAACGGTTCCACCGGCAGCATCTCCTCCGCCGCCCTTGCCAGCGCGATTGTAACCAAGCTGAAGAGCGAGTACGGCGCGGGCACCGCCAAGGCCATTGAGATCAACGGCGTGAAGTGGACGGTGTCCAACGCCGGGTCCGGCAAGATCACCTTCACTCAGAAGAACAACCCGCTGAACGAGGACGAGGCCCGGACGAACTTCGACGTGAGCTTCAACTTCGAGGACGGCGGCATGATCAAGATCGACCTGCCCGAGCAGGCCGCCGACAAGGCTTGGACGCTGGTGGACGGCTCTCTGAAGGCGGGCACCTACACTGAGACCAAGGGCGTGGCCGCCAACGCCGCCAACAAGGCCAACACCGTGTTCAAGATGACCCTGGACGACTTTGCCGACGGCACCCAGATCGCCCTGGGCACCAAGACCTACGTCCTCAAGGTGGGCGTGGACAGCAAGGTGACGCAGTCCAAGTACGTGGGCGCGACGATTGTCGATATGTCCGATCTGGAGCCGGGCAAGTTCAACCTGAACACCGCCCTGAGCCGCCTGTGCCAGGGCATGGGTTCCACGGTCAACCTGAAGGTCTGGAACGCCACCAAGGGAGTTGTCTCCAACGTAACATTCAAGCTGGGCGTCAGCGACGGCGCCAACGGCCACGCCGTGGGCATCGCTCTGGTGCGCGCCACCGGCGTCACCGCGAGCAACGCGGGCACCGCCTTCAACACCCTGGAGAAGCTGGCCAACAACTTCAAGATGACCGTGAACAAGGTCAACACGGTGGAGGCCAAGGAGGCCCAGAAGGGTCTGACCCTCCAGATCGGCGACACCGCGGAGAAGTTCAACCAGCTCAACGTGTCCATCGGCGACATGCACACCTCCTCTCTGGGCCTGGACGGCATCTCCATCGCCGATCAGGACAGCGCCGCCGCCGCTGTGGACGCCATCAAGGCGGCCATCAACAAGGTGTCCGACGTCCGCGGTACCCTGGGCGCCACTCAGAACCGTCTGGACCACACCATCAACAACCTGTCCGTCATGACGGAGAACATCCAGGACGCCGAGTCCACCATCCGCGACACCGACGTGGCCGACGAGATGATGGCCTACACCAAGAACAACATCCTGATCCAGTCCGCTCAGGCCATGCTGGCTCAGGCGAACCAGGTGCCTCAGGGCGTGCTGCAGCTCCTCCAGTAAGAGCAGCGTGCCAGACAGCACAACGATCCAACGCGCGAACCGGGGGCGGGCTCTGCCCGCCCCCGGTCACTATGTCTATGGGGCGTTTAGGAGAGACGCGTTTTGCGCGTCCGTCCCAAGCGCCGCAAAATGGGAGGAATTACCATGGAAGCCATCGAGATTGCCCGCAAGCTGGCCGCGCTGGGTCAGGCCAAGGACGCCTGCACCGCCTATGGCCTGGCCATCCAGCAGGGGGCGGACCCAATGGAGCAGATGGAGGCGGCGGCTTACATTCTGCAAAACGGCGGGGATTACCGCGTGTCGTACGGCTGCTTTGTGGGGCTGTACAATCAGGGGCTGTTCCGGGAGGACATTCTGCCGCTGATGGAGGCGGTGTTCTACGAGCCCAACATCAAGATGCTCAGGTCCCGGTATGAACGCAATTGCAAGCGGCTGGCCAAGTATCCGTACCTGTTCCGGCGGGATTTTGTGCCCTTTGAGGAGCTGCCCGTTCGGTTTTTCCCCTACGACGACCACAACGGGTACGTTCCGTTTTACCGGAAAGAGGGCCGGTTCGGAGAGTTTGTGAATTTCGGGGAGACCGTCATCAGCCGGAACTTTTTCAAGGATTTGGACAAGCCCGTCCTAGCGGCGGACGTGTACTCCCAGTACGAGCTGGAATATCTGAACGACAACGTGCGGCGCAGTGAGGACATCGGTCGGGAAAACCATGTCTACCTGCACTATACGGACTGGGGGGTGTTCTGCTCCTATTTGCAGTGCTTGAATGTGCGCAAGCTGCTGGAGAGCCGGAAGCTGGTGTTCCTCATCGAGGATGAGATCGAGCAGTACCCCATCGACTTCAAGGAAAAATTCGGCATTGACTACAGCCAGTACTCGGTGAAGCCCATCGGCATCCGGGAGGTCAATAAGCTGATCTGGCACACCCAGCTGTCCACCCATAACGGCGGCGACTTCTTCAACGAGGTGTTCGACGCCCACCCCAACCTGCTCTGTATGCCATCGGTGATGATGTCCAATGTGGAGGAGGAGGTGGGAAAGGTACGGGCCATGCTGAACGACTGCGGCAGTGTGCGGGAAGCGCTGCAGCGCATCCTGAACTGGCCGGGGTACCTGATCCAGGACCTGTACCACATGCGGGACCGGACGGACAAGGATCTGATGGTGGCACTGTTTCTGAGCCAGAAAACGGCGATCTGCTGTATGCAGGCGGACGCCCGGATCGTCCCGGCGCTGTTTCTCCAGCCCCACTTCTATAACATCGTGTACAGCCTCCGGGTGGACGGGGCTAACCGCACGGTGCTGGAGGCGAAGAACTACGAGGAGATCCACCAGTCTCCTATTTTCCGGAACTTCAAATACATCAAGACCTTTACGCCCATGCGCCGGTTCACCACCAGCCATGGGGCCTCGGTAAGATTTATGTATCATGAGGCGCTGAACGCAGACGACAAGGAGAAGGGCTCCACCAAAACGGTGGTGAGCGACGCGGTGATGGAGCGTATCCTGAACCGCAGCTTTATGATCGACCCGGAGGACCGGCTGTACAAGGACGGGATCTTGGTGCGGCTGGAGGACGGGAAACTTAATCCAAAAGCGACGTTCCGGGCATTGGCGGCGTTTCTGGACCTGCCGTACACCGAGAGCATGGAGATGTGCAGCGAGGGCGGGGTGCCGGTGCCTTATTTAGGGGGCTGCGGCGATGGATACGCTCCCGGTTTCAATCCAAGGAAGATATATAACACATATGACAAATATGTCAACGACAACGAGCGTTACTTCATTGAATACTTCCTGCGGGACGCCTATGAGTACTACGGCTACGATTTCCACTACTATGACGGCGCGGCCGTGGACGAGGCGAAATGCGAGGAGCTGATCAAGGGCTTCACCACCATCGACCATTACATAAAGGAAACCTGGCTCAAGGTGTTCCGGGAGGGCGAAGTGACCAGCGAGGAAGGCAAGCGGGTGGACGGGGTGCTGGAGCAGCTGGTGCAGCAGAAGGCGCTGGACGAATATGTGCAGGGCTATACCCGCAGCCGGATCGCGAACACGAAAATCCTGCTGGAGGGACTGCGGTTTGTGAACAAAAATGGCCAGCCCCTGCACATGATGCCTATGCTGAAGCTGGACAAGGAGCTGCTGGAGCAGCCGCTGTACCATTGAGATGGACCGGGACGAGGCGGGGATGGAGGCGCTGGATCAGGCCCAGTATCTGCTGGAGCGGATGCTGGAGCTGGCGGAGCGGTCCGCCGGCAGCGCATGCGGCGACAGCCAGCGCCGGGATTTGCAGAAAGGCTTTGAGCTGCTGCACGGGCTTCTGGACGAGGCGGTCCAACGATACGAGAGAGGGAGAACGACGGAATGAGCGAAAAAGGAACGGTATACTTTTTCACCGGTCTGGCAGGGGCGGGGAAGACCACCATCGGGGGACTGTTTTATCAGGGGCTCAGAGCGAAAAAAAACAATGTTTTTCTGGCAGACGGCGATCAGACCCGGAGCATTTTCGGCCGCTCGGGGTATTCCACCGAGGCGCGGAAGGACGCCGCCCGGCGGGGCTTCCGGCTGTGGCGTGAGCTGGCGGAGCAGGGGATCGACGTGGTGGTGTGCAGCATCGCCATGTATGACGAAATCCGGAATTGGAACCGGGAAAACATAGAGAACTACAAAGAAATTTACATCAGAGTGACCCGGGAGACGCTCTACCACCGGGATCAGAAGCAGCTGTACTCCTCGGGGCGGAAAGAGGTTGTGGGGGTGGACCTTCCCTATGACGAGCCCCAGAACGCGGATGTGATCGTGGAAAACGACGGACAGGAAGCGCCCGAGGAAATCGTGGCCCGGCTTCAAAAAATGTTCGGGCTGAGTTGACCTGAGACAGGCGGGAGGAGTGAGGTGCGGATGCTTGAGGCATTGAGAGAATCGGTCTGCCGGGCCAACCGGATGCTCCCCGCCTATGGACTGGTCTGCCTGACCTGGGGGAACGTGTCGGCGGCGGACCGGGAACAGGGTGTCATGCTCATCAAGCCCTCTGGGTTAAGCTATGATGAAATGCGTCCGGAGGATATTGTGACGGTTGATTTTGAAACCGGACAGGCCATGGAGGGTGCCCGGCGCCCCTCCGTGGATACATGGATTCATCTGGAGGTGTACCGAGCGTTCCCTCAAATCAGGAGCATTGTGCATACCCATTCCCGGTGGGCCACCATCTGGGCCCAGGCCGGGATGGCGATCCCCGCCCTGGGCACCACCCACGCGGACGAATTTTTGGGGGATATCCCGTGCACCCGGGCCATGCGTCCGGAGGAGATCCGGACAGAGTATGAGCGGAATACCGGGCGGGTCATTTCGGAGACGCTCCGGCAGCGGGAGGTGTTTTCCCGCGGGGCCGTTCTGGTCCGGAGCCACGGCCCCTTTGCCTGGGGAGAGACGCCGGAAAAAGCGGTGGAAGCGGCGGTGACGCTGGAGGAAACGGCGAATATGGCGTGGCATACGATGCTCCTGCGCGGAGACGCGGCCTCCCCCATACCGGAGGAGCTGCTGAACAAGCATTTTTTCCGCAAGCACGGCAAGGACTCCTATTACGGACAGGGCGGAGGAGGCGGGATAACATGAACATTGCGCTGATTATCGCGGGCGGCAGCGGCCAGCGGATGCAGCAGGAGATACCCAAGCAATTTTTGAATGTGAACGACAAGCCGGTGATTGTCTACACCCTGGAGGTGTTTCAGTCCCACCCGGACATCGATAAAATCGGCGTAGTGTGTCTGGACGGCTGGCACGACATCCTGCGGGCGTACGCCCGGCAGTACCACATCGACAAGCTGGACTGGGTGGTCTCCGGCGGGGAAAACGGCCAGGGCTCCATCCGAAACGGCGTGTTTGAGGCGGAACAGCGGTATGCCGGGGATGATATCATTCTGGTCCACGACGCCATCCGGCCCCTGGTGTCCCAGGAGATCATCTCGGACTGCATTGTGCAGTGCAGGCAGTACGGCTCGGCCATCGTGGTGACGCCGTGCAACACGGTGGTGCTGCGGCGGGGGGAGGGAGAGCGCTCAGGCGAGGTGGTGCCCCGGGATCAGCTTGCCATCACTCAGACGCCTCAGGCATTTCCCATCGGAAAGCTGGCGGAGGCCCACCGGAGGGCGCTGGCCCAGGGTATTACCAATTCCATCGCCAGCTGCACCATGATGATCGAGCTGGGGGAGCAGGTGCATTTTTCCATCGGCGCGGAGACCAATATCAAGCTGACCACCCAGGACGACCTGAAGATCTTCAAGGCGCTGCTGGCCGTCCGGGAGCTTGGGGAGCGGTAGGAGGACTTGAGGATGGAGCTGCTGAACTCCAAGCTTTATCGTTCCTCGCTGGAGGGGCTGTGCGCCGGGCCGGAGCTGGATTTCCTCCGAGGAAAAACAGTGTTGATTACCGGCGCGTCCGGAATGCTGGGGAGCTGCCTGGTGGATCTGCTCAGCGTCTGGAACGAAACACAGGACAACCCCTGCCGGATCATCGCGGTGAGCCGTAATTTGGATGCGGCAAAGCGGAGGTTCGGGCCGGTTTGGGATATGGAATGGTTTTCTTTCCGGGCCCAGGACGTGTGCGAACCTCTGGACGGCCTGCCGGAGCACGTAGACTATATCATCCACGCCGCCAGCAATGCCGATCCGGTGAGCATGGCGAAATATCCTGTGGACACCCTCATGGCTAACGTGCTGGGTACAAAAAATCTGCTGGATTACGGGTTGGCCCACGGGATGAAGCGGTTCCTGTTTGTGTCCTCGGGGGAGGTGTACGGCCAGCCTAACGCCAATATGGATGATTTTACAGAGGATTACTGTGGGCCGCTGGACTTGTCCAGCCCCCGCACCTGTTACCCGGAGGGGAAGCGGGCGGCGGAGGTGCTGTGCCAAAGCTATATCAGCCAATATGGGGTGGACGCGGTCATTGCCCATCCGTGTCACCTGTTTGGGCCGACCATGACGGGGCGGGACAGCCGGGCGGTGTCAGAATTTCTGCGGAGGGCCGCCGCGGGAGAGGATATCGCACTGAAAAGCGCGGGGGCACTGGAACGATCCCACTGCTATGTAGTGGATGCGGTAGCGGCGGTCCTGCTGGTTCTGAGGGACGGCGTACGCGGCGAGGCGTACAACATCGCGGACCGGCGGTATCAGATGACCATTCGGGAGTTTTCGGAACAAGCGGCTGCCGCAGGCGGGTGCAGGGTGGTTTACCAGAACCCCGCCGAGCTTGAGCGGGCCGGATATTCCAGAGCCAGCCGGATGGTGCTTGATGCCGCTAAGATCAGAGCGCTGGGATGGGAGCCAGGAGATTGGGGAAACGAAGCGATTCAAAAAACCGTGGATATCCTGCGGCAAAGGAACGGGATTTGTGAACATCTGTGATCTGCACACCCACAGCATGGCATCCGACGGGCAAGTGCGGGCCATGTGAGGCGGCAGGGACGCAAGCATGGAGGCGAAGGCATGGATACAGAGCGGGAGATCGATGTCAGCATTGTTGTACTGACCTATTTTCATGAAAACTATGTTGCTCAGGCGCTGGACAGCATTCTGGCTCAGGAAACCGGCCTGCGGTATGAGATCCTAGTGGGCGACGACGCCTCCCAGGACCGTACGCCGGAAATCCTGCGGGAGTATGAGGCCCGCTATCCGGAACGCATCAAATTGACCCTGCGCTCTGAAAATGTAGGTGGAACGAGGAATGGAACCGATCTGTACAGCCGGGCGCGGGGAAAGTATATCGCCAATCTGGAAGGCGATGACTATTGGGTAGATCCCCGCAAACTCCAAAAGCAGTGGGAGTTTCTTGAAGCGCATCCCGAATATGTGGGGTGCTGCGGGAAGTGCGTCATTGTGGATGAGAATGGCATCCCTGATTATACGCAGACGCCGCAATTTGTGCAGTGCAGTCAAGTGATGACCTTGGAGGAGTTTGCCTCGGGCTGGCAGCTGCCGGGCCAGGCCGGGACATTTATGTATCGAAATATTTACCGCGATATGGACCCGGCTGATTATGCCATCCGGGACACAGCGCACCGAAACGTAGGGGATAAAACAATTATGCTGCTGCTGCTCCCCCACGGTCCCTTCTATTGCAGCAATGAGATATTATCAGCGTACCGTTTTGTGAAATCAGGCGGACATAATCATTTTTCCCGGCACTACGCCAATCCGTATAGGCATTACGATATGTTTATGTATCCGTGCCGGTTGGAGAGCTGGGCGCGAAAAGCATTGGGACTGAAGGCCCATTTGGGGAAGCAGAAGGACAACCGATTTCGCCACTTTATTGAGGAGACGGTGAAGGACCCGAGTCCTGTCCGCATGAAGTACATATTGAATATGATTGTCCACAGCCATCAGCCGGTAAAGTATATGGGGCTCGTGGTTAAAACACTGATCGAACTGGAGGATTAAACAATGAAATTTTGCGACCGGCCGTTTAAGTACGCTTATTTAGCTCCAAATGGCGAGGTTTGGCCTTGTGGATGGATGCATTGCACAATCGGAAATCTCTATGAGCAGGATTTAGATGAAATATGGCACAGTGAATCAGCAGAAAAGGCGCGGGAAAGTATTCTAAACGGTTCCTTTGCCTTTTGCCGGAAAATGTCCTGCCCATTCTGTGAGCGGGATGAACTGCCGGATCTGACGGAGGAAGAAATTCGGGAAGAGGCGGTGCCTTCTGAAACGCCGCTGAACATCACAATGGCCAATGACCGCACCTGCAATATCGCGTGTACCTCGTGCCGTACATGTTTACAGCCTGTGGAGAAAACGGAGCGCGAGAAAATTAACAGCGCGCTGGAGCGTTTGGTGCCGTTTGCGAACAAGACGGAAAGTTTAGACATGAACGGCCAGGGTGAATTTTTGGCAAATCAAAGCTACTTGAATTTTTTGGAGCGGCTTCGCCCCGAGCGCAAGGATTTCAGCATCAGCTTTGAAACAAATGGAACCCTGTTTGATGAGGCGCACTGGGCCAGATTTTCCCATCTGGGTGAGTACAATATATCGGTCACGGTGACGTTGAACAGCCTGAGGCGGGAGGTCTACCGGTATCTGAGCGGCGGCTTTGATTATCTTGATCAGGAGCTGAATAATCTGCGTTTTCTCAGCAGGCTGCGGAGAGAGGGGAAGATCAACTCACTGGCTGTCACAATGGTAATCCAGGAAGCTAATTGCTGGGAGGTGCCGGAGTTTATCCATACCTTTGCGCACTCGGATGAATACGAGGTGGATAGGATTGTCATGAAGCCCCTTTATAACTGGTTTAAAATGGAGCCTCAGACATACTGGTTCAAGAACATTCTGAATCCGCTTCATCCATATCACAAAGAGTACCTCAAGATTCTGTCAGACGATTGCTGGAATGATCCCAAGGTTTTCGACTGGGGCTGCCACAATATCCGAGAAGCGATTCCGCATCCTTTGGAGCAGGAGAAAATCTACAACCGGTTGCTGTTGGATATTTATCAGAATGAGCAGGGCCTTACCCCCGCTGAATTCCTTAAGACGTGTGTGGAGCGGGCCGGAGGCGGGCGTATCGGATATTACGGAAAAAACGAATTTTCCAAATCCTTTGTCAAAATGATGCAGGACGCTGGGATTGACATCGCGTTTCAGCTGACCTGGGTGAAAGAGGACGCGGACGGGGATATTCCAAAGATTGCAAAGCAAGAGTTCAAACCTGAACTGGCGGACATGATTTTGCTTATCGACTTTTTCAAAGGCGGTTATTGGTACTCCGATCTGCCTGCGCTGGGATTCCAGGGACCAATTTTGAGTCTGAAGGATTTGATTGAAGGAAAAAGCTGAGCGGCTGGCCGTGAGTCTGCTGTGTCTGGGGGAATTCGCATGAAATTCAATGTGACCGCTGCGGGTGCGGGCGCTATTTTGGGCGGTATCGCAAGTGGCGTGCTTGTCAAAAAAATATGGCTGGAGAAGTACCGCAAGCAGAAGGCGGAGCTTGCCGCCGCCGTCCGGCAGCGGGACCTGGATTATACCTGGTTGCTGCTCAGGCAGCGCGGGGCCGGGGTGCGGAGCTACTTCACCGCTATGGGTTATGAGCGCGTGGCAATTCTTGGCATGAGCCGGGAAGGGCGTTTGCTTGCGGAAGAGCTAGGCAGCTTGGCTGCCTATGGGGCGGAATTGGATAACCCGGGCGCGGTTCACCAGACGCTGACCGTTTTCCGCCTGGGGGATGACCCCCTGCCTCCGGCAGACTGCATGGTAATCTGTGACTTGGAGCGGACGCCGGAAAAGCTCGAAGCGGCGAAGGGGGAATTCCCTGGCGATATCGTGACGCTGACGGAGGTGCTGGCGGAGCTGCTGAGGCGGCGCGGGATCGAACGGCGGGACGGGGCTGTCCCGGACTGGCCGCCCGCCGGATAAACGTGTATGAAGAAAAACATCAAGGTGACGCAATCCTCTATGCCGCCGTTTGAGGAGTACTGCGCAGAAATTCAAAGCCTGTGGGACAGCCGCTGGCTGACCAACATGGGGGAGAAGCACCGGCAGCTGGAGGCGGCATTGGGGCAATACCTGGGGGCGGCCCACATCAAGCTGTTTACAAATGGGCATCTGGCGTTGGAGACTGCGCTGGCAGCCTTTGGTTTCCCTGCGGACAGCGAGGTTATCACCACGCCGTTCACCTTTGCCTCCACCACTCAGGCCATCGTCCGGGCTGGACTGATTCCAGTATTTTGTGATGTGGAGCCGGAAACCTGGACGCTGGACCCACAAAAGCTGGAGCCGTTAATTACAGGAAAGACGGTTGCTGTCCTTCCTGTCCATGTGTACGGGAATTTTTGTGATGTGGACGGCATCAAGCAGGTGGCCGGCCGCCACAAGCTCAAGGTGATTTACGACGCGGCCCATACCTTCGGGGCCAATTATTACGGAAGCTCCGCCGCAACGTTCGGAGACGCGGCCATGTTCAGCTTCCATGCCACAAAGGTATTCCACACAATTGAGGGAGGCGCAGTTTGCTTTTCCGACGAAGCGCTGGCTGAACCCCTGGAATGTTTAAAAAATTTTGGTCAGGACAGCTCCGGCGATTGCCCTTATATAGGAGGAAATGCTAAGATGAGCGAATTCCAGGCGGCTATGGGCCTTTGCAGCCTGCGCCACTTGGGGGGTGAGCTCGTGAAGCGGAAAGTCGTGGCGGAACGTTACCAGGAGCTGCTGGGCGGTGTAGAGGGAATCCGGTTTATGAAGCTCCGGCCGGGCACAACGCCTAACTATGCGTATTTTCCCATCCTTTTTGACGGTGTGCGGTTTAACCGCGACGAGGTTTGTGAACGGCTGAAAGACCGCGGAATTATGGCACGAAAGTATTTTTACCCGTTGACCAGCTGTTTTACCTGTTATCAAAAGCTGTTTCCAGCCGGGGCAGAGCGGACGCCGGTAGCGGCCGGAGTGGCCGAAAATGTGCTGACGCTTCCCTTGTACGCAGGGTTGCCGGCGGACGAGGTCGATGAAATTTGCAGAATTATTTTGAAATGAGGCGCTGCACATGAAAACAGTCGTGATCTTGCCGGGAAGCCAGTGGCAGGTCCCCCTTGCTAAAACGTGCAAGGCTCATGGACTGAAAACCCTGGTGATAGACCCGCATATGGATGCTCCGGCGCTGGCCTGCGCGGATGGTGGGCTGCAGAGCGATATATTTGACCTGGAGCGGGTTGTGCGCTATTGCCAGGATGAACATGTGGACGCGGTTATCTCAGATGAATGTGATATCGCGGTTCCGATGGTTGCCAAACTGGGAGAAAGGCTGTCGCTTCCGGCGCTTACGCCGGAATGCGCCCGCATGTACACAAATAAATTCGAAATGCGCGGCTTTTGCAAGGCGCACGGGTTTCCCTCCCCGGAATATAAATTGTGCAGAACAGCAGAGGAAGCAGAAGCGTTTTTTGACCAGCTTCAGGCGCCTATTGTGATGAAGCCTCTGGACAGCTGTAGCAGCCGCGGTGTGTTCACTGTTTTTCAAAAGGAGGATATCGGCCGCCTGTTTTCAGAATCCCTTTCGTTCAGCAAGGGGGAACGGGCTGTTTTGGCGGAGCGGTATATCAGGGGAACCGAGTTCACGGTTGACGGAATCAAAACGCCGGGCAAGCATTATTCACTGGCTGTTTCAGAGAAAAAGCATTTTGCTCACAACCCCAATATAGCCTGCGACCTCTTTTTTTCCCATAAAAACGAGCGCTTTGATTACGAGCGTTTGACCCGGCAAAACGATATGCTGGTGGAGCAGTCCCAGTTGGACTGGGGGCTGACGCACGCTGAGTACAAGTTTGAGGATGGAGTATTTTATCTGATTGAAATTGGAGCGCGCGGCGGGGGAAATCTTATTTCCTCCCACATTGTGCCGTTTCTGTCGGGAGTTAATATCTATCAATACCTCTTAGAATGCAGCTTGGGGAACGTGTCCAGCCCTGTATTTCATATATCCGATCAGCATAGGAAACGGTGCGCGGTGCTGCATTTTTTTGATGTCCCAAAGGGTGGCGGCCTTGTTTCCCGTATTGACGGGCAGGAGTTGCTGTCAGGCAGAGAGAAAATTATTGCGCACCGGTTTAATTTCGTGCCTGGAGACGTGATTGAACAGGCCAGAACAGATTCGGACCGGGCAGGTTTTTACATCGCCTGCTGTGAGACGGAGAAAGAGTTGCTTGCGTTGATGGAGGAGATCCGTCAGAACGTAAGAATCGTTTGCCGGTAGGCACTGGAGATTGGAGAAAATGGACATAACAAAGGAAATCATTCACTATATCCGAAAAAACCGTGTGTCCACTACGGAGGTCGCGGACTGTCTGGGGAAAAGCGGCGCTTTGGAGGGGGTATTCCCCTTAAACCGCCAACACTTTGCGGCGGGCGAAATTCAATACCTCTATGCGGTGCAGAGCTCAAACTGGACGGTCCACGAGGAACTGGACAAAAACCCGGTTTCAGATAAAGTGATCCTGATTGACGCAATCGATGTAGACGGGCGGGCTATTATTGGCGATATTGTCTCCAAATATATTCTGTTGTATCAGCAGAACGCGGCGATTGTATGCACAGGAAAAATGCGGGACGCTCACATTCTGGTGAAAGAAAACTACCCGATCTGGTGCGGCGGAGTATCCCCTGTCGGGTGCTTTAATACGCCGGTGAAACAGGCCCCTTTTGAGGCCGCGATTGAAAAGCGCAGGGAAATGTTTCAGGGGGCGGTGGCGGTTTGCGACGATTCGGGCGTGGTTGTGATACCAAAGCATGAGCTGACAGAGGCGTTTCTCAAAAAGCTGGCGGCTATTGAGGAGCAGGAGGATATCTGGTACGACTGCATTGACCGGAAAAAGTGGAGTACATACAAAACAATTTGCTTAAAGGAATATTTGAGGGAGTCCTGAATTAGGTACAAAACCCAAGATCAATTTCTGCCGGCAGGGGTGTAATTTGGATATGGGAGCTCAGGGATCTGTTTGTTCGCGCCTGGAAAGGCGACATATGATTATTCCGCAATATCTCCAAATAAGGCAGGATCAAAACCCTGTTTTTATTTGGGGATGCGGTGCTTTCGCCATACGAGTATTTCACTACTGCCGGAATTATGGGATAGCGATTACTGGATTCTTTGTCAATGTTCCGGAAGAAAAGACGGAGTTTGAGGGCCTGCCGGTATTCCAAATGGAACAGGTGACAGAGCGTTATCCCAAATTCAGCGTAATCATTGGACACGCGAATTATTCAAAGGGCGCAGAGTTGTTGCGGCAGGTTAAGAATGTAGGAAACGTGTACTGTATAGCGAGTTGCTGCTATGACATATGGAATCTTATTTCAGAGGAGTTCCTTATAGAAAATGACAAAATATTGAATGAATTTTATTCGGATCTGCGGGATGAAGCGTCCGAGAAATGCTTTATCTCATATCTTGAAAGCCGCGTCAATGATGATCCGTCCTATATGTTCCCCTACTACAGGGAGGGGATAAGTTATTATCAAAATGATATTTTTGCGTTGGGAAAAAATGAAACCTTATTGGACATCGGGGCTTGCGTTGGAAATTCCATTTGGCCATTTGTAGATGCGGTTGACGGAAGTTATCGATCTATAATTGCCCTGGAGCCGGATGAGAGCAACTGCCTCATATTGCGTGAGCGCATAAAAGACAGAGCGGTTCAGAATGTGACGGTCAGGCAGGTGTGCGCCTATGATCAGGAAGGTGTTGTAAAATTCAGCGGAGAGCAGGAGCAGGGCGGAATTCAGGAGAACGCAGAGCAATACAGTTTGTGTCCGGCAGTGACATTGGATGGACTGTGCGCTGAGCTCAATGCGGATGTTACGCTTCTGAAGATAAATTTCCCTTTTTCCGTTCCTCAGATATTGAGCGGAGCGAAGGGTCTTTTGAGTCAGAGAAAACCCAAGGTAATTATACGTGCCGGGTTTGACGAAAACGTACTGATAGAAACCTATAGGATGGTAAAAAACTTGAATCCGGATTATCAAATTTATCTCCGTTATACGGTAGGAATTCCGCAGGGGCTTACGATGTTTGCGATATAACGGTGTGCCGGGGAAAGGGCTGGATAATCGCTGTGAAAGGAATCATTTTGGCTGGAGGCAGCGGGACGCGGCTGTACCCATTAACTACCGTTACTTCAAAGCAGCTCCTTCCCGTCTATGACAAACCCATGATCTATTATCCCTTGTCTACACTGATGCTAGCAGGAATTCGGGATATCCTGATTATTTCCACACCACAGGATCTGCCCAATTTCCAACGGCTCCTGAAGGATGGGAAGCAGTTTGGACTGCGGCTGTCCTATGTGCGGCAGCCGGCTCCAAACGGGCTTGCCGAAGCGTTTTTATTAGGCGAGGACTTTATTGGCGGAGAACAGTGCGCCATGATATTGGGGGATAACATTTTCTACGGTGCAAATCTTGTCCCCCGTTTGCAGACGGCCGCAAATCAAGAGGCCGGTGCCACTGTTTTCAGCTATTATGTGAAGGATCCTCAGCGCTTTGGGATTGTAGAATTTGACGCGGAGGGCAGGGCCATATCCATTGAGGAAAAGCCGGAGCGGCCAAAATCAAATTACGCGGTGACAGGACTGTATTTTTATGATGGAACAGTTTGTGAGCGGGCGAAAGCACTTTCCCCGTCTGTCCGGGGGGAGCTGGAGATTTCCGATCTGAACAGGAGCTATCTCCAGGAAGGGGCTTTACGGGTAACGCATTTGGGCCGCGGCTATGCGTGGATGGATGCCGGGACGGTGGATTCCCTTTTCATGGCGTCGGAGTTCATCCGGGTGGTGGAATCACGGGAGGGTATCCAAATCGCGGCATTGGAGGAAATTGCTTACCGCAACGGCTGGACCGGGCGGGAGGAGCTGCTGGCTGCGGCAGAGTTCTATAGCAACGCGGCCTATGGACAGCATTTAAAAAATGTGGCGATGGGGAAGTACATCTACTGACATACCGGGGAGGTTGCTTTATGAATATGCTTGTTACCGGAGGCGCGGGATTCATTGGAAGCAATTTTATCTTCTATATGCGAAAACGGTACCCGGAGCTGGAATTGACCTGTGTCGATAAACTGACCTATGCCGGAAACATAGAGACATTGGAGCCAATTACTGATGATCCGAAATTCCGCTTTTTCAAAGCTGATATCACGGATGCCCAGGCAATAGGGGAAATCTTCTTGCGGCAAAAACCCGATGTGGTGGTCAACTTCGCAGCAGAAAGCCATGTGGACCGCTCCATCGAACACCCTTCTGTGTTTCTGGAAACAAATATCATAGGGGTGCAGGTGCTGCTGGACGCCTGCCGGAAATTTGGGGCAGGCCGTTTCCATCAGGTGTCCACGGATGAGGTGTATGGTGATCTGCCCTTGGACCGTCCGGACTTGTTATTTACAGAAGAAAGCCCACTTAGGACGTCCTCCCCCTATTCGGCATCCAAGGCGGCGGCGGATCTGCTTTGCGGCGCGTACTGCAGGACCTATGGCTTATTCGTGACGATCAGCCGGTGCTCCAACAACTATGGACCATACCAGTTTCCTGAAAAGCTTATCCCGCTCATTATCACAAACGCATTGGGGAATAAGCCAATTCCTGTGTATGGGGCTGGGTTAAATGTGCGGGACTGGCTCTATGTGGAGGATCATTGTGCAGCCATTGACCTTATTGTGCGGCGCGGTCAAAGCGGCCGCGTTTACAACGTCGGCGGACATGGAGAGATGCGCAACATTGATCTTGTGACGCAGGTGCTGGATATATTGGGCAAGCCCCGCAGCCTGATTAGCTATGTGGCGGATCGGAAGGGGCATGATCTGCGTTATGCCATTGATCCGACCCGGCTAAAGACAGAACTGGGCTGGGCGCCTAATACGGCGTTGGAGACCGGCTTGGCTCAGACGGTGCGGTGGTACTTAGACCATCAGGAATGGTGGGAGCATATTTTGGATGGTTCATATTCAAGCAAAGGAGGGTATGAGAATGGATTCTGAGCGCCTATGGGAGGAAGATATATATTTAGAAATTAAAAAGGAGCTGGTTCAGAAAAACCGGGAATATTGGGCAGGTAAAAACAAGGTAACGCAGGGCGATAAGTGGATTTATGTCTATCATGGCATGTCGGCGGCCCAGTTTGATTGGGCGGTTCGTGAAAATATTGTGGCAAAAGGGCTTCAGGAAAAAACTCAATTGCCTATTATTTCGGTAATAGACGGCTACGGGCGCATACTGCCGGAGGGCTTTGATGAATCCTTTGGAATTAGCGACAGCGTCCATCTTCTTTACAACAAGTTCGTAGATGAGCAGTCGGAAAAAATAACCCGTGAAACGGCCAACGCATTGGCGGAGGCAACCTATAAAGATAAAGATGGGCTGCTTGAGCTGGAATACAGGGGAATTAAATTCGGCGATGAACTCTACGATTATCTGCTGCAAAAAAACTGGCAGAAAGAGGAGCCGACATTTGACTGCTTTGACCTCAGCAAGGACCAATACACGCACTATATTCGCAACGCGCTGTCTTTGATAGATCATGCCTTTGCAATGTTTTCCCAGCGGCGGCCGGCTTATGTGATTACTACTGAAAAAATTCAACTCAAGCGGCTGTTCGGTGATGTTGCAAGAGTATCTGGAGCCGATGAAATTATCATTTTGTCTGATTGGCCGGAGGTGTTAGTACGAATTCCTTCTGGCAGGCCGCAGGGGAAAAAAGCATCGGTTTCTGACTGTATGCAGGCTGCGGTAAAATACTATATTGAGCACAAGGAATTAGACATTGTAAAGACAAATAACCTTTTTGTTATAGAGAATAAGGGGAACCAGGGGACATGTGACCTCGCGGCGCAGTTGGGACTTTCCAAGCGGGACAAAAATGTTTTCATTTTGCCCCACGCATTTGTAGACGCGCCAAGGGAAAGCTATTATCTGCATTTTTATCATGACTATCTTGAGTGGTTCTTAAGAACATTAGAGATCATTAAAAAAATTCCAGATGTAAACTGGATTATTAAAGATCATCCTATGACAGCATATTATAGGCAAAACGAATATATCAAGAAGGTGTTTATGAAAAATAAAACGCCCAATATGTACTGGTGTGACAGCGATGTGAGCGGAATCCATATTAAGGAATTGGCCGATTGCATCATTACCTGCGGCGGCGAAGCGGCCCTTGAATATTGGGCGTATGGGGTACCAACTGTTACCACTGCGGTCACTTATTTTACCGGAGAAGGAATTTCGTATAATGTCGCGTCAATAGATAAATACGAGGATACATTAAAGAATATTGCCAATCTGGCAAAGCCGGCGGAAAGCTCGATGAAAAAGGCCCGGGATTTCTTAGTCGCTATGAAGCAGATGTCAAACTGTTCAGCGCAAAATGAGTTCATAAATTTGCTCATAGATACGCGCAAAATCCAACTGGGCAACTATAGTTTGGGGATAAACTCTGACCACATACCTGTATTTTGCAAAGGGTTTATAAAGCTTCTTGCGTCTGGCGCGATAGAGCAGTCCTGTATTTATCGGATGGAAAGTATGTGTGATGCAGTGTTATAGAGAACGTGCAGAATTTGAATCAGTAATGAACGGCCAAGGCATGGGCTCGAAAAGAGAAAGGTGATTGCAAATTGAATAATGAGGACAGAGGACAGAGGACAGAGGACAGAGGACAGAGGACAGAGGACAGAGGACAGAGGACA
>CAJTLI010000005.1:0-25211 GCA_910577525.1 uncultured Oscillospiraceae bacterium | reverse complement strand
AGAGGGACTATTCACCGGATAACGACTTCAGATTGCGATCGTTATCTGTCAGAGCTGAAAGGAATTTCTTATCGCGAATACCGAAAAAATTGGGATTGCCAAGATGAAATGTACATGGAAAAGCAGAGGCATCCACTTCAATTAAACATCCAGCTTACATCTTATTGCAACTTGCGCTGTAAAATGTGCTACTTCAATTTCATCGATAATAAAACCCATGAACATATGTCGATGAGCTTGGTAGATCAAATCGTAAAAGAGGCCAAAGAACTGCATATTGAGTCACTTTGGCTGGGCTCATTTACTGAGTGCCTGCTTCATCCCAATATTATTGAAGTGATGGAAAAATTTGCGCAGGTAGAACCTTTAGATTATTGGCTGGCAACGAACGGTACCCTCCTGAACAAAAAAATTGCTAAAAAGGCTTTGGAATTGGCAGTCACATGGTTGACTATATCGTTAGATGCTGCAACGCCTCAAACATATAGGTTGATCCGAGGTGGAGATCTTGATGTTGTGGAAAGAAATATTCTTGAATTTTTAAATATTCGCGAAAAGAAGAATTCAAGGTTACCATTTTTGCGGGTCAGCTTCGTCGATATGAAAGAAAATCATGCTGAGCTTGAAGCCTTTAAAAAGAAATGGGAGAATGTAGCGGACAAAATCGATATCCAAACGCTTGTGGATTATTCTGAAGACGCAGTAAATGCACCTGTTGATGAAAGTTTTGTTTGTAAGGATCCTTTCCGCTTACTCAGTATTAAATATAACGGTGAGCTGTTGCCCTGCTGTAACTGTGCCTATAAAGATTGCGGGCAGCAATTTTACCTTCAGGATATGTCCATAAAAGAATTCTGGGAAAGTCCCTTTCATAAGGAATTAGTCGAATCGCTTCGCATTAAACATTATAAGCCCTGCTGCATGGATTGCGTGAGAAGATTCCGAAAAATGTAGAACATTAGAAAAGAAAGGTCAGATAATATTGTTAAACAATAAAACGATACTGATAACCGGGGGAACTGGATCCTTCGGAAACTACTTCACAGACTATGTGCTCCAGCACTATAAACCCAAGAAGATCATCATCTACTCGCGGGACGAGTTCAAGCAGTTCAACATGCGCAACCGGCTGATGAAGTATGACTCGGTTATGCGCTACTTCATCGGCGACGTGCGGGATCAGGCGCGGATGCGCCGGGCGTTCGAGGGCGTGGACTATGTGGTGCACGCCGCAGCCATGAAGCAGGTTCCCGCCTGTGAGTACAATCCCAATGAGGCGATTAAGACTAATATCAGCGGCGCAGTGAATGTGATTGAGACCGCGTTGGATATGGGTGTCAAGCGCGTAGTCGCGTTATCCACGGACAAGGCTGTAAACCCCATCAACCTGTATGGCGGCACCAAGCTGGTGTCGGACAAGCTGTTTATTGCCGCCAATGCCTATTCCGGCTTGAAGGAAACCCGCTTTTCTATTGTGCGCTACGGCAATGTGGCTGGGAGCCGCGGCTCGGTTATTCCGTTTTTCCGCAGCCTGGTGGATGCGGGCGAGACGGAGCTGCCTATCACGGACTTTGAGATGACCCGTTTTTGGATCAGCTTGGAGCAGGGGGTACAGCTGGTCATCAAGGCGCTGGCGGAGTCCCGGGGTGGCGAGACATTTATCGCAAAGATTCCCTCCTTCAAAATTACGGATCTGGCCAAGGCTATTCTCCCGAGCTGCACCATGAAGGAAGTGGGTATCCGGGAAGGGGAGAAGCTTCACGAGGTGATGATTACCAGGGAGGACTCTCTCCACACTTATGAGTATGAAAAGCATTTTGTCGTTTATCCGCACATGTCTTGGTGGGATGACGTGAAAGCGGCTCCAGTCGGAAAGCAGGTTCCCCGCGGGTTCGAGTATTCCTCTGGAAGCAACGATCAATGGCTCTCTGTGGAGAATTTGCAGGTATTGTTGCCGCATATTCTTGGGCATTGAATCTGTAGCGGTTTTTTGCTTGAACTAGGAGAGGATGAAACATGGAGTTATGTCTTGGGAGTGTTCAATTTGGAATGGACTATGGCATAAGAGGAAAAAAGCGGCCTCCGCTCTCCGACTGCCTGGAGATGCTGGATTACGCCGTACATAACGGAATTACTACGATTGACACCGCCAGTGCTTACGGCGGGGCGGAGGATGTGATTGGCAGATTTTTTGAGAAAAACCCGCCCGTCCGCCGGCAGGTGCGGCTGATCTCCAAATTCCGGCCGAACCTGCTGGATGATGTCCCGGAGGAGCAATATTACCCCATTATGAAGTCCAATTTGGAGGAATCGTTCCAGAGGCTGCATACGGACTACCTGGACGGCTACCTGCTCCACAGCGCCCGCTATGTGTACAACGACGCCATCATTGGAGCTCTGGCGCGGTTGAAAACCGAGGGATACGTAGCGTCAGTGGGCGTTTCCGTCTATGAGACGGACGAGGCCAAGACTGGCATTATGCGGGATAACTTGGACTTTTTGCAGCTTCCGTACAGCGTACTGGATCAGAGGATGCGCCATGACGGTGTGTTTGCCCTGGCGGAGGAGCGGAAATTTCCGCTGCACTCCCGCAGCGCGTTTATCCAAGGCCTTGTCCTGATGGAGCCGGAGGAGGTCCCACAATTCCTGAGGGAAAAGGCCGGGCCAATCCTCCAAAAAATTAGCCTATTCTGCAAGGAAACTGGGCTGACACGGATACAGCTCGCGATGGGCTTTGTCAAACGTCAGGCGGCTGTCTCCCATCTGGTGTTCGGTGTGCGTAGTTTTGAACAGCTGAGAGAGGATATTTCTGTCTTCCAAGTGGAATTGCCCGATGATGTGGCCACAGAGCTGGAGGTACAGTTCGGCAATATATCTGCGGACATTGTCATGCCCAGTCTGTGGAAAAAATAGGAGGCTGACGATGAAAACAGATGGAAAGAATGTTTTTCTGGAAACAGAAGGAGATGCCTGGTTTATTAGGGATGGAAACCGTCCTTATGAAGAATATCAATCCAAAGGAACACAATTTTTAGATGGCTTTTTGTCCAAAACTGGACTTCCAAAAAATGGGAGGGGTAGGGTAATCCTGGAAATTGGGTGCTCCTCGGGGTATAACCTGGCGTATTTGTGCCAAAGGCATGGACTGAAAGGCTTTGGCATCGAACCTTCAGCACAAGCAGTACAAGTGGGTAATGAATGGGCCGCCGCGCACCCGGATATAAGCGTGCATCTTGTTCGAGGTACTTCTGATGAGCTGCCGTTTGAGGACGAAATGTTCGATATTGTGATGCTCGGCTTTTGCCTTTATTGCACAGATCGCAGATATTTGCACCGCACAATTTCAGAAGCAGATCGTGTTTTAAAGCATGGTGGTCTTCTCCTTATAGATGATTTTCTAACACCTGTAGCATTTAAACGCCCTAATAAACATGACCCGCGTCTTTTTACATACAAATACGATTATGCAAAATTATTTTTGTCGGACCCATGCTATTCGCTAATTGAACGGACGGCTTGTTTCCACAATGGTGTAGCGTCTTTCTCTGAGATTCAAGAGCGCACGTCAGTAAGCATTTTATATAAAGAAAATATAGATGATGTTTATCAATTTAGTGAGTGAAAGGGATCTTTATTTGCATGAAAGTGGCAGCTATAATCCAGGCGCGATATGGTTCCTCGCGCCTGCCGGGAAAAATCCTGATGGATTTATGCGGCAAGCCGGTGCTCCAGCGTGTGATTGAGCGGGTGCGGCGGAGCAAATATGTGAATGAGGTATTTGTTGTGACCTCTATTGGCCGTGAGAATTTACCTGTACTGCGGCTATGCGCAGATCTGGGCGTCCGGGTATTCGCGGGGGCAGAGGACGATGTGCTGGACCGCTATTACCAACTGGCAAAGCTGGTCAAACCGGACTATATCGTGCGCGTCACGGCGGACTGCCCCTGCTTTGACTGGGAATTGTTGGATCGTGCGCTATCTGCCATGTCTTCGAATACGGACTATTTGTCAGATTTCGATGAAACCTTACCAGATGGACTGGACTTGGAAATTGTCCGGTTTGAGGCGTTGGAGAGGTCTTGGCATGAGGCACAGATGGCTTCCGAGCGGGAGCATGTGACTCAATACATCAGAAAACACCCGGAAATATTTCGCCTGCAAAACTTCTGTTCTCCGATAGAAGGAATTGGTCACCTGCGTTGGACGCTGGATGAGGCGGAAGATTTCACCTTGATACAAAGCATTTACAGACATTTTATAGCGGAGGGCAAGGAGGATTTTCTGACAGGCGGCATATTGGAATATGTGCAAGAAAACCCGAAGCTTAGCCAAATCAACGCAAAGTATGCCAGAAATGAGGGGCTGGCTAAATCTATTCGTGAGGATAAAATCGCAGAGCAGTTATAAAAGGAGGGATCAAATATGGCAAAAGGTCAAGCCCTGTACAAACGGGCAAAGGAAATTATTCCCGGCGGCACACAGTTGCTGAGCAAGCGTCCGGAGATGTTTCTGCCAGATCAATGGCCCAGCTACTACAGCCGGGCAAAGGGCTGTGAGGTCTGGGATCTGGACGGAAACCACTATTATGACATGGGTTTGATGGGCGTTGGTTCCAACGTCTTGGGGTACGCCTATGAGCCCGTGGACGATGCGGCAAAGCAAGCTATCGACCGGAGCGGCATGTGCACACTGAACGCGCCGGAGGAGGTGGAGCTGGCGGAGCTGCTGCTGGAGCTCCACCCCTGGGCGGATATGGTGCGCTACGCCAAGGCGGGAGGCGAATCCATGTCCATGGCGGTACGCATTGCCCGGGCCCATTCTCGGAAGGATATTGTACTGGTCTGCGGATACCACGGCTGGCACGACTGGTATCTCGCTGCAAACCTGGTAAAGGGCGATCCTTTGGCGGGCGTCCATCTCCAGGGGCTGGAGCCTGCCGGCGTGCCCAGGGAGCTGGCAGGGAGCAACCTGATCTTCCACTACAACCGCTTGGACGAATTCAAGCGGCTGATGGAGGAAAACCGGGGGAAGATTGCCGCCGTGGTGATGGAACCAATCCGGAATGACTACCCCCGGGACAGATTCTTGGCTGAGATCCGCCGGATGACCGCTCAAGAAGGTGTCACCCTGATTTTTGACGAAATCTCCTCCGGTTTCAGAATGTGCTGCGGGGGAAGCCACCTGGTGCTGGGGGTGGAGCCGGATATGGCGGTGTTCGCCAAGGCCATGACTAACGGCTACCCCGTGGCGGCTGTCATCGGCAAACGGGACGTGATGTCCGCGGCCCAGGACACTTTTATCAGCAGCACGTTCTGGACGGAGCGGATTGCCTTGGCCGCAGCGGTAAAATCAATCCAGGAACAGCGCAGACAAGACGTTCCGGCGTATTTGATGAAAACCGGGAAGCGGGTTCAGGAGGGATGGGCGGAACAGGCAAAAGCCGCCGGGCTTCCGATTGAAATTGGCGGCATATACCCACTAAGCCATTTCGCGTTTGAAAACGACCAACAGCTGGTCTGTAAGACCTATTTTACGCAGGAAATGCTGCGTAAGGGATACCTGGCCTATACGGGCTATTACGCCTCCCTCGCGCATACGGAGCAGATTGTTGAGGATTACCTGACGGCCTGCGGGCAGGTGTTCCAGCAGATTGCTGGACTGCTGAAAAAAGGGGAACCAGTTGAGAAGCATATCGACGGTCCGGTCTGTCATACGGGGTTCCAGCGGCTGAATTAAACGAGGAAGTGTTATGACGACAAAATTGGCGTTACACGGCGGCGAACCAGTCCGCAGGACAAAACTTGGCTACGGCCATCAATACATAGATGAGGCCGATATCCAGGCGGTGGCCGATGTTCTGAAAAGCGACTTCCTAACCTGCGGCCCCAAGGTGGGGGAGCTGGAGCAAAGGCTGTGCACCCTAACCGGAGCACCGTACTGCACGGCGGTATCTAACGGGACGGCCGCCCTCCATGCGGCCTGCCTGGCGGCGGGCATTGGCCCGGGGGACGAGGTAATTACTGCCCCTATCACTTTTGCGGCCACAGCAAACGCAGTCTTGTACTGCGGCGGAACGCCGGTATTCGCGGATATCAATCCGGAAACTTATGAGATTGATCCAGCTTCTGTGGAGGCGCGTATCACAGAAAAGACAAAAGCGGTTATCGCGGTGGACTTTACCGGAGCGCCCTGCGACTACGGCGCTTTGCGCCACATCTGCCAAACACACGGCTTGGTCCTGATTGAGGACGCGGCCCACTCCATTGGGACCAGCTATCGGGGAATGCCGGTGGGCAGCATCGCGGACCTGACCACCTTCAGCTTCCATCCGGTCAAGACGATCACAGCGGGCGAGGGCGGCGCTGTTTTGTGCAAGGATCCGGACCTTGCCCAGCGCGTCCTGATGTACGCAAGGCACGGCATCACCCGGGATCAGCCCATGCTGCAAGACCAAGGGAACTCCAACTGGTACTACGAGCAGCAGCTGCTGGGCTACAACTTCCGCATGACGGACATCCAGTGCGCCCTGGCGCTGAGTCAGTTAAACAAGCTGGATCGTTTCGCCGCCCGTCGCAGGGAGCTGGTCCGGCGGTATGACGAGGAGTTGGGCAAAATCCCGGAGATCCAAATTCAGAAGGAATATGACGGGGCCGATACGGTCCGGCACCTGTACATTCTGCGATTGGATTTCACCCGGCTTTCCTGTGACCGGCGGGAGTTTTATGACGCCATGCAGGCGGAGAACATCGGGGTAAACGTGCACTATATCCCGGTCTACTGGTTCCCATATTACCAGTCCCTGGGATACCGGCGGGGCCTCTGCCCCAACGCCGAGGCGTATTATGAGAGCAGTCTGACCCTGCCGCTGTTTTATGGGATGACCGGCCAGGACCAGGCGGATGTGATCCGGGCGGTGAAGAAGCTGGTGGAATACTACCGGAAATAATGGGAGGCCGGACGATGTTCCATTTATTTGACAAAATCGCAAACGGACAGACCTATATTATCGCGGAGATGAGCGCCAACCACGCCGGAAAGCTGGAAAACGCCCTGGAGATCGTCCGGCAGGCCGCGGCAGCCGGGGCGGACTGCGTCAAAATCCAGACCTACACGGCGGACACAATCACAATCGACTGCGACAACGAGTATTTTCAGGTCCACGGCGGGCTGTGGGACGGCTATAAGCTGTATGATCTGTACAAGGACGCGGGCACTCCCTGGGAATGGCAGGAGCGAATCAAACAGGAATGCGAGGCCTGCGGGGTGGACTTTCTCTCCACTCCCTTCGATTTCACCGCTGTGGACTTTCTGGAGGGGATTGGCTGCGAGGCGTATAAAATCGCCAGCTTTGAGCTGGTGGATATCCCCCTGATCGAGTATGCGGCCTCTAAGGGCAAGCCTATGATCCTCAGCTGCGGCATGGGGAGCGTGGAGGAGATCCAGGACGCTCTGGATGCGTGCCGCCGGATGGAGAATCATCAGGTGGTGCTGCTGAAGTGCTGCAGCGAATATCCGGCCAACTGGGAGGATATGCACCTGGCCAACATCCCGGACATGGCGCGGAGATTTGAGGTCCCGGTGGGCCTGTCCGACCACAGCATGGGCAGTCTGGCGGCGGTAGTGGGGGTCAGCCTGGGGGCCTGCGTGGTGGAAAAGCACGTGTGCCTGTCCCGGGCTATCAAGAACCCGGACAGCGAGTTCAGCATGGAGATACCGGAATTTGCCCGGATGGTGCGGGATATCCGGGACGCGGAACAGATACGCGGCGGGGTGCGGTATGGGCCGTTGCCGGGTGAGGGAAATGTGATATTCCGGCGAAGTTTGTTTGCGGTTCAGGACATCAAAAAAGGGGAGCCGTTTACGCCGGAAAATGTGCGAAGCATCCGGCCCGGGCAGGGGTTGGCACCAAGGTTTTATTCAATGGTGTTGGAGCGCAAGGCGGTCAAGGATATTCATAGGGGAGAACCAATTACAAAAGACCTGGCCGGATTATGAACAGGGAGGCATAAGTGTGGAGACATATTACAGTGAAGAAGAGCTGAAGGGGTTGGGGCTGAAAAAGTATGGGCTCAACGTAAAAATCAGCCGCCACGCGATTATTTATCGGCCGGAGGAACTGGAGATTGGGAGCAACGTCAGAATTGACGACTTCACGACAATCAGCGGAAAGGTCACACTTGGAAATTATATACATATTGCGCAGACCTGCGGGCTATATGGCGGCGACGCAGGGGTGACAATGGATGATTTCACTACACTTTCTTCCCATTCACTGATTTATGCCATCTCCAATGACTACTCTGGCTTTTCCCTGGCCTGCCCCATGGTTCCGGAACGGTACAGGCCGGCCGATATCAGCGCCTCTGTCCGTTTGGAAAGATACTCGTTGGTTGGATGTATGTCCGTTGTTTTACCGGGTGTAACGATTGGGGAAGGGTGTTCAGTCGGCGCGATGTCCCTGTGCAATAAGAATTTAGAGCCATGGGGAATGTACGTTGGAGCGCCGGCCAGGAGAATTAGAGAACGGAATAAGCAGATTTTGGCTTTGGCAGAACAGTTTGAGCAGGAGTGCCGCGGTAAAACCGGCTATGACAGATGATTGTTTTTCGCACAGACGGCAACCCGCAGATAGGCTCCGGCCACATCATGCGCTGTCTTTCCCTGGCGGATGCGTTCCGGAACGTGGGCCAGGCGCCCGTTTTTATCACAGCGGACGATTGCTTCCGTGCCGTCATCCAAAAGCGGGGCTATGAATGCGTTGTTCTCCATACAGAATACGACCGCATGGAGGACGAGCTGCCTGCATTGCTTCCTGTTTTGCAAAGGCTCCATCCCCGCTGGGTCCTGCTGGACAGCTACTACGTCACGCCGCGTTATATGTCGGCGGTCAAGCGGGAAGTGCCGTTGATTTATATCGATGACCTGAACGCCTTTGACTACCCGGCGGATTTGGTGGTCAACTATACGCTCTATGGGGATAAACTGGGCTATCCTCCAACCAAACACTATCTGCTGGGGCCGCAATACGTCATGCTGCGAAAAGAATTTCAGGGCGTACCCAAACGGCGGACAGCGGAGCAGGTGCGGAATGTGTTGATCTCCACGGGAGGTTCCGATCCCGAACATGTTGCGCTGGGATGTGTCCGACACCTGAAAGAGTACCCATCAAACAGCATCACATACCATGTGATCCTCGGCGCCATGAACCAGGACGCAGACGAAATCAAACGCATCGCCGCCGGATGTCCCCCTGTTGTGCTGCGTCAAAACGTTTCGGATATGCGCTCCCTGATGCTGCAATGTGACGCAGCCATTTCAGCGGCTGGGACGACGCTGTTTGAACTGTGCGCCTGCGGCCTGCCCACCGTGACCTATGTCCTGGCAGACAATCAAATCAGGAACGCGGCGTCCTTCGAGGAAGCGGGCCTGATGCTGAATGCGGGGGATGTTCGGGAGAACGGCCGTTTTGCGGCGCATATTTTTGAGCGTCTGGAACTGCTGATACAGGACCAGCCCCTCCGCCAACGCATGGCGAACCGGATGCAGACCCTGGTGGATGGATGCGGCGCGGCGCGTCTCGCTCAGGAAATTTTGACGTTTATTGGAGGCTGATCCTTGTGCGATATTTGTCCGATCTCCACATCCACAGCACCGCGTCCGATGGTCAATACACACCCGCGCAATTGGTGAACATGGCAAAGGAGCGGGGGTTAGAGGCGATTGCCCTCACCGACCACGACACGATAGACGGTTTGAAAGAGGCGGTTCAGGCAGGGCAGCGGTGCGGCCTGCGCGTGATCCCGGGTATCGAGCTCAGCGCCCGGGAATATCCGACCTTCCACATCCTGGGCTATGGGTTCGCGCCGGACACCCCTCCGCTGGCAGAGCTGTGCCGGCGCATGAGGGATCGGAGAAATGAGCGGACCGGCCGTCTGCTGGCGTTCCTGGCGCAAAAGGGCGTGGCGCTGACAGCCGCCGAGGTAGAGGCTCTGGCGGGCGGGGACGTAATTGGCCGCCCCCATTTCGCCCAGGCCATGGTCAAGCGGGGATATGTAAAAAGCAACCGGGAAGCCTTTGACCGCTATTTGGATACCGAGGAATACCATGAGAAAGTGGAGCGGAACAAGCCCACGGTCCGGGAATGTATTCAGGCAATTAAAGCCTCCGGCGGCAAGGCATCCCTGGCCCACCCGTACCAGATCGGGATCAACGATGAAGATCTGGATAAACTGGTGGGTGAGCTTACGGCTTGCGGCTTGGATGCCATTGAGTGCTTTTACCCCAAGTATACACGGGAGCAAGAGAAGTATTATATCCACCTTGCAAAAAAATACTGCCTCCATCAGACCGGCGGCAGCGACTTCCACGGAGAAAAGGTGAAACCAGACGTGGAATTGGCGGCGGTAAATTTAGAAACGGATTGGCTGTTGTGATAATAGGACGATCAGCAGCATTTCGGAGTGAAGTGCCGAACGGGCGTGGATGCTGGGAGCTGCTTTATTCACACGGTAGAGGCCGACACCGCAATGCCCATAAGATCACTGCGGCGTCAGGACTGCAGCGAGAATTGGTCTTTGAAAAAGGCAGATGGGGGCAAAGGAGTCCTTCAGGGTTCAATATAAACAGGATGTAAGATAATCGGCAAAAGGCCGGCGCTTTTTTGGGAGCGCCGGCCTTCTCGTTTAAAAAGAGGTTGACATATGTAGTCCTTCGTGCTATAGTAGGCTTACAACAGTAAATCATTTTGGAGAAGGAAGGAATTGACATGGAGGAAAAACGCGGCACGCTCTCGCCCAGCGAGTGGCGGGTGATGGAGTGCCTGTGGACGGGTCCCAAGACTCTGATGGAGCTGGTGCGGCTGCTGAGGGACAGAGCGGGCTGGGCCAAGAGCACCGTCACCACCATGGTGCGGCGCCTGGAGGAGAAGGGCCTCGTCTGCCATGAGACAGAGGGCCGGACCAAGGTGTTCCGGGCGGCCCTGGCCCGGGAGGACGCGGCGGCGGCGGAGACCGACTCCCTGTTGGAACGGGCCTTCCAGGGCAGCGTGGGCCTGCTGGTCAGCTCGCTGGTGGACCGGAATTCGCTGACCCGCGCGGACATTGAGGAGCTGTACGACATTTTGGACCGGGCGGAGGAGGAGTCAAAATGAAAGCAATCCTGATTACGTCGTCTATTCTGATTCTGGCGCTGGCCGCCCTGCGGCCTGTGCTGCGGGGGCGGTTCAAGCCCCAGGTGCAGTACGCCCTGTGGCTCATTGCGGCGGTGCGGCTGCTGGTCCCCTTCGAGTCGGCCCCCAGCGCCTTCAGCGCCCTGGCCCTGCTGGACAAAGCGGAGCGCCCCGCCCAGGTGGCCCAGGCCATCGGGCAGACCCATATCCCCACACAGTCCTACGGCAGCGCGTGGGACCAGGCCCTGCGGGAATATGAGCAAAGCAACGGCCCCATCACCACCGACGGCGGCTATGAGGGCCTTCAAGCCTATGAACAGGTGGAGTACCGCGCCCAGGCGCTGATGCGGGGCCCCACCCTGGCCCAGCTCTTCGACCAGTACGCTCGCCCCGTCTGGCTGGGGGGCGCGGCCCTGATGGCCGTCTGGTTCCTGCTGGTGAACCTCCGGCTGCGGCGCAGGCTGCGGACCGCCCTGCCGGTGGAGGCGGACTGTCCCCTGCCGGTGTACGTATCGGACGCCCTGCCCTCCCCCTGCCTGTGCGGGACATTCCGGCCCCGTATCTACGTCACCCCCGCCGCCCTGGCGGACCCGGACCGCCTGCGCCACGTGCTGGCCCACGAGCTGACCCATTACCGCCATAAGGACCACTGGTGGGCCCTGGTGCGGTGCGCCTGCCTGAGCCTGTACTGGTTCGACCCTCTGGTGTGGTGGGCGGCGGCCCTGTCCCGGCAGGACTGCGAGCTGGCCTGCGACGCCGGGGCCATCCGCCGCCTGGGGGAGGGGGAGCGGCTGTCCTATGGCCGCACATTAATCGCCATGATTGCGGCGGGGCGGACCTCCCTTTTGCAGACCGCCACCACCATGACCGGCGGGAAGCGCCGGGTGAAGGAGCGGGTGGAGCTCATCGCCCGCCGCCCCAAGACCGCCGTGGCGCTGACATTGGCGGCGGCCCTGCTGGTGGGCTGCGCCGTGGGGTGCACCTTCACCGGAGCGCCGGAGGGGTCCCAAGAGCCGGTCACGTCCCCGGACCCCGCTCCCCTGTCCTCCCAGGCGCTGAATACCGCCACCCTCCCGGCCCGGCTGCTGGACGTGCCGGAGGAGCTGCGGGACCACGTGGAGGCCGCGTCGGAAAACGGCGCTCTGGCCGTCTACTACTTCAAAAAGCCCAGCGACGCACTGGGCGGCGAATATCCTTCTCTGCTTGCGGTGCGGCAGCTTTCCCAGGAACAGCTCGATGAAGCCGTCAGCAGCTCCGCCCAGGGCCACGAGCCCCTCCCCTTTGCCAGGAGCGGCGGTCAGTATTATGTGCTGAATTGGAGCATCGCCATAGAGTACGCCCCCGAGGACAAGGAGCAGTTCAACGCCGCCTTTGAGTCCATCAAAGCCTTTGCTGAGAAAACCGTGCTGGAGACCGAGGGGGTGGAGCCCTACGCCCCGCCCCAGCAGGCCGTCCAAGCCGTCATAGACCGGCTCTTGGCCGCGCCCGCCATCCAGCTCTCCCTGGCCCCCGCCGGGACCAGCCGGGTCTACGCCTATTCCTTCGACCCCAGCGAGGGCTTCAACTCCTATAACCTGAGCCTTTTCGCCTCCCGCTTCCGTTGGGAGGAGACGGGCTACTCCACCTCGGAGGGGGCCGCGTCCCTGCGGATCGAGGCCTCGGACGGCTCCGCTTACCTGTACCTGTCGGAGGGGTCCTATCTGGTGCTGGCGAATCAGGGCGGGGAGTCGGTGTGCTATAAGGGGGTCTACAGCGTGGAGGACTATGTAGTCACCCCGGACGCCACCCCCTTTGACTACCTGCGCAGGATGGTGTTCGACCCGGTGGAGCTGAACTATCTGCGCTCCACCACCGTCCCCGACCGGGGCCAGAGCCACGAGGACATCGCCCAGGAGTGGGCGGAGAACTGGGAGGGGGCCATGGCCCAAACCGCCCCCGGCAGTCGATATGCCTGCACCATTGTGCGCATTGAGAACGTGAGGGTTGACCAGCCGGAATTTGAGAGCCGGGAGGCCCTGGAGGAGTTCGTCAAAGACCGGAACTTTGCGTTCACCGCAGACGACTTCGGAAAGATCTGGTTCGGATTCAGCTATGACACCGTCTTTGTCCCGGAGGACCCGGACGAGGAGACCATGTGGGCGGGCAACACCCGGTACTATGAGGGGAGCGGCGCCCCGGAGGGCGCGCTGGTCTACAGCCACGTGGGCTATATCTGGCTCACCGACGAGGGCTGGATCTGCACGGGCGTGGGCACCGGCTGGTAGAGGCGAAGCCCCGTTCTCTCCCCGCTCGGCGGCGCCGCTTCTCGCCGGAAGCCTCGCGCGGAACGGCATGCCGCGCCCGCCCGCCGCCTCAATTGTCCTTTACAAACAGGCCGGTTTGTGATATAATAGCAGAGAAAAGCGCTGTTTCAGCAAGAAACGCCCCAGAAAATGGGACCCGCAGGACTTCGGCGGGTTCCGGGGCGCGGCTTTCGACCGGCAGAGGACAACTTGTTTTGAGGAGGTATACGATGAAATCAAAGGTCTATTTTATCCCCGAGGTGAGCTCCGGCGCCATGCTCCGTCTGTACGACACGCTGGGCGTCAGGCTGGAGGGCAAGGTGGCCGTCAAACTTCACTCCGGCGAGCCGGGCAACCAGAACTTCCTCCGCCCCGACTTCATGAAGCCCATGGTGGACAAGGTGGGGGGCGTCATTGTGGAGTGCAACACCGCCTACGACGGAGGGCGGAACACCACCAAGGCCCACAAGATCACCATGGAGCGCCACGGCTGGACCTCCATCGCCCCGGTGGACCTTCTGGACGAGACCGATGACATGGAGCTGGCCATTCCCAACGGCAAGGTGATTCAAAAGAATTTCGTGGGCGCCCATCTGGCGGACTACGACTCCCTGCTGGTGCTGTCCCACTTCAAGGGCCATCCCATGGGCGGCTTTGGGGGAGCGCTGAAAAACATCTCCATCGGCATCGCCTCCTCCCGGGGCAAGCAGTATATCCACGGGGCGGGGGACATGGACAAGTTCTGGGATTCTGATCACGACTCCTTCCTGGAGGCCATGGCGGACGCCGCCTGGTCCATTCACCACCGCTTCCAGGGCAAGTCCGCCTATATCAATGTGATGGCCAACATGTCGGTGGACTGTGACTGCTGCGCCGTGGCCGCTGACCCCAAGCTGGCCGACATCGGCGTGCTGGCCTCGCTGGACCCCGTGGCCCTGGACCAGGCCTGCCTGGACCTGGTGTACGCCTCCGAGGACCAGGGCAAAGGCGATTTGATTCAGCGCATCGAGTCCCTCCACGGCGTCCACACCGTGGAGGCCGCCGCCGCGCTGGGTATTGGCAGCCGGGAGTATGAGCTGGTCACGATTTGATGATTTTCTGTAAAAAACCCGCCGCTATGGAATTCCATAGCGGCGGGTTTTTATTTGGCAGGTGAATCAGTTCTCCGTCAGGCAGACCGCCGTTTTCGCGGCCAGCCGGGCGTTGTTGAACACCAGCTGAATATTGGAATCCAGGCTGTCGCCGCCGGTGAGCTCCTTCACCTTGGCCAGCAGGAAGGGGGTGGTCTCCTTGCCGTGGATGCCGCCGGCCGCTGCCTGGGCCAGGGCCTCGTCGATGGCCGTGTTGATGATCCCCGGGTCCATGGAGTACTCCTCCGGGATGGGATTCGTCACCAGCATGCCGCCCTGGAAGCCCAGCTCCAGGCTGGCCTTGAAGGCCGCCGCCAGCTCCTCGGGAGTGTCCACCTGGTAATCCACCTGGAAGCCGCTGTGCCGGGTGTAGAAGGCGGGGAGCTCGCGTGTGCCGTAGCCCAGCACGGGCACGCCGTGGGTTTCCAGGTACTCCAGGGTGAGCCCCAGGTCCAGGATGGACTTGGCCCCGGCGCACACCACCATCACGGGGGTATGGGCCAGCTCCTCCAGGTCGGCGGAGATGTCCATGGTGGTCTCCGCCCCCCGGTGGACCCCGCCGATGCCGCCGGTGGCGAACACCATGATGCCCGCCATGTGGGCGATAATCATGGTAGTGGTGACGGTGGTGGCCCCGTCCTGCTTCCGGGCGCACAGCATGGCCAGATCCCGGCGGCTGGCCTTGGTGACGGCGGTGCCCGCCCTGCCCAGGTATTCAATCTCCTCCTTGGTGCAGCCCGCTTTCAGCCGTCCGCCGATGACGGCGATGGTGGCGGGGGTGGCGCCGTTTTCCCGGATGATGCTCTCCACCTTCAGCGCGGTCTCCACGTTCTGGGGATAAGGCATACCGTGGGAGATGATGGTGGATTCCAGGGCCACCACCGGCCTGCCCGCCGCCAGAGCCGCCGCCACCTCGGGGGATATGTCCAGATATCTGTTCAAAGCCATGAGAATTACCTCCAACAATAAAATTTATTTGTGTTTATCGTTTGTAAACAGCCCCGCGATCACAATCAGAATGCCGAGGCCGCCGCCGCACCACGCCAGAAAATTCATCGTGCCGATGGCGATGCCCAGCAGGATCACGGCGATGCCCAGCAGCATTCGTTTCAGATCTTTCACAGCTGAGACCCTCCCTGTTTTCCGTAGTTTACCGCTGAAAGCCCGGGGTTGAACGCCGTTCTTCCGTCCTCTTTCCCCGTTTCAGCAAGAAAATGAGGACATCCGTTCCCGCAGCGCTTCCGCGCTCAGCGTGTCGTTGATGGTCTCGCCGCTCTCCATGGCGATGGACGCGGCGGCGGAGCCCGCCTTTGCCGTGTTCTCCAGGTCCGTGCCCTCCAGATAGGCCCAGGCCAGCGCCGCCATGAAGGCGTCCCCGCAGCCGGTGGTGTTCACCAGCTTACCCTTTGCGCAGGGCAGGCGGACCCGGTTATCGTGGCCGGCGGCGAGAACGCCGTCCCCGCCCAGGGAGATGAACACCCGTCGCAGCCCGGTCTCCAGCAGCGCGTCGGCGGCCCGGTTCAGGCTGTCCTCATCCCGGATCTCCACCCCGGACAGCAGCTCCGCCTCAATGCGGTTGGGCTTCAGGGTGTGGAGCTTTCCCAGCACCGGGCGCAGCTTTGTCCCCTTGACGGTGGACACCGGGTCGGCAAAAATGGGGGGCTTTATGCTGCCGGCCAGCCACTCGATGGATTCGGCGGGGATATTGGCGTCCACCACCACCAGCTGGGCGTTTTGCAGCAGCTGGAACCGGGAGGCCAGGTAGGACGGGGTGATGTGGCGGTAAATTTCCATGTCGGACAGGGCCAGCTCCATCTCTCCCGCCTCGTTGGCGATGAAGAGATAGGTGGAGGTGTTCTCCCCGGGGATCAGCAGAGACCGGCTCACGTCGATGCCCAGCGACCCGCAGGAGGCGGCGATGCGCCGGGCGTGGTTGTCGCTCCCGAAGGCGGTGAGCAGCCGGGTGTCCACCCCCAGCAGGGCCATATTGTGGGCGATGTTCCGGCCCACCCCGCCCAGACTCATGCGCACTGCGCCGGGGTTGGAATCCGCCCGGACCAGCGGCCCGCGGGATACGCCGCCGATGTCCATATTTACGCCCCCCACCACCACGGCGTAGGGCTCGGTGGATACAATATAGCCCTTTCCGGCGATGTGTCCCTTTTTCATCAGGTTGGATATGTGCACCGCCACCGACGACCGGGCGATGCCCGCCCGGTCCGCCAGCTCCTGCTGGGAGATCAGCGGGTTCTCCTCAATCCACCGAAGAAGCTGCCGCTCTCGCTGGGTCATGGGTATCCTCTCCTAAGCTTATGTTGTGTTATAAGCATATGATTATTTTTCACGGTTGTCAAGAGTAAATTCCCGCTCCGCTGTAAAATCTCCCCCGCTCCCCACTGGGGAGCGGGGGAGACGTCTGGGCTCACTTATTGGGGGAGGCGCCCTTTCTCCCGCCCTTATAGGCGGCGTACTCCGGCGTTTTGCGCAGCTTGATTACCCCGCGCACCCACAGCGCCGCAAACACCAGCAGGAAAAACGAGGCGGCGCAGGTGATAATCATCGCCTGGGTGATCACGGCGGGCCGGGTGAGCTTGATGGTGGTGTCCCGGCCCACCCCGTTCATGCCGCAGGAGTTGGCGATGGCGTACAGGTTGTGGTGGCAGGCCTCCCGCATGGCGGCCACGATCACCGGGTCGTCCCGGTATTTGGGCAGGCCCTGGGTGACGTAGGGCATCATGGCGTCGTAGATGGAGGTAGCCGCCAGCACGCCGTCGGGGCCGTTGACGTAGGTGGTCAGCACGTTGTCGGTGATGTTCATGCCCTGACAGCCCCACTCGTCCCGGAGGATTTCCCCCAGGCCCTGGCTGCCGCCGGACCACTGGGTCCCCCAGCGGGTGTAGGCCATCATGACTCCGTTGCCGTTTCCCTCCTCAATGGGGGTCTGGAAGGCCTTCAGGTAGATCTCCCGGGCGGCCTGCTCGTTCAGCCATACCCCCAGGCCGATGCGGTCCTGTTCGCAGTCATTGAGGGCGAAGTGCTTCATCACCACGTGGACGCCCTTGGCCTGGATGGCCGCCACCTCGAAGGCGGACATCCGGCCGGACAGGAAGCCGTCCTCGGAGTAGTACTCAAAGTTGCGCCCGCCGTAGGGGGTGCGGTGGATGTTGTTGCCGGGGCCGTAGAGGCAGGCGATGCCGGCCTCCAGGCAGTTGTTGCCGATGACTTTGCCCACCTCTGTCATCAGCTCTACGTTGAAGGTGGCGGCCATCACGTCCTCGGAGGTGAAGGCGGTGGCGGCCATCTGGGTGGAGCCGGAGCCGATGAGGGAGGCGGTGAGGCCCTGGGGGCCGTTTTCGTCCCGGGTGCCGGGGGCCTCCACAGATTTGACCGGCATGGTCCAGTGGAAGGCGTCGCCGATGAGCTTCACCATCTCGTCGAAGGTGAGCTGGTCCAGCAGCTCCTCCCACTGGGGGTCGTCGTAGTCCAGGCCGATCATGTCGTACAGCTTCAGGCCGTTGTCCGCCCCCAGGACGGGCATATCCACCGCCTCGTAATCGGCGGGGTCGTAGCGCACGTCCTGGAGCTCCCGGCGGAGCTGGTCGTTGAGGCCGATTTTCACGATCTCCGAGGGCAGGGTGCCCTGCCAGTCGCTGCGGCTCACCCAGCGGACGGAGCCGTTGGCGCTGTCATATTGGGCGAAATACAGGTTGGGATCGGACTGGGACAGCCGGTTGACGATGGGCACGCCGTTGGCGGACAGGGAGAAGGTGTTCGCGTCCAGCTGCTCCTCGGTCCAGGTATAGGTGAGCGACGGGTCCCCGTCTGCGTCCATGCCGTCGGCGCGGGTGAAACCCTTGGCGGCCAGGATGCTGTTCACCGCGTCGTGGGCGTCGGCGGCGGCGGTGAGGTAATAGTCCCCCGCGTCCAGAATATAGGTGCCCGCGCCGTAGGCGTCATAGGCGGCCAGGTCCCGCCGGTTCACTGTGATGAACAGCCGCTCGGACCCGCCGTTGGGGGCCAGCTCCTGGGTTTTGCCGAAGCCCGCCAGCTGAACCGCCGCCTTTTCCACCCCGTTCTCCCGGTCATAGTCCGTGTAAGGTGTCTGGGCGTAGACCTGAACGGTCTCCTTGCCGGCCATGCCGCCGGTGTTGGTGACAGTGACGCCCAGGGTATAGGTTTGGCGCTGGGCGTTGTAGGCCACCTCCAGGTCGCTGTAGGCGAAAGTGGTGTAGCTCAGGCCGAAGCCGAAGGGGAAGGCCACGTCTGCGGAGTAGTCGTAGCCGCCCGCGTTCCCCGTGCCCATCACCTGGTCCTCATACCGGGTCTCGTAATATTTGTAGCCGACGTAGATGCCCTCCTGATAGATCATGTAGGTCTTGGCGTTGTCCGGAATATCGCCCTTGGCGTAGCCCGCGTACACGGTGGGCACGAAATTGGCCATGGCGGGGGCGGAGTAGTTGTCATAGCAGTAGGTGTCCGCCAGGCTGCCGGAGGGGTTTGCCTTGCCCATCAGAATGTCGGCCACGGCGTTGATCCCGCTGATGCCCACGTCGCCGATCCACAGGCAGGCGTCCACATCATAGGCGTTGTCCGTCAGAAAGTCCACCTGGAGGGGGTTGGCGGTGTTGAGCAGCACCACGATTTTCCGGAGGGTTCCCGCCTCCTTCATGGCGGTCAGGTTTTTCAGCAGGTCCCGCTCGTTCTCGTCCAGGGCCAGGTAGTTGACGTCCTGAAACTCCAGGTCCACCCCCTCGCCGCCCACCCGGGACAGCACCACGATGGCGGCGTCGCCATACTCCGCCACGGAGCTTTTCACCTCATCCGTGTAGGCGCTCCAGGGGGCCTCGCCCACCGCGGCGGAGGAGGTAAAGCCGCCGCTGTCCCGGACGTAGTCCTTGCCGGGGCCCTCGGTGTAGAAGCTCCAGAGGGTGTCGTTGACAGAGGCGCCGGACTTCTCCAGGGCGGTGCGCAGCGTGTCGGCGGTGGAGGCGTCGATATTGCCCGAGCCGGTGCCGCCGTACACCAGGTTGACGGAGGAGGTGGAGAAGCAGCTCACCTTAGCCCCGTCCTCCAGGGGCAGGGCGCCGTTCTCGTTTCTCAGCAGGGCCGCGCCCTCCGCCTCCACCCGGCGGCACAGGTCCAGGCCGTATTGGATCATCTCCTCCACGGTCTCAAAGTCGCCCCGGAAATATTCCGCGTGGGGGTCCGAATGCTCCAGCTCCCAAAATGTGCCGCCCACAAAGGCGGCCACCGTGTTATCAAAAACGCGCAGAACGATATTGACGGGCAGGGCGACAACAAGCAGGACGGCGAGCACAATGGAAACGGCCTTCCAGGGCTGGACCGTCTTTCGTTTGGCCTTTTTATAGGCGCGCTTCAGCTCTTTCTTCCTGGCGTTCGGTTGGTCCAAGGTAAAGCTCCTCCTTTCATAGTCCGGACTTTCGCGATCAATCCGGCCGCGGGACCGGCGGACAGGGCCGCCCTTTCAATTTTGCCTCAGTTCCGTCTCTTGATGCAGCGGGTAAAAAAATTATAGCATGAACAGCCATTTTTGGCAAAGGGGAAATGCCAAAATTCAGCGAATTGCACCAATTGTCTATAATTTTGGTTGAATTGGCGCGGCTTATCTGCTATAGTCAGATCGGTTCCAACGTATCATCCGGTATATTGGAATCCGGCGCCGGGGCGCGGTTCATATGCCCCGCCTATTACAGGGAAATCTGGTGATTAACATGTTGAAACGAGTATCCGCCTTCCTGCTGGCCCTGCTCATGGCCCTGGCGCTGGCCTCCTGCGGCGGACAGGAGGCCGGTCCCGCTCCCTCCGTCCCCGCGGTCCTCCCGCCCAGCGCGGCGTCCCAGGAGCCCTCCCAGGCCCCTGAGTCCCGGCCTCCGGCGGAGACGGAGCGGGCGGAGCCCTCTCAGGCGCCGGCGAGCCTGGCCCCAGCCGTCTCCGAGGAGGGCTGGTACAGCTCCAAGGAGGAGGTGGCGCTGTATATCCACCTCTACGGCCATCTGCCCGGCAACTATGTCACCAAGCGGGAGGCCCAGGAGGCGGGCTGGTCCGGCGGCAGCGTGGAGCGCTGCATGGGGGAGGGCGCCGCCATCGGCGGAGGCCGCTTTGGCAACTACGAGGGCCTGCTGCCGGAAAAGGAGGGCCGCGTCTACACCGAGTGCGATATCGATACCGTGGGAACCTCTTCCCGGGGGGCCAAGCGGATCGTGTTTTCCAACGACGGGCTGATCTACTATACGGAGGACCACTATGAGAGCTTTGAGCTGCTCTATGGGGAGCCCTGACATGGAGACGGTGCGTCTGGACGGCCGCCGCCTCCGGGAGCGGGGGGAGGCTATGGAGCTGCTGGGGCGGGCGCTGGCCCTGCCGGAGTGGTGGGGGCGGAACCTGGACGCCCTGTACGACTGCCTGACGGACCTGGGCCGTCCGGTGCGGCTGGTGCTGGAGCACCGGCAGGCCGCGGAGGAGACGGACTTTGGCCGCCGTCTGCTCCGGGTCATGGGGGACGCCGCCGCCGGAGTCCCCTGGCTGGAGCTGGAGGAGGCCGAAGCGGCCCCCGGCCCGGAAGCCGGCGGCACATAAAACTGCGCCGGCGGTCCGGAAGAGCAGGCCGAGGGCCGAAAATAAATTGGGGCCCCGGTCTTCCGACCGGGGCCCCAAAGCTGTCGTAGGTTTAGGGATGCACGATGTGGAGGGCTTTGGCGGGAACTTCCTCCTTATAGATGCCCAGGCTGTTCACCAGCTCCAGCACCGCCTCGTCATCCAGCTGCCAGTAGGGGGAGATCCACTCCCCCGCCAGGGAACTGGTGTTGAGGGAGGTGTCCAGATCCATGCCGATGGCCTGGGTGCCGAAAAACACCATGTCGTTCAGGGGCATGTCGGAGCGGACGTACTGGCTGAAGGTGTTGATCAGGGACGTGACCTTGGCGGCGTTGGAGGGCGTGATGGTCTGCTTGGCCAGCGCCACCAGGAAGGCCCGCTGGGTGGCGGAGCGGCCGATGTCGGCGTTGGCGTAGCAGCTGCGGCAGCGCATGACGCCCTCCGCCTTCTTGCCGTTGAGCAGCTGGTAGCCGGGCTGGATGTCGATGACCAGGTCCTGATAGGGGTCCTTGTAGTCCATCCGCACCGGCACGTCGAAATACACCCCGCCGATCTGGTCCACAATAGAGGAGAAGGCCTTCAGGTTCACTGAAACGTAGTAGTCCACCGGCACGCCCAGCAGGTCATGAACCGCCTGGACCACCGCCTCCGTTCCGCCGGCGTAGGTGGCGTTGATCTTCTGGTACCGGCCGTTAAAGTACACCACGGTGTCCCGGGGGATGGAGATCAGGGAGGCGGTTTTGCTGCCGGTGTCGAATACGCCCAGCATGATAGTGTCGGTGCCGCCGATGTCGGCCACGCCCAGCAGCAGGCAGGTATACACGCCCTCCCGGCGGTTGAGCACCAGGGCGTCCGGGTTGGGGGTGGGGGAGGCCTCCGGAGCGTCTGAATCCGCGGGAGGGGCGGAGACGTGCCGGTTGGGGTCGATTGTGACCTGGGAGCCCACCGTGGGGGCTGGGGCAAAAATATTCAACGCGGCATATCCCGCCACCACAATGAGGGAGAGCACAAACAGCATAATGTACAGGCCCTTCATCAGCCGCCACAGGAAACTGGGCCGGGTTTTTGCCGCGCGTTTTGGCGCTTTGCTCATGAAAACAGCATCCTTTCAATCAGGGGCGTGCCGAAACCCCTCAGATTATGTCAACTATGCAGCGCTCCCTAGTATAGCGTAGACCGTGGGAAAAAACAAGGGGGGCTTTTTTAAAAAATGGTAAATAAATTGCGGACTGTCAGAGCTTGACATCGGAGGGCGGCACGGCTAAAATTGTAGGCGCACCAAATTCAACCATCGCAGGCGGGCGCGCCCGCCTTGCCCGGAACCAGAAAGGAATCCTGACCATGAGAGGTAAAAAACTGCCGGCCCTGCTGCTGGCTTTCGCCCTGCTGTTCGCCCTGCCCGCCTGCAATCCCGCGGCGGAAAATCCCTCCGCCGCGCCCTCCCAGGCGGCGTCCCAGGCCCTGCCCAGCGCCGCGCCGTCCTCCCAGCCCAGCGAAACGCCGTCCAACGCCGCGCCCTATGGCCCAATTCGTCTGGCGGTGCTGTCCGGCCCCACCGGCATCGGCGCGGCCCGGCTGATAGACATCGCAAAAAACAACCCGGTTGACCTGCATACCACTTACGAGTGCGGCATCTTTACCGACAACAGCGAGCTGGTGGCGGGTCTGACCAACGGCGAGATCGACATCGCCACCGTGGCCTCCAACGTGGCGGCGAACCTCTACAACAAGACGGACGGCGGGGTGAGGATCATCGCCGCGGGCACCCTGGGCGTTCTCCACATTCTGGAGAGCGGCGGCAAAACCGAGATCAACTCCATGGCCGACCTGGCGGGCAGAACCATTTACGCCGCCGGTCAGGGCGCCAACCCGGAGTATATTCTGCGCTATTTATTACAGGAAAACGAGCTGGACGATGTGGAGGTGGTGTTTGCCGACGCCTCCGAGATCAGCGCCAAGCTGCTGTCCGGGGAGATCGAGTGCGCCATGCTGCCCGTCCCCGCCGCCACCGCCGCCATCCTGAAGAGCGAGGGCAAGGTGCGCGCCGCCATCGACCTCACCGAGGCGTGGGACGGCCTGAAAAACGGCAGCCAGCTCATCATGACCGCCGTGGTGGCCCGCACGGAGTTCGCGGAGGCATATCCGGAACAGGTGGACGCCTTTCTCACAGAGTATAAGGAGTCCATCGACTATGTAAACAACAACGTGGACGCGGCGGCGGAGATCATCGCGGCGCTGGGCATCACCCCCAGCGCGAGCATCGCCAAGCAGGCCATTCCCCAGTGCCACCTGGCCTTTCTCTCCGGCACGGAGATGGTGGCGGGCATGTCCGACTACTACTCCGTGCTGTACTCCATCGACCCCGCCGCCGTGGGCGGCGTCCTGCCCGACGGAGCCATCTACTGGGTTCCCGCCGCCTGAGAGAGAAGAGCGGCGCAAAAACGCATGTAATTAACGTATCCGCCCGGAAGCGGGAGGTGGATACGGCTGGGAAGGCCCAATGAAGAAATTGCTGAAAAAACTAATCCCCCCGGCCTTTTGGCTGTTGATCTGGGCGCTGGCGTCCTGGGCTGTTGGGCAGGAGCTGCTGCTCCCCGGCCCCGGGCGGGTTGGGGCGCGGCTGCTGGCCCTGGCGGCGACGGGCGGTTTTTGGCTGGACCTGGGGGCCACTCTGGGGCGGGTGTTTCTGGGGCTCGCCTGGGGGGCGCTGGCGGGGACGGCGCTGGCCTTCCTCACTCACTTTTCTCCCTGGGCAGACCGGCTGATCTCCCCCGCCGTCCGGGTGGTGCGGGCCACGCCGGTGGTGTCCTTTATTTTGCTGGTGTACCTGTGGGTGCCCCGGCGGGCCATCCCCTGGGCCATCGCGGGCCTGATGGTGCTTCCGGTGGTGTGGGGCGCTTTGTCGGCGGGGCTGGACAGCCTGGACGGGAAGCTGCTGGAGCTTGCCCGCGCCTACCGCTTTTCCCGGTATAACACGCTGCGCCTCGTCTATCTGCCCGCCCTGCGGCCCCATTTCTCCGGGGGACTGCTCACCGCCTTCGGCCTAGCCTGGAAGTCCGGCGTGGCCGCGGAGGTCATCTGTCCCCCCGACCATGCCATCGGCTCCCGGATTCAGCAGGCCAAGCTGGGGCTGGAGACCGCAGACCTGTTTGCCTGGACGCTGGCCATTGTGGCGCTTTCCCTGGCGCTGGAGGGCCTGCTCCGCCGGGGGCTGGAGAGGGGGCGGAAGCTGTGATACAGCTCCAAAATATTACCCTGCGTTATGGAGATAAGCTGGTGCTGGAGCGGTTTTCCCTGGAAATACCCGGCCAAGGGCTCACCGCGCTGTCCGGCCCCTCAGGCTGCGGCAAGACCACCCTGCTGCGGGTGATCGCGGGACTGGAGGCCCCCCAGGAAGGCGTGGTGGCCGGAACAGTCCCCGCTCAAACCGCGATGCTTTTTCAGGAGGACCGCCTTCTGCTCTGGCGGACGGTGGGGCAGAACATCGCGGACGTGCTCCCCCGGGCCCGCCGGGGAGAGACCGCCCGCTGGCTGGCCTTTGCCGAGCTGGAGGGGGAGGAAAACACCCGCCCCGCCGCCCTGTCCGGCGGAATGGCCCGCCGTCTGGCGCTGGCCCGGTGCGCGGCGCTGGGCGGAGCACTGCTCCTGCTGGACGAGCCCTTCGCCGGGGTGGACGCCGAACGGACGGCGCGTCTGCTGGACCGCCTGCGGGAGCTGGGGGTTCCCATCGTTCTCACCACCCACCAGGGCCAGGTGATGGCGGCCTGCGACCGGGTGGTCGGGCTGGACGGCCCCCCGCTGAGGCGGGTGTAAGAGCCTGTTTAATATCTCGAAGAATATCAGTTGACGAGGGATTTTCCCGCCAGGCGAGGCGAGATTTCGCAGGAATAATTGTGTTTATTTCAAGAAATCACAACGAAGCCTGGCGCGAAAAGACCCGGCAAATGGTATTTTGAGAGATGTTAAACAGGCTCTAAAGAACTGCCCAAAAGGCGCCGGCGGTTGAGACGGCACGTC
>CAJTLI010000004.1 GCA_910577525.1 uncultured Oscillospiraceae bacterium | reverse complement strand
TTTTCGACATATCCTGTTCGGCGAAAAACTACAAAATCGCATCGGCGCTGACAGGGGACAAAGGGCTGGGCGAAGGAGGCCAGCCGGTCCACCCGGAGCTGGGCCCGGGGCTCCATGTTCACCACGTTCTCCCAGGCGTAGTCGGACAGGTAGATGATGCCCAGCGGGGCGTTTTGCAGGCGCAGCTCGTCGGTGGTGACGCCCTCGGGCAGGGGCTTCTGCACCAGCCTGCCGCTGGCGTCCAGCTCCTCCTCATAGACGATGCCGAGGGGGCCGTAGTTGATCTGGGCGGAGATGAGGGGATCGTAGTAGCGGTCCAGGTAGGCCAGCAGGACCTCCACGTTGGGGCAGTCGGCGAACACCACCACCTCGCCGGTGCTGACCTCGGGGTTGTTGCTGACGCAGATGGTCTGTTCCCCGTTAGGGCCCGTCAGGGGGTTGCAGACGATGTAGTTCTCGGGGTTGGACACCACCGTCTCGCTCTCCCACCAGTAGAAGGCGCCGTAGGTTTCCAGGCCCTTGCCGTTGGCCAGGAAATTGTCCTGGGACTGCTCGAAGGACACCTTGTCGATGAGGCCGTCGCTGACCCAGCCCGCGATGAAGTTGGTGGCCTCCTTGAAGCGGCCGTCGGTGACGGTGTAGGTCACTTTGCCGTCCACCACCACCCGGTGCTCCAGGTTGTCGTTGAGGCCGAACATCCCATACAGGTCGCACTGGTTGCCCTGCCAGTTGTTGTAGACGAAGTTCATGGGCCGCTCGTCATTGGCGTCGCCGTTGCCGTTCATGTTGTTGTCCCTGAAGTAGCGCAGCAGCTGCTCCATCTGGGCGGAGGTGAGATTGATGCCGTCCTTCAGGTCCCCGGCGGAAACACCGTCGACCGCCCCGGCGTCAATGGCCTGCTGTGCCCAGTTTTTGTTGAGAAACAGGAGGTTGGGGTGCTGGAGCAGGCCCATCTCCTCCACCCGGGGCAGGGAGTAGATCTTGCCGTCCTCCACGTTGGTGAGCTGGTTTTTGATGTCGGGGCGCTCTTCCAGGATCTTGGCAAAGTTGGGCATATACTCCAGATAGTCGCTGATGGGGAGCAGCACATGGCGCTTGGCGTACTTGATGATCTCGCCCGAGCTCATGCCCGCGTGGTAGATGGCGTCGGGCCGGTTGTCCGCGTTGCCGAAGATCAGGTTCTTCTGCTGGCTGTACACCGACTCGGACACGTTTTCCCAGCTCACGTTCACGTTGGTCTGCTCAAACAGATCCTGCATGATCTTCATGTCGTTGTAGTCCAAGGCGGACGCGTTCTTAGAGGAATAGATGTTGAAGGAGAGCTCGGCGGCGCCCTTGTCGTTGAGGATGGGGGCGCTGGGGTCGGTCTACTGGAAGCCGTACTCGGATTTCAGGGTTTCCACGTCGGAGCCGGTCTGCTTGCCGGCGCCTCCGCCGCCCCCGCAGGCGGCCAGGGACAGCAGCATGGCTGCCAGCGCAAGAGAGGAGAGCAGTTTTTTCATGTCAGTGTTACCTCCATTTTTATGTTTTTTGTCACGCCTCGCCTGTTCGCGGCGCGCGGCATTGCGGGGTCCCCGTCAAGGTGCACCGCGCTGCCCGCAGCGGCTCAGCGCTCATTCTTTCAAAGAGCCGATCATGACGCCCTGCGCGAAATACTTCTGGACGAAGGGGTACAGGCACAGCACCGGCAGGCTGGACACAATGACGGACACGTATTTCAGCTGGTTGGCCAGCCGGAACTGCTCCAGGATGGTCTCGCCGCTGCCGCCCACCGTGCTTTCCGAGGCGATCAGAATCTCCTTCAGCACCAGCTGGAGGGGATAGAGGGTCTCGTCCTGAAGGAAGATCATGGCGTTGAAGTAGCTGTTCCACTGGCCCACCGCGTAGTACAGCGCCATGACCGCCAGAATCGCTTTGGACAGCGGGATGACGATGGAGAAGAAGATGCGGAACGGTCCCGCGCCGTCGATCTTCGCGGCCTCGATCAGCCCGTCGGAGATGCTGCTCTCAAAAAAGGTCTTGGTCATGAACAGGTTCCACACCGACAGGATGGACGGGAGCACGATGGCCCAGATGGTGTTCACCAGGCCCAGATTGCTCATCACGTTGTAGAAGGGGATGAGGCCGCCGCCAAAGAACATGGGAATGATGAAGTAGACCATCCAGAGCTTTTTGCCCGGCAGGGTCTTGCGGCTCAGGGCCCAGCCCGCGGGCACCGTGACGGCCAGGGCGAGGATCACCGTCAGCACCGTGTAGATGATCGTGTTCAGATAGCCCCGCCAGATGTCCGCCCGTTCCAGGATTTTCAAATAGCCGTCGAAGTTGATGTCCACCGGGAACAGCACCACTTTGCCCCCCAGCACCGCCTCCGGACTGGAGAAGGAGGCGATGATGATGAAGTAGATCGGGTAGAGCACGATGAGGGCCATGATGCCCAGGAGGAGGCCGTTGATGATTTGAAACACCACGTCGCCTCTGGATTGTTTGCGCCTCTGCTTGTTTAAGGCCGTTCTATTTTTCTGCATAGACTGCGCCCCCTTACCACAGAGAATTCTCAGAGAACTTCTTGGACGTTGTGTTGGCGATGATGAGAAGAATCACGTTGATTACCGAGTTGAACAGGCCGATGGCGGTGGCGTAGGCCTGGTCCGGTACCCCCGTCAGGCCCCGCTTATACACATAGGTGGCGATCAGCTCGCTGGCCGCCAGGTTGCCGTCGGTCTGCATCAGCAGGGCCTTCTCATAGCCCACCCCCATCAGCCCGCCGATGGACATAATGAGCATGACGCTGATCATGGGCATGATGGCTGGTATGTCGATATGGAGCACCCGCTGGAACCGGGAGGCGCCGTCCACAATGGCGGCCTCGTGCTGTCCGGGGTCCACGTTGGCCAGGGCGGCGATGTAGATGATGGCGCTCCAGCCGAAGTCCTGCCAGTTGCTGGACAAAATGTAGAGGGGCCGGAAGGCGGAGCTCTCCAGAAAGTAGGAGAACCGCTCGCCGCCCAGGTTGGCGATGATGTTGTTCACCAGACCATAGCGCCCGAAAAACAGCTGGAGCATACCCACCAGCACCACCAGGGAGATGAAGTGGGGGGCGGTAAAGATGGTCTGGAGGAACTTCTTGGTCTTTTTTCCGGCCAGCGCGTTGAGCATCAGGGCGATGATGATGGGCAGGGGAAAGCCGATGATAAAGCCCAGGATACACAGCAGGAAGGTGTTGCCCATCAGCGGCCAGAACTGGACATCGGTGAAAAAGCGGATGAAATTGTTAAATCCCACCCAGATCGTGGTGTCCGAGAGAATTTTGTCCCCCGGCATGAAGTCCTGGAACGCGATCAGCACGCCATAGATCGGGAGGTAGTTGAACAGAAATACCACCGCCACCGCCGGCAGGAGCATGATCAGGAATGGATAGTTTTCCCGAAAGCGCCTCCATCTGCTTTGCCCCAGCGCGTTGACCGGCCTGCCTCCGCCTGGAGGCGCGGCCGTCCGGGCCGGAATTGACTTGCCTTTTCCCATAAAATCCACCTGCTCTTTCTCGTGATTCTTTGAACCCTTTCGGGAACAAGACGAACTGTGCCTAGGGCTTGTTTGAAAATTGTCAACACGCCCAAACAGCGGGTCTTTTTCCGCCATGCTTTGCCGGTTTTCCTTGCAATACACCAAGTATTTCTGCGTCAAACCGGCTTCGCCTGACGAAAAAATTCCTCGCTGCTGGACATCCTGTCAATTTTCAAACGGCGCCTAGCCCGCGCCGCCGCGCGGAAAAGAAGCGCGGCAGGGATTGATGCAAAATGTAAACCTTTGTATTTACTATTAGAGCCCCGCTTCTGGGTATAATGTAAATAAATTTTCTCGTTATGTTAATAGCGTAATATGGGCCTGAAAGAAATTTGGTGGTATTGTAAAAAACAGACTGTAAAATTTTGTTCACAATTTACATTGATTTATTTGGATTTTACATTTTGCACATCTTGATTTTCCAAAACGACTATGTTACACTATAGAAAAATCGATCATGATGGGAGACGGAGGGAAAAATATGGCGTATAAACGGGTCACAATTCAGGATATTGCCGACGCCTGCGAGCTGTCCCGCAATACGGTGTCCAAGGTATTCAATGACCGGGGGACGGTTCCCCAGGCCACCCGGCAGATGGTTCTTCAGAAGGCCCGGGAGCTGGGCTACCTTCAAACGGTGGAGGAGAGCCCGGCTGGACGGGAGGCCCAGAGAAAAAGCGTCGCTCTGCTCACCAGCCAGACCCCGGTGGACGCCCACTTCGGCACCTTTTTTCTGCCCGCCTTTACAGAGCGCCTCAGCCGCGCCGGCTACACCCTGATGATGTCGGAGATCAGTGGGCAGGAGCTGCGGGGGAGGCGGCTGCCGCCCCACGTCGCGATTGAGCAGACCGCGGGGATTCTGACCATCGAGATGTTTGACCAGGGCTATTTGGAGATGCTGTGCTCCCTGGGGCTCCCCTGCCTGTCGGTGGACGCCAGCGCCATAACCGACCTCTCCCCCATGCGCTGCGACTTCATCTCTATGGAGAACCTCTCCAGCTCCGCCCTGCTGACCTGCCACGTCATCGCGGCCGGGGCCAGGCGGCTGGGATTTGTGGGCGACCCGCGGCACTGCGGCAGCTTCCGCCAGCGCTGGCTGGGCTTTTGCGACGCCTTGAGCGAGGCCGGGCTGCCCCTGGACCGGGGGCTGTGCATCATGGAGGAGGACGGCCCGCATTACAGCGACGACAGCTGGCTGCTGAAGCGGTTTCAGGGCATGGAGGTCAAGCCGGACGCCCTGGTCTGCGCCAACGACTTTCTGGCGATCCACATGATGGCCGCGCTGAAACGGCTGGGGATGGCCATTCCGGGCGATATTATGGTGGCCGGCTTCGACGGCACGCCCCAGTCCGCTGTGGTGGAGCCGTCTCTGACAACGGTGCAGATTCCAAACAACGACATCGGGCGCATGGCGGCGGATATGCTGTTGGAGCGCATCAAAAATCCAAACCTTCCGTTCCGCAGAACCTATGTGCAGACCACGCCGGTATGTAGAAACTCCACGCTGAGATGAGCAGCGCCGCCCCATGCAGATTGATTCTGTGAGAAAACTGCAAAAGCGTACCCCAAGTCAAAAATAGCTTGGGATACGCTTCATGAGACGGTATGTCCGTCAGCCGCCGGAGCGCTGGCCGGACACAAAATTGATAGTGGACTCCCGCACGATGATCCGGGATTCCAGCTCGTACATACGGGCCAGGGCGCCGTCGTTGATCTGCTCCAGCAGGGCCTCCACCGCCTTGCGCCCGATCTCCTCCAACGGCTGGGCCAAAGCGGTGAGCTTGGGGCTGATCTCCTTGGCCAGCAGAGAATTGTCAAAGCTGGCGATGGCGATGTCCTTTGGCACGGCATAGCCCAGCTCCCGGAACGCCGCGATGGTTTCGCAGGCGGTGATGTCGTCGTTGGTCAGATATGCCTCGCAGCGCAGCCCAGGCCCCGCAGCGTACTGTTTGACCCGCTGGTAGACCTCGCTGGCGTTCATGTTCTCGGGGGCGGGACAGTCGATCACATCGGTGAGGCGGACCCGGTGGGAGGCTAGGTAATTTTGGAACCCGGCGTATTTCAGCGCCGAGGTGGAGTCCTTGGTGGGGCCGATATACCCGATCCGCTGAAACCCCACATTGAGAAAATGCTTCGCCAGCTGCTGTCCCCCGGCGTAGTGGGAGATATAGACACAGCTGAACCCCTCCACCTGTTTGGTAATCATCACAGTCGGGCGCTGAAACCGCTGGTAAGCGGCGGCGCTGCGCTCCGGAGAGACGGGGACCGCGATCACACCCTCCGCCCTGCGCTGCTTCAGCTCCTTGAGGATGTTCTTCTCCCGCTCCAGGCTGCGGCGGGTGTTGCAGATAATGACGCTGTATCCCGCGTAAAACGCTTGATTTTCAATGGCCTCAATGATCTCGCTGAAAAATGGATAGGCGATCTCGGGCACCAGCAGTCCAATGAGGTTTGTCCCGTTTCCCGCTAAGCTCTGAGCGATCAGATTGGGCTCATATTCCAGCTCCCTGACCCAATGGAGAACTTTTTTCCGCGTCTCGGCCTTGACAGAGGGGTGGTTGGACAGCACGCGGGAAACCGTGACCCGAGAGACCCCCGCCTTATCGGCTATATCCTGCATACTTGCCATGGTATCCCCGCCTTTCCTTGGTCTTATTTTATCGGATTTCAGCGCGTTCGTCAAGCGGAGGGCGGAAAGAGGCAGGGCGCACAGCCCGGTAAGGGACTGTGAGCCCTGGAGAAAAGAGGAGGAGCGTATGCGGATCAGGCTCGGAGGGCCATCAGGGCATCTCCCGGCCGGAGTGCGCCGGAGCCCGCGGCCTCCACGGAGGCCAGGCCGTCGGAGTTGGTGGCGGCCGCCATGATGGTGGTGGGGTGGCCCGCCGCCTTGACTTTGGCCAGACCCACGGTGAGCAGCAGGCCGCCCTTTTTCACCGCCTGTCCCTCCTTGACGTGGGTGGTGAAGCCGTCGCCCTTCATCTCCACTGTGTCCACCCCCACGTGGATGAGCAGCTCCGCGCCGCCCGCCTCGATGCCAATGGCGTGGAGGGTGTCGGCCAGCTGGCTGACGGCCCCGTCCACAGGGGCGTAGACCTTGCCGTCCTCGGGGGTGACGCCGCAGCAGAAGCCCAGAACGCCCTGGGAGAAGGTGGGGTCGGGCAGCTCCTCCATGGGGACGAAGGCGCCCTTCGCCACGGAGCCCACCACCTCCGGGAAGGCCGCCGGGGCGGGAGCGGGGGCGGGTTCCGCCTGTTTCATGGGGGCGTCCGCCTCCATGACCTCCGGGGGAACGGCAAACATCCAGGTCAGGCCGAAGGCGGTGGCGAACACGGCGGCGGCCAGCACCACATACATGATGAGCTGGCTGGGAGAGTAGATGTACAGCAGGATTCCAGGGATGGTGGTGATGCCGTTGCCGGTGCCCTGCATCCCCAGCAGCATGGCGATCATGCCCGCGATGCCGTTGATGGAACAGCTGAGCAGAAAGGGTTTTAAGCCGTAGCGCAGGATGACGCCGAACAGGGCGGGCTCGCCGATGCCCAGCAGGGCGGAGGCGGTGGCGCTGGGGCCGATGGCCCGGATCTCCTTCTTCTTGGCCTTGATGGAGATGGCCAGACACACCCCGGCGGAGGAGAAGCCGCACATGCACAGGATGGCGTTGAAGGGGTTGAAGCCGGTGTTGGACAGCAGGCTGATCTCCAGCATGTTAAAGATGTGGTGGACGCCGGTGAGGGTGATGATGGACCAGAAGAAGCCCACGATCATCCCGCCCAGGCCCAGGGGCAGGCCCAGCGCCGCCTCCACGATGACCAGCAGCACGTTTTCCAGCTGGTGGAGGAGGGGGCCGATGACCAGCAGGGAGAGCACCAGCATGATGAGGAGCACCAGAAACGGGGTAATCATAAAGTCAAAAATGGGAGGCACCGTCTTGCGCAGCTTCTTTTCCAGCTTGCTGCCGATCACGCCGGCTACAAAGGCGGGGAGGATGCTCCCCTGGTAGCCCACGATGGGGATGAAGCCGAACAGCATCAGGGGGACCACGCCGCTGGAGGGGTCGGCCACCGAGTAGGCGTTGGGCAGGGCGCCGTTCACCAGCATGAGGCCCAGGATGAGCCCCAGCACCGGCGAGCCGCCGAACACCCGGAAGGTGGACCAGCACACGATGGCGGGCAGGAAGGCGAAGGTGGTGCCGGAGAGAACCTCCACCAGCACCTGGAGGGTCTGGGGGATATCGGCGTTGGTCAGGCCGAACAGGGCCAGGAAGTTGTTGTTGAACAGCGCGCCCTTGAGGCCCAGGAATAAGCCGGTGGCCACCAGGGCGGGGATGACGGGGACAAACACGTCGCCAAAGGTGCGGATGGCCTTTTGCAGCTGGTTCTTGCCCTCCATTTTGGCCTCTTTGGCCTCGCTGGCCGTGGTCTCGGCGATGCCCAGCTGGACAATCTGCTCATAGACCCGGTTCACGTGGCCGGTGCCGAAAATGATCTGGTACTGCCCGGCGGTGAAGAACGTGCCCTTCACGGCGTCGGCCTTGTCCCGGTCCGCCACGATCAGGCGGAGCCGGGTGGCGCAGTGGGCGGCGGAGCGGATGTTCTCAGCCCCGCCCACCGCCGCGATGACTTCTCGGGCAATCTTTGCGTAATCGTAAGTCATGTGGATGCCTCCTTAATAAAGAGAGTTCTTGTTCGATTTCCATAATGTACGCGCGTTCATCTTCGCGATTAAAAGTTAACACAAAAGACAGGGACTGTCAATCGTGAGATTTGTAAAAAAGCGCATTAGAAAATCAGTAAAAAGGACGAAAATCTTTTTTGCGCCGGGAATTGCTTCATAGAGTATTGACAGATCAAATTACCCTTTTTATAATTATCCCAATAATGAACGCGAGTACAAATATGGCTGGAAAACAGAGCCGCGGTACAGACGGGAGGTCAACCATGAAACAAAAGCTGATTTTTTTGGATATTGACGGCACCTTGACGGAGCCGGGCAAAAACGTGCCGCCCCCCTCCGCGCTGGAGGCCGTCCGCCGAGCCCAGGCAAAGGGACACAAGGCCGTGCTGTGCTCCGGACGGAATCACGTCATGCTGTCGCCGCTGCTGCAATACGGCTTCGACGGGGTGATCAGCAGCGCCGGGGGCTGCATCGAGTACGGCGGTCAGATGGTCTACGACTGCCCCATGACGCCGGAGCAGCAGAAGCGGGTGCTCTCCGTTTTTGAGGAGAGCGGCATATACCGCACCATCGGGAGCAGGCACCACAGCTACACCGACGAGGGCTTCAAGGAGTTTCTGGCGGAAAACGCCCAGTCCCAGGCCAACAGCGAGCTGCTGCGCTGGCGGATTCAGCTGGAGAGCGAGCTGAACATCCGGCCCATGGCGGAATATGACGGCGAACCGATCTACGGAATGGCTTTCATGAGCTGCGGGATGGACCGGCTGCGCCGCCCCATGGAGGCCCTCCAGGACGAATTTCACTTCTGCATCCAGGATACGGACGCCTGCGGCATCGTCAACGGTGAGCTGATGAACAGGGCCTTCAACAAGGGGATGGCGGTCCGGCGGCTGTGCCAGTATCTGGACGTTCCGGTGGAGGACACCGTGGCCTTTGGAGACAGTATGAACGATCTGGAGCTGCTTCAAACCGCAGGGGTCTCCGTGTGCATGGGAAACGGGAGCGCGGGCTTGAAGGAAATTGCCGGTCTGGTCTGCCCCCCGGTGGAGGAGGACGGCCTCTACTGGGCGTTTGAAAAGCTCGGCTTGATTTGAGAAAACGGGGTGAGAAGCATGACAAAAACGGAAGAGACTCTGTTCCAGGCCCGGCTGGACCGGCACCTGGACGAGCTGCGCTGGCTGTACATGGAGCTATACGGCAATGGGGACATGTTCGCCGAGCTGTGCGGCCAGCTGTACCAGTTTGCCTCGGACCGCTCCGAGGCCCTGAAAAAGCGGGATCTGGAGCGGGAGGCGGACCCAGAATGGTACAAGTCCAACGAGCTCACCGGCATGATGCTCTACATCGACAACTTCGCCGGGAACCTGAACGGGGTGCGGGAAAAGCTGCCCTACATTGAGAAAGCCGGGGTGAACCTCATCCACCTCATGCCCTTCCTGGACACCGTGCCGGGGCGGAGCGACGGGGGCTACGCCGTGGCCGACTTCCGGGCGGTGCGGCCGGACCTGGGCGCCATGGAGGACCTGGAGAAGCTGGCCGGGGCCTGCCACGAGCGGGGCGTGAACCTGTGCATGGACTTCGTGATGAACCACACCAGCCAGGACCATGAGTGGGCGAAAAAAGCCCGTGCGGGCGACGGGGAGTACATGAGCCGGTACTTCTTCTTTGCCGACCCCGCTATCCCCCAGCAGTACGAAAAAACGGTGCCCCAGGTGTTCCCCACCACCGCCCCCGGCAACTTCACCTGGCTGGAGGACTGCGGCCACTACGTCATGACCTCCTTCTACCCCTATCAGTGGGATTTGAACTACCGCAATCCCCGGGTGTTCAACGAGATGATGTACAACTTCCTGTTTTTGGCCAACAAGGGGATGGACATGATCCGGATTGACGCGGTGCCCTACATCTGGAAGGAGCTGGGCACCGACTGCCGCAACCTTCCCCAGGTCCACACCATTGTGCGCATGATGCGGATGATCGGGGAGATCGTGTGCCCCTCCGTCATCCTGCTGGGGGAGGTGGTGATGGAGCCGGTGAAGGTGGTGCCCTACTTCGGCACGGTGGAAAAGCCGGAGTGCCATCTGCTCTACAACGTCACCACCATGTGCACCACCTGGCACACCGTGGCGACAAAGGACACCCGCCTGCTGCGCCGCCAGCTGGATACCGTCAACGCCCTGCCCAAGCAGTATGTATTTTTGAACTACCTGCGCTGCCACGACGACATCGGCTGGGGCCTGGATTACGGCGCCCTGGCCCAGTGGGGCATGTCGGAGGTCCCCCACAAGAAGTTTTTGAGCGACTGGTTCCAGGGCCTGACCCCGGACAGCGTGAGCCGGGGAGAGCTGTACAACGCCGACCCGGCCAGCGGCGACGCCCGCCAGTGCGGCACCACCGCCTCCCTGTGCGGCATCGAGAAGGCGGGCTTTGAGAAGGACGCCGCCGCCATGGAGAAGGCGGTCCGATTCGATCTGACCCTTCACGCCATGATGTTTATGCAGACAGGCGTCCCCCTGCTGTACAGCGGGGACGAGATCGCTCAGGTGAACGACTACAGCTACAAGGACGACCCCAATAAGGCGGAGGACAGCCGCTACCTCCACCGGGGCAAAATGCGCTGGGACCTGGCGGAGCACGCCGGGGACCCGTCCACCCCGGAGGGGCAGGTGTTTACCGGACTTAAGGCCCTGGGGGAGCTGCGCAAGGTCAATCCCGCCTTTGGGGCGGAGGCGGACGTGCGGACGCTGGACACCGGGGACGACGGGGTGCTGGCCATCGAGCGGTGTTTTCGGGGCCGGACGCTCACCGGCGTGTTCAACTTCACCCCGGAGGACAAGGCCGTCACCCTTCCCAACAATCCGGGGGAGTTCACCAGTCTGCTCACCAGAGAAACACACACCATGCAAAACCTCCAAATCCCGGCATATGGCTTCTATTATCTGGAGCGAGCTCAGACCGTCAGATAACATATCATTTTAAGGAGAGGAAGCGTTATCATGAAAGAATTCACCTACACCATCACCGACCCCGTGGGCATCCACGCCCGGCCCGCCGGGCTGCTGGTCAAGGCCGTCAAGGCCCTGGACAGCGCCGTCACCATCGCCAAGGCCGACGGCAAGTCCGCCGGAGGCGCCAAGCTCATGGCTCTCATGGGCCTGGGCATCAAGCAGGGCGAGACCGTCACCGTCACCGTCGAGGGCGGCAGCGAGGAGGCCAACGCCGCCGCTCTGGAGAAATTCTTCCAGGACAATCTGTAGCGCGCCGCAAAAGGGCGTCCGCCCCAGCGGCGGACGCCCTCAAATCAGGACAGGGAGGAAAACCGATGATTTTGATGCAGGGGAAAGGCGTCTCCAAAGGAGTGGTGAAGGGCCCCATCTACTTCTATCAGCGGGCCGAAACCGCCGCCGTCCAAACCGCCGCCTCGGACCCGGAGGAGGAAAAGCGCCGCATGGAGGAGGCGAAAGAGAGGTCTATGGACCAGCTCAACGCCCTGGCGGACAAGGCCCGGGAGGAGGCCGGGGACGAGGCCGCCATGCTCTTTGAGACCCACGCCATGTTTGTGGAGGACGAGGACTTCTGCGACTGCATGACCGCCGCCCTGGAGGAGGGCTGCACCGCCGAGCGGGCGGTGGAGACCGCCGGGGAGCAGTTTGCCGCCATGCTGGCCGCCATGGACGACGCCTATATGCAGGCCCGGGCCGCCGACATCAAGGACGTGGCCCGGCGCATCCGCAACAATCTGATGGGCGTCACCGAGGGCGGCATCGACTCCGAGGAGCCGGTGATTCTGGCCGCCGACGACCTGGCCCCCTCCGAGACCCTTCAGCTGGATAAGCGCAAGATTTTGGGGTTCGTCACCCAGGGCGGCTCCTCCAACAGCCACACCGCCATTCTGGCCCGCACCATGGGCATCCCGGCCATCTGCGGCCTTGGGGACCAGCTCAAGCAGGAGCTGAACGGGCGGACGGCCTACATCGACGGGGAGACGGGCAAGGCGGCCATCGAGCCGGACGACATTACGCTGAACGCCTTCCAGGCCAAGCTGGAAAAGCAGCAGGAAATGAAGACCCTGATGGACACCATGAAGGGCCAGGAGGACGTGACTCTGGACGGACAGCACATGATGGTGTACTGCAACATCGGCTCTCCGGAGGATGTGGCGGCGGTGCTGTCCAACGACGGCCAGGGCATCGGCCTGTTCCGCTCCGAATTCCTCTATCTTGCCGCCTCTGATTACCCCACCGAGGAGGAGCAGTTCCAGGCTTATAAAGAGGTCGCCTCCGCCATGGGGGGCAAGCGGGTGGTCATCCGCACCCTGGACATTGGCGCCGACAAGCAGGTGGACTATTTCGAGATGCAGAAGGAGGAGAACCCCGCCCTGGGCGTCCGGGCCATCCGCATCTGTCTGAACCGGCCCGAGGTGTTCCGCATCCAGCTCCGGGCCCTCTACCGGGCCTCCGCCTATGGCAAGGTGGCCATCATGTTCCCCATGATTACCTCCGTGTGGGAGGTGAAGGAGTGCAAGCGGGCCTGCCGGAAGGTGATGGCCGAGCTGGACAAGGAGGGCGTGCCCTACAACAAGGACACCGAGCTGGGCATCATGGTTGAGACCCCGGCCTCCGTACTGGTGGCGGAGGAGCTGGCCCGTGAGGTGGACTTCTTCTCCGTGGGCACCAACGACCTGACCCAGTACACCCTGGCCTGCGACCGCCAGGCCAACGACCTGGGCAAGTTCTTCGATCCCCGCCACCCCGCCGTCCTCCGGGCGCTGAAGATGGCTGCAGATGCCGCCCACAAGGCGGGCATCTGGATCGGCATCTGCGGCGAGCTGGGCGCGGACCTGACCCTGCTGGAGACCTTTCTGGCCATCGGCATCGACGAGCTGTCCGTGTCCCCCTCCGCCGTGCTGCCACTGCGGGCGGAGATCCGCAAATCCATCGCCAAGACCTGCACCCTGGAAAAATTGGAGTGCTGAGGAACCTCGGACGTTCTCCGGACAGAAATTGAACGGCCCCACCCGGTCTGAACAAGTCTGTGAGACTTGGCAGAGGGGTGGGGCCGTTTGGCGTCATGAAGCGATGTGCCGGCCCTGTTCCGCAATCGTTCTGACCGGCGTGTCTATTTTGATGCAGAAATTTGGCAGATAAAAGGGGGCTTGCGGACCGGCGCGGAACCGTTTATAATAATGTCCTGACGGACAAGCTGCGGCACGGCTCCTTTTTGGACCGCCGGAGGAGCCGGCGGCGTATTGCTGAGGAAGGACTGCCGGGGCCCGCGAAGCACCGCAGGCGCGTTGAACCGTCGCTTCCTTGAGCTTCTGAAAACAATCAACAGGAAAGCGGGAGATTATGTGAAAAAAGCGGCGTTTATCGGCGTAGGCAATATGGGCGGGGCGCTGGCCAGGGCGGCCTGCCGGGCCGTGGGCCCGGATCAGGTGGTGCTCTGCAACCGCACGCAGAGCAAGGCGGAGGCTCTGGCCGAGGAGCTGGGGTGCTCCGCGGTGGCCGGCGCCGCCGACGCGGTCTGGGCGGCGGAATATCTGTTCCTGGGGGTGAAGCCCAGCGGGATGCGGCCTCTGCTGGAGGACCTGGCGCCTCAGCTCCGTGACCGCCACCGGGTGGGCGAGGACAAGGTGGTGGTGTCCATGGCGGCGGGGCTGACCATTGAGGACATGCGGCCCCATCTGGCCGGAGCCGGCTACTATGTGCCGGTGGTCCGCGTCATGCCCAACACCTGCGTGGCCGTCGGGCAGGGCATGACCGCCCTGTGCGCAGGCGCGGGGGTGGACGGCGGGCAGCTCCAAGGGGTCGAGGAGCTTTTGTCCGCCACGGGAAAGGTGGAGCGAATTCCGGAGGAGCTGATGGACCAGTTTTCCGCCGTGGCCGGCTGCGGCCCCGCCTTCGTCTATCCCTACATTGAGGCGTTGGCGGACGGCGGCGTCATGGCGGGCCTTCCCCGGAAGCAGGCCATGGAATACGCCGCCCAGATGGTGCTGGGGGCGGCGGCCATGGTGCTGGAGAGCGGGAAGCATCCGGGCCTGCTCAAGGACGAGGTGTGCTCCCCCGGCGGCTCCACCATCGCCGGGGTGGCGGAGCTGGAGCGGGGCGGCCTGCGCGCCGCCGCCATCAACGCAGTGCTGGCCGCCTACCGGCGGGGAACGGAGCTGGGGAAGTAGACATCTGAAAGGCCATGGTCCGCAAGCGAACCATGGCCTTTTAAGCTGTCCTGTCTGTAAAGATGCCGGATGCGGAAGGTCTCCTCCGGCCCTCCTGGGGATATCATGACAAAACGAAGCGCTACACGTTGAACCGGAACAGGATAATATCCCCGTCCTGCACCACGTATTCCTTGCCCTCGGAGCGGATCAGCCCCTTCTCCCGGGCCGCGGTCATGGAGCCGCAGGCTTTCAGGTCCTCAAAGGCCACCGTCTCCGCCCGGATAAAGCCCCGCTCGAAATCGGTGTGGATCTTGCCCGCCGCCTGGGGGGCCTTGGTGCCCCGGGTAATGGTCCAGGCCCGGCACTCGTCCTCGCCGGAGGTCAGGAAGGAGATCAGCCCCAGCAGGGTATAGCTGGCTGTAATGAGCCGGTCCAGGCCGGATTCCGCGATGCCCAGGTCCTCCAGGAACATGGCCTTCTCCCCGGCGGGCAGTTCGGCGATCTCCGCCTCCAGCTTGGCGCACACAGGGATGACCTGGGCCCCCTCCCCGGCGGCGCGGTCCGCCACCTGCCGGTAATAGGGAACCTCCGCCGGGCTGCTAAAGCCGTCCTCGTCCAGATTGGCGGCGTAGATCACCGGCTTGAGGGACAGCAGCTCGCTGGTGGCGATGAGGCCGGCGTCCTCCTCGTCCACCTGATCCAGGTAGGAGCGGGCGGATTTGCCGTCGTTGAGCCAATCCCGCAGGCCCTCGAGCACCTCCGCCTCGTGGTTGAATTTCCTATCCGCCTTGGCCGCCTTCCGGGCCTTGTCGATGCGGCGGTCCGCCATCTCCACATCCGCCATGATGAGCTCCAGGTCGATGATGTCGATGTCCCGGAGGGGGTCGGTGGAGCCCTCCACATGGATGACGTTCTCATCGTCAAAGCACCGCACCACGTGGACGATGGCCGCGCACTCCCGGATATTGGCCAGGAACTTGTTGCCCAGCCCCTCCCCCCTGGAGGCGCCCTTCACCAGCCCGGCGATGTCCACGAACTCCACCACGGCGGGGGTGGTTTTTTTCGGCTTATAGAACGCGGAAAGCCAGTCCAGCCTGCTGTCCGGCACCGCCACAATGCCCACATTGGGGTCAATGGTGCAGAAGGGGTAGTTGGCGCTCTCCGCGCCGGCGTTTGTGATGGCGTTGAACAGGGTGGATTTTCCCACGTTGGGGAGTCCCACGATTCCTAATTTCATAGTTCCTCACAGCTCCTTTGTTTTCAGCGGATGAAAGCTTCGCTTTCTTTGGTTCAGCGTTCTCCTGCGGCGGGAGCGGCAAGGTCCCAGACCCTGCCGCTCCCGCGTTCACGTTTTGTGATCCAGTCAAACGAGTTTTACGGCTTTCCTCCGGCTTTTCAGCCGCGCCGCAGCTCCCGGTCACAGCGTCATGGTGATGCCGCCCTCGTCGGACAGTCCGTCCTTTTTGAGCATGTTCTCCAGCACCTCCACGTCGGAGGTAATGTCCATGGCATCGTCTTGGAAAAGCTTGTCAAGCTGTTTCTCAAATCCGGATACCACCTGATCCATCATGTCCTCAATACGCTTTTTTGCCGCGGAGATATTCTCTCCCTCGATGCCCTGAGCGTCCAGCTGGGCATAGGCCCGAAGAATCTTTAGGGTGGTGGGCAGGTAGTAGTTCAGGAAGGTGCGCAGCTGCCCCTCCTTATTGGGGTGGGATTTCTGATACGACAGAATTTTTCCGGTGATCTCCTCGATGCGGTCGATTTTGGCGCTCATCACCTCGTCGGGGATCTCGTCGTTGACCTGGCGGATTTCCCGCAGAATGTCATCCTCCCGGGCGGCGGCCTGCTGGGGGGTCTCCTCTTTGGGCGGGGCCGCCCGCTGGACCCCCGGAGACCGGTAGCCCGCCTCGGTAAGATACAGCTTGCCTTCGCTGAGATCCAGATAGCCCATGGGCAGGATCTCCTTGGCCAGCATTCTGCGCAGATCCTTGCACAGCTTGCCCACCGACACCCCGAAGTTGGCGGCCATGGGGGCCAGATCCACCTCCTGGTTGGCGCCGATGTAGGCCAGATAGTTGATATACCGCTCCGTGGCCCGGCCCTTGCCAAGGCCGGAGAACAGCATGGACACGCCGCCCGTGGCGAACATCAGGCAGGCCAGAATGGGAATGAGGAGCGGATACTCGAATTCTCCCAGAAAAACAGGGGTCAGGCAGGCCAGCGTGCCCAGGCCAAAGATCCCCGCCAGAATGCTGCCCGCGATAATCAGCCCTTTGCCCCCGCCCAGCTTCTTCTTAAGCCGCTTCCGCCTGCTCTCCGACGGGTCGGACATGTCCCAGGGGTCCGCGCGGTAGGTCTCCCCGCTGTCCTCACTCCGCTTCTCCTGCTTGGATTGGCTCTGCTGGTAGGAATAGGTGCGGCCGCCGGAGGCGGAGGAGCCTTGAGCCTCCTGCCGCTGGGCGGTGTCCGCCTCCTTGCCGAAGACGTCCGCCTGCCGGAAAAATTCCTGGGCCCCCGCCTTGGCGGAGGCGTCCGCCCTGCGGAAAAAGTCCTGGGCGGTGTTCTTGGCCCGGTTGGCGGCGTTCCTGGCCTCCTGCTTGTACCGCCGCTTGTCGCTGGCGGTCATTTTGCCCAGCTTGCTCAGCAGCCAGAGCACACCGACGAGCTTGCAGACCCAGAAGGGCAGGATGAACAGCATGAAGCCGATGCCCACCCATTCGCCCCAATCGGTGTATCCCTTGGGCGGCTTGTTCCCGCCGGCGGGCGTTGTCCCCTTGCCGGAGCCATAGCTGTATTTGTATTGGTATTCATAATGGGAGCCGCCCTGCTGAGCGCCCTCCTGCTGGGAGCTGCCCTGCCGGTTCTCCCCGCCGGCGTCGCGGCTGTATTTGTAGTGGTACGTGCCGTCCGGCCTGGCGCCCTCCCGCGGGTCCTGTCCGCTGCCGTCCGCCATAGCTGTCCCCCCCTCTCTGATATGGTGAACGAACTTCATTATAACTCTTTTCCACGGCGCTGTAAATACAATCACGGCTTAATTTTTTATTTAGGAAATCTCTGAACAAACCCGGCCGCGGCGCGTTGCGTATTCTTTTCGCCGCAATTTCTTTGAGCCTTCTCAAAATTAACGCAGTTATTCCTGCCAAGGCCCCCTCAGAAAAACGCCCGAAAACAGGCTCCCAGCCCAGATCCGCCGTATGTTCCCCCCCGCTTCCACATATATATGGAGCATATCGAGATAGGGAGCGTGTTTGAATTTGAAGGGCAACATGGAAGAGCGCGCCCAGGAGCTGGCGCTGTACATCATTGAGAATAAAACCACCGTCCGGGCCGCCGCCAGTCGTTTTGGAATCAGCAAGTCAACCGTACATAAAGATCTCAGCGAGCGCCTGCCGGTAATCAATCGTGCGCTGTACCGGCAGGTTAAGGATATTTTGAATGAAAATAAGGCGGAGCGCCATATACGAGGCGGAATTGCCACCAGAAAAAAGTACAAGGGTGAATAAAACTGTCCCTCCGGACGAAAACAGGAGACGGATGCTTGGTTCAGGCGTCCGCCTCCCCTTTTTTGAATTATTTTTTGTCGTTTCAGGGGAGAAACAGTCCTCTTTTTTGCTTAAACCTCGCTTTTTGCCGTAAAAGAGCCTTGTTTTTACCCATGTTTCTCCATTGCTGGAAAAACATGGGCGGTTTGATAGGATGGCTCATCCTTTGTTTCCCCCTGAAAAGGTTCCAAAACACGGGCAAAAATAAAAAGGAGGAAACATTTCCAATGAGAAACTTGAAGAAGTTCCTCGCGCTGGTTCTGGCGATGGTGATGGCCATGTCCCTGATGGTCACTGCCAACGCCGCCTCGAAGTCTTCTAAGTTCCCCAACGAGGAAATCAACCCCAACTTGGTTGAGGCTGTTGACGTTCTCGCGGGACTGAAGGTCTTCCAGGGCCAGAACGTGACCGGAGCTGCGGACGGGGACAAGGTTTTCGCCCCCAAGTCCGAGATCACCCGCAAGGAAGTTGCGGCCCTGATCTACCGCGTGTTCAGCGCCGACGTGGGCGACACCAAAACCCACCTGTACAAGGACTACGCCGACTTCACCGACGTGAATCCCGAGTCCTGGTACGCGGGCTACGTGGGCCTGTGCGCCAACCACGGCATCATCAAGGGCTCCAACAACGGCCGGTTCTACCCCGACTACAACATCACCGGCTATGAGGTCCTGGCCATGATTCTCCGCGTCGTGGGCTACGACGAGGAGGGCGAGTTCACCGGTTCCGGCTGGCAGACCCGGGTGGCTTCCAAGGCCGCTCTGCTGCACATCACCGACAACCTGAACACCACCAACTACGCCGGGACCCTGAATCAGCCCGCCACCCGCGAGGTCGTGGCCGAGCTGATCTTCCAGACCATGGTCCGCGTGCCCCAGGTCACTCACAACTCCCTGGGCTACAACGACAAGGACCAGCTGGTGAACGGCAAGTACAACCCCACCCTGGGCCAGGAGAAGTTCGGCCTGTACGTCAGCGGCTGGACGAAAGACAGGTGGGGCAACCCCTACTACTCCTGGAACAAGGGCGGCGTGAAGAGTGGGGACAGCAATAACTACTTCTATATCAACACCAACGAAGAGGGCAACACCGACAGGCTCTACCCTGTTTACGGCCCCTCCGCCACCAGCAGCCATGTGATCGACATCAAGCCCACCCCCGACATGGAGTTCACCAACACCATCCGCGAGTGTGACGTGGCCCATGCCCTGGAGGCCAAGGGCTTCAAGGACGGCTCCAAGACCTTTAACCTGTACGTCAACCAGAACCTGGTGGAGGACTACAGGGTTGAGGCCACCGACACCGTGACCCGCGTGGGCGGCCAGGGCCGTCTGACCAAGGTCTACTACAATGTCTACAGCCCCTTCGCCGGCGCGCTGTATATCAACGGGCAGTATGTCAACATCGTCACCATGGTGGACACCTTCCTGGCCCAGGTCACTCGGGTGACTCCCCGTGTGCTGGACCACAACGGCCACGTGGTGCAGGACGCCCAGGCCGACCTGGTGGTCTATGACCGCGGAGAGGCCATGCCCAGCTCCGTCACCCGCGCCAACAACAAGCGCACTAATGGTGTCACTGATGACACCGATCCCATCAACTTCATCAACGACGACGACTACGGCACCCGCTGCACCAACCTGACCAAGGGCGCTTACAACAGCAAGCACACCATGACCGATTCGTACGCGGACTACACCTACACCGTGGGCCAGTACATCCTGGTGCAGGGCAAGACCGACCTCACCCAGGGCAACGACTGGACTGACCGCACTGCCAACGGTCTTGGTACTGGTGCTGCCATCACTGGCACCAATACCAAGACCGGCCTGAACCACAGCGTCACCCAGGAGCGGAAAGAGCGCGCGGCCTTCGAGACCAACATGCTGGCCGCCGACCCCGCCTCTGACATCGCCCCCGTGGACGGCCTGACCTCCGTGGACGCCAAGCAGACCTCCGTCACCTGGAACAACGGCACCCATAACGTGGGCGGCGAGATCAAGAACGACCAGCTGACCCTGTTCATGGACTACGCCGGCAGCAACCTGAACACCACCTTCACCTGGTACTTCGACCAGTACGGCAACCTGATCGGCATCGGCCCCAAGGCCAACACCGTGAACTACGGCGTCATCACCAGCCTGTACTCCGCCTTTGAGCAGGGCAGCGCCGCCACCACCGGTAAGGCCGTGGCCATGGCTCACGTGAAGTACGCCGACGGCACCGAGGCCGACATCGCCATCAGCAAGTTCATCACCACCGGCGGCGTCGACGGTTCCGCTCCCACGCCCGCTGGCCGTCATCAGAACAACAGCAACAAGCCCGGCGGCCCCGGTCTCACGGACGGCACCAGCAATCCCTATCCCGTCAACCCGATGATGGACCGTGAGAGTGTGACTGTTCCTGGCCTCAACGCTGTGGAGCTGACCCCCGTGTACGACTACAACGCCGGCAACGGTAAGGTCATGACCGCGGAAACCAACGGCTACACCATCAGCGACGGCAAGCCCCAGTTCGGCGGCCAGCTGTATGTGGCTCCCGTGGCTCAGATCAACAAGGACAACGATAAGCAGGACGACTCCCACTACGGCATCATCTACTTCAACATGTTCAAGTTCATCACCACCGAGGACGGCGTTGTCACCGCCATCGAGATCGCGGGCAACCGTCCCGGCACCGGCGTGGACAACGGGAACAGCCTGCGCTACGACGGCCACTACCACTTCATCAACAGCGACAACGTCACCTACGCGGGCAAGCTGAGCAAGTCTCAGGGCAGCATCACCACCGAGCAGCTCCAGACCATCACTACCGGCGGCAACCCCGTGTGGCTGGACCAGAACGTGAAGATTATCCTGAACCGCAACGACGTCCTGACCACCTACGACGGCCTGGCCAAGCTGCCCAGCGACATCACCATCAAGGCCAACTCCGAGGTTGACTGGGTCGACGTGAACGGCGACCTGCGCGCCGACTACGTGTACCTGTACGGCGAGACCACCGGCACCGTGACCTACGGCCTGTTCTACTACAACGGCGGCAACGCTGTTTGGAACGGCACCAACGGCACCCTGACCGGCTGGCTGAACGGCGCTGAGAACACCACCCTGACCTTCACCAGCGAGGCCGACTTCACCGCCGTGCGCAACAGCGTGGACTACTACGGCCACATGTTCGCCGTGCGCATGATGGACGGCGTGGTGGATGAGCTGATGATGACGGACATCGACAAGACCGCCGCCAGCACCACCACCAGCCAGTGGACCAACCGCATCCTGGCGGCTGACGGCACCGCCATCAGCGTCAAGAACGGCAACACCATCGACGTCGACGCTCAGATCGTCTGGGGCACCACCTTCAACAGCGCTACCGCTACTCCCGCCGCTCCCAAGAGCGACCACCTGTTTAAGGTCGGCGTCCTGGGCGGCAACCCCTACGATGAGAACACTCAGGTGGCGTACTACAGCGAGGGCCGCTTTGCTAAGGGCGTAAGCCTCACCGACGACAAGGACGAGATCACCTACACTCGCGATTCCAACCAGGTGTACGGCACCGTGACCGTGAACAATGTGAGCAACACCGGCACTCAGCTCCGCACCAACTACTACGTGGGCGCCAACACCAAGTTCTACGGCATCGGCATGGGCGCGACCCACGGCGAGGCGGTTCTGGAGTACCTGGAGAAGAGCCCGCGCAACGACGTGACCATCGTCTATGATGTCACCAACAACGGCATCCTGGAGATCTACGTGGCCACCGACCCGAACATCACGCCGAGCACCGGCACCGATGCCTACACCATCACCAACAACAACCTGGCTATGGAAATCACTGGTGCTACTGGCGTCCTGAGCCAGTCGAGCGGTACCCTGACCATGGTGGAGAACGGCATGACTTGGACCAACAGCTCCGGCGCTCCCATCAGCGGCAGCTACAAGGCGCTGATTGAGTACATGACTCCCACCGGCGAGTGGGTGGCGCTGAACACCTGGACCGGCGTTGCCAACATCGCGAACAACGCAAGCACCGTGACTCTGGCTAACGTCACCATGAACACCCTGTCCACTGCCACCACCTACCGCATCACCATCACCGTCACCATCGGCGGCGCTAAGAACGTGGTGGTCATGGACCGGGCCCCCATCAGCGCGAAGTAATTCGACGCTGAACCGCAAACCCCCAAATCCAACGCAAAAAAGGCCCCCCGGGAATTCCCGGGGGGCCTTTTGACGCGCCCTCAGCAGAAGGCAAGGTAGAAGTATACGTTGCCGGTGATGTTGCTGTCGTCGCTGGTGCTGTCGATCTTGAGCAGCTGAATGCCGTTTTCCACCAGGGCGATGCGGGCCAGACTGGCGGGTGCGCCCGTGGCCATCAGGGTGTAATGATACCTGCTGTGAACCACCATGGCCACCTTGGGCGTGAAGGGCAGGGGAATGATGCGGCCCTTCTGGTCGTTTCCGGTGTACTGGCCCCAGGCGATTCTGGGGCTCTCCAGCACGGTGACGCGCTGGTCCAGGCCGTCGGTGACGGCCTTGGTCCGGGCCTCGTGACCGTCCAGGGCGGCCTCGATCTTGCGGGTGTTGTCGTTGAGCGCCTCGGGCAGAAACGGGTCCGAGGACTCGATGATGCTGAACTTGCGCGATGTAGTCTGTTGCATAGTTTTATCCCTCCCACGGGAGAGGGATAAGGGCCCCCGTGTTGCCGGTTTGAGGGCAACACAGCGCAAAAAAATGCCCGCCCCCTCCGGGGCGGCTGTGTGGGGGCGTGCAGGGGCGGCTGTCCCTTGACAAGCGGGGGACGGAGCGCTATAATAATAGAAGAACCCCGTGTTCGTTCCCCCGGACAGGCGGTTTGGCTCTTTCAAGGTTTGGTGCTAGACAAAGCTAGACAACCGTCACTTGTCGGAGTGGCGGTTGTCCCTCTTTGTGATCCGAATCGTTACGGTAAAACCGAACGGATGAAAGGTCACAATAATGGGCATGTACTCACCCCCTTTCGGGTTTGAGTAGCCAAACCGCCTGCCGTCGCCGGGCTCCCTCACACAGGGCCCGGCATTATTTTACCGCATTCGACCCGAAAAGTCAACGTTGCACCGCTCCCGCGTTCTGTAGGGGCGCATATTATGCGCCCGCGGGCGGCTGATAGCCGCCCCTACATAGCCGCCCCAACACGCCCCCACACAGCCGCCCCGGCAGGGCGGGCATTTTTTTGCGCTCCGTTGCCCTCAAACCGGCAACACGGGGGCCCTTATCCCTCTTCCGTGGGAGGGATAAAACGATGCAACAAACAGAGAAATACAAGCTGAACCTGATCGAACCCGACGACCCCTTTCTGCCCGACGGCCTCAACGGGAGCACCCAAAAAATTGAGGACGCTCTGGCCGGGGAGGAGGCCACCCGCGCCGCCCTGGAGGCCCGGGTCGTCACCCTGGAGGGCCGCAAAATGGCCTGGGGAATCTACACCGGCGACGGCCAGGACGCCCAGTTCATCCCGCTGCCCTTCACCCCCAAGGCCGTGTTCATCCAGGAGATCGCCTACGCCCAAAAAGCATCGATGGTGATCGGGACGGAGCCGGGCATCCAGGCCCAACTGACGGAGGGCGGCTTCAATGCCCTGCTCCGCTACACCTCCGCCACCGCTATTCCGGCCACCAACACAATTGGAACCAGGTACACCTATCTGGCCTTCTGCTGAGGGCGCGTCAAAAGGCCCCCCGGGAATTCCCGGGGGGCCTTTTTTGCGTTGGATTTGGGATTTCGCGGTGCGGGGGAATTAGAGGACGAAGGACACGCTGCCCCGGGCCACCACGTTGTCGCTGCTGTTGTAGTAGGTCACAGTCACGCGGTAGGTGCCGGTAAGCGGGGTGCTGGCGTTGTCGGAGATCAGCGCCTTGCCGGTCGCGGCAACGAGGTCGAAATCGGTCCCGCCAGTAACCGACCGGGAGGTGGCGGTCTGCCAAGTCTCGCCCACCAGCTTCTCCACCACCATGGTGGCGTAGGTGTACTCCGTGCCACGATCCAGTTTCGCGGCGCTGGTAACCGTCACAGTCCACTTGCCAGTGTTGCTGGTGTCGTAGTCGGGGGTGGTGAGGGCCAGGTCGTTGATGTAGTCGCTGTCGGGCTCAATCCAGGGGGTCACGTTCGGGTCGGTGGCCACGTAGATCTCCAGGATGCCGTTGGACAGCTTGTCGTACACGATGGTCACCCAGTTGTGGGTGCTCTTCTCCAGGTACTCCAGAACGGCCTCGCCGTAGGTCACGCCGGTGCCGATGCCGAAGATCTTGGTGTTGGCGCCCACGTAGTAGATCTGCTCAAAGGCACTGGTGTTGTTGTTGGTGTCGACGCTGACGGTGCCGAAGAACTGGTTGCCGTTGGGAATACGGGTGTAGGTCACGGTGGTGCCGTTGCCAGTACCGGGAGTCTTGTCCTCGTGGTAAACGGCGGCGGTGTTGTCGTCATAGGGGTTGCCGCCGGCCACGCCGGTCACGAACTTCACGTTGTTCTTGGCGACATCGCTGTGCACGATCTTGTTCTTGAAGTCATCCAGGCTGGTGTTGGTGACGTTGCTGCCGCCGGGATAGGGCGCGTTGTCCGCGTACAGCAGCTGCGGGACGTTGGAAGCGTTGCTAGAGCTGTTTTCATCCTCCCGCATTACGTCCTCCACGATGCCGTCCATCAGGCGCACGGCAAACAGGTGGCCGCGATACTGCTGGCTGTTCAGCACGATGTCGAACTCGTCGTGGTCGGTGAAGGTCAGGGTGGTCTGCTCGCCGTTCAGCCAGCCGGCCAGGGTGCCCTGAGTGCCGTTCCAGGAGGCCGCGCCGCCGTTGTAGTAGAACAGGCCGTAGGTCACGATACCGGTGGTCTCGCCGAACAGGTAGACGTAGTCAGCCCGCAGGTCGCCGTTCACGTCAACCCAGTCCACTTCGGAGTTATGCTCGATGGTGATGTCGCTGGGCAGAGCGCTCAGGCCGTTGTAGACCTTCAGGGAACCGCCCACGTTCAGAATGATCTTCACGTTGGCGTCCAGCCACACAGGCTGATAAGTGCCGCCCGCCTTCACCACGTTGGTGGTGATGTGGCCCTGGGCCTTGTTCAGCTTGTTGGGATTGGCGGTGCCGCCAACGGCAGCGGTGGTCTGGAAGTGGTAGTGGCCGTCATAGAACAGGCTGTTCTGGTTGTCCACAGCGCCGGGGTCAGTGGCGGTGCCGGGGGCGTTGCCGCCGACCTCAACAGCGGTCACGACGCCGCTCTCGGTGGTGATGAACTTGAACATGTTGTGGCCGATGATGCCGAAGTACGGGCTGACTTGCTTGTCAAAGCGGTCGTTGATGTCGGCCACGGGAGCCACATACAGGTCGCCGCCAGCAACGGCGTGCCGTCCGTCGGGATCATACGGGGGATTGGTGTCCGTGGCGGTCATGACGTCATGCATACCGGCAGCGTAGTTGTAATCGTACACGGGGTTCAGCTCCACGGTATTGCTGCCGCCGGTGTCCTCCTGCATGGCAGTGCCGTAGGTGTCCGCACGCAGCGCGTCGCGGCCGCCAATAGCGCCGGCGGTGAAGAAGGTGTCGATGGCCACGGTGCCCTTGGTGCCGTCGGCGTAGGTCACGTCAGCCATAGCCACGGCGTCGCCGGTGGTGGCGGAGTCGCCCTGCTTGAAGGAGGACCACAGACGGGTGATGACGCCGTACTTCACGTTGTCAGACACGGGGCCGATGCCGATGATGTTGTTGAACTGGTCGTAGTACCAGGTGAAGGTGTTGCTCAGGTTGCGTCCGGCGTAGTCCATGTACAGGGTCATGGCGTCGGGCTTCACCTCGCCGCCCACGGTGTGGGAGCCGGTGTTCCAAGTGACGTTGCTCTGCTTGGCCTGCACGCCGGTGGCGGCCTTCACGATCTGCAGCTTGGTGTCGTCACCGCTCAGCATGTTGGTCTCGAAGGCGGTCTTCTCGAGAGCCTCCTGAGAGCCCTTGTGGTACAGGCCGGTGTTTACGCCGGGAGGCTCGATGGTAGCGGCGTTGTTCTGGTTGTCCTTGTTCTGGGTCTTGTCGGTGTAGCCGCGGACCAGCAGGTAATCGCCCACAGCGTAGGTGAAATCGCTCTTCTGGGTCTTGATGTGGGCGCTGGCGGGCTTGCCGTTGGTCAGGTTGGTGCAGCGGGTGCCGTCGTCGTTGATGAAGTTCAGCTTGGTATCATCGCTGGGCGTAGTGGCAACGTCGGGCATATTGTTGACGCCGCTGGCGGTGAGCACGGCCTCGCCCCGGTCATACACGTCCATGTAGAGCTGGGCGTCCTGCACCACGTGGCCGTTGTGGTCCTTCACCACCTTGGTCACGCGGGTGACCTTGGCCAGGTAGGTGTCCACCATGGTGACCACGTTGACCAGAGGACCGGCGAAGGGGCTGGAGATGCCGTAGTACACCTTGGTCTCACGGCCCTGGCCGCCCACGCGGGTCACGGTGTCGGTGGCCTCAATCCGATAGGCGTCGGTGACAGCCTTATTGCCGTTGACAAACAGCTGGAAGGTTCTGCTGCCGTCGTAGTGCAGGTCGGCGGCCACGTCGCACTCGTGGATGTCAGCGGTGTTGTAGTACTGGGTGGGCTCGGCCTTGATGGTGGCGACCGTGGTGCTGTTGTTCGCCAGCAGGGGGCCGTTCAGCGTCTGATAGGGGGTCTCCATGTCGTGGGGGCCGTTGTAGACGTTCCAGTCATAGCCGGGGTTGCCCCAATCGTCAATGACGGACCACTCCTCGTCGTGCCACAGGCCGAACTTCTCCCAGCCCAGGTTGGGGTTGAAGTTGGTGCCGCCGAACCGGGTGCCGTCGTCATAGCCCAGGTTGTCGTGGGTGACCTGGGGCACGCGGACCATGGCCTGGAAGATCAGCTCGGCCACGACCTCGCGGGTGGCGGGCTTGTTCAGGGTGCCGGCGTAGTTGGTGTCGTTCAGGTTGTCGGTGATGTGCAGCTTGCTGGCCATGGAGGCCACCCGGGTCTGCCAGCCGGAACCGGTGAACTCGCCCTCCTCGTCGTAACCCACGACGCGGAGGATCATCGCCAGGACCTCATAGCCGGTGACCTTGTAGTCGGGGTAGAACTTACCGGCGGAGCCCTTGATGATGCCGTGGTTGGCGCACAGGCCCACGTAGCCCGCGTACCAGGACTCGGGATTCACGTCGGTGAAGTTGGCGTAGTCCTTGTACAGGTGGGTCTTGGTGTCGCCCACGTCGGTGGAGAAGACGCGGTAGATCAGGGCCGCGACCTCGCTGCGGGTGATCTCGGTCTTGGGGGCGAAGACCTTGTCCCCGTCCTCAGTTCCGGACGCGTTCTGGCCCTGGAAGACCTTCAGCCCCGCGAGAACGTCAACGGCCTCGACCAGGTCGGGGTCGATATCCTCGCCGGGGAACTTAGAAGACTTCGAGGCGGCGTTGGCAGTGACCATCAGGGACATGGCCATCACCATCGCCAGAACCAGCGCGAGGAACTTCTTCAAGTTTCTCATTGGAAATGTTTCCTCCTTTTTATTTTTGCCCGTGTTTTGGAACCTTTTCAGGGGGAAATGAAGGATGAGCCATCCTATCAACTTTTTTGGCGCTCAAAAAGTAGAAACAAAATTAGAGAAAAACAGTACAATTTTACGCAAAAATGAGTGATTTAAAAACTGTCCAAAATATAAGAGGACTGTACCTCCCCTCAGAGCCGGTCCGGAGCGGCCTGTTTTGCGGCGGCAAAAATGAAGGGCCCCGGCGCGTGCGCCGGGGCCCTTCTGGGCTGTGTTTATTCCTCGGTTTTGTCCTCGTCCGCCGGGGCCTCCTCAGCGGGAGCGTCCTCCGCGGGCTCCTGGGGGGCGGGCTCCAGCTCGGCGGAGGCCACCTCCTCGTCGGTGAGCTGACCGGCCGCCTTGATGTCGGCGATGCGCTCATTGTTGTAGGAAATGCGGGCCATGGAGTCGGCGATACGCTGGCAGGCGTCGGCGTAGGCCGCCTCGGGGGCGGAGCCGCGCTCGGCGTAGTAGAGCTTGCCCAGCTCGGAGTAGGCCTTGCGGATGGCCTCCTGCTCGGTGGAATTGTTCACCTTCAGCTTGGCGATCTCAGCTATCTCCTTGGCTTTGGCGATGCCGGTCTCGGTGATCTCCTTGGCGCGGGTCACGCCGGATTGGGCGAGAACCACAGCTTTGTCCTTCAGGTCTTCAAAATCAATGCTCATTGTGATTACCTCCTGATTGTAATGTGGGCCGCCCAGCGGCGGCGTCCAACCCGCCGCTTCTATCCACTGACCTGTATTTTATGCCTTGCCGGATAAAAATGCAAGAGGCTTTGTCCATTATTTAGAAAGGCTTAATACATTGCCGGTCACTTGTCAACCTCCCCGTCCTGTTCCACGCCCAGGGTCTCCCGAATGAGGAAGCGGGGCCGTCCCTTGCTCTCCAGATACAGCTTGCCCAGGTATTCTCCGATGACCCCCAGGGAGAGCAGAATCAGCCCGCCGATGAGCCACACGGAGCAGGCCAGGCTGGCCCAGCCGGTGACGGTGTTCCCCGTGGCCCAGCGGACCACGTTGTAGGCGATCATGATGAGGGAGACGAAAAACACCAGAAAGCCCAGCCCGGTGATCATCCGCAGGGGGCGCACGGACAGGGATGTGACCCCCTCCAGGGCGAAGGCCATCATCTTTTTCAGCGGGTATTTGCTCTGACCGGCGAAGCGCTCCCCCCGCTCATACTCCACCGTGTCGCAGGGGTAGCCGATCATGGGCACAATGCCCCGGAGGAACAGGTTGACCTCCTTGAACTGGGCCAGCCCCTCCAGGGCCCGCTTGGACATGAGGCGGTAGTCGGCGTGGTTGAACACCGTCTCCGCCCCCAGCAGGTCCATCAGGCGGTAGAAGGCCTCGGCGGTGGTGCGCTTGAAAAAGGTGTCGGTTTTCCGGGAGGAGCGCACGCCGTACACAATGTCCGCCCCGGCCAGGTATTTGTCCACCATGGCGTCCGCCGCGTCCACGTCGTCCTGGAGGTCGGCGTCCATGGAGATGACCATGTCCGCCTGGTCTTTGGCGGTCATCAGCCCGGCCAGCAGGGCGTTCTGGTGGCCCCGGTTCCGGGACAGGTTCGCCCCGCACAGCAGGGAATTCTCCCGGTGGAGCCGGGTGATGATCTCCCAGGTCCTGTCCTTGGAGCCGTCGTTGACGAACAGCACCCGGCTCTGGGGGCTGATCTTTCCGGCGTTCATCAGGGCTTTCAGCTTGTCCGCCAGCCGCCGGGCGGTCTCGGGGAGGACCTCCTCCTCATTGTAGCAGGGGACCACGATGTAAAGGGTGTTGCCGCGCATGATATGACCTCCCAAAGTCATTTGGCGTTTCATTATGATAGCAAAAAAACACCCGCGCGTCAAGGCCGCGCCCATACAGGCGCGGCCCCGGCTTTGTGCTTTATGATTTATAACTGCGTGATCAGCAAATTGCATTTTTGGCATAACAGGCTGTCGGCCAAAGAGGTATATAGCACGGCAAAGTTCATGGCCTTTCCAATCACACGGCCTCCGGCCCGCTCTACGTTTTTAACGGAAAAAGGGCGGGGCCTCAGGTCCGTAACATCAAGGTCGCCGGGCAGCCAGACCGGGGCCCTCCCCCCGATTGGCCGTATATGCCCTAAAACCATTTCCTCCCCGCAAACAGGACACTTCATGCAAACTCCCCCCCGCAGACAATGCTATGAGTAGCTCTTCACCCCAGGGCAGTATTCACCATACATATCATTCCAGCACCAAGTCGCAAATACGTTGCCGTCTTTCCAGGTGCTCGGCGTTGTCCCCTCATGGTACCAATTGCCGCAGTAGCCACCCTTCCGCGTTAAAACGCGCCTTGAAATACCGGAATATGTGTTTGAATAAATGCCGGCGGACAATTTGTAGGAGCGGAAATTGTAGTAGTATGCTGCGACGGCAACGGTTTCCGTGAAAGCAACGCCAATTGCGCTACCTGTAACTTTTCCACCAAAGAAGCTGACAATTGTTTGAGCGACTATATCAGCTATTTTTTCCGCAGGCCAACTATATGAGACAAAGAAGCTGAGGAGAATGCCGACAATATCAGAAAAGGCGTCCGCCGCTTTTCCGTTTATTGTATACGATTCCTCATCGTAGTAATAAGGGTCGCAATAAACCCTGAGCCGTTCGCTTGTTGTTTCACCGACGAGAGGATTGAAGGTAATATATCCGATTACATATTCAGCAGAACGAGCGCTGGTCATTGTAGCTGGAGTCGCTGATGGATGGAAATCGATTCTCTCGGTAAGATTAATACTGTATTGCCTTACAACGGTTCCATCGCTATATTCTGTTCCAAGTAAATACTTTCCATCGTCGGAGAGCATAACCTTTCTAACCAGTCGACCATTATCGAACTGTGAGATTTCAAAAGATGTGGAAGGACTGTCCGGGTGATCTTGATCTGTGATCGATATGTTTAAGCTTACTTCGTCCGATAAATAAACAGTGGCTGTATCGGTACGGGGTTGGTCTGACATTGACGCCGCGGCGTGAGAGGGGACAATTAGTGAAAAAGATGTGGAAAAACACAGTATCAAGCTGAGAACCCTTTTCATAATGACCTTCTACTTTTTGTATAGAGTGGAATATATACCGAGAGGTGTCTGACCCATGGGACCCACCTTCTTTCTATACATTAGCATAGGAATATTTTACCACAAAATGAGACGGTGCGCAATACATAAATCGGTAATTTACATAAAGTTTTATAGCGGTCCAATCAGCCATTTTAACGGATAGAAATTTGACGGGCGCTGACCGGCACAAACGGCAGAAGCGGCCTCTACAGATAGAACCGCCAGGGGAACTCCACCGCCTCCTCCGCGTAGTCGATGCCGATGCGCTTGCCCACCTTGATGTCCGGCGGCGTCCGGTCCTCCTCCGGCGTGTCCAGCCCCAGCTCCTCCAGCCTTTCGCAGACAAACAGCTCCTCCGACCCGTGGGGCAGGCCGTTGAGGGACCGGCCGATGTTCATCCCGGCGCACAGCTTCCCCGGGCCGTTGAGGAAATTCTTTTTCTGGTACGCGGTCATGTCCGCCCACTTGCAATGGAAGCGGTTTTCTGCTATGATATCCTGGTTATGCCGGGGGGACAGCCCCCGGATGAGCACCGCCGCGGGCTCTCCCTCGGGCTCGGTGACGAAGTTGAGGCAGCAGTGCATCCCGTAGATCAGATACACGTAGGCGGTCCCCGGCGGGGCGAAAAGGGTTTTCGTCCGCTCCGTTTTCCGGTAGTTGTAGGCGTGGCAGGCCTTGTCCATCCGGCCCACATAGGCCTCGGTCTCGGTGATCCGGGCGGCCAGAAGGACGCCGCCGTATTGCCGCGCCAGGTATTTGCCCACCAGGGCCCGGGCGGCCTCCACCGTATCGCCTGCGAAAAAGCTTTGGGACAGCATAGAATCCCTCCTGTTCTGTCCCTCTATCATACCGCGTTTTTCCCCATTTGAAAACCCGGAGCTGAACAAAATGAAGGAACAAACCCTGAAAAAATTGGCCAAGCCCATGATTTTGCTGGCCACCCTCATCTGGGGGTCCACTTTTTTCATTTTAAAGGACACCCTGGACAACGTGGACCTCCAGTTTCTGCTGGCCTTCCGCTTTACCGCGGCCTCCGCGGTGCTGGCCCTGGTGTTCTGGAGGCGCTGGCGGGAGGCCAGCGCGGCCTACTGGTGGCGGGGCGCGGTGCTGGGCGTGCTGATGTATGCCGCCTACACGGTGCAGAACTACGGCCTGATGGACACCACGCCGGGAAAAAACGCCTTTTTCACCGCCGTCTACTGCGTCATCGTCCCGTTCCTGTACTGGATCATCGACCGGCGCAGGCCCAGCCGGTGGAACGTGCTGGCCGCTCTGCTGTGCGTGGCGGGCATCGGCCTGGTGTCCTGGGACGGCGGCTTCTCCCTGACCCGGGGCGATCTGCTCACCCTGCTGTGCGGGTTTCTCTACGCCTGCCACATCGCGGCGGTGCCCAAGTTCGCCCAGGGGCGGGACATTTTTCTGCTCACCGTGATCCAGTTCATGGTTTCCGCCCTGTGCTCCTGGGCAGGGGCCCTCTTCACCCGCGGCATCCCGGCGGACGGCCTGCCCGCCCGGGCCTGGTGGGTGCTGCTCTATCTGGCCGTCGCCGCCACCGCCCTGGCCCTGCTGTTCCAAAACGTGGGGCAGAAGTATACGGACCCCTCCTCCGCCGCCCTGCTGCTCAGCCTGGAGGCCCCCTTCGGCGTGGCCTTCTCGGTGCTGTTCGGGGCGGAGCAGCCCGGCCCCCTGATGTACCTGGGGTTCTGCCTGATTTTTTTTGCCGTGGTGTGCTCGGAGACCCAGCTCAGGTTTCTGCGGCGGCCCGTAAAAACGTAAAACGCGGGGGCGCTTCGCCCCCGCGCGGTGTTCCGCCGCCGGGCGGATATCAAATGTGTTTTTCCAGCCAGGCCAGCACGTCGCCGTACACCTCGCCCCGGTTGATCTCGTTGAGCATCTCGTGCCGCCCGCCGGGATAGAGCTTCATGGTCAGGTCCGCCGTGCCGTGGTCCTTGAAAAAGCCGTATACCTTTTTCACGCCCGCTCCGTTGGAGCCCACCGGGTCCCGGTCGCCGGAGAAAAGGTAGATTGGCGTGCGGGGGTCCATCTGGGACAGAGCCTTTTCGCTGGAGATGTATTGCAGGCCCCGCATCATGTCCCGGAACATTCCGGCGGTGGGCTTGAAGGTGCAGAAGGGGTCCTTCAGATAGGCGTCCACCACCGCCTCGTCCCGGCAGATCCAGTCCGCCGAGGTGCGGTTGGGGGCGAACTGCTTGTTATAGGCCCCCAGGGACAGCTTATCCACCAGCGGGCTCACCGTCTCCGGGCCCCGGACGGCGCAGATGGCGGAGGCCGCCGCCTCTCCCGCCGCCACCAGGGCGGGCTTCTCCTGCCCTGTGCCGGAGAGAATGCAACCGTCTACGGTGCCGGGATAGGCGCACAGGTAGGTCCGGGCCAGGAAGGAGCCCATGGAGTGGCCCAGCAGGAAGTAGGGCAGGCGGGGATACCGCTCCCCCATCAGCACCCGCAGGCGGCGCACGTCGGATGTGACCAGGGTCCAGCCGTCCTTTTTGCCGAAATAGCCGTATTTCCCGTCGTCCACCGTCCTGCCGTGGCCAAGGTGGTCCTCGCCGCACACCACAAAGCCGTGGTCCGTCAGATACCGGGCGAAGTGATCGTACCGCCCCGCGTACTCCGCCACCCCGTGGACAATCTGCACCACCGCCCGCGGCGTTCCCTCCGGGGTCCAGAGGCTCACATGGCACTTGTGGATGCCGTCTTTGGAGAGAAAGGTAAATTCTGAAAAATTCGTCATAATTTGTTCACCCCAGATCTGTGATATTATGGTATAATCACTTTACTATAGTTCCGCCCGGTTTGTCAATTTACAAATCACCCCGCGGGAACAAAAGGAGGCCCTCTATGAAAAAATATCTGTCCCGCTTCGCCGCCGCGGCGCTGGCGCTGGCCTTGCTTACGGTCCCGTCCTACGCCCTGACGGTGCCTCAGGCGCTGGAGCTGCTGGAGGAGAGCTACTATTACGGCGTGCCCGACGCCGCCTATGGCGCGGCCGGCCTGGACGAGCTGTTCGAGATGCTGGGTGACCGCTACACGGTGTACATGACCGCCGGGGAGTATCAGGCGTTTCTGGACGCGGTGGAGGACACCGTGGACCTGGTGGGCGTTGGCATCACCGTAAAGTACGCCGAGGGAGGGCTCCTGGTGGAGAGCCTGGTGCCCGGCGGACCCGCTCAAGAGGCGGGGCTGGAGCCCGGAGACCTGATTGTGGCGGTGGACGGCGTCTCCTGCGCCCCCGGCGGCGCCGAGGCCCGGGACAGGCTCTTGGGCGATGAGGGCACCAGCGTGGCACTCACGGTCCTCCGGGAGGGCAGCACCCAGACCTTCACCATGACCCGCCGGGCCATTCATGTGGACAACACCACAGCGGAGCTGCTGGAGGGCGGCGTGGGCTATGTGGACTGCAACAGCTTCGGGGCCGGTACCGACGAGCTGCTGGTCCAGGCGCTGGAGCAGTACGACAGCCAGGTGGACTGCTGGCTGATGGACCTGCGGGGCAACGGGGGCGGCTATGTGGACTCCGCCCTGGAGATGCTGGCGGCGGTGGAGGGCCCGGGCATTTACGTCTACTACGAGGACCACGCCGGCGATGTGGTGTGGTACGGCTGCACGTCTCCCAGCGCCACGGAAAAGCCCCTGATTCTGCTGGTGGACGGAGACAGCGCCAGCGCCTCCGAGCTGTTTGCCGCCAACGTGCGGGATACCGGCCGGGGCGCGGTGGTGGGCAGCCGCACCTTCGGCAAGGGGGTGGTTCAGCAGACCATGAACGAGAACAGCCACCCGGAGTATTTTGACGGGGACGCCCTGAAAGTCACCTCCTATCGCTATTACTCCGCCGCCGGCAACACCCCGGACAAAATGGGCGTCATCCCCACCCTGCTGGTGGATGACGAGTACGCCTACGCGGTGGCCCGGGCGCTGGCGGGCGGCAGCGAGGAGACCTCCCGCCTGTGCGTCATGCTGGGGACCGGCCTGTTTTACGTGGACCCGGAGGCGGAGGAGGGAACGGTGGCCGCGCTGCTGGCCGCCCTGCCGCCTCAGGTGCTGGTGTTCTATAACGGCGGCGAATTCAACCAGTGCACCCCCGCCGAGGCGGCCCGGGAGATGGGCCTGGACTATGAGGACCGCTGGTTCTCAGACGTGGCGGACAGCCCCTACAAAAACGCCGTCAACGCCATGGGCGCCTACCGCCTGCTCAACGGTACCGCCCCCGGCCGGTTCAGCCCAGAGGAGCGGTTCAGCCGCGCCCAGCTGTGCGTCATGCTGGCCAGGGCCCTCAACGTCACCGCCTCCGGCTCCGGGTATTTCACCGACGTGCCCGAGGGCAGATGGTACACCGACGGGGTGAACGCCATCGCCGAGCTGGGGCTGGTCAACGGCGTGGGGGGCGGAAGGTTTGACCCCGACCGCCTGGTCACCCAGGAGGAGTTTTTCACCATCATGGGCCGCGCCGCCCGATATATCAACGTGGCCCTGGACACCTACGGCTGGGAGCTGGATCTTGGGGAAACCCCCCGGGCGCAGATGGTCAGGGCGGCTTTGTCCAGCTATTCCCCCTGGGCCCGGACCAGCATGGCCGTGCTGACTTGGGGGCTGGAGGACGCGGTGGGGCCCCAGGGCGACCTGCTCTACGCCCCGCTGGAGGAGCTGGACCCCTCCGCCCTGGTGCTCCGGGAGGAGGCCGCCGCCGAGATGTACGCGCTGCTGGCCGGCCTGGAGATTCTGCCCTAAGAGCCTGTTTAACATCTCTCAAAACGCCATTTGCCGGGCCTTTTCCCGCCAGGCTTCGTTGTGATTTCTTGAAATAAACACAATTATTCCTGCGAAATTCCGCCTTGCTTAGCAGGAAAATCCCTCGTCAACTGACATTCTTCGAGATATTAAACAGGCTTTGACAACTCGCCGACAGCCAAGACCCGTCCGGTCTTGGCTGTCTGACGATCTGACAAAGGAGGAGCGCTCATGGACCTTCTGCTCCACATCTGCTGCGCCCCCTGCTCGGTTGCATGCATAAAGATGCTGCGGGGGGAGGGGGTGGAGCCCGCGGGCTTCTGGTACAACCCCAACATCCACCCCTATCTGGAGTATAAAGCCCGGCGGGATACCCTGCGGCAGTACGCTCAGGATATCGGCCTGGACCTGCGGGAGGAGGACTTTTACGGCCTGCGGCAGTTCACCGCCGCCGTGGCTCAGGACAGCGGCCATCGCTGCGGGTACTGCTACACCTGCCGGATGGAGGAGACGGCCCGGTATGCCGCCGGGCACGGCTTCGGCCGGTTTTCCACCACCTTGCTGGTGTCCCCCTACCAGAACCGGGAGCTGATCTGCGCGGTGGGGGAGAGCATGGGGAAAAAGTACGGCGTGGAGTTTGTGCCCTATGACTTCCGCCCCCGGTTCCGGGAGGGCCAGGAGGAGGCCCGGGCGCTGGGGCTGTACATGCAGAAGTACTGCGGCTGTGTGTACAGCGAGGAGGACCGCTTCTCCAACCGCCGGAAAAAGGAGCTCCACAAGCTGCACAAGGCGGCGGGGAGGGGGAACACGCCGTGTTGAAAGAGGGCGGAATATACCCCGCCGTCATCGAGGGCTACGCCAGCGGCGGCGAGGGGGTGGCCCGGATCGAGGGCGTGGCGGTGTTTGTCAAGGAGGCCCTTCGTGGGGAGCGGGCCGGCGTGCTCATTGAGCACACCGGCCACAGCGCCGCCTGGGGGCGGGTTGAGCGGCTGCTGGAGCCCTCTCCTGCCCGCGTTGAGCCGGACTGCCCCCATTACGGGGTGTGCGGCGGCTGCCAATTCCGGCACATGACCTATGAGGAGGAGCTGGAGGCCAAACGCCGCCGGGTGGAGGACGCTCTGCGCCGCATCGGCGGGGCAGAGCTCCCTGTTTCTGTGATCCACGGCGCGGAAAATACCCTGCGTTATCGGAACAAGGTGCAGTTCCCCGTGTCGGAGGGGGCCGTCGGTTACTACCGGGGGCGGACCCATCAGGTGGTGGACGTGGCCGACTGCCTGCTCCAGCCGGAGCTGGTCAGCGTCTGCCGGGCCGCCGTGAAGGGCTGGATGGAGCGGTTTCATATCCCCGCCTATGACGAGCGGGCGGGCCGGGGGCTGGTCCGGCACCTGTTTGTGCGGACCAATTCCGCGGGCGAGGCGCTGTGCTGTCTGGTGGTCAACGGGAGAAAGCTCCCCCATGAGGAGGAGCTGGCGGAGACGCTGCGGCGGGCCACGCCGTCTTTGGCGGGGGTGGCGCTGTCGGTGAACACCAAAAGGACCAACGTAATTTTGGGCGATGAGTACCGCACCCTCTGGGGCCAGGACTGGCTGGAGGAGGAGCTGTGCGGCCACACCTTCCGGCTGTCGGTGCCCTCCTTTTTTCAGGTGAACCGGGAACAGACGGAAGTACTCTACCGCCGGGCGCTGGACTACGCCGCCCTCTCCGGGAGGGAGACGGTGGTGGAGCTGTACTGCGGCATCGGGACCATCAGCCTGACTCTGGCGGAACAGGCGAAGCGGGTGATCGGGGTGGAGGTGGTGCCCCAGGCGGTGGAGGACGCCAGGGAGAACGCCCGCCGGAACGGGCTGGAGGCCAAAACCCGCTTTGAGTGCGGCGACGCCGGCTATTTGGCCGCTCAGTTGGAGCGGGAGGGAGTCCGGCCGGAGGTGGTTGTGGTGGACCCGCCTCGGAAGGGCCTGGCGGCGGAGGTGGTGGACGCCATCGCCCGCATGGCGCCGGACCGGGTGGTGTACGTCTCCTGCGATCCGGCCACCCTGGCCCGGGACGTGGGGCGGTTTGTCCCGCTGGGTTATGTCCCCGTGGAGGCCGAGGCCGTGGACCTCTTTCCGCGGACGGCGCATATAGAGACCTGCGTAAAGCTGCTGCGGGACGGCCTCAAGCGCTGAGCGCGCGACATTTTCCTATCAAAACGCCTCTGCCCTGTGGGCAGAGGCGCTTTTTGACCTTTCGGACGGTTAGTGGTGGCCGTGGCTGAAGATGAGCAGCACCCCCAGGGCAAACCCCACCACCGTGGCCAGAATGGCCCACCGGGATTTCCACTGGAGGGCGGCCTCGGGCAGGAGCTCGAAGAACACCACGTACAGCATGGCACCCCCCGCCAGGGCCAGGGCGGCGGCCAAGGCGGCGGGGGCCTGGTTGCCCACCAAGTACCCGGCCAGGGCCCCCAGCACGGTGGGCAGGCCGCTGAGGGCGGCTACGGCGATGGCGGAGGCGGTTCTGGAGCCGTCGTGGAGCAGGGGAATGGCGATGCTCATGCCCTCGGGGAGATTGTGTAGGCCGATGGTCACTGCCGCCAGGGCGCTGGCCAGGCAGATGCCCTGGACCGCCACCGTGGCCCCCACCGCCATGCCCACCGGCACGTTGTGCAGCGCCACCGCCGCCGCCAGCACGATGCCCGCCGTGTGCAGGTCGTGGTGGCCGCAGGCGCAGTGGTGGGGATTGGACTTGTCCTCGTGGTGGGCGCTCTTGTCAATCCAGCAGTTGAGCAGGTAGGTGACTACAAAGCCGGCCACCAGCACCAGCGGGGTCAGGGGCAGCCAGGGGGAGGCCTCCACGGCCTCGGGCACCATGTCCAGGGCCACGATGGCCAGCATGAGCCCGGCGGTGAAGCTGAGCAGCAGGCTGGTCCCCTGGGGGGACTCCCGCTTGAGGAGGGCGGCCAGAAGGCCGCCCAGGGCCAGCCCGCCGACGCCGGTGGCGGCGGTCAGAAGAATGACAAACAGAATGGGATTCATGTGTAAGCGCTCCTATGTGAATTCTGCCGGACGGACCGCGAGGTCCGCCCGGCGAACCCTATCTTAGCACGGGAGCGGTGGAAAGGCAAGCAAAATTATCCTTTCCGGAACAATTCCCGCAGGCCGATGAGAATCAGGAAGCCGCCGAAGCAGCGGCGCAGCAGCTCCACGTCAAGCGCCGTAGCCGCCCAGGCGGCGAGGGCGGAGAAGATCAGCCCGGCGGAGATGGCGGGGAGAAGGGCCTTTTTCTCCACGCAGCCGTTTTTGAAGTGGGCGGGGAGGGCGGCGGCGGCCGTGGGCAGGAAATAGAGCAGATTGATCCCCTGGGCCAGGGCCTGGGGAACCCCGGCAAAGCTGGTCATGTAGATGAGCAGCAGGGAGCCGCCCCCCGCCCCGAAGCCGGACAGCACCCCGGCGGCCGCCCCGGCCAGGGCGGCGATAAGCCAGTCCGTCATAGAAGCGCCCTCACCCCGCCGTAGAGGATGAGCAGGGCGAAGCCCCGGCGCAGCCACACCATGGACACCTTTTGAAACACCTTTCCCCCCACAAAGCCGCCAATCAGCCCCCCGGCCAGGTAGGGCAGGGCCAGCGCCAGGTCCAGCTGCCCCCGGAACCAGTAGATCCCGGCAGACAGCGCGCACAGCGGCGCGATCACCGCCACTGAGGTGGCGAAGGCGCGGCGCTGGTCCAGGCCGCACCTGCCGGCCAGCATGGGCACCAGCACCTGCCCGCCGCCTCCGCCGAAAAAGCCGTTGACCACCCCCGCCGCCGCCCCGGCCAGGGCGTACCACAGGGGTTTTCCCTTGTCCTTTTTCACCGTATATCACCCGTATCAGTATGCCGCGGGGGACGCGGGCTATTCAAGGAAGCACTGATTAAATGCGTCTGCGGCATCTTGCGAAAATTTTGCACCATAATTTTGTTGCGATTTCTTGAAATAAACACAATTATTCCTGCGAAATCGCGCCGCATTCTGGCGCAAAATTTCTTCGCAATCTGCTTTTGCCGATTTAATCAGTCCTTCCTCAAAATTTTTCCCGCCGTTCCCTTGACAGCTGTTACGGTTAGTGGTATATTTATTACAGTAACCGTAAGAAAGGGGGAGGCGCCATGCGGGACAACGTCAGGGGCGGGGCCCTGACCGAGGTGACGTTTTACATTTTGCTGGCCCTGTACCGGCCCCGCCACGGCTACGCCGTCATGCAGTTCATTGAGGAGCGGACGGGCGGGCGGCTGAGGCTGGGGGCCGGGACGCTGTACGGCGCGCTGAATACCCTTCAGGAAAAGGGGTGGATCGTCCCCTGGGGGGCGGACGCGGGCCGGAAAAAGGAGTTTGTCATCACCCCGCTGGGCCGGGAGACCGCGGCCCGGGAGCTGGCGCGGCTCAAGGAGCTGGCGGGCGCGGCGGAGGAAATAATGGGAGGCGAACGTGATGGAAAAGCGATACCGCTACTTTTGGACCCTGCTGGGGACCCAGGCCAGCTGGCTGAACAAAATGGCGGACCGGGGCCTGCGGCTGGCGGCGACGGAAAAGCTGCTGTACCAGTTTGAGCCCTGCCAGCCGGGAGCGTACCGCTACTGCGTGGAGTTTGTGGGCCACCTGTCCCGGGAGAAGGCGGAGGACTACGCCCAGTTTTTGGAGGACTGCGGGTATCGGGTGTGGTTCAAAAACATGAACCTGGACTGGAACGTGGGCAAGGTGGAGGCCCGCCCCTGGGCGGAGCCGGGGGGCCGTCTGGCCTCCAACGCCACCACCTATAACCGAGAGCTGCTTATTGTGGAGAAGGAGAACGACGGCGAACCCTTCCAGCTCCACACCACCGGGGAGGACAAGGCGCGCTATTACCGGGCCCAGCGCCGCCCGGCCCTGTTTCTCTTCGCGGTGATGGCGCCCATGGCGGTGCTGCTGCGCTCCTGGCCTGCGGGGATTTTCGCTGGGCTGGCGCTGGTGATGCTGGTCTGGTATCAGATTGTCCTGATGAAGCTGAAAAAGCAGGCGGAAATTGGGGAGGAATGAGAGACGGTCAGGTTTTTTGACCAGCTTGTCTTGACAACGGAGAAGAAGTGTAAAGTTTCTGTCCCTTGTGCTCCAGGGAGAAACCCGGTATAATGTTTCAAATCCGGAGAAAGGAGCAGAAAGATGCCAAAGTCAACCAAAAATCAGATCGTTTCCACCCTCGCGGAGCTGCTTCAGACCAAGCGGCTGGACGACATCACCGTCACCGAGCTGGTGGAGCGGTGCAATATCTCCCGTCAGGCGTTTTACTACCACTTCTCCGACCTGTACGGGGTGGTGGACTACGGCATCCAGCAGTTTTTGGAGGAGCTCGAGTTGCCCAGTCCGGACCGGTGGCGCGCCGCGCTGGAAAAGACGCTGACTCTGCTGCGGGAAAACCGGGCCCTGGTGCTCAACGTGTACCGGGCCTATGAGCGCAGCTATGTGGAGCACGACCTGCGCCAATGGATCATGCCGCTGGTGGAGGCGCGCACCCGGATGGCCGCCCGGAAATACAGCGTGACGGAGGACCAGACCGGTTTTATGGCCGAGCTGCTCACCGACGGGCTGGCCAGCATTGTGCTCAGCTGGGTGGAGCGGGGGATGCCCTCCAGCGTCATTGAGCGGCTGGATGATTTTGACATTTTGATTGAGGGCTGCCTGGACTACACCCTGGAGCGGCTGGCCCAAAAAAACAGGCAGTGACGCCAAAATCCCATGATTCGACAAAATTTTACAGGAAAGAGGCCCTTGTCAAAACTTTGACAAGGGCCTCTTTCCTGTCTATGGAAACTGTCCGGGCCCGGGCGTATCATGGCGCTGAGCACAGGGGAGCGGCCCCGAAGAACCATTGTCAAACAGAAAGGAACGTGTGAAGGATGACCATGATGAACAGTGTGAAACGGGCGGGCTTTCGCGCCCTGTACGGCTACCTGGACAAGGACCCCGACGCCAACATCCCCAAGCTGATGGACTGGGTGGACCGCTTTACGGGAGATGGCCCCAACAGCTTTCCCACCCAGCGGGCGGCCTTCCGCAGGGTGATCGAGGACCCGGACAACAACTGGTACCGGCTGCTCCGTTCTATGTGGACGGACATCGACGGCGAGGTGCGCAAGACCTTCTTTGAGAACTTCATGCTCAACGGCAACTTGATCGGCTGGACCATCCAGGAGGAGGCCCGGGAGAGGTACGGCTGCAACATCCCCTGGGCTATCCTGCTGGACCCCACCTCCGCCTGCAACCTCCACTGCACCGGCTGCTGGGCGGCGGAGTACGGCAACCGGCTGAACCTGACCTTCGATGAGATCGACAGCATCATCACCCAGGGGAAGAAACTGGGGGTGTACATCTACATCTACACCGGCGGCGAGCCCATGGTGCGAAAAGATGACCTCATCGCCCTGTGCAACAAGCACAGCGACTGTGAGTTCCTCTGCTTCACCAACGGCATCCTCATCGACGAGGACTTCGCCGACCAGATGCTGCGGGTGAAGAACTTCGTCCCCGCCATCAGCGTGGAGGGCTTTGAGGAGGCCACCGACGGCCGCCGGGGGGAGGGCGTATTCCGTAAGGTCCGCCGGGCCATGGAGATCCTGAAGGCGCGGAAGCTGCCCTTCGGCACCTCCTGCTGCTACACCAGCGCCAACCTGGACTCCATCAGCTCGGAGGCGTTCGTGGACGAGCTGATCGGCTGGGGGGCCAAGTTCGCCTGGTGCTTCCACTACATGCCGGTGGGCAACGATGCCGCCCCGGAGCTGATGCCCTCGCCGGAGCAGCGGGAGGAGATGTACCGCAAGGTACGGGCCTACCGGAAGAGCAAGCCCCTGTTCATCATGGACTTCCAGAACGACGGGGAGTACGTGGGGGGCTGCATCGCCGGGGGGCGGCGGTATCTCCACATCAACGCCAACGGGGACGTGGACCCCTGCGTATTCGTCCACTACTCCGACTCCAACATCCGGGAAAAGTCCCTGCTGGACTGTCTGCGCTCCCCCATGTTCATGGCCTACCACGACGGCCAGCCCTTCAACGCGAACCACCTGAAGCCCTGCCCCATGCTGGAAAACCCGGAGAAGCTGCGGGAGATGGTGGAGCGCACCGGGGCGAAGTCCACCGACTTGCAGTCCCCGGAGACGGTGGAGCACCTGTGCGCCAAGTGCGACGGCTACGCCAGGGCCTGGGACCCCGCGGCGGAGCGGCTGTGGACCTGCGGCCGCAGCTGTGCCTGCGAAAAATAAAACATAGGACGCACCCGGTATTTGCGCGAAACGCCTTGCATTTTCCAATTTGCCTGCTATAATGAAAGCAGACAGTTCCCGCCCATTTCATAGCATGAGGTGATGGTTATGTTAAACGGCGTTTCCTATGGAAGCCCCTATTCCGCCTACGGCGGATTGTACGCCGGCCGCGCCGCCCAGGGCGCGGAGAGGGCTCAGACCGCCCAGCGCTCCGCCGTTCTTCTGGCTCCCCACAAGGCCGCCCAGCCCGAGACCCCTGTTCAGCCGGTTACTCCGGTGCGGGGGATCAGCGGCGGGGAGGACCCAGCCCAGGCGGGGCTGCTCCGGTTTGCCTCCGACCCGGCGGAGATGGCGGTGCGCATGCGCATCCAGTACCCCGGCGATTCCGGGGCCCAGGCCAACGCCGTCCAGCAGGAGCAGGCTCAGGCCCCCGCCCTGACCCAGTCCAAGAGCGCCCAGGAGGTCATGGAGGAGGGGGAGTGCCAGACCTGCAAGGAGCGCAAGTATCAGGACGGCTCGGACGACCCCGGCGTGTCCTTCAAGACACCCACCAACATCGCCCCGGAGCAGGTGGCCTCCGCCGTGCGGGGCCATGAGAACGAGCACGTGGTCCGGGAGCAGGCCCAGGCCAGGCAGGAGGGCCGCAAGGTGGTCAATCAGAGCGTCACCCTGCACAACGACATCTGCCCGGAGTGCGGCAAGGTGTACGTCTCCGGCGGCACCACCCGCACCGTCACCAAGGCGGGCGAGGGACAGCAGGCGGAGGAGCAGCAGCGGCAGAACAGCCAGCAGGATATGCGCCGGCCCTTCTCCGCTGTGGCGTGAGCCCGCGAAAACCAAACCGGCATGAAAACAGAGGACTCCGGGAGCTCCCGGAGTCCTTTTGCGTGTCAGATTTTTTCCAGAATCCGATTGAAATAGGGGTCCGCGCCGAAGCGCCCGGCCAGGTACTGCCGGTCATAGGAGGCGGCGTTTTTGACCCGCTTTCCGCTCTTGTCCTGGATGTCGTACAGGCTCCACAGCTCGCTGGCGTTCTCGCTGTTCTGGGCGGCGAACCAGATCTCGTCCCGCCGGAGCAGGTCGTTTTTCATGATGGACACGTCGTGGCAGGTGAAGATCAGCTGAGCGCCCTTGGGGTTCCGTTTGGGGTCGGTGTACAGCTGGATGACCCGCCGCAGAAGCTGGGGGTGGAGCTTGGCGTCCAGCTCGTCCGCCAGGAGGGGCCCTCCGCGGTCCAGGGAGGAGAGCACGCAGGGCAGAAGGCCCAGCAGCTTGGCCGTCCCCTCGGACTCGTCCTCTAGGCCCAGCCGGTAGGAGCGCCCGTTTACGGTGTGGGTGGTCACGATGCCGCCGTCCTCCTCCCGGACGGCGCAGTCGGAAACGGGGAGCTCCATCTCCGCCAGAAGGGCCAGTAGCCGGGCCTTGGCCTCCGGGTCTCCCAGGGTCTGGGAGAGCTGGCGGTTCCGGTTCTGGGCCCCCACGTCGATTCCCCGGCAGCGCTCAAACCAGGACATGGCGTCCCGCGCGGGGAAAAACCGGTGCTCCGCCGCCAGAAGGGACAGAAAGGGCGCGCCGGGGTCCAGGCTTTGGGGCGCCGCCCGCCGCAGTGCGCCGCCCAGCTCAAGCCGGCCGCCGCTCCGGGCAAACAGGAAGGTGGGCCGGCGCAGGCGGCAGGGAGTTCTGATGCAGGACAGGGACTCCTCGGCCACCAGCCCGTTCAGCAGGGAGAGCTGATACTGGTACTGGGCGGCGCTTGTCCGGAAAAAGAGCTCGAACTGGGTGGGAGCGCTCTTGGAGCTCTCGTCCAGCAGAAAGGGGCTGCACTTGTGCTGGGAGATCCGGAAGGGGTCCCCGTCCTCCCCGGTCCGCCCCAGCACCCGGGAGATGAGGCAGGCCAGCGCGTTGATGGCGTTGGACTTGCCCCCGCCGTTGGGGCCGAAGATGGCGGAGACCGGAAGAAGCGGGGAAAATTTGCCCTCCGGCGGGGGGATCAGGCTGTCGCGGAGCTCCCCGATACCGGCGGCCTGCATGTCAAAGACCGTCTCATCACGATAGGAGGCAAAATTCTGAAATCGAAATTGACACAGCATGGCCGGACCCTCCCTTTCACCGCTGTTTGTCTCAGTATACCACGGCGATGGGGGAAAAGGCAAGGTTAATCCGGGCGGGATTTCAGATTTTCGGGTGAAATTCGTCCGATCCGGCGGAAATTTCCGCCGGAAACGCCGCCGTCTCCCCACTTGACAAGCGGGACGGGCCGTTATATAGTCAAAGCGCTTTACTAAACGATAGTCAACCCATTGGGAAGAGAAGGAGGTCCCGCTTATGCAGGCAGATTTAAACTGGCTCGCCGGCCCCAACCTGTTCCGGGTGAACCGGCTGGACGCCCATTCCGACCACGTGTGCTATGCCTCGGCGGAGGAGGCGGAGGCGGGGGAGAGCTCCCTGCGCCAATCCCTGGACGGGGCGTGGCGGTTCGCGTGGAGCCCCAATCCCGCCAGCCGCCCCGCCGATTTCTGGCGGGAGGGCTTTGACGATTCCGGGTTTGTTTCCATTTTGGTCCCTGGGCACATGGAGACCCAGGGGTACGGCCAAATTCAGTATATCAACACCCTCTACCCCTGGGACGGACATGCCGAGCTGCGCCCGCCCCAGATCGACTGGGAGGACTGCCCCGTGGGCAGCTACGTCCGGGAGTTCGACCTGGACCCAGGTCTGCGGGGGAATCGGGTGTGTATCAGCTTCCAGGGCGCGGAGCAGGCCATTTACGTCTGGCTCAACGGGCAGTTCGTGGGTTACGCCGAGGACAGCTTCACCCCGTCGGAATTCGACCTGACCCCCTACGTCCGGGACACCGGCAACCGCCTGTGCGCGGAGGTATACAAGCGCTCCAGCGCCGCCTGGATCGAGGACCAGGACTTCTTCCGGTTCTCCGGCCTGTTCCGGCCGGTGTACCTGTACGCCAAGCCCGCGGTCCATCTGGAGGACCTGTGGCTCCAGGCGGGGTTGGAGGAGGACAGCTCCACCGGCACCCTGTCCATCCGCCTCCTGCTGGACGGGGAGACGGAGGGTGCGGCGGTCCATTGCAGGATCACCCACCCCGCCCAAGGCACCCTGTTCGACGGCCCCCTGGAGCTGACGGCAGAGGGGAAATACCTGCGCAGCCAGCCCTTCCGGTTTGAGAACGTCCGCCCCTGGGACCATGAACACCCCGAGCTGTACCATGTCACCCTGACGCTGACCGCCCCGGACGGCACGGTGGCCGAGGTGGTTCCCTATGACACCGGCTTCCGGCGGTTCGAGCTGAAAAACGGCCTGCTTCTGCTCAACGGAGTGCGGCTGGTGCTCAACGGGGTCAACCGCCACGAGTGGAACCCGGACACGGGCCGGGCCATCGGCCTGGACGACATGACCGCCGCCATGGACACCTTCAAACGGAGCCACATCAACGCCGTGCGCACCTCCCACTACCCCAACCAGACCCCCTGGTATCACCTGTGCGACCAGAACGGCGTCTACGTCATGGACGAGGCCAATCTGGAGAGCCACGGCTCCTGGCAGAAGCTGGGGGCCATCGAGCCCTCCTGGAACGTGCCGGGAAGCCTGCCTGAATGGCGGGAGTGCGTGATGGACCGGGCAAGATCCATGTTTGAGCGGGACAAAAACCACGTGTCCATCCTGTTCTGGTCCTGCGGCAACGAGTCTTTCGCCGGGACCTGCATCCAGGCCATGGCGGACTTCTTCCGCTCCAGCGACCCCAGCCGGATGGTCCACTACGAGGGCACCTTCAACTGCCCCGGCTACGACGGTATCTCCGACGTGGAGAGCCGGATGTACGCCTCTCCGGCGGATATCCGCGCCTATCTGGAAAACGACCCGAAAAAGCCCTTTATTCTGTGCGAATATATGCACGATATGGGCAATTCCTTGGGGGGTATGGAGAGCTATATCCGCTTGGGCGAGGAATTCCCCCAGTACCAGGGGGGCTTCATCTGGGACTACATGGATCAGGCTCTGTGGCACACCAACTGCAACGGGGAGCGGGTCTTAGGCTACGGCGGTGACTTTGGGGAGCGGCAGACGGACTACGCCTTCAGCGGCAACGGCATCGTGTTCGCGGACGGAACCGAAAAGCCCGCCATGCAGGAGGTGCGGTACTGGTATTCCACTCCGGAGGAGCGGGCGCGGCACGACGCGGCCAACCGGCGGGCGAAACAGGCCCTGCCCGCCCGGAACGCGAAAAAATCCCCTCTGCGGGTCACCCACGGCGACGGTGCTCTGGGCGTCCGGGGGGAGGGCTTCGAGATATTGTTCTCCTACGCCGAGGGCGGGCCGGTGTCCCTGGCCAGCGGCGGGAAGGAGTGGCTGTGGCGCGCCCCCCGTCCGGCTTATTGGCGGGCCCCCACGGAGAACGATGTGGGCAACGGCTTCGCTGCCAACAGCGCTATTTGGGCGGCGGCGGACGCATGGCAGGTGTGCCAGGGGTGGGACATTTTGGCCAACAGCCCGGAGGCCGTCTCCATCCGCTACACCTACACCGCCCCCGCCCTGCCGGGGCTGAACACGGAGGTCGCCTACGCCGTGGATGGTACGGGCCTGATGACGGTACACGCCCAATACCGCGGTGCGGCGGGACGGCCTGAGCTGCCCCTGTTCGGCCTGCGCTTCGAGACGCCGGAGCCCGTGGAGACGGTGGAGTGGCTGGGCCTGTCCGGGGAGACCTACCCAGACCGGAAAAAGGGCGGGGCGTTCGGCTGGCACCGGGAAGCCCCCCACATCCCCGGCTACCTGGTTCCCCAGGAGTGCGGCTGTCACACGGACACCCAGGCCGCCGTCCTGCGAAACCGGGACGGGAGCAGGCTGACGCTGGAGGCGGACGGCGCCCCCTTTGCCTTTTCTGCCCTCCCCCATACCCCCTGGCAGCTGGCCCAGGCCGCCCACCGGGAGGAGCTGCCCAGGCCCGTGCGCACGGTGGTGACGGTGTGCGGGGCCATGCGGGGCGTGGGCGGCATCAACAGTTGGGGCGCGGATGTGGAGGGGGCGTACCGCGTCGGCGCACAGGAGGACCACGCGTTCTCCCTCAAAATCCGGCTGTAGCCCCCTTCGGGAGGGACTTGGGCGCTTTGCCCACCGGCCCGCCGCGCTGACGGTAACATGAACGGGCCCTCCGGCGCATAAAATGATAGCAAATTTGAGCATCGGAGGGGTCATGCAATGGAAGAGAGCAAAACAAAGATCATTTATCTGCGCCGGAAGGTGATCGCGGGGGCGGCCTGCGCCCTGGCGGCGGTGCTGATGTTCTGGGTGGTCAACCACCCCGCCGTGGTGGGGGCCGCCGCCTCCGTCAGGCAGCTGCCCATATACTGCGTGCAGAAGGACTACAAGGTGCTGTCCATCAGCTTCGACGCGGCCTGGGGTAACGCTATATTGCGGACGTTTGTCTTCCCGGGCTGAGCCGTGGACAGCCGCCCGTTCCATGCCAAAACCGGCCCGGAGGGACGCCGCGCTCAGCGGTCTCCCTCCGGGCCGGTTAAAATTCCGTCCTCGTCCGAAAACAGATATGTGACCGCGAGACGCCCGTCTTCGAACACCAGAATCTCCCCCACCGCTTCGGCCATGGTGGCGCGGTCCAGCTCGGTGAGCCTTCCCCGCTCCAGCAGGGAGGCGGTCCAGGGCCGCTCCGGAGGCTCCTCCGGGCTCTCCCGCTCCAGCCGGGACAGCTGGTTTGATAGGGCCGTTTCCTGGCGGGTATAATCCTCTTGGTAGCGGAGATAATCCGCCTGGGCGAGCAGTCCCGACCGGTAATCCTCATAGGCGCACTGCTTCAGGCGGTGCACCCGGTCCAGGTTTGCCCGGGTCCGCTCCCGCTCCGCCCGCAGATTCCGGGGCTCCCGTTTGGGCGCGGCCTCCCGGGCCAGGGATCTCAGATCGCCCGCCTTTTCGATGATTTGATTCAGATCGCCCAGGACGAGCTGTTCCAGCTCCCGCTGTGAGATCCCGTGGCGGGTGCAGGCGCTGGGGCCGTAGCGCTTGTAGGAGCCGCAGCAGTAGCCCGCGCCGGTTCTGCTCATGGCCCGCCCGCAGTCGCCGCAGCGCAGGAACCCCGCGAAGGGGCCGATATTTTCCCCGAAGGCGGGGGAGCGGGTGTCCTTTGTCAGGAGGGCCTGCACCCGCTCCCACTGACGGCGGGAGACGACCGGCTCATGGGTGCCCTGCACCACGGTCCACTGGCTCCGGTCCAGCTGTTTGGCTCTGCCGTGCATGGTCTGCCGGGGGGCGCGGCCCTGCTCCATGTTGCCGATGTACATCTGGTTGTTCAGCATCCGGTGGATGGTGGCATAGGTCCAGTAGGTGGTTTTGGACAGCCTCTGGCCGTTGCGGTAGCGCTCCCCGTTCAGCTTTTTGTACTCGCTGGGGCAGGGGACGCCCTCCTCGTTGAGCAGCTTGGCGATTCGGAGCTTTCCGGTGCCCTGCTCATACAGGTCGAAGACCCGCCGGACCACCGCGGCGGCGCAGGGGTCGATCAGCAGCCTGTTGTGATCCTGGGGGTCCTTCCGGTAGCCGTAGGAGGCAAAGGCCCCGATGAACGCCCCCCGGCGCTGCTTGGCCTGCATGGCGCTTTTGACCTTGTGGGAGATGTCCCGGGCGTACTGCTCGTTGAACACGTTTTTAAAGGGAAGCAGCAGGTCATAGGGGCCGTTCTGGCTGTCGATATGGTCGTTGACCGCCAGGAAGCGGACCCCGCGCTCCGGGAACCAGCGCTCCAGATACCGGCCCGCGTTGATGTAGTCCCGCCCGAACCGGGAGAGGTCCTTGACGATGACGCAGTTGATTTTCCCGGCCTCGATGTCGGCGATCATCCGCTGAAAATCCGGGCGCTGGAAGTTTGTCCCGGTGAAGCCGTCGTCGCTGTACCGTCCGGCGATCTGCAAATCGGGCTGCCGGGCGGCGAAGTCCTCCAGCAGCGCCCGCTGGTTGGCGATGCTGTCGCTCTCGGGCTTGTCCCCGTCCTCCCGGGACAGGCGGGTGTAGAGAGCGGCCCGCCAGACGGCCCGGGCCGGGCGCTGGGAGGCTGTATCCCGTTTTGTCCGGGCCATGGGCGGCCCCCCTTTCCCCAATGTGTGGTTATTCTCCGCTGTGGGCGCGCAGCAGGTCCCGGACGAGCTCCCGCGCGCTCCGCTGTGTGGAGAAACGCCGCTCAATTCGGGTATACCGGCGCCGCTCCGGCGGGGCGCCCTTGGCGGGTTGAACCGGCGGGGTCCCCATGTCTGACTTCCCCCCTTCGATCTGTGCTGGCAGTGCAAGCCTATGAGGGGAGGGGCGGAAATAGTACCCCTGGGCGCTGATTTTCCGCCGGGCACCGTCGGGGAGCTTGGCGAACCAGTCCTTTTCCACAGGCGGCAACAGCAGGCGGGCTCCTTTCGGAGCCCGCCTGCTGTTGAATGAGGAGGTATAGAATCACCAGATGACTGGCGTTCTTTTTGCTGTTTGCTGGGAAAAGGGTCAGGCCCCGGCCTTCTCCTTCTTCCAGCGCTTCACGATGGCGAAGATGCCCCAGCCGATGAGGGCCGCTGCCACCACCGCCTCGCCGATGAGGATGTAGTAGTAGTTGGCGAAGGGCAGCTCGGACACGGTCACGCCGTGGACGATGCCGTTCATGGCGTTGGAGTTCACGGTGGTGTAGAGCACGTGCTTCATGGCCTGCCGGGCATGGTACTGGGAGGCGGGGTTGTCCATGTCCAGCTGGGCGTTGGAGCCGTAGGCGGTCAGCTTGATGTCGCCGCCGGCGCGGATGCACTGCTCGGTGTCCATGACGCCGCCGTTGTCGTAGTCGGTGATGACGGAGCCGTCAAAGCCCCACTCGTTGCGCAGCACGCCGGTGATCAGGTTGTAGTTGCCGCCGGCCCAGGTGCAGCCGATGCGGTTGAAGGCGGTCATGACGGCCATGACGGCGGGGATCTCCATCTCGCCCGCGGTGTAGGTGCCGGTCTCCTCGTCGAAGTTCTGCACCTTGATCTTGGTGGTGCCCCGCTCCTCAATGCAGGTCTGGAAGGGCTTCAGATAGATCTCGCGGATGGCCTGCTCGTTACAGAAGGTGGCCACATGGCTCCGGTAGTCCTCCTGATCGTTGAGGGCGAAGTGCTTGATGTAGGCGTACACGCCCTTCTCGGCGCAGGCGCGGGAGGCCTCCAGGGCCAGCTCGCCGGACATGAAGCCGTCCTCGGAGTAGTACTCGAAGTTACGGCCGGCGAAGGGAGTGCGGTGGATATTCATGGCGGGGGCGTACCAGCCGGAGATGATGCCGGTATAGGTGTGGTTGCCCCAGTTGCCGTCGGCGGCCAGGCCGTCCTCGCCCACGTAGTAGCCGTGGAGGCGGGAGTTCTCCCGGTCCCAGCTGGCGGCCAGGTTGGCGGCGCAGGGGTAGGTGATGGAGTAGGGCTCGTGGCTGACGCCGCCCTCGTTCAGGCCGGAGGGGCCGTCAAAGTCGATGGCGCGGGGCTTGTTGATGGCGGTGGAGCCCAGGGTCTGATAGCCCGCGTTGCGGATCATTTTCTTGATCTCGTCGGTGGTCATCTGGTCGATGAGGCGGTCCCAGCCGCCCTCGGCGTCCACCTCGTCGAAGTCCCGGCCCCGGAAATCCACCAGTTGGAGGGTGCCCTCCTTGCCGAACTCACCGGCCAGCTTGCCGGCCTCCTCGTCGGTCATGGGGTTGAGGGAGGCGGTGCCGGCGCCGATGTCGTCGATGTTCTTCTTGATGGTGTCGGATACCTCCACCTCCCAGGTGTAGCCGTTCTTTTCGCTGTAGCCGCTGGTGCGCTTGCCGTCCTGACTGCCGTGGGTCTGGGGGAAGGTGCCCACCCAGTCCTGACGGGTCAGATACTTGTCCCGGGGGGTCAGCTCGTCGTACACCGCGTGGTCGAACTGGTTGGTGATGTCCGCACCGGCCAGGGACTTGGCGTAAGTCACGTTGTCCACGCCGCCGTTGTCGCTGTAGTCATAGGTCCATTTGCCCACGAAGGCGGCGTCGGCCCCGCCGAACAGGGGCTCCTCCACGGTCTGACCGCCGTAGGCTAGGAAGTTGTCGGCGGCGGCGTGGGCGTTCTCGGCGGCGGTGAGGAGATAGTCGCCCGCCTCCAGGATGTAGGTCTTGGCCTGGACGTCGTCGTAGGAGATGAAGTCCCTGCGGTTGACGGTGACGGTGACGGTCTCGGACTGGCCCGGCTCGATGTCGCCGGTCTTGCCGAAGCCCACCAGGGTGACGGCGGACTTCTCAATGTGGTTGGTCTTGTCGTACTCGGTGTAGGGGGCGTTCAGGTAGACCTGCACCACGTCCCGGCCGGCCACGCTGCCGGTGTTCTTCACGGTGACGAAGATCTCCATATCGCCGTTCTCATCCATCTGGCCCAGCTGGAAGTCGGACCACTCGAAGGTGGTGTAGGAGATGCCGTAGCCGAAGGGGTACTGGACGGCGGCGGCGTAGTCATAGTCGCCGGGGTTGCCCTGGTCCAGAACCTTGTCGAAGTAGCGGGTCTCGTAGTACTTGTAGCCCACGTAGATGCCCTCGTCGTAGAACACGCCGGCGCCCACGTCCTGGCCGCCGTTGACCATCATCATGTCGCCCATGTTCTGCATGGCGGGGGAGGAGAAGGCGTCATAGGCGAAGGTGTCCACCAGGTGGCCGGAGGGGTTGATGGCCCCGCTGAGCACGTCGGCGATGGAGCGGCAGGTGTCGCCGCCGGCGCCGGGGGCCCACAGCACGGAGGTGATGTTGGGATAGTCGGCCACCCAGCCCAGCTCGAAGGCGTTGTTGGTGTTGACCACGATGATCACGTTGTCAAAGTTGTCGTTCAGGTACTGGATGACCTCCAGCTCCACGGAGTCGGGCTCCAGGTAGTGCTTTTCCTTGTCCCCGGCCACCTTGGTCCAGTCGCCCATGTAGCGGCCCAGGTCCCGGCCCTCGCCGCCGGTGCGGGCGATGAAGAAGATGGGGGTGGTGCCCGCCGCCTCGGTCTTAGCGGCGTCGGGGATGGCGGACAGGGGGGCCTCGTTGATGGACCAGTCCTCAGAGCCGCCGTACATGATGGCGCCGCCGCCCCGGGTGTAGGTGGCGTGGTTGTCGCTGTAGAACTTCCACAGCGCCTCGTTGATGGAGAAGCCCTGCTCGGTGAGGGCGGTCTTCATGTCGCTGGAGATGGTGGACACGCCGGAGCCGGTGCCGCCGGCCAGCAGGTCCACGGAGGAGGCGGAGAACAGGCTCAGCTTGGAGCCGGCGGCCACGGGCAGGCCCTTGCCCGCCTCGGCCTTGTTGTAGAGAAGCACGAAGCCCTCGGCGCCCGCCTTGCGGGTGTAGGCCTGCTCGGCGGCCTGGAGCTCCTTGGAGTCGGTGAAATCCCGGGTGTAGTAGGTGGCGTCCACGTTGGCGGTGGCGTCGCCGCCCTTGTTGCTGCTCTTCGCCTCGCCGAAGATGTCGCGGAGCACCAGGTCAAACCTGGAGGTGGTGATCACCGGGAGCGCGATGGAGAAGGCCAAAAGAATGGCCAGAAAGGGCGCGAGAATGGCGGTAAATGCCTTCGCGCTCAGCTTTTTCTTTTTTCCCTTTTCTTTTGCCACAGAGATCCCTCCTAAATCGTGTTCTGTTTAACGGGTCCAAAACCCGGACCGGGGCATAACCGGCGTCCCCCGCCGCCGGAATGCGCGGCGGGGGCGCCGGGCGCGCGGACTATGGTTTACTGCTGGGGAACGCGGTCGGAGTTGTCGGTCTCGGTCCAGGTGAGCTCGGAGGCGGCGTTGATGGTGATCTTGTCCACGTTGATGCCGCCCTGGCCGCCGTTGTAGCCCTGAGAGGTGAGGACGATGACGTTCTCGCCGGCCTTCAGGTCGATCTTGGCGGTAGCGGTGCCGTAGTGCTTATAGTAGGCGGAGGCAACCTCCCAGTCCATGGGAGCCTCCAGGCCGGGGAGGACGCCCTCCATGGCGACATCGGTGCCGTTGACGGACAGCTTGGCGCACTCGCCCTTGGACATGTCGACCTCTTCAAAGACCATGGGGTCGGCCCACTGGCCGCAGGCGGAGGCCGCCCGGAGGGTCAGGGTGGCGGAGCAGGCCTTGGAAGCGTTGATCTTAAAAGTGATGGTCTCGCCGGCGCTGGTGAAATAGCCCACCTGGGTGGCCTCGGTGTCGGTGAGCTCGGTGGTCCACTCGGGGCCGGTCTCCACCATGCAGGCGGCGGACAGCTCGGCCTTCTCCGCCTCGAACACGTAGTCCTGGGCGCTGCCGCCGCAGGCGGTCAGGGACGCGGTCATGGCCGCAGCCAGGGTGAACGCGGCGATGGCCTTCCATGTTTTGTGTACCTTCTTCATACTCTTTTCCTCCTGTTTCAATCATTTAGGAAGCGCTGATTAAATGCGCCTGCGGCATCCTGCGGAAATTTTGCGCCGTAATTTTGCTGCAATTTCTGACATAAACACAATTATTCCTGCGAAATCGCGCCGCATTCTGACGTAAAATTTATTTGCAGCCTGCTCTTGCCGATTTAGGGCTTGTTTGAAAATTGTCAGCACACCCAAACAGCGGGTCTTTTTCCGCCATGCTTTGCCAGTTTTCCTTGAAATACACCAAGTATTTCTGCGTCAAACCGGCTTCGCCTGACGAAAAAATCCCTCGCCGCTGGGCATCCTGCCAATTTTCAAACGGCGCCTAATCAGTCCTTCCTTTATTTGCCCCGGAGAACCCTTTTCAAGGCGCTCCGGCCAGCAACTTGTTTGGGGGCGTCCGCTTTACTCGGCGGCCTGGGGAAGTCTCTGCTCGGACATCCACTGCCACAGGTTTACGCCGTCCACGGTGCAGTTCCCCGAGGTCAGGTCGGCCACGGAGGACACCTTCGCCGGGTCGAAGCGGGTGGTCACCTGGTCGTTGAAAACATAGATCCAGCTCCAGTGGCCGTCATAGGTGCCGGTGCCCGTCCAGCTCCAGGGCTCGGGGTCGTCGGTGCCCCGCACATGGTCTGTGAGCGTGAACCAGATGTTCTGCGCGTCCGCCTCCAGCAGCCGCATATAGGTGGGCAGGGCATACTCCATGGGATTCACCGTGCCGTCGTCCTCGGACTGAACAAACCAGATGTTGTAGTCCTTGATCTGCTGGATCATCTCGTCGGAGACGCACTGGTTCAGATAGGCCTCGCAGACGGGGAAGAAGGCGGCGAAGTAATCGCCGTGCTCAAACATCATATTCATGGTCATGTAGCCGCCATTGGAGCAGCCGCCCACATAGATCCGGCTGGTATCCACGTCGGGATTGCCCTCCACATAGGTGGTGATGGCCTTCCACAGGGCCTCGGTGTACCAGGACTCCTGCTTTTCCCCCTCGGGCACGTTATTGTTGTTGAAGGTGAAGCTGCCGTCAGTGTCCATCCACATGGTGGGGGTCTGCACCGCCAGCACATAGGCCCCGGCCAGTCCGTCAACAGCGAAGTACTTCTGTACGTTGGTCTCGTTCTCGGCGGTCAGGGCAGAGACCTCATTGCCCAGCAGGGCGATATCAATATCCGTGCCGCCCTCGCCCATGCCATGGAGCCAGATGATGAGGGGGTTCTTGCCGCTGTCGCTGTCCGCGCCCTCGGGGGCCCAGGCGGCCCGAGTGAGGGTGATATCCTTGCCCTCTTCCTGATACTCCACGGTGTCCTTCACCCAGCCGACGGTCTGGGGGACCTTCCGGTCCTCCGCCTTGGCGGAGCAGGAGCAGGCGTCGCCCGCCGTGTAGGAGGCGCTGCCCACGCTGAAGCTCTTGCCCGCGGCCACGGTCACTTTGAAGTCCATGGTCTCCGCCCACATGTTGGCGTTCTTCTCCATGTCGTAGGCGAAGGGGCTGGCCTCGCTGGACTTCACCGCCATCTCGATGGTGAGGTATTTGCCGCCGCCGGCCTGATTGCCGTCCGCGTCGGAGCTGTACACTTCTTTCACGGTGCGCTTGGTGGTGCCGAAGGCCACCTCGAAGGTGTCGTTGGCGAAGCCGCTCACGTCCTCGGCAAACTCCAGCACGATTTTGGGGATCGCCGGGCCCCACTCGTAGCCCTGTACGATGATGTACGCCTTGGCCACGGCGATCTCCGCAGCGGGCTCCGTGCTGGCGCTGGGGGCGCTGGACGCTGCGGACGGGGAGGGCTGCGTACAGCCGGCTGTCGCGCTCAGAGCGCCGAGGAGCAGCAGCGCTGCAAGCAAAAGAGATACTTGTTTTTTCATAGGTGTGCCATCCTTCCTCCTTTAATTGTGCGGACAGCCGCGCCAGCTCCCCTTTTGGCTGAGCAGCTGAGGAGCTTTGACTCTGCCCACCTGTTGGGCCTATTGTACCGCGCGGCAAAAACTGGTTCAATGTACCAAAACTTTTTTGGTTGGTTTCACAACTTTTCTGTTTAAAAGCAGAGGAGCGCCAGTAAAACTGGCACTCCTCGTTATTTTATCCTCTTTTTTCCATATCTTCCGCGATTGGAAACAGGATGGATAACCGGTATATTCCTCCACTGGCCCGCAGGCGCAGATCGCCCCCGTATTTTTCCGTCAGCATCCGGATGCTCTGCATTCCGAAGCCGTGAAAACGCTTGTCTTTCTTTGTGGTCATGGGAAGGCCCCGCTCCATCACCAGCTCGCCGCTGTAGTAGTTCTCCTGACTGATGTGCAGAAAGTGTTCCTTGGCGCACACAGACAGGGAGATGAGCCGCTTTTCCTGGCAGTCCAGCTGCTCCGCCGCCTCGATGGCGTTGTCCAGAATGTTGCCGAACAGGGCGTAGATATCGGCGTCCTCCATAAAGGCCAGCCGCCGTCCGTCCGCCATGCACGTCAGCTCGATCTGTTTGCTCAGGCACGTCCGCGACTTGCTGGCCAGCACCAGGTCCAGCGCCGCGCACTCCGTTTTCAGCCCGCAGTCGTAGATGTTCACCAGCCGCTCGATCTCCCGCAGCTCCTGCTTGCGCCCCACGTCCCCCAGGGCGGCGATCTGGTGCTTGATGTCGTGGCAGCGGATGTTGATGGCCTCCACCGTCTCCTTCTCCAGGGCGTACCGGCTGCGCTCGGCATAGAGCAGCTGGGTGGCGATCTGGGCCTTCTTTTTCGACTCTGCCTGGCGGATCTGGGACATGCTGACCACCATGACCAGCAGGGAGAGCAGAACGGAGATCATATTAAGGTAGATCATCCCCTGATCCTCCAGGGTCAGGCCCAGCTCCGTGCGGATCAGCGGCTCCATCACGATGGCCACCCCTGCCGCCACCGCCGCCGTCAGCAGCATGGCGTTGCCCTCTTTGCCGCTGTAGTGGTCGTACTCCGAGATATTGTACCGGCTGCGGAGCACCAGCACGAAGCACAGGCATACCAGCGCCGTGGACGCCGCCAGCAGCAGCTTCTCCCCCCATCCGGGCGGGATGCCCAGCGCCCCCTGGACAATCTCCGTGATCCGCTCCGCGCAGTGCTGGAGGATGTAGCCGGTGGTCCCGCCATACACCGCCGCCGGCCACCCGCAGCGCAGGCACAGCCGGAAGGAGCCGATGGTCAGCAGAAAGGTGCCCAGGTATTTGAAAATGACGATGCCGGCAGGGGTCCACGCGGGGGGCTGGGCCAGCACCCACTGGTAGGTGCACGCGCCGGCCCAGAGGCACTGGGCCAGCGCGGCTCCGGCCAGCCGGAGCCAGAACAGTGGGCGGCGGTCCAGCCCATGCCCCGCCACCACGCAGCAGGCCAGCAGCGACACCAGCATGAAACAATCATACCAGGCGATGAGCCAGAGCTCCCACGGGGTAATCATTGCCCGTCCTCCCACTCGGGGCTGGCGTAGCGGTGAAGCTGGGCCAAAAACGCCTTTTTTCGCATTCGGCTGATGGGAAATTCCCGCCCGTCCACCACCACGGTGCTGCCCTCCAGCTTGGACACGTAGCGCAGGTTGATGATGCACTGGTTGTTGCAGCGGAAAAAGCTGCGGGAGGGCAGGCGCTGCTCCACCGACTTCAGGGTCCCGTAGGCGTCGTAGTTGGCCTGTAGGGTATGATACCGGATGTGGTGATCGAAGATCTCCACATAGCACAGCTCGAACTCCTGGAGCTGGATGGCGCCGGAATTGGTGTTCAGCAGCAGCCACTGATCCCGCCTCTGGGCGTAGCGCTCTACGGCCCGCTGCATTTTCAGCGCGAAGGCGGCGTAGCTGACGGGCTTGAGGATATAGTCCAGGGCGTCCACGGCGTAGCCCTGCACCGCGTACTGGGCCAGACTGGTGATGAAGATGAGCATCACCGCGCTGTCCATCTCCCGGAGCCGCTCCGCCGCGGCCATTCCGTCCATGCCGGGCATTCGGATGTCCATAAAAATCAGGTCGTATTGAAACTGGTACTGCTCCAAAAACGCGGAGGCGTTGTCGGTCCACTTGCAGTTCAGCTGGGTTCCGGTCTCCCTGGAAAAGCGGTCCAGAAAACCGCCCAGACGCAGGGCTTCTTTTTCCTCATCCTCAACAATGGCGATCTCAAGCATAAAATCACCCCCGTCAATCATAGCGGAAACTCGGTTGCGTGTCAATTTGCTTTGGGGAGCCGCAACGTTTTCGGTCGCTTCCGCCACGTATTCGGCGCTTGGCGCGGACGGCGCCGCAAAATAACGTCACCCTGGGGCAACGAGGACACCCAGCAGCTCATCGATATTCTGGGCAAGTACAATGTGAAGGCCACCTTTTTTGTGGTGGGGGAGTGGGTGGACAAATATCCGGAATCGGTGAAGGCGCTGTCGGAGGCGGGCCACGAGGTCATGAGCCACTCCAACACCCACGCCCATTTCAACAGCCTGTCCTCTCAGGAGATCATCGACGACCTCACCGCCTGCGGGGATAAGATCGCGGCGGTGACGGGGGTGAAGCCCACCCTGTTCCGCTGCCCCTACGGGGAGTACGACGACCATGTGATCAACGCGGTGCGGTCCCTGGGCATCGAGCCCATTCAATGGGACGTGGACAGCCTGGACTGGAAGGACCTGTCCGCCGCCGACATCACCAAGCGGGTGACGGCCAAGGTGCAGCCGGGCTCCATCGTGCTGTTCCACAACGCCGCCCTCCACACGCCGGAGGCGCTGCCCGGCATCATTGAGACGCTGCTTCAGGAGGGCTATACCTTTGTGCCCATCTCCCAGCTCATCCTGCCGGGGACCTGCGGGCAGGACTACACCATCGACCACACCGGACGGCAGTGCCCTGGCGGGTCGTAATCAGGAGGAGCCGCGCCCGGGCGCACGTCCGCCCGGGTGCGGCGTTTCCATCTGGCGCTTGCAATTTTTGGCGGAGCATTGTATAATATATCCAAATAGACGAGGGAGGGGCGCGGGATGACCGCCGTTTACGGTGCCATGGGCGGAGATGGCAGGAGGCTGGCCTGGCCGCTGCTGAGGCTGGCGGCAAAGCGGTACTGGGGCTGGGAGGCGCTGCCCCCGGTGGAGCGCTCCCCCCGGGGCAAGCCGCTGTTTGCCGGGCGGCAGGACCGGTGGTTTTCCCTGTCCCACAGCGGGGGGGCGGCCCTGTGCGCCCTGTCCGGGGGCCCGGTGGGCGTGGACGTGGAGCTGGTCCGCCCGCGGCGGGCCGAGCTGCCGCGGCGGCTGCTCAGCCCGTGGGAGCTGGCCCGGTTTGACGGCAGCTGGGAGGATTTTTTCCGCATCTGGACGCTGAAGGAGAGCTGGTGCAAGCGGGAGGACGTTCCGCTCTATCCCCCCAAGGCGGTGGAGACGCCCCCTCCGTGCCCGTATAAGAGCTACGCCGGGGAGGGCTGGCGGGCGGCGGTGTGCTGCTTTGACGAGCCCCCTCCGGGCATCATCTGGCTGGAGGCCGGAACACTTGATTTGACCGCAGAAAAGGAGGGTCCCTTATGAGCAAGCAGATCATCACCATCAGCCGGGAGTTCGGCTCCGGCGGCCGGTCCGTGGGCCATCGCGTGGCCGGGCTGCTGAACGTGCCCTACTATGACAAGGAGCTGGTGAAGCAGGTGGCGGTGGAGACCGGCTTCGACGAGAAGTTCATCGAGCAGGAGGGGGAGTACGCCTCCCCCTGGCAGAGCCTGCTGTCCTACGCCTTCGCCGGGGGCGGCGGGGTCCGGCAGCACATGAACGGCCTGTCCACCGCCGATTTTCTGTGGGTGATCCAGTGCCGGGTCATCCTGGACCTGGCGGAAAAGGGGCCCTGCGTCATCGTGGGCCGGTGCGCCGACTACATCCTGCGGGAGCGGGAGGACGTGCTCAACGTGTTCATCCACGCCCCCATCTCCTTCCGGGCCGACCGGGTGGTGCGGCTGTACGGCGAGTCGGATGTGACGCCGGAAAAGCGGCTGGAGGAGAAGGACAAGCGCCGCCGGGCCTATTACAAGCACTACGCTGACCGGGAGTGGGGCATGAGTCAGAACTACCACCTGTCCCTGGACTCCAGCCTGGTGGGGATCGAGCGGTGCGCCCAGCTCATCCTGGACGTGGCCCGCAACCCGGAGCGGGGGCCCAGCGCCCTGTGAATCCGCGTTTTATTTTAAAAAGGTCCCGGGCCTGTCACAGGCCCGGGACCTTTTCATCTAAGGAAGCACTGATTAAATGCGTCTGCGGCATCTTGCGAAAATTTTGCACCATAATTTTGTTGCGATTTCTTGAAATAAACACAATTATTCCTGCGAAACCGCGCCGCATTCTGGCGCAAAATTTATTCGCAATCTGCTTTTGCCGATTGAATCAGTCCTTCCCTAATCCAGCGCCAAGGACGCCTCCAGCAATTTTTTCGTGTAGGGGTGCTTTGGGTGGTCGTAGATCTCGTCCACGTCCCCCGCTTCCACGATCTCGCCTCCCGTCATCACCGCCACCCGTGCGCAAAGCTGGTACACCACCGCCAGGTCGTGGGAGATGAACAGGTAGGACAGCCCCAGCCGCTCCTTCAGATCCGCCAGCAGCTCCAGGATCTGGGCCTGGAGGGTCACGTCCAGGGCGGACACCGGCTCGTCCAGCACAATCAGCTTGCTGCCCTGAATCAGCGCGGCGGCGATGGCCACCCGCTGCCGCTGGCCCCCGGACAGCTGGGCCGGCTTCCGGCCCAGGTGCTCCTCCTCCAGCCCCACCAGGGGGAGAAAGTCCGCCACCCTCTTTTTGCGCTCCCGCCGGTTTTTCACCCCAGTGGCCCGGAGGGGCTCCTCCAGAATCCACCCCACGGTCTTGGCCGGGTTCAGGGAGCCGTAGGGGTCCTGAAACACCATCTGGGGCCTGGGGCTGTTCACCTCCAGCGTGCCGGTGATATCCGTCACCAGTCCCAGCACACACTTGGCCAGGGTGGACTTGCCCGAGCCGGACTCCCCCACCACCCCCAGCGCCTCGCCGGGGGCCAGGTCCAGGGACACGTCCCGCAAAACCTGCTTCCGGTTCCGGCCCCGTCCGTACCAGCTGCTGAGATGGCCGATGTGTACGATGGGATCAGCCATTTGACCCGCCCCCTCTCAGCTTTCTGCGCGTGGGCCGGGAGGAGATGAGCAGCTTGGTATAGTCCTCCTTCGGGTGGTAAAACACCTGGTCCACCGGCCCGGACTCCACGATTTTTCCCTGCCGCATCACCACAACACGCCGGCACAGCGCCCGGACCACCCCCAGGTCGTGGGAGATGAACAGGATGGCTGTACCCTCCCTGCGGTTGATGTCCTTCAGCGTCTCCAGAATCTGGGCCTGAATGGTCACGTCCAGGGCGGTGGTGGGCTCGTCGGCAATGAGCAGACGGGGCCGCAGCACCAGCGCCGAGGCGATCATTACCCGCTGCCGCATTCCCCCGGACAGCTGGTGGGGGTACTGGCGGTACAGCGCTTCCGGTTCGGGCAGTCCGGCCAGGGCCATGGCCTCCAGAGCGCGGGCCCTCCGCTCCGGCCCGGACAGCTTTTTCTCGTGAATGCGCAGGGACTCCTCCACCTGAGCGCCGATGCGCATGGTGGGGTTCAGGCTGGTCATGGGCTCCTGAAAGATGATGGACAGGTCCCGGCCCTGATAGCGCCGCAGCTCCGCCCGGGACAGGGCCAGCAGGTCCGCGCCCTCGAACAGGGCGCTGCCCGTCACCTCCACCTGGCTCCGGCGGATGAGGCCCATGAGGGCGTGGGCGGTCATGGACTTGCCCGAGCCGGACTCGCCCACCACGCCCACCACCTCCCCCCGGTCCATCTCCAGGGAAAACCTGTCCACGGCGGTGAAGGGGGCCCCCCGGTCGGTGAATACCACGGACAGATCCTTGATGTTCAGCATCATGACGCCGCCCCCATTCGAGTTCGGAGGCCCTCGCCCACCATGCCCACCCCCAGGATGAGCAGGACGGCCACCGCCGCCGGGAAGGCGGTGTACCAGGGGAGGGTGAACAGATAGCTCTGGGCGTCGCTGAGCAGATAGCCCAGGCTGGGCTCGCTGGGGCTCACGCCGATGCCCAGGTAGCTCATGGACGCCTCGGACAGCACCGCGTTGTTGAAGCCGATGGTCAGCCCCGACAACAGCGTGGGCCAGGTGTTGGGCAGGATGTGGACGAAGATGACGCGCAGACCGCCCACCCCCATGAGCCGGGCGGAGCGGACAAAGTCCCGGTCCCGGTACTTGAGAAACTCCCCCCGGACCAGCCGGGCGAAGCTGGGGATGAACAGCACCCCCAGGGCCCCGATCACGTTGTACCTTCCCGGCCCGGTGACGGCCAGCACCACCATGGCCAGCAGCACGCTGGGGAAGGCGGCGACGGCGTCGCACAGGCGCATGACAAGGGCGTCCGCCGCCCCCCCATAGTAGCCGCACAGCGCCCCGATCATCAGCCCGAACACCGCCCCTACTGCCAGCACCGCCAGGGCGATGGTCAGGGTGGAGGCGGCCCCCTCCAGGGTGCGGGAGAGGACATCCCGCCCGTAGGCGTCGCAGCCGAAGAGGTGGGCGGCGGAGGGGGGGGCCTCCCGGTCCGGGGCGCTCATGGCGGAGGGGGCGTAAGGCGTCCAGAAGAGGCCCAGGGCGGTAAAGGCCAGCATACAGGCCGTCAGAACCAGCCCGATGGTGAGATACCAGTTTTTCTGTCTCATGGCTATGTCCTCTCAATCCGCGGGTCCATCACCCGGTAGAGCAGATCGGCCAGAAAGTTGCAGCCCACCACGATCAAGGCCAGCATCACCACGATGGCCTGGACCACCGGGTAGTCCCGGTTGTTGATGGACGCGATGAGGATGCGCCCCAGGCCGGGGATGCTGAACACCTGCTCCACCACGATGGAGCCGGCCATGATGTCGCCGATGGCCATGGCCAGGAAGGTAACAACCGGGATCATGGCATTGCGCAGCACGTGCCGCCGCAGGGCCGAGCCCTGGCTGTTCCCCTTGCTGTAGGCGGTGCGGACGTAGTCCTGGTCCAGCTCCCCCAGAATGGAGCCCCGCAGGAGCTTCACCGTCATGGCGCTTTTGGGCAGGGCGATGGCCAGGGCGGGGAAGACCATATACCGCAGGTGGGCCCCAAGCCCCTGGGACAGGGGGACGTATTCCGGCGCAAACCAGTGCAGGATCAGGGCGAACAGGTACAGGATGCCGATGCCCAGCACAAAGTTGGGGACGGACATGGTGATCTGGGTGAGCACCGTCACCGCACGGTCCACCAGCCCGCCCTGCCGCCGGGCGGCGATGAGCCCCAGAGGCAGGGAGATGGCCGCGATGAGGACAAAGGACACCGCCGCCAGCACCATGGTGACGCCGGTTTTGTCTGCCAGCAGCTCCGCCACCGGCTTATCATACTTGTAGGATTGGCCGAAGTCGCCGGTGACAAAGGCGGTCAGCCAGTTCCAGTACCGCTGCCAGACGGGCAGGTCAAGCCCCAGCTGGGCCCGGAGGGTGGCGATCTGCTCATCGGTGGCCTCCGCCCCCAGGATAGAGGCAGTGGGGTCGCTGGGGATGACGGAAAAGGCCACAAAGGCCAGGGCGCTCACCAGCAGCATGGTGCCGATGAGCAGCAAAACCCGCTTCAGCAAGGCTTTTCCCACCGGGAAAACCTCCTTTTGAAAAGAGGCGGGGCCGTCCCCCGGACGACCCCGCCCCATGCTGTTATGAATGGCTGTATCCAATCGTAGACATATCCAGCACGTAGGTCTTGTAGAAGGTGAAGCCCTCCAGCGCCGGATTCATCACCACCAGGTCGCAGGCGTCCTGAATCCACAGGCTGGCCGCCCGCTCATTGAGGATCTCCTCCGCCCGTTTGTACAGTCGGGTCTGCTCCCCGTCGTCGGTGGAGGCCATGGCCTGGGCCATCACCTGGTCGTACTCCGCGTCCTGGAAGCCGATGAAGTTTTTCCGGTTGTCCGACATGTAGCGCACCAGCATCTCCCGGGCCGTCATATCCTCGGCGGCGATGCCGCACACGGTGGACTCGTACTGCCGGCCGCGGTACGCGTCCTGATACCAGACGCCCCACTCCACCAGGTCCACCACGGCGGTGATGTTCACCTGTTTAAGCTGCTCGGCGATGACCTGGGCGGTGTCCACATGCTGGGCGTAGTTGGAGGGCACGGTGATGTGCATCTCAAAGCCGTCGGGATAGCCCGCCTGGGCCAGCAGCGCCCTGGCCTTTTCCAGGTCCTGGGCGTAATTTTCCGCCAGCTCGGGCAGGAAATACTTCTCCCGGGCGGGGTACATGCTGGTGCCGGTGGCCACGCCCGCGCCGCCGCACACGAACTCAATGATCTCGTCCACGTCGATGGCGTAGTACATGGCCTGACGCACCAGCTCATTGCTGAAGGGCTCCACCGCGTTGTTCAGGTAGAGGGCCTGGACCAGCTTCATGGTGTCCTGATGGACGGTGAACTGGTCCTTCACCTGGCTCTCCAGAGTGTTGGGCAGGTGGATCACCATGTCCAGCGTGCCGCCCTTCAGGCCGATGACCAGGGCGTTGTCGTCGGCGATGATCTTAAAGGTCACTTTGTCCAGCCTGGCGGCCTTGTCTTTGTTCCAGTAGCCGTCAAACTTCTCCATCACCAGGTTGTCCTGGGCGGCGTAGGAGACAAACCGGAAGGGGCCGGTGCCCGTCATGGTCTCGGTGATGGTGGGGCCGGAGTCCTTGGGGATGATGGCGGCGGTCATGGAGTTGAGAAACTCCAGGCTGGGCTCGGCCAGCTCTACCACCACGCGGCCCTGGCCGTCGGCCTCAATTTTGGAGACATTGGAAAACGCCGAGACCAGAGGCGTTCCATCGTTCTCCGATCCGGCGCAGCGTTCCAGGGAATAGACCACATCCTCGGCTGTGACCGGCTCCCCGTTGTGGAACGTGACGCCCTCCCGCAGGGTAAAGGTGTACGTTTTCGCGTCCTCGGAGATCTCATAGTCACTGGCGACGGCCGGAATAATGGAGCCGTCGGGGCTGGCCTTCACCAGTCCCTCGAAGATGTTGAACAGAACCTCGCGGATGCCGGCGGTTTTGGCCAGCTGGGGGTCGAGGTTGTCCAAATCCTGTGCGATACCTACCGTGACTGAGTTCCCGTTGGGTAACTCGCCCGATTGTGCAGCGGACGGCTCGCTCCCGCTGTCGCTCACCCCGGCGGAGGGGGTGAGCGGCGTGTCTCCCGTACAGCCGTACAGTGAGACCGCCAGCATGGCAAGCGCGGCCAGCAGCAAAAGGGCCCGTTTCTTGAGCTTGGGCATTTTGCTTCTTCCTTTCTCGGGGCGGGGCCAGAGGGTCCGGCCCCGCCTGCTGCATTTCTCGCAACTGTATTCAGTTGTCGGGGTTCATTGTAACATACTCCTGAGAAATTGCAAGAGGAAATTTTGCCGGAGAATAGGCGCCGTTTGAAAATTGGCAGGATGCCCAGCGGCGAGGGATTTTTTCGTCAAAGCCGGTTTGACGCAGAAATACTTGGTGTATTGCAAGGAAAACTGGCAAAGCATGGCGGAAAAAGACCCGCTGTTTGGGTGTGTTGACAATTTTCAAACAAGCCCTAGGTTCCGGCGGGGCAAAAATGTCTCCGCTCAGAGCAGACCGGCCCGCTTCAGCCCCCGCCGGACCGGCGTCCCCACCGCCAGCGCCGCCGCGATCTTGAGCAGATCGAAGGGGATGAAGGGGCGGACGCAGGCGTTCAGAGCCGTTTGCAGGTCCACCTCCGCCTGGAAGCAGTACCAGGCGGTGCCGAAGGCGTACAGCACGGCGGTGGCCAGCACCATGCCCAGAAGCTGGACCGCCAGGGTGAGGACCGCGCCCCGCCTCCCCTGATCCTTGAACCGGCGGAAGGCCAGCTCCGCCACGGACCCGGCGATGAAGATCATGGGCAGATAGCCCACCAGGTATCCCCCGGTGGGGCCGAGGAGCCGGGAGGCGCCTCCCATGTAGTTGCTGAACACCGGAAGGCCCACAAAGCCCACCAGCAGGTACACCAGGGTGGAGACCGTTCCCCACGCGCCCCCCAGCAGGCAGGCGGTCAGGTAGATGGCCAGGGTTCCGCCGGTGATGGAGATGGGCCCGATGGGGAAGGATATGGGGGCGATGACGCACATCACCGCCGCCATGACGGCGCACAGAGTCAGGCGGCGGACGGGGATTGGGGACTGACCTTTCATAGATTATCACCTCATTGTAAACTAAAAGTCGAATATAAGTATACAATTAGAGGCGGACCTTGTCAAGACGGAGTTTCCAGGCATTGCGCTTTTGCCTGAATTATGGTAAAATAACACAATCCACACCGCTGGCCCCAGCTGCCGGGAAGAAACAGCCCGGTTTTTGTCCCGTTTTGCCAGCGAACGAAATGTTCTGTCTGCATTCCCTTTTCCTCCGGGAAAGGGGAACGAGGAGGCTGCCATGAAGATCAAGTATCTGGTCCAGCGGGCGCTGAAGATGAACTATAGGGCCATGCTGGAAAAAATCAGCTCCATTCACAAAAAGACGGGCCGGTCCCGGTGGGCCGTCTTCCGGGATATGAAGGACTGCGCGGTGAAATACGGCGCGGGCTATATGGACTACGACCTGTTCGAGATGTATAATCTGACCCCGGAACAGCGGGACACCTACCTGACCCGGGGCCGGAACAACGAGATTGTGGCCAAATACAACGACAGGGCCCACATGGACGAGCTGGGGGACAAGATCCGGTTCAATACCAGGTTCTCCTCCTTCCTCCACCGGGAATGGGTGCCCGTGACCGGGGACAACCGGGAGGAGGTGCTGGCCTTCCTGGAGCGCAACCCGGTGTTTATGGCCAAGCCGTCCCAGGGCAGCTGCGGCTGGGGCATTGAGAAGCTGAAAACCGGGGACTTTCCCTCCCTGGAGGCGCTGTACGCCCACCTGGTCCGGCGGGCCCCCAGGCTGGAGCTGGAGGAGGTCATCGTCCAGCACCCGGCGGTGGCGGCCATCTACCCGGGGTCCATCAACACGGTGCGCATGGTGACCATACGGGGGAAGAGCGGAAAGGCGTACCTTGTCACCGCCATGTTCCGCATCGGCAACGGCAAATTCGTGGACAACTTCAACAGCGGCGGCATGGTGGCCCCCATGGACCCGGAGACGGGCACAGTCATCGACCGGGCGCTGGACAAGCAGAAAAACCTGTACGCCAGCCACCCGGCCACCGGCGCGCAGATCAAAGGCTTCACCTTCCCCGATTGGAACCGGGCCCGGGCGCTGGTGATGGAGGCCGCTCAGGTGGTTCCCGAGGTGGGCTACGTGGGCTGGGACGTGTGCTTCACGCCGGAGGGGCCCTGCCTGGTGGAGGGCAACCAGTTCCCCGGCCACGATATCTATCAGCTCCCGGTGCACACGCCGGATAAGATTGGCATCATGCCCCGGTTCCGGGCCATCGAGGCGGAGGAGGCCGGGCGGCCGGGCGGCTGAACGGCAATTCGTACCCCGCCGCAGTCCGGAGGCGGCCGGCATACGCCGCCTGTTCCAAAATATCAAAGGCCGGTTCCGCATGTTTGGCTTGCGCTCCCCGCGGTTTCATGCTATACTGAATGGTGTAGTTTAACGGTGAAGGAGGCTGCCTTCATGAGACGAATTCCGCTTTTCGCGCTGAGCCTGACGTTTGCGCTTCTGCTCTCCGGCTGCGGGGCGGAGACGCCGGCGCCGACTGAGGACACCGGGGTTTTGCGCTGTGACGGCATCTACTGTTATATCAGGGACTTTGACTCCAACGGTTTGATGAACAATTACGCATTGCGCTTCTATGAGGATGGGACGGTCATCCATGCCAGCGTGGAACAGAGAGAGAAGTACAGCACCTATTTCCCCTCTGAGAGCTGGTTCAACAGGGAAGACGAGCACTACGCGGAGCTGCTGGGCAGCTATGAGCTGGACGGCGGGGGCGGCATTACGCTGACGACCTTTGCTCCCCAGGGAAGCGTGGATTACAAGGGGACCGTGCAGCCGGACAGGCTGGTGCTGAACTCCCGCTCCAATATCAACGGGACCGAGTTCACCGGCTGTGAATACGTGTTTTATCCGTTTGACAAGCTCTCGGGCTGAGCGGCATCAACACCGCCTCCCCCGCAAAAGCGGGGGAGGCGGTGTTCCTTGCCCGGGAGGCTCTGCGCTGTTGGCGTGGGGAAACTTCACCGCCCCCGCGAAAGCGGGGGCGGCTCCAAAGCTTACCCGATAAACTGTACGCTGTTGACGCACACGAAGTACAGCCGGTTGTCGCAGTCGTTGGCCAGCACCAGCACATTGCCCACGGTGCCCAGCAGCGTCACGTCCTGGAGGGTCAGAAGCCCCGCCGTCAGGGACACCCGGCGGCTCAGATTGTTCTGGGCCAGGGTGGACAGCAGCCCGGCGGCGCAGCAGCAGTCCCGGCCGTCGCAGGCGCAGGAGCAGGCGGTCTGACCGCAGGGGGCGCCGCAGGGATTGAGCCGCTGGGCCAGGAGGGAGCGGACGCACCGGAAATTCCGGGCGGCGACCTCTTCGGCGGAGAGGTCGCCCTCCGCGCAGGCCGCCGCGCCCTGGATGACCACCGCGTCCAGCTGGCACAGGTTCACCTGCTGGGCGGTGAGGACGCTGTTCTTTCCGGAAAGGGTATATACCTCGGCGTCGATATCCAGCAGATCACAGCTGCACGGCGCGAACCGCTTGAAGCTGCCCGACAGGGTCCCCAGGTTGTCGGACGCCCCGCAGGAACAGGGCGGCTTGGGCGGAGTGGGTTTGTTCCCGGTCCCGACGCCGTCCTCCGTCTGGCCGACGGGCTCGCTCGCGGCGGGCTTCCCTCTTTGGAGGGCGGCGCCGGCGCTGTAGGCGCCGGTCAGGAAGGCGGAGGTGTCGAAGTCCAGCAGACTGGAGATGCGCTCGTCGCACAGCAGGGCCAGCGCCGCCCGGAAGCTCTGCTTGCAGCAGCAGCCCTCCTCCACCTGGGGGGGCTGGGGCTTGGGCCCGGGGACGGGACGGCAGCAGCACACCATCTGCTGGCAGCATTCCGGCCCCTGGCCGCAGCCGCTGTCCGGGCAGTCGGGCACGGCCCCCGCGCAGCCGCAGCCCACCGGAGGCATGGGGGATACCGGGGTGCTGTCACAGCCGCAGCCGGGCCTTTGGGACGGACAGGGCTGGGGTCCGGGGCGCTGGCAGGCTCCGGCGGCGAACTCCTCCGCGGTCATGGCGTAGCCCCTGGAGGGTTCGTTCCAATAGAATTGACTCATGAGTACGCTCCTTTCACCGGCCCTAAACCCAGAGGGGCCCCGCCGCCTCCCGCCGGGGCCGGAATCAGGAGCGGGAGGGCGGGCAGAACGCCCGCCTGGGTGCAGTCCAGTCTATGCCCCGGCGGAATGGGCCGCCACTGGGCTGTCAAGTCCTTTCCCCCGAAAATTCCAGACAAAAAAAGTATGTGCCGTTTATATAGATTGCACAGTTGACATCGACCACAAGATATAGTATCATGATGGCGTAGCCTTGTTGCGTGTCGGCAGCACACGGCAGGATATAATATATATTATATCCTGCCGTGTGCTCCTGACTGAGGAGGCGGGTTTTGCCAGTACAAATGAAAAGGAGCGCGGGAAGATATGAAAGTAATCAAAAGAGACGATTCCATCGTGGAGTTTGACCGGGCGAAAATTGTGGCCGCCATCCGGAAGGCCAACGCCGCCGTGGACGAGCAGTACCGCATCGACGAGGGCTCCATCGACGCCATCGCCGACTCCGTGGCCGAGACCCGGGGCCGCAAGCGCCTGCTGGTGGAGGACATTCAGGACATGGTGGAGACCAAGCTGATGGCCGCCGGGAAGTACGAGCTGGCCAAGGCCTACATCATCTACCGCTACACCCGGGCCCTGGTGCGCAAGGCCAACACCACCGACGAGTCCATCCTCTCCCTCATCCGCAACGACAACAAGGAGCTGGCGGAGGAGAACGCCAACAAGAACACCGCCATTGCCTCCACCCAGCGGGACTATATCGCCGGCGAGGTGAGCCGGGATCTGACCCGCCGCATCCTGTTGCCCGAGCACATTTCCAAAGCCCACGACGAGGGCGTCCTCCACTTCCACGACGCGGACTATTTTGTCCAGCACATCTTCAACTGCTGCCTGGTGAACATTGGCGACATGCTGGACAACGGCACCATGATCAACGGCAAGCTCATCGAGTCCCCCAAGAGCTTTCAGGTGGCCTGCACCGTGGTCACGCAGATCATCTCCTGTGTGGCCTCCAACCAGTACGGCGGCCAGTCCGTGGAGGTGAGCCATCTGGGCAAGTACCTGCGGATGACCTATGAGAAGTACGTCCACAAGACCCGCCAGACCGCCCCGGAGCTGGACGACGCCACCATCGAGAAGCTGGCCGCCGCCCGCACCCGGGACGAGCTGAAGAGCGGCGTGCAGACCATCCAATACCAGATCAATACCCTGATGACCACCAACGGCCAGTCCCCCTTTGTCACCCTGTTCCTGTGCCTGCGGGAGGGGGACCCCTATATCAAGGAGAACGCCGCCATCATTCAGGAGATCCTCACCCAGCGGCTGGAGGGCATCAAAAACGAGAAGGGGGTCTATATCACCCCCGCCTTCCCCAAGCTGGTGTACGTGCTGGACGAGTGCAACAACCTCACCGGCGGGGAGTACGACTACCTCACCGAGCTTGCCGTCAAGTGCTCCGCCAAGCGGATGTATCCCGACTACATCTCCGCCAAAAAGATGCGGGAGCACTACGAGGGCAACGTGTTCTCCCCCATGGGGTGCCGGTCCTTCCTGGCCCCCTGGAAGGACGAGAACGGCCAGTACAAGTTCGAGGGCCGGTTCAACCAGGGCGTGGTGTCCATCAACCTGCCCCAGATCGGCATCCTCTCCGGCCGGGACGAGGACAAGTTCTGGCCCCTGCTGGAGGAGCGGCTGGAGCTGTGCTTCGAGGCCCTGATGTGCCGCCATAACGCCCTGAAGGGCATCCGCTCCGACGTGTCCCCCATCCACTGGCAGTATGGGGCGGTGGCCCGGCTGGACAAGGGGGAGACCATCGACGAGCTGCTCTATGGCGGCTACTCCTCCATCTCCCTGGGCTACATCGGGCTGTATGAGGTGACTAAGCTGGTGAAGGGCTGCTCTCAGACTGCCCCGGAGGGGGAGGACTTCGCCCTGCGGCTGATGAAGCACCTGCGTGAGACCACTGACCGCTGGCGCCGGGAGACCAACATCGGCTTCGCCCTGTACGGCACCCCGGCGGAGAGCCTGTGCTACCGCTTCGCCCGCATCGACAAGGAGCGGTTCGGCACTATTCCCGACGTGACGGACAAGGGCTACTACACCAACAGCTACCACGTGGACGTGCGGGAGGACATCGATGCCTTCTCCAAGTTCACCTTCGAGAGCCAGTTCCAGAAGATCTCCAGCGGCGGCTGCATCTCCTATGTGGAGATTCCCAACATGCGCCACAATTTGGAGGCCCTGAAGGACGTGGTGCGGTTCATCTACGACAACATCCAGTACGCCGAGTTCAACACCAAGAGCGACTACTGCCAGGTGTGCGGCTATGACGGGGAGATTATCGTCAACGAGGACAACGAGTGGGAGTGCCCCATGTGCCACAACAAGGACCACGCCAAGATGAACGTGACGAGGCGGACCTGCGGCTATCTGGGCGAGAACTTCTGGAACGAGGGGAAAACCAAAGAGATCGCCTCCCGGGTTCTGCATCTGTAATCAATTATCGGAGTTAGATCAAGTGGAAAAATATTTCTTGGGATAGCTGTAATTTTGTTAGGGAGTGCATTCATTCTCTTAGGTGATATTATGACTCAGGTTGGAGCGATTGTTTCGCTAATTGGTGCGCTTTGCGCCATATCAGGGTATTACGATAATAAGAAATAATGGGGGAGCGGCCGGCTGGCCGCTCCCTCTTTTTTAACGTGAATTACGCGACAGGCAAATGAACCGGCGCGGCCAACAGCCCCGGCGTCCGCACGCAAAAAGACAGCCGCCTGACGGCGGCTGTCTTTTACGGCTGTTTAAGCGTTGGAATTACTCGGCCACGTCAATGACGACGCCGGAACCCACGGTCCTGCCGCCCTCGCGGATGGCGAAGCGCAGGCCCTTCTCGATGGCGATGGGGGTAATCAGCTCCACGTTCATGTCCACGTTATCGCCGGGCATGCACATCTCGGTGCCCTCGGGCAGGGTGATGACGCCGGTCACGTCGGTGGTACGGAAGTAGAACTGGGGACGGTAGTTGTTGAAGAAGGGGGTGTGACGGCCGCCCTCGTCCTTGCTCAGGACGTACACCTGGCCCACGAACTTGGTGTGGGGGTGGATGGAGTTGGGCTTGCACAGCACCTGGCCGCGCTCGATCTCGTCCTTGTTGACGCCGCGGAGCAGGCAGCCCACGTTGTCGCCGGCCTCAACATAGTCCAGGGTCTTGCGGAACATCTCCATGGAGGTGACGACGGTGCTCTTCTTCTCCTCGGTGAGGCCGACGATCTCAACGGTCTCGCCCGCCTTCAGCTGGCCGCGCTCCACACGGCCGGTAGCCACGGTGCCGCGGCCGGTGATGGTGAACACGTCCTCCACGGGCATCAGGAAGGGCAGGTCGGCCTTGCGGTCGGGAGTGGGGATGTAGCTGTCAACAGCGTCCATCAACTCCTTGATGCAGGCGAAGTCGGGGTCGTCCTTGTTGCCGGACTCGTTGGTCAGGGCGTTCAGAGCGGAGCCCTTGATGATGGGGATGTCGTCGCCGGGGAACTCGTAGAAGGACAGGGTCTCGCGGACCTCCATCTCCACCAGCTCCAGCAGCTCCTCGTCGTCCACCTGGTCGCACTTGTTCAGGAACACCACGATGGCGGGCACGCCCACCTGACGGGCCAGCAGGATGTGCTCCTTGGTCTGGGCCATGGGGCCGTCGGTGGCGGCGATGACCAGGATGGCGCCATCCATCTGAGCGGCGCCGGTGATCATGTTCTTGATATAGTCGGCGTGGCCCGGGCAGTCCACGTGGGCGTAGTGGCGGCTCTCGGTCTGGTACTCGATGTGGGCGGTGTTGATGGTGACGCCGCGCTCACGCTCCTCGGGGGCGCTGTCGATGCTGGAGTAATCGCTGTAGTCAGCGAAGCCCTGAAGGGCCAGCCACTTGGTGATGGCGGCGGTCAGGGTGGTCTTGCCGTGGTCAACGTGGCCGATGGTGCCGATGTTGACGTGGGGCTTGGTACGCTCAAATTTTGCCTTGGCCATTTTGGATGTTCCTCCTTATAATGGTGAATTGTAATGGGGTGAGACAAATAGGTTTATGGGCCTATTTTATCCTATGGCGGCAGAAATTGCAACTGTTAATTTGCGCGGGGCGCAATCAGTCCTCTTTCCGGCCGCGCTGGGCGATGATCTTCTCGGCGATGTTCTTGGGGATCTCCACATAGCTGTGGGGCTCCATGGTATACTGGCCCCGGCCCTGGGTGCGGGAGCGCAGGTCGGTGGCGTAGCCGAACATCTCGGACAGGGGGACCAGCGCGTCCACCTGCTGGGCGCCGGGCCGGGCCTCCTGGCCCAGAATCTGGCCGCGGCGGGAGGTGAGGTCGCCGATGACGTTGCCCAGGTACTCCTCGGGGGCGATGACGGACACCTTCATAATGGGCTCCAGCAGGCAGGCCCCGGCCTTGCGGCAGGCCTCCTTGAAGGCCATGGAGCCGGCGATCTTGAAGGCCATCTCGGAGGAGTCCACCTCGTGGTAGGAGCCGAAGGTCAAGTGAACCTTGACATCCACCACGGGATAGCCGGCCAGCACGCCGGACTGCATGGCCCCCTGGATGCCCGCGTCCACGGCGGGGATGAACTCCTTGGGGATGACGCCGCCGGTGATCTCGTTGAGGAACTCATAGCCCTTGCCGGGCTCGTTGGGCTCCACGGTGATGACCACATGGCCGTACTGGCCCTTGCCGCCGGACTGGCGGGCGTACTTGGTGTCCTGCTTGACGGACTGCTTGATGGTCTCCTTATAGGCCACCTGGGGCGCGCCCACGTTGGCCTCCACCTTGTACTCCCGGAGCAGACGGTCCACGATGATCTCCAAATGGAGTTCGCCCATACCTGCGATGATGGTCTGGCCGGTCTCCTCGTCGGTGTAGGTCTTAAAGGTGGGGTCCTCCTCTGCCAGCTTCATCAGGGCGATGCCCATCTTCTCCTGGCCGGCCTTGGTCTTGGGCTCAATGGCCACCCGGATGACGGGCTCAGGGAACTCCATGGACTCCAGAATGACGGGGTGCTTCTCGTCGCACAGGGTGTCGCCGGTGGTGGAGTTCTTCAGGCCGATGACGGCGGCGATGTCGCCGGAGTACACGGTCTCGATATCCTCCCGGTGGTTGGCGTGCATCTGGAGGATGCGGCCGATGCGCTCCTTCTGCCGCTTGGTGGAGTTGAGCACCGACGTGCCGGTGTTCAGCGTGCCGGAATAGACACGGATGAAGGACAGGCGGCCCACAAAGGGATCGGTGGCGATTTTGAACGCCAGGGCGGAGAAGGGCTCCTCGTCGGAGGACGGGCGCTCCTCTTCCTCCTCGGTGTCGGGGTTGACGCCCTGAATGGGGGGGATGTCGGTGGGGGCGGGCATATAGTCCACGATGGCGTCCAGCAGCTTCTGCACGCCCTTGTTCTTGTAGGACGTGCCGCACACCACGGGGACAAGCAGGTTGTCGATGGTGCCGCGGCGGATGGCCCGGCGCAGCATCTCCTGGGGGACGGGCTGCTCCTCCAGAGCCAGCTCCATGATCTCCTCATCGATGTCGGCGCAGGCGTCCACCAGCTTGGTGCGGTACTCCTGGGCCAGCTCCAGCATGTCGGCGGGGATCTCCTCGACGCGCATATCCTTGCCCATCTCGTCGTAGTAGATGTCGGCGTCCATCTCCACCAGGTCGATGATGCCCTTGAAGGTCTCCTCCTTGCCGATGGGGAGCTGGATGGGCACGGCGTTGGCCTTGAGCCGGTCATGGATCATGTTGAGCACGTTGTAGAAGTCGGCACCCATGATGTCCATCTTATTGACGTAGATCATGCGGGGGACCTTGTAGTGGTCCGCCTGACGCCAGACAGTCTCGGACTGGGGCTCCACGCCGCCCTTGGCGCACATGACGGTGACAGAGCCGTCCAGCACGCGCAGGGAGCGCTCCACCTCCACGGTGAAGTCCACGTGGCCCGGGGTGTCGATGATGTTGATCCGGGTCTGGGGGAACTGGTCCTTGGTGCCCTTCCAGTAGCAGGTGGTGGCGGCGGAGGTGATGGTGATGCCCCGCTCCTGCTCCTGAGCCATCCAGTCCATGGTGGCGGTGCCGTCATGGGTCTCACCGATCTTGTAGTTCACGCCGGTGTAGTACAGGATGCGCTCGGTGGTGGTGGTCTTACCGGCGTCGATGTGGGCCATGATGCCGATATTACGTGTGTTTTCCAGAGTTACTTTTCTTGCCATATTGGTTCAGCTTGCCTCCGTCCTTACCAGCGGTAGTGGGCGAACGCCTTGTTGGCCTCGGCCATCTTGTGGGTGTCCTCACGCTTCTTCACAGCGGACCCGGTGTTGTTGGCGGCGTCCATGATCTCACCGGCCAGCCGCTCCTTCATGGTCTTCTCGCCGCGGTTGCGGGAGTAGTTGGTCAGCCAGCGCAGACCCAGGGTCTGACGGCGTTCGGGCCGGACCTCCATGGGGACCTGATAGGTGGAGCCGCCCACGCGGCGGGACTTGGTCTCCAGGGAAGGCATGATGTTCTCAATGGCGGTGGTGAAGACCTCAAGGGGCTCCTTGCCGGTCTTGTCCTTGATGATGTCAAAGGCGCCGTAGACGACCTTCTGGGCTACGCCCTTCTTGCCGTCCAGCATGATGCTGTTGACGAGCTTAGTGACTAAGACGGAATTATACAGCGGGTCGGGCAGAATTTCCCGCTTGGGTACGTTTCCTCTTCTGGGCACTTCGCTTCCCTCCTTCTATATAAAATTAGAATTCACAGGTACTCGAAGCTTCGGCCGACATCTCATTGCGCCATGCTTCGTTGCGGGAACCCTCGTGGCGGGTCACATACACAAAGTATGCGCCCCTTGCCCGGAACCCCGCTCCCCGCCTGACGCGACGATATTTGGCCGAAAAAACCTCGCGTAATGTGCCTGTCCGAGGTTTACCCAATTTGTGCCCGCTTTTGTAGGGGCGGATACCATCCGCCCGCTATATTAAGTCCCGGAACCTGACGGGCGGATCATATCCGCCCCTACAGGCTATGGGCAGCGCAGGCTTTATATCAGATAAACACCCGGCAAGGCAGGGTGCCTTGCGCGTGTGCGCAAAACTTGTTGTGGGTGAAGAATTACTTCTTCTTGGCCTTGGGCCGCTTGGCGCCGTACTTGGAGCGGGCCTGCATCCGGCCGTTGACGCCCTGGGTGTCCAGCGTGCCGCGGATGATGTGGTAACGAACGCCGGGCAGGTCCTTGACACGGCCGCCGCGGATCATGACCACGGAGTGCTCCTGAAGATTGTGGCCCACGCCGGGGATATAGGCGGTGACCTCGTAGCCGTTGGTCAGGCGCACACGGGCGATCTTACGCAGCGCGGAGTTCGGTTTCTTCGGGGTGGAAGTACGAACGGCGGTGCACACGCCCCGCTTCTGAGGAGAGGGCAGGTCGGTCTCCTTGTTTTTCAGGGTGTTCAGACCGTGCTGCATGGCGGGAGAGTTGGACTTGTAGGTGCTCTTCTCGCGGCCCTTGCGGACCAGTTGGTTAAAGGTAGGCATAATTTTCCTCCTTTCAATAAATATATATTTTAACGAATGATCCGGAGATTATTCGCTAAAACCGGAAAAAGTTGTTAAATCAGAGCGGCCACCGCCGCCCCGACCCCGATGCCGCAGGCCCGGCCCAGGGCCTTCATGGACTCCGCCCAGACGGTCTCCACGCCTTGTTCCGCCGCCTGGCGGGCCAGGGGTTCGGTCAGCTGGGGGTCGGCGTCCTTGGCCGGATACAGGCGTTTGGCCTGGCCGTTTGCCAGCGCCCGGCGGACCTGCTTGACGCCCACGACCTTGGACGCGTTCTCCAGTTCGTTCAGCATCGGACAGGCCCCCTTTTCGCGTAATCGGCGCAGTGTGAAATTATAACACAAAGTTGACGGTTCGTCAAGCTGGTTTCAGACGCTTTCCCACCGTTTTTCCCGCTGAGGCGGCCCTTTTTTTGTCGAAACCGTCCAAAACGCCCCGCCGGCGGCGGGGCGTTTTGACGCGTAAAAGTGTAAGAACCTGTATTCACAGCCGAAACCGCCGGATAGCCGAGGGATTTTCCCGTCAGGTAAGGCAAATTTTCTCAGAAATTATTGTGTTTATTTCAAGAAAATTGAACGCCGCATGGCGGAAAAAGACCCGGCTAAACAGTGAATTGAGGTTGTGAATACAGCTTCTAAGATCAATCCAGCTTGAGGTCGCCCTCGCGAATCCAGCCGATCCGCCGGAACAGGATGCCGAAGGCCCAGCACAGCACCGCAGGCAGGACGAAGGAGATCAGGATCAGCCCGGTCCACTCAAAGGCCCCGGGAGCGATGGCCGCGGCCCCGTTGGCCAGGGCCTTCTCGCTGGGGCTGAGCCAGCCGGTCCACACCCCCAGCTGGCCGCACAGGCCGCAGGTCCCCATGCCGGAGTTGATGGGCGCGCCGTTCATCTCCAGCTTGAACAGGCAGGTGGCCAGGGGGCCGGTGACGGCGGAGGCCAACGTGGGGGGAATCCAGATCCGGGGATTCTTCACGATGTTGGGCATTTGCAGCATGGACGTGCCGAGGCCCTGGCTCACCAGCCCGCCCCAGCCGTTCTCCCGGAAGGACATGACGGCGAAGCCCACCATCTGGGCGCAGCACCCGGCCACCGCCGCGCCTCCCGCCAGCCCCGTCAGGCCCAGCACCGAGCAGATGGCCGCGGAGGAGATGGGCAGGGTCAGGGCCACCCCCACCAGCACGGACACCAGGATGCCCATCCAGAAGGGCTGGAGGACGGTAGCCCGCATGATGAGCTGGCCGAAGGCGCTGGCCGCGCTGCCGATGGGAGGGGCGATGAGCCAGGCCGCGCCGATGCCCACCAGAATAGTGACGATGGGGGTGACGAGGATGTCCACCTTGGTCTCCTTGGACACCGCCTTGCCGAACTCGGCGGCGATGATGGCCACGAACAGCACCGCCAGCGGTCCCCCCGCCCCGCCCAGGGCGTTGCAGGCGTAGCCCACTGTCGCCAGGGAGAACAGCACCATGGGCGGCGCCTGGAGGGCATAGCCGATGGCCACCGCCATGGCCGAGCCGCTCATGAAGGAGGCCAGTCCGCCAATGGTGTACCCCTGCTTGTTGATCTCGATGATCTGGGCGGTGAGGAAGCCGATGTGGAACTGACTGCCCACGGTGTTCAGGATCGTGCCGATGAGCAGGGAGCAGAACAGGCCCTGGGCCATGGCCCCCAGGGCGTCGATGCCGTACCGCTTGGCGGAGATGACGATGTTTTTGCGCTTCAGGAACGCTTTGAGCTTTTCCATATCCATCCCTCGAATCTCAAAAATAGTCCACACAGGTGTCTTGACACCTGTGTGGACTATGATACAGGGACAGGGGAAAAATGTCAACCGGCGTTTTGCCCAAAGTCAGGGCCTTTTGTTCCCCTTCCAGTAGAGCACCACCGCCAGCACCGCCCCGGCGATCATGGTGACCACGCCGATCACAAGGAACACGGTGGCAAAGCCCAGGAAGAAGCCCTCCACCCCGCCCAGGGACGAGGCGGAGGGGGCAAGCCCCATCTCCTCCAAAAACGCCTGCTGTATCTCCGGCGGGACGTCGCCGGAGAACTGTACGCCTCCCATGCCGCCAAAGCTGTCAAAACCACCCAGCCCGGACATCATATTCTCGGACGTATCGAAAAAAGCCCCGAAGCCCCACCGGGCCAGCGCCCCAATGATGGTGGTGCCCAGCCCGGACAGGGCGATGTACACCCCGGCCAGCCAGCCGAACCGCCGGATGAGCCGCCCAATCCACCCTGTGGCCCGGTCAAAATTGTCCGGCCCCGGGGTGTCCGGGACCGTGTACACCGGGGGCTCCTCCCGGGGTGGTTCTTCCCGTTTCTCCGGCCCGGCGGGCTCGCCTTCGCTGAGCAGCTCGTCGGTGGTCACGCCGAAGGCCTTTGCCAGCGCCAGCAGCTTGTCCACCTCCGGCGTGGCGTCGCCCAGCTCCCATTTGCTCACCGCCTGACGGGACACCCCCACCATGGCTGCCAGATCCTCCTGGGACAGCTTGGCCGCTTTGCGGTAGTACAAAATTTTCTCGTTCAGCTTCATAAAAGCCACCTCCTGTGATGGTCCCATGATAGCAGAAGGCTTGGTTGCGGACCACCAGCGGAGACTGGAAAAAACCGCAACCTGCGGTTGCAAACCCCCTATTCCACCAAAAATCCGGCCTCCCCCAGCGCCTTTACCGCCCGCTCAAAGGCCTCCTCATCGGGACAGCGCAGGGTGTGCAGGTGGATTCCGTCGGTAAGCAGGGACAGGGGCCGGGCGGCGTTTTCCTCAATTTTTCGGATGAACTGCGCGATATCATACCGGGAGGACAGGTCCAGCGGCCCGGTGAGCTGGCCGTATACCGGGTGCTCCACGATGACGTTCTCCACCGCGCACCCCTGGTCCACCATCAGGGTCAGCTCCCGCTCCATGTCCGCCCCGCTGTGGAGGCAGGCCACGGTGCGTCTCAGCCCCGCTCGGGGGCGCTCCAGCACATAGCCCCGGGGGGTGGCGGTGATGTCCTCTCCCCCGGCCCGGAGCAGGGCCACGTCCCCCACGATGATCTGGCGGCTCACCGACAGCCTTTGGGCCAGAGCGGCGGCGGACAGGGGGGCCTGGGCGGCTTTCAGGGATTCCAAAATGCGCTCCCGGCGCTGTGCGGCGTTCATGGCGGTCTCCTTTCCGCGGCTGGCGCTGTTGTTTTGGTACTATAGTATAGTACATAGTATAGCACGAGCCGCCGCCCTTGACAAGCCGTCCCGGAGGCCGTATACTGAATTCGGACCGGGGAGGCACCCATCACAAAAAACGGCGTCCGATACACCTGCGAAATATTCCACAAAGGGGATGACACCCATCGAAAAAAACATACGCGTGGTAGACGAGCAGGGCAATGAATACGAAGCGACCTGGCCCCGGCGGGCCAGAGGTCTTGTAAAAAGCGGCAGGGCACGCTTCCTCTCGGAGGATACCATATGCCTTGCGTGCCCGCCAAATATCAATTTGGAGGACACAGACATGAACGACAACAAAGTGGAACTGAGCTGGCTGCTCCAGCAGATCGCCGCCATCCAGGACGGCACCGAATACCTGAAGGACGGCCTCGCCCAGCTGGCCCAGATGGGCGAGGGGGACAGCGGCGAGTCCTACTCCCCGGGCAATATCCTGGGCAAGGCCAAGGCCGACGCCCTGGGCGGCATGATCCGGGGACGGGAGACCACCAACCAGCAGCTCCTGCGGCTGTATGAGAAGATGTACGACGACCTGATGGGCCGCGGCCCCGCGCAATGAAAAACGCCCGGCCCCCGCACAGCGGGGGCCGGGTCTTTTACGTGATGGCGCTCCGCATCAGCAGCATTCCGCTGCGGGGATGCACATTGGCCCAGTTGTTCTGGGAGATGAAGGGCCGGTGCTGGTCGGCGTCCGCGCCGTCCGCCCGGACCGTCCAGCGGCCATGGGGTAGCTGGATGGCGTAGTCGTGCCCGGTGGCGTTGTAAACCACAAAGAGCAGCTGGCCGCAGGGGCCGCCGCCCTCCACCTGGAAGGATACCACTCCGTCCCGGTGGACGGTGCCCTCTTTGATCCGCTTGCCCGCCTCCGGGCTCCGGTCGCACAGGCCGGGCAGGGCCTTGCGCAGCCGGATCAGCTGCCGGTAGTAGTCCGTCAGCCCGCCGAACCGCCAGGCCCGCTCCCAGCTGAGCATATTGATCTCCGGCGAGGATCGGTAGCTGTTGGCGTCTCCCAGCTTGGTGCGGCCGAACTCCTCCCCCGCCTGGAAGAACACGTTTCCCTGGCAGGTGAACATGATAAACGCCGCCAGCTTGTTCTGGGCCGCCAGATCGTCCCGGTACTCCTGGTAGGAGGGGGTCCCCCCGGCGCACAGCGCCAGCTTATCCCACAGGGTGTAGTTGTCGTGAGCGGAGATATAGTTGATGACCTGGGAGCAGGCCCGGGGGCGGAAATCCCCCACTCCGCCCGTCCAGCCGGCCGCCGCGCACAATATGGTCTCCCCCAGCCCCGAGCCGCCGTTGACAAAGCCGGGCTGTTCCCCGTGGAAGCAGTCCCCCTTGATGGCGTCCCGGGTGAGGTCGCAGAACATGGCGATCTCCGGGTCCAGCCGGGCCGCGTTTCCCCGCACGGCCGGGGCGGCGCCCGGCTCCATGGGGGAGTCCGCCGCCCGCCAGGGCTCGCCGTACACCAGCTTTTCCCCGGGGCCGAAGACCGCGTCCAGCGACCAGCGGATGCGGTTCATCAGCTCCACCGTCAAAAGGCCCATCAGGTCGAAGCGGAAGCCGTCGATGTGGTACTCCCGGGCCCAGTACATCACGGAGTGGAGAATATAGTTGTCCACCATGGCCCGGCCCGACGCCATGTCGTTGCCGCACCCCGAGCCGTTGGACAGGCTGCCGTCCTCCCAGCGGCGGTAGTAGTAGCCCGGCGCTGACCGCTCCAGCCAGGAGTCGGAGGCGTAGGTGTGGTTGTACACCACGTCCATCACCACCCGCATTCCGTTTTGGTGGAGGGCCTGAATCATCTCCTTGCACTCCCGGATGCGGGCGGCCCCGTCGGCGGGGTCGGTGGAGTAGCTCCCCTCCGGCACGTTGTAGTTCACCGGGTCGTAGCCCCAGTTGAACTGCCTGCCGTCCCCTGCCTCGTCCACCGAGCCGAAGTCAAAAATAGGAAGGAGCTGGACGTGGGTGACGCCCAGGCTCTTGAGGTGCTCCACGCACAGGGGGGGACGGCCGTCCCCGTCCTTCCAGGAGAAGGCCTTGAACTTCCCCCGGTATTGGGCGGGCACGCCGCTGTCCGGGTCATAGGAGAAGTCCTTCACATGGAGCTCGTAAATCACGCGGGCGGGCGATGCCGGGGGCGGGCAGTCCGTTCCAAAGCCCTCCGGATCGGTGCGGGCCAGGTTCACCGCCATGCTCCGCGCGCCGTTGCAGCCGCAGGCCGCCGCGTAAGGGTCGGCGGTGCGGGCCTCGCCCGCCGCCGTCTCCACCACATAGTCGTAATAGACGCCGTGGAGGTCCCCCTCCACCGCCAGCGACCACACTCCCCGGCCGCCCAGCTTCAGCGCCTGTCTGCCGTAGGCCTCTGAGGTATCGTCCCGGTACAGAAACAGCTCCACACGCTTTGCCTCCGGGCTCCACAGCTTGAATACCGTTCTGGCCGGGGTGCAGGTCGCCCCCAGGTCGCAGCCGTCGTAGGCGTACCAGCGGTCGAACTCCTTGTCGTAGCCAAGCCTCTTTTCGTTGTCCACGCGGATCCCCCATTGCCAACGCTTATTTGCCGGAATACCAGCGGTATTTTGTACCGGCCTCTATACTATATTTGTTTTCTGCCGCCCTGTCAACAGGAAAACGCTCCGTTTTTCATCTCTTTCAAATTTTCAAAAAAATTCTCAGCCCGCCTTGACGGGCTGAGAATTTCCAACTTTTAGCGATCTGGGGCCTCCAGATAATCCCGGAGAAAAGCGGAGACCTCCGACTGGTACAGCGTTCCGCCGGAACCGGCCGCCGCGGCGTGGTCCGCCCCGGGCATCCACAAAAAGCTCTTTGGGCACCGGGCCGCCTGGTACAGTTTGCCCATCATGGCGGGGGGGACAAATTTGTCCTCCACCCCGTGGATAAACAGGGTGGGGATAGTGGAGCGGCGCACCGCGTCGATGGGGGCCGCGTCCCGCAGGTCCACCCCCGCGCGGCGCAGGGCGGCCTTACGCAGGGCGGAGAACAGGAGCCCCGCCGGCAGGGGCAGCCCGGCGGGCCGGTCCACCCAGCTGCTTAGCAGCCAGCGCATCTCCGCCTCGATGGAGGTATACGAGCAGTCGGAGACGGCGGCCTTCACCTGCCGGGGCAGGGGGCCCCCGGTGGCCATGAGCACGCTGGCCGCCCCCATGGATACGCCGTGAAGCACGATCTCCGCCTCCGGTTCTCTCCGGATGATATAGTTGCACCAGCCCACCACGTCCAGCCGCTCGTCATAGCCCCAGCCCACATAGCTGCCCTCGCTTCTGCCGTGGCCCCGCTGGTCGGGCAGGAGGACGTTCCAGCCCTGGTCGTGGTACTGCTTGGCAATGGCGCCCATGGACTCATAGGTGTCGCTGTAGCCGTGGAGGCAGAGGGCCCACCGGCGGCAGCCCGGCGCGCCGGTGGCCGCAGCCGCCCAGAGGGCCAGCCCGTCCGCCGACCGGATCGACGCCTCCCGAAAGCCCTCCCTCCGGCGGGCCCACAGCCGCCCCTCCTCCTGGAGCGGATTGGCCTCCGGCAGGTCCGGGTCCCGGACCTTGGGGACCATGCACTGATTGTAGAGATAATTGCCCAGCGCGGTCCAGCCTCCCGCCGCGCCCACGCCCGCCGCGGCCAGGCCCAGCAGCTTGGCGGTAGTTGTCTTCTTCATGGCGGCCTCCCCGACCCATTTTTTTCATCATACTCCCGGCCGCGCTGCCAGTCAACGGGAAAAGTGTAAAACCTTTGTAAATCCAGGGCCCGGCGGAGGGCGGCGTGCAACGTTTCCGGGGAATCCTGTCCTTTTTTCTGGTCCTTTTCAAAAATTGATTCTCCAAAATATTCCCCGCACCGCTTGACACCGGCCATTCGGCGTGGTATCGTAGGGGTCGAATTAGAACAATCGTTTTATTTTTTGAAAGGAGGTTCGATGTATGGCCGTCCGCTATCCGCATTCAAAAGGTCCGCCCTAAAAGTGCTCCGACCGGGGTCTCCGCGAAGAGCCGCCTTCGAAATCCACCCTCGATATAAAAATTGAGCAATCCCTGCGCGGATTGCTCGGACGGGGCCCCCGCAAAGCCGCCCTTCAGGCTTTGTGGGGAAAGGAGGGGCAGCGGAGTGAGCGCACCCCGGCTAAAAAAAGCCGGGGCAAGCGATACGCAGCTTGCCCCGACGTGGTGGAGGAGGATGGATTCGAACCATCGAAGGCAAAGCCAGCAGATTTACAGTCTGTCCCCTTTGGCCACTTGGGTACTCCTCCATATTCAATTGGGCGGAAAAAGTGGAGCTGGTGGACGGATTCGAACCCCCGACCTGCTGATTACAAATCAGCTGCTCTACCAGCTGAGCTACACCAGCGCAGCAGCTTCCGCATTTACAACGATGCTCATTATAACAGCAAGGGGTGGTTTTGTCAACAGTTTTTTCAAGAAAAAAACGGCGGGCCGTCCGCCGGGAGAGGACGGGAAGAAAACGGCAGCAGAGGAGAGGCTTTGGATGCCCCGGGAGGAGCGGTGCAGCCTGTGCCGGGGGGAGCTGTACCCCGGGGACCCCTATTTTGCCCTGGAGGGCAAGCTGGTGTGCGAGGACTGCCTGGGGCGCTACGCTCGGGGCTATTTCGCCCACCGCCTGCGCCGCGTGGGGGAGAGGGACGGCGCGGGGCGCATATCGTTTTAATTGGAAAAGGAGAACAATACCGCTGTGACATTGTACGAGCTATCACTGGAATACGAGCAGACGGCGGCCTGCCTGCGCCGCCGGATTCTGGAGCTGGAGCAGGCAAGCCGGCAGGCCGCGGACGAGGGCCGCAGGCTTCAGCTGGAGGGGCGGGCCCGGCCCCTGCGCTCCATGTACCGGGACGTGCGGGCGGTGGCCCGCCATCTGGAGTGCTATTACGAAAAGAACACACCCCGGCCGGCGGGTGGGAAGCGGCCGGCGAAGGGAAAAAGGAGGGCATGACATGACACGGACCGTTTCCTATGACAACACCTTCGGCATGGCGGATCTGGCGGTGTACGCCAGCCTCATGGCCGACGACAATAAGGACCAGATCAACCGCTTGAAACGGAACCTCACCCACGCCCTGCGGCAGGATGTCACCCAGCGCCAGCGGGAGTACATGATCCTCTATTATGGCCGGAACATGAGCATGGAGGCCATCGCCCGCCAGTGCGGAGTGAACAAATCCACCGTATCCCGCACGCTGAAGCGGGGGAGGCAGCGCCTCTACCGGTGCCTGCGCTACGGCGCGGCCAACCTGCTGGAGCAGGCGGAGAGCTGAGCGGCGCCCTGCCTTCGGGAGATTTTTTTTGCAGGATAACTTGCATATTTTTTCGCAAACTCCCCTGGAATTCCGGGGAAATAGGTTCAAAAAGGGTCAAAATGCAGCTGTGACCGGCATGCTCCATATTTTTTAGTGTTGAAAAGCGATTCCGCCTGTGATATTATCTCAAGAACGGCCCAACGCGGCCAACTAAAGTAACCGAGGTCATATCATGAACTATCGCGGGGTATTTTTCGACTTTGACTACACCTTGGGGGACTCCACCCCCGCCATCGCGGAGGGGTACCGGCTGGGCTTCGCCGATCTTGGGCTGGACCCACCCACCCTGGAACAGGTGCGCCACACCATCGGCATGACCCTGGCGGACGGCTATTCCTTCATTACCGGCGACCATGACCCCCAGCGTCAGGAGGCCTTTTACCACTCCTTCCAGCACACGGTGGGGGTGAAGGCGGAGGGCGCGGGCCGCAGGCTGATGATCGAGGGCACCGCCCTGTTCCCCGGCGCGGCGGAGCTGCTCCAGGCCCTGGAGGAGCAGGGCGTCCGCACCGCCATCGTGTCCACCAAGCCCGGGGACACCATCCGGCGCATCTTCGCGCACCAGGGGCGCTCCGCCCTGCTGGACCTGGTCATCGGCGGCGACGAGGTCCAGCACTCCAAGCCCAACCCGGAGGGGCTGCGGATGGCCTTGGAGCGGCTGGGCCTGGGGGCGGAGGACGTGCTGTTCTGCGGCGACACCGTCATCGACGCCGCCACCGCCCAGGCGGGGGGCTGCCGGTTCTGCGCGGTGCTCAACGGCACCACCCCCGCCGGCGCCTTCGAGCGGTTTCCGTATGTACATATCGCCCCGGACCTGACGGAGCTAAAACAGTGGCTTCGCGTATGACAGACACCCCCCAGCCCAGGCCGGGGGGCGTTCCTTTTTATTCCGCGGGCGTGGGCTCCGCCGGGGCGGAGGCCCCCCCGTCCGGAGGAGAGGCGGACATGTCCGACCCGCTGAAGGTGACGGTGATGGCGTAGACGTGCTCATAGCCGTGCTTGGCCAGCTCCCGGGGCATAGCGAAGTAGTCCACGCTGTAGGTGCTGAACTCCCCCTGAGAGGTCCCGATCTGGAGGACCAGCGGGATCTCCCGGTCCAGCTCGATGGGGACCGGGCCGGTCAGCGCCGAGGTGGCAAAGGCGATCCCGGAGATATCCCCCGCCTCCATGGTGAACTCCCGGGAATAGATGCCGCTGCCGTCGCTGTACGCCATTCGGACCCCTTCGGCCATTTTGCCGAAGGTCAGCGCGACCCGGCCCGTCCCGTCCACGGCCTCCACCGCGCCCTGGACCACACAGTTCCAGTCGTTGCCAACCAGCTCGTAGGCCCGCAGCCAGGCGGACTTGGCCCCCTCCACCTGGAAGTCAAAGATGCGCTGGGCGTCCAGCCCCACGTTCAGCAGCTCCAGCAGGGCGGTCTCCTCCCCGCTGAGCTGGGCGGGGCTGATGGTCATGGCCCCGTCGTCCTCCTGTTCCGTCTTTTTCTGCGCGGCGCAGCCGGTCAGAGCCAGCGCCGCCAGCGCCGCCGCCAGCAGCAGGGCGGTCAATCGCTTTGTGCCCATGGGATATCCCTCCGTCAAGTTGAAATCTGTGTCGAATTCAGGAATAAAATGTCTGAGGACATCATAGCACAAAACGCCCCGGCTGTCTACCGGCGGATTCGGATGTCCCCGGCCAAACTGCGGGCCGTAAAATTTTTCCGCCGGAAAGGGGTTGACAAACGCCCGGCGCCTGCGTATAATAGCCACAACAACCAAACAGCACAAACCTGTGACGGAGAGAAGTACCCGGCGCGGCAGACCTTACAGAGAGCCCCCGATGGTGGGAACGGGGCGGCGAGCGGCTGGCGAATGGACTCTGGAGGGCGGACCGAACGGCAAATGGGCCAAGTAGGGACCGACGGGCTTCCCACCCGTTATCCATCGGGGCGCGTATGATGGTACGCGTAAGCGAGCGGACGTTTGACAACGTCAATTTGGGTGGTATCGCAGAAGCAGCGGCTTTTGTCCCATGTGTGGGGCAAAGGCTTTTTTGTTTGCCTTTTCCTCCCCGGATTCCGGCAAAATCCGGGTCATCTGCCGCCCAAAATCATAATATGGAGGAAAATACCATGAAAAAGCGCAACACTCTGAAAAAGTTCTTCGCCATCGCCGCGGCGGCGGCCCTGTCCCTCTCCCTGTGCGCCTGTAACGGCGGCACGATCACCAGCTCCGACGGCCCCACGGTGACGGTGGGCGGCGGCGAGGCGTCTATGCCGGTCAGCGACCCCGAGGGCACTGCTGGTAAATACAAGGTGGCCATCATCAAGCTCACCGACCACCCCTCCCTGGACGAGATCGCCGAGGCCGTCGAGAAGCAGCTTGACAAACTTGCCGCCGACAACAACGTGGTCATCGAATACACCACCACCTCCGGCCAGGGGGACGAGACCACCCTGAAGCAGCTGGCCGACCAGGCCATCGCCGATGAGGTGGACGTGATTATCCCCGTGGCCACCGCCGCCGCCAAGATCTCCGCCCTGGCGGCCGAGGAGACCAAGACCCCCGTGGTCTTCGCCGCCGTGTCCTATCCCGACGAGGAGAGCGTGGCCCTCACCGGCATCGACTATGTCACCGGCACCAGCGACGCGCTGAACACCCGGTTCATCATCGACATGATGCTGGCCCAGAATCCGGATGTGAAGAAGGTGGGCCTGCTGTACTCCCTGTCCGAGGACAACTCCATCCGGCCCATCGCCGAGGCCAAGGCGTACCTCACCGAGAAGGGCATCGCCTTCTCCGAGCAGACCGCCAACTCCAACGACGAGGTCATCGCCGCCGCGGCCGCCCTGGCCGCTGAAAAGGTGGACGCCGTCTTCACCCCCACCGACAACAAGATCGCCGTGGCCGAGCTGGCCATTTACCAGAGCCTCATCGACGCGGGCATCCCCCACTACACCGGGGCGGACTCCTTCGTGCGCAACGGCGCCTTCGCCACCTGCGGCGTGAACTACACCGAGCTGGGCGGGCGTACCGCCGACCTGGCCTATGAGGCCATTACCAAGGGCATGGACGGCCTGGAGGACTACTATCTCATGGATGGCGGCATCATCACCGTGAACACCGAGACCGCCGCCGCCCTGAACGCCGACTACTCCATGTTCAAGGACATGGGCACCCTGGTGGAAGTGCAGACCACCGAGGACTGAGCAGGGGCGCGCCCCTGCGGGGAGCGTTACTTTCTCTCCCGCGAGAGAAAGTAACCAAAGAGCGCGCTTAGGGGTGAGCCGCCGGTTCGGCTTCGGGCCACAGGACGGCCCTCCGCTCACAGGACGGCTCCCCCCCTAAGAACCCCCATTAAGGTCAAGGACGCTTCCCTGGCAGGTGGGCGGCCGATACGGCTTTCGCAGTTGACGGATGGCTTCCTCTTTCATGTTCCGGCCTTCGGCGGCCTGCGTGTCTCCAAACTGTACCGCGGGCAGCTCTCCTAAACGCGCCTCCGCCGCCCCTGGGTATGGCCGCCGGGCGGTAGAAGCTGCGCGGTTGACACACGTGCTGCGCCGGTTAGACGCTTCGGGCGCCACGAGACGATCGGTGCGCCCACCCAGGCGCGGGACGTAATCTCACATTGCCCTCAGGATCGCGCCCACGAGCGGCAGCGGGTTGCGGCGCAGTGCGCGTCGAAAGCCCCACGCGCCGGAAGGTCCCCACCCACCCCCCGTATAGGGTTTCCCCCGTAAAAGGGGGATTCTTAAGGGGGAGCCGGCTGTGGAGATGGCCCGCCCTTTGGGCTGTCTCCACCCGGAGGCGTCCCCCTTAAGCGTCCTTTTGGTTCCTTTTCCCACGTGGGAAAAGGAACGCCCCCGGCAGGGCGCGCCCCTGCCAAAGAAAGGAGCACAAACCATGGGTTCTATCCTTCTGATCTCCCAGACCGCCCTGGAGCTGGGTTTCCAGTACGCCCTGGTGGCCATGGCGCTGTTTTTGAGCTACCGCATCCTGGACATCGCCGACCTGACCACCGACGGCAGCTTTGTGCTGGGGGCGGCGGTGTCCGTGACGGTGACGGCGGCGGGCCACCCCGTTCTCGCCCTCCCGGCGGCCATGCTGGCGGGGGCCTGCGCCGGGTTTGTCACCGCCTTTTTGCAGACCCGTATGGGGGTGCCCTCCATTTTGGCTGGCATCATCACCAACACCGGGCTGTACACCGTCAACCTGATGGCCATGGGCTGGAAGTCCAGCGCCAGCCTCATGCGGACGGACACCGTCTTCACCCTCCTCCGAGACACGGGGGTGGGCGGGGACTGGTACGAGCTGCTGCTCTCCGCCGCCGTCACCATTCTGGCGGGCGTCCTGCTGTACCTGTTCCTGGGCACCCGGCTGGGGCTGTCCGTCCGGGCCACCGGCGACAACCGGGATATGGTGCGGGCCTCCTCCGTCAACCCCACCTTCACCGTCACCGTGGGGCTGTGCTTCGCCAACGCCCTCACCGCCCTGTCCGGCGGGGTGGTGGGCCAGTACCAGCGCACGGTAGACATGGGCTCGGGCACCGGCATCGTGGTCATCGGCCTGGCCTGCCTCATCATCGGCGAGACGGTGGTGGGCCGCCGGGGCATGGGCCGGGGGGTCATCGCCGTGGTGGTGGGCTCTGTGATCTACCGCTTTATCTACGCCATCGTGTTCTACACCAAGGTGGTGCCGGTGGACTGCTTGAAGCTGCTCACCGCCGCCGTGGTGGCCCTGGCCATCGCCGCCCCCACCCTCAAGGCGGGCGCGGGCTTTCAGAAGCGGAAGCTGGCCGCGGGCCGGAAGGGGGAGGGCTGACATGCTGAACATCAAGGATATCTCCAAGACCTTCAACCCCGGCACCGTCAACGAAAAGACGGCCCTGTCCCACCTGTCCCTCCACCTGGAGCCGGGGGACTTCGCCTCCATCATCGGCTCCAACGGGGCGGGGAAGTCCACCCTTTTAAACGCCGTGGCGGGCAGCTTCTACGTGGACAGCGGCTCCATCGCCCTGGACGGGCGGGACATCACCTTTCTCCCCGACCACCGGCGCAGCGTGGTCATCGGCCGGCTGTTTCAGGACCCCCTCCGGGGCACCGCCCCCTCCATGACCATTGAGGAGAACCTGGCCCTGGCCTACCTGCGCTCCTCCGAGGGCACCGCTCCCTTCAGCCGGATTCGGAAGAAGGACAAGGAATTTTTCGCGGAAAAGCTGAAGCTGCTTGGCATGGGGCTGGAGGACCGGATGCGCCAGCCGGTGGGTCTGCTGTCCGGGGGCCAGCGCCAGGCGCTGACCCTGCTGATGGCCACCCTGGTGACGCCCAAGCTGCTGCTGCTGGACGAGCACACCGCCGCCCTGGACCCCGGCACGGCGGAAAAGGTGCTGGAGCTCACCCGGACCATCGTGGCGGAAAACCGCATCACCTGTCTGATGGTCACCCACAACATGAAGCAGGCGCTGGAGCTGGGCAGCCGCACCCTGATGATGGCGGAGGGCTCCATTGTGCTGGACGTGTCCGGCGGCGAGCGGGCGGGCATGACGGTGGACGATCTGCTCCGGCGGTTCAAGGCGGGGACCGGGAAGGACCTGGACAATGACCGCATTCTCCTCTCCGACTGAAAAGACGCAAATCCACCCTTCGCCGTCGGCGAAGGGTGGATTTTGTCCTAACCAAGGCTTCCGTCTCCGCCCATGAGGCGGGTGAGCTCCTCGACGCGCTCAATGGGGAAGGGGGGCGAGGCCAGGGGCCTCAGCGCGATGGACAGCAGCTTCATGGGGTTGTCGTCCGCCGCCGTCCGGTTGGAGGCCATGGCCCCGCACCGGCGGCACCGGTGGACCACGGCCCACTCGCCGCCCTTGCGCACCCACACCGCCACCGGCTCCATCAGCCCGCCGCAGTCCGCCGCCCGGTCCCCCGGCTCCACGTCCAGGTGGAGGCTGGTCAGGCAGTTGGGGCAGTGGTTGCGGTGGCCGGTTCCGGCCTCCCCCGGCGTCACCAGACGGCCGCAGGCCCGGCAGGTAAAGGTATCGCGGCAGGGATGGGTCTTATAGTAGCCCGCTTCAAAGGTTTTTCTCTTGTTTTCCCGGTTCATTGGGGAAATTCCTCATAACCGCCCATGTCCCCCGCTGTCAAGGTGGAACGCGGGAAGAGCTCTTTTCAAAGGGGACAAGCTGTGATATAATAAGCATTCCGGTGGTCCGCCGCCAATCACGCACAGCGAGGAGCGTTTGACATGACACGAAAAGAGGATATGGCCGCCCTGCGGGCGGATACCCAGGTGCATTACAACTGCGCACAGGCGGTTGTGGTGCCCTTCGCTCGAGACATGGGCATCGACCGGGAGACGGCCTACGACATGACGCTGAACTTCGGCGGCGGCATGGGCTGCGGGGCCACCTGCGGGGCGCTGGTGGGAGCCCTCGCCGCCCTGGGCGGGCTGGGCCTGCCCCAGGAGAAGCGGCTGGAGCTGATCGAGACCTTCCGGGCGGCCAACGGGGCCATCGACTGCGCGGCCCTGCTGAAGGCGGCCTTTGAGCGGGGGGAGGAGAAAAAGCCCCACTGTGACGGCTTAGTGCGGCAGTGCGTGGAATTTGTGTGCCGGGAGACGGGGCTGGAATAATCGGCACCCGCGAAGCGGGGACGGGCTTTGCCCGTACGAGTGTTTTGCCGCAGGCAAAACCTCGGCGCAAGGGCGAATTCATTTCGCCCGCGCAAGTCAAATCAAAGGGGTCCCCATGGAAGCCCAGCGAAGCGGGTTCCATGGGGAGGAAAAAGCCCCACTGCGACGGCTTAGTGCGGCAGTGCGTGGAGTATGTCTGCCGGGAGACCGGCTTGGAATAACTGGGAGGAATATTTTTGGAAACGATTACTCAAATTTTGGCCCGGGAGCTGGACCGCCCGGAGCAGCATATCGACAACATCATCACCCTGCTGGACGAGGGGAACACTGTCCCCTTCATCGCCCGCTACCGCAAGGAGCTCCACGGGGCCATGGACGACCAGCTCATCCGGCAGCTGGCGGACCGGTTGCAGTATCTGCGCAATTTGCAGGACCGCCGGGACGAGGTGAAGCAGTCCATCGAAAATCAGGGAAAGCTGACGGAGGAGCTGTCCGCCGCCATTGACGCCGCCGCCACCCTGGCGGAAGTGGAGGACCTTTACAGGCCCTATAAGCAGAAGCGCCGCACCCGGGCCACCGTGGCAAGGGAAAAGGGTTTAGAGCCGTTGGCGGCGCTGGCTTTTGACATGGGCCCGGCGGTGGACATGGAGAAGGCGGCGCTGGAGTACATCGACCCCGAGAAGGGGGTGGAGACCGCTCAGGACGCCCTCCAGGGGGCCTCCGACATCATCGCGGAGTGGATCTCCGACGACGCGGACCTGCGCAAGCTGCTGCGGGAGCTGACCTGGCGGCGGGGGCTCATCACCTCCAGGGCGGCGGCCAAGGAGCCGGAGGACAGCGTATACAGACTATACTATGAGTTTTCAAGTCCTCTGCCCAAAACCCAAGGGCATCAGATTCTCGCCATGAATCGGGGGGAACGGGAGGAAATTCTCAAGGTCGGCGTGGAGATGGACCGGGAGACCGCCCTGGTGGCCCTGCGGAGGAGGGTGGTTCCGGGCCGCGCCGCCATGGAGCTGGTCAAAACCGCCGCGGAGGACGCCTACGACCGGCTCATCGCCCCCTCCCTGGAGCGGGAGGTGCGCTCGGAATTGACCGAAAGGGCCAGCGAGGGGGCCATCGGCCAGTTCGCCCTGAATTTGAAGCCCCTGCTCATGCAGCCCCCGGTGAAGGGCTTTGTCACCATGGGCCTTGACCCCGGCTACCGCATGGGGTGTAAAGTAGCGGTAGTTGACCCCACCGGCAAGGTGCTGGACACTACGGTGGTCTACCCCACCCACGGGGAGCGGGGCAAAAACGAGGCCATCGACAAGCTGGCCGCCCTCATCCGGAAGCACAGGGTGGCCCACATCGCCATCGGCAACGGCACCGCCAGCCGGGAGACGGAGCAGATGGCGGTGGAGCTCATCCGGCAGGTGGGGGGCGGGGTGAGCTACGCCATGGTGAACGAGGCGGGGGCGTCGGTGTATTCCGCCTCCAAGCTGGCGGCGGAGGAGTTCCCCGAGTTCGACGTGAACCTGCGCTCGGCGGTGTCCATCGCCCGACGTTTGCAGGACCCGCTGGCGGAGCTGGTGAAGATCGACCCCAAATCCATCGGGGTGGGCCAGTACCAGCACGATATGCCCCAGGCGCGGCTGGGGGAGGCCCTGGACGGGGTGGTGGAGGACTGCGTCAACGCCGTGGGGGTGGACGTGAACACCGCCTCGGCCCCCCTGCTCACCCGGGTGGCGGGGCTGAACGGCACCACGGCGAAAAACATCGTGAAGTACCGGGAGGACAACGGCCCCTTCACCACCCGGAAGCAGATTTTGAAGGTGCCCAAGCTGGGGCCCAAGGCGTTTGAACAGTGCGCCGGCTTTTTGCGGGTGCCGGAAAGCAAATCCCCCCTGGACAACACCGCCGTCCACCCGGAGAGCTACGGCGCGGCGGAGAAGCTGCTGGCCCTGTGCGGCCGGGACATGGCGGACGTGAAGGCGGGAAAGCTGGGGGATCTGAAGGGACAGCTGGCCGCCTACGGCACGGAAAAGGCGGCGTTGGAGTGCGGCGTGGGGGTGCCCACCCTGCTGGACGTGGCGGCGGAGCTGGCCAAGCCGGGGCGGGACCCCCGGGACGAGCTGCCCGCCCCCGTGCTGCGCACCGACGTGCTGGACGTGAAGGACCTGAAGCCGGGGATGGAGCTGAAGGGCACCGTGCGCAACGTCATCGACTTTGGGGCCTTCGTGGACATCGGCGTCCACCAGGACGGGCTGGTGCACATCAGCCAGATCTGCGACCGCTTCATCAAGCACCCCTCCGAGGTGCTCAGCGTGGGGGATGTGGTGACGGTGTGGGTCAAAGAGGTGGACGAGAAGAAGAAGCGCATCTCCCTGACCATGCGGAAGGACAGGCTGTAACCGGGCGTATCCACATTGTAACGGTTTTGAAGCCATATCGTAAGCGAACGTTAACGACTTTTCCCCGCCCCGCCGTGTAAAATGGGGGAAAGGAGTGATCGAGATGAGAGAAAAATGGTTGGCCCTGCTGCTGTCGGGGGCGCTGAGCCTGTCCCTGGGCGCCTGCGCCTCCGGGGAGGGGGGGCCGGAGCCGGCCCTGCCCCCCTCCGTCCCGCCTTTGGAGGAATCGGAACCGGCGCTGTCCACTCCTGTGCCCGAGCCCAGTCCAGGGTTGGAGACAGAGACGCCGGAACCGTCTGAGAGGCCGGACTTTGACGCCCCCTTGCCGGACCGGGACTACCAGCCCTGGCAGGAGGGGTATATGGAGTTCCTCACAAACCTGCTCCGGATCGAAAACGACGCCTCCTTGGAGGTAACAGCGTATGACGGGCTGGCGGTGGACGAGCGGGGAATAGTTGCGGAGTTCAGCATCTATGACGAGCCGCCCAGGCCCCTGTCTTACGTGATGTCCATGATGTCAGAGACCTATTCCCTGTACGATGTGGACAAGGACGGCGTGCCCGAGCTGTTTGTGCGGTACGGCGACTGTGAGGCCGTCTATACCACCCAGTGCTACGCCTACCGGGACGGACAGGTGGTGTGCATCGGCGAGTTCCGCTCCGGCCACAGCTCCCTGTACACCCACCCGGACAAGTGCGCCGTTCTGCGCGCCGCGGGGCACATGGGCTACGCCGAGACGTACGAGTACCCCATGGAGAACGGTGTGCTGACGGAGGAGCGGGAGATTTTCAGCGAGGAGGACGTGCGGGACTACACCCCCATGGAGGAGATCGTCCCCGGCGCGGAGTACATCGAATATTTTTACACCTGGCGGGGTACGCAGGACGACTCCTATTTCACGGAAAAGGCCCCGTACTCCCTGGGCAAGGCGCTGCAGCTTCCCATTGCCGACTGGCAGGCTGGCCCCGCCGCCACAGGTGACAGCTCCGAGCGGGCGCGGACAGCCATCCTGGCGGCCCTCAGCGGCGAGACAGAGGTGTACGGCGTGTCCGGTAACCACTGCTACGGCGACATTGGGCCCGTCGCTTGGGAGGACTACCTGGGCCCCCACGGGGCCTACCCCTACAACGACGAGCCGCTGGCGGTCAGCGCCCACCTGTGGCAGGACATGAACGGAGACGGGCAGGAGGAGCTGCTCCTCCGGGTGGTGACGGGTACTGGAGAGGATCATGGGACGCCGTGGGTCAGCGAGGATACCATTGTGCTCAGCGAACAGGGCGGCGTGGTATACGCCTACTACTTCGCGTTCTTGGACGACCGGGACGCCTTTTATGACGATGGCGCCATCCACCAGTACGGTGAGGATTACCGCCTGTCCTTCTGGCGGAACCAGTGTTATGAGTACATCGGGGAACCCGCCGGGGGAGAGCCGGTGCAGTGGCTGGACGGCGCGCCCGTGGGCTGAACCTGTTCCACCACGGCATGGCGGCCCGCGCCTGCTCCCCCTGGGAGAGGGCGCGGAGACAAGAAGGAGTTGTGAAGCATGGCCGGAAAGCTCTATCTGGTGCCCACCCCCATCGGCAACCTGGGGGACATCAGCCGCCGGGCGGCGGAGACACTGGAAACGGCGGATTTCCTCGCCGCCGAGGACACGAGGGTGACGGTGAAGCTGCTGAACCACCTGGGGATCAAGAAGCCCATGGTGACCTACCACCGCCACAACTGCGGCACGGCGGGCCCCGCCATTCTCCGCCGCATCCAGGACGGCGAGACCTGTGCCCTGGTGACGGACGCGGGCACCCCGGCCATCTCCGACCCCGGCGAGGACCTGGTGGCCCTGTGCGCGGCGGATGGGGTCGAAGTGGAGTCCATCCCCGGGCCCTGCGCCCTGACGGTGGCCCTGTCCGTGTCCGGCCTGCCCACCGGGCGGTTCACCTTCGAGGGCTTTCTGCCCCTGAACAAGAAAAACCGCCGGGCTCAGCTGGAAGCCCTGGCGGAGGAAGAGCGCACCATGATCTTTTACGAGGCCCCCCACAAGCTGCGGGCCACCCTGGACGACCTGGGAGCGGCCTTTGGACCGGACCGGCCCCTGGCGGTGTGCCGGGAGCTGACCAAGCTCCACGAGGAGGTTCTGCGCCTCACCATCGGGGAGGCGGCGGCACATTATGCCGCCCAGGAGCCCCGGGGGGAGTTTGTGCTGGTGGTGGGGGGCCGTCCGCCCCGGACCGGAGCGCCTGACGGGGACGCCGCCCTGGAGCGGGCCCTGGGGCTGCGGGCGGAGGGGATGCCCCTGAAGGCGGCGGCGGCTCAGGCGGCGGAGGAATTCGGCGTAAAAAAGCGGCTGCTGTACAACCAAATCGCGGAAAAAGAGGAAAATAAGTGAGAAAACTGACGGGGGACTGCCGGAGGGCAGCTCCCGTCAGTTTTGCGCCTTGTGGTCTGGAGCGCCGGGCCGCCGGTCCCGGAGGCCCGGGTCAAATCCGCCGCCGGAGGGCCCGAACCGGGGCCGGGCCTGCCAGCACTTTCCTGTGTTGCCAGCGCCTGGAAATGATAACATCTGGTATAATGTTTCCGCCGATTTTCAGAGAGAAAATTTCATGCAGAATCTGTCGAAAAAAGCTGGGCCCCGCAAAAAAATTCCTTTCACAAAAAAAGCCGCCCCAATGGCGGCTTTTTTCACAACACGCGAGGCGGGGAAATTATTTGCCGCCCAGATCTTTCAGACAGCTTGTGCAGATGTTTTTCCCCTTAAAGGATGTAATCTTTCGGGAGTCACCACAGAAAATGCAGGCGGGCTGGTACTTGTTCAAAATGATAGACGGTCCGTCAACATAGATCTCCAGCGGGTCGCGTTCGGCGATGTCCAAGGTGCGGCGCAGCTCGATTGGCAGCACAATGCGCCCCAGCTCATCGACCTTTCGGACAATTCCGGTCGCTTTCATCTTCGAAATCCTCCTTGCGCCTTAAAATAATTTTTTTACAGCTCACTTCACGCTCTTATTATAACACAACGTATTATTTTGTCAATCAAAAATTTGGGGAAAATGCGTAATTCTTGGGATTGCTGTCGAATCATACCACGGCCCCCTTTTCTGGGGCATGATCCTCCCGGCGCCATCGTATATATAGGTGGACAGGCGAAGGGAGGACCAAGATATGGCAATGTCACTGATCTGGACGGCGATGGTGGGGGCGGCGATTTTATGCGGCCTGGCCCAGGGAAACGGCGCGGCGGTGGCCAAGGGGGCGCTGGACGGCGCGGCGGCGGGGGTGGAGCTGTGCCTTTCCATGATGGGCGTGCTGTGCCTGTGGATGGGCGTCATGGAGGTCATGGAGCGCTCCGGCATCGCCCGGGGGCTGTCGCGCCTGCTCCGGCCCGCCATCAAGGGGCTTTATCCGGACTTTGCCGGGGATCAAAAGGTGATGGACGCGGTGAGCGCCAACCTGTCCGCCAATCTGCTGGGGCTGGGCAACGCCTCCACCCCCCTGGGGCTGGAGGCCTCCCGGCTGATGGCGGAGCGGACCCCCGGCACGGCCTCCGACGGCCTGTGTATGCTGGTGGTGTGCAACACGGCCTCCTTCCAGCTGATCCCCACCACGGTGGCCTCCCTGCGCTCGGCGGCGGGAAGCGCCGATCCCTTCGACATTCTGCCCGCGGTGTGGCTGGCGTCGGCGGTGTCCATCGCGGTGGGAATTACGGCCTCCAAGCTGTTCGCCCGCCTGTGGAGGTGAGGGGATGGAGCTGATCTTCACCATGCTGGTGCCCTTCCTCATGCTGGCGGTGGCCCTGTGGGGGCTGATGAAAAGGGTGGATCTGTGGGGGGCTCTCACCGACGGGGCGGAGAAGGGCCTCAAGGTGTCCCTGCGTATCATGCCGCCCCTCATCGGCCTGCTGACGGCGGTGTACATGCTCCGCTCCTCCGGGGCGCTGGAGCTGCTGGGGGAGGCGGCGGGCCCCGCCCTGTCGGCGGTGGGCATTCCGGCGGAGACCATCGGCCTGCTGCTGGTGCGCCCGGTGAGCGGCTCCGCCGCCCTGGGGGTGGGGGCGGAGATCATCGAGACCTACGGCCCCGATTCCCTGGTGGGGAGAACGGCGGCGGTGATGCTGGGCTCCACCGAGACCACCTTCTACACCATCGCGGTGTATTTCGGCGCGGCCAAGGTGGGCAAAACCCGATACGCCGTCCCGGCCGCCCTATGCGCGGACGCGGCGGGATTTTTGGCGGCGTCCTGGGCGGTCCGGCTCATGTTCTCCTGAGCCGCCGTCAGGACCCGGTGGAGCCGAAGCCTCCCGCCCCCCGCTGGGTGGCGTCCAGCTCGTCCGTCTGGACAAATCCGGCGGTGAGATAGGGCACGATCAGCAGCTGGGCCACCCGCTCGCCGCTCTTCACCACCCGGGTCTCGCCGCTGTGGTTGTGGAGGGCCACCATCAGCTCTCCCCGGTAGTCTGCGTCGATGACCCCCACCTTGTTGGCGGGGGCCAGGCCCTGCCTGGCGGCCAGGCCGGACCGGGCGCATACCAGCCCCACAAAGCCCTGGGGAATGGCCAGGGCCAGGCCGGTGCGGATCAGCACCGTCTCACCGGGGGCGATGGAAACCGGCTCGCCGGTCAGGGCGTACAGGTCGGCCCCGGCGGCGTCCGGGGAGCCGTAGGCGGGCAGCTTGGCCCGGGGGTCCAGGAGCTTGACGGAAACAGAAGCGGTCATATTGAGCCTCCTTATCCTGTTTTTGAGTGTTGAGATACTTTCGCCGCCGGGCAAAAGAGGAAGAACCATTACCTCCGTCTGTCAGCAAATGAAAGTTCTTTTTGCTTACTTTTTCTTTCGAGAAAAAGTAAGGGGCTGGATGGTCATCTCCCCGCCCCAGAGGACGGGGGCGCGGGCCGCCAGGCTGGCGGGCACGTTCAAAATGCGCTGGTTGGAGGAGCCCCGGAAGCGCAGGTTCAAATCCTTTTTTTCCTCCACGAAGGGTCCGTCCACCAGAATATCGATGAAGGACAGCATCCCATCGGTGGCCTCGCACCGGGCCCGGCTGTCCCCCCGCAGCTCCTCCAGGGTGTAGCCGGAGTAGCACCAGATCTCCTTTTGCGGATACGCTTCCTTCACCCGCCGGAGAAAGGGCAGCAGCGCCCGCTGGCTCTCCGGCTCGAAGGGTTCTCCGCCCAGAAGGGACAGGCCCTTGATGTGGGCGGGAGACAGGGCCTGGAGGATTTTGTCCTCCTCCGCTTTGGTGAAGGGCTGGCCGTAGTTAAAATCCTGGGCCTCCGGGTTGAAGCACCCCGGGCAGCGGTGGGTGCACCCGGACACGAACAGGGATACCCGGACGCCGGGGCCGTTGGCCACGTCGGCCCATTTGATGGCGGCGTAATTCATAATAAATTCCTCGTATCGTAAGATTCGCGGACGGTTTCTGCCGTGAATACAGGCGTTTGCGGCGTCCTGTCCAGCCGGACGGGCTTTTTATTTTTTGTTGCGGACGAACACCTGGGTGCCCTGATAGTTGGCGTTGTGCCGCTCGTCCAGCTCAAAGCCGTCTAGGGCGGCGATGAACCGGGACAGCTTGGCAAAGCCGTAGTTCCGGGCGTCAAAATCCGGCTGCTTTTTGATGAGCAGGGTGCCCAGGTCCCCCAGATAGGCGTAGCCGTCCTCGTCCGCCAGGTCCTCCACCGACTGGGCGATGAGCTCCCGGACGGACAGGCTGTCCGCCTCTTGGGTATGGGAGGGCTTCCGCCTGACGGCCTTTCCGGCCCGGGCGTGGGCCTCCTCCTCGGCGGCCTTGAGGGACTCGATATACACAAACTTATCGCAGGCCACGATGAAGGGCTTGGGGGTCTTTTTCTCCCCCATGCCGTAGACCTTCATCCCCGCCTCCCGCAGGCGGGTGGCCAGACGGGTAAAATCGCTGTCGCTGCTTACCAGCACAAAGCCGCCGCAGTTGCCGGAGTAGAGGATGTCCATGGCGTCGATAATCATGGCGGAGTCCGTGGCGTTTTTGCCGGTGGTGTAGCTGTACTGCTGAAAGGGCGTGATGGCGTGCTCCAGCAGCAGGGGCTTCCAGCTGCCCATGTTGGGAGCGGTCCAGTCGCCGTAGATGCGCTTGATGGTGGCCGATCCGTATACCGCCACCTCCGCCATGATCTCCCTCAGGGCGGTGCGGGGGGCGTTGTCCGCGTCGATGAGGACGGCCAGACACAGTTCCTTTTCCATAGGGGGTCTCCTTTTAAGCGTTTGTTCATATTTTTGCGGGAAAATGCGTCAACAAGAACGTTTGGACCGCTGGCGGGCTGTGGATGCCGCCTGCCGGTTTAATCAGTGGCTCCTTAAAATATTGATTGGAAATTTGCACTGAGATAGTATATCATAGAGGGGAAGAAAAGGAAAGCGCAAAAAAATTTTTCACCCGGCGCAACGATTCGGCATGCCGGGGCGTTTTATAGTCAGAGAGGGGGATAGGACCGAGATGGACCACTCCAACCGGTTGGGAGAATTGGCAGACAAATATGGGGACACACTGTTCCGCGCGGCCCTGGCAATTTTGGGGGACGTGCAGGAGGCGGAGGACGCGGTGCAGGACACCTTCCTTCGCTATCTGGAAAAGCGCCCCGACCTTCGGGACGGCGCGCACGAGAAGGCATGGCTGCTCAAGGTGACGGCCAACGGGTGCAAAAGCGTGCTGCGCTTCCGCAGGCGGCATCCAGCGGTGGAGCTGCTGGACATCTACCCCGCGCCGGACAGCGGCAGCCGGGAGCTGGTGGAGGCGATTCTGGCCCTGCCCGCCAACCAGCGGGCGGCGGTGCACCTGCATTACTACGAGGGCTACACCTCGGAGGAGATCGGGACCATCCTGGGCCAGCGGCCCGGAACGGTGCGCTCCCATCTCAGCCGGGCCCGGGACGCCCTGCGGCGCTACTTATCTGAGGAAGAAGGAGAAGGCTGACTATGAAAGAATACAAGAATTTTATGGATGGCGTAAAGGCGCCGGACACACTCCGGCAGCGGCTGGCGGAGCTGGAGGCGCCGGAGAAGCGCCCGATCCCCTGGAGGCGGTACGGGGCCATGGCGGCGGCGCTGGCGCTGGTGTGCGGCCTGGGGGGACTGGGGGCCTGGGCGGCGTGGGGCAACGGCCTGAATAACCCGGTGCCCACCTATCCGGCGGGCTATCAGAGCTCGCAGCCGGAAAACATCGACATCGCCCTGGTGGAGCCCGGCGAGGACGTGGAGCCGGGCCAGCGGACCCTGGGCGGCTACGACGTGACCGAAAACGGGATGGTGGTCCACTATGTCCTGCCCTATATCGACTACGGCGATACGGGGCTGTCCGAGGTGCAGACCGCCCTGGACTGGGACATCCCCCAGGGGGCGTTCCGGCGGGACATGAGCCGGGAGCACATTGCCTATCTGCTGGGCGGGGAGGACGCGGTGTCCACCCACCTGGACTGGGACGGCTACGAGCTGTCCGGCTGGGCGGCGTGGTATGAGAACGGCGACTTCTGGGGGGCCTATGTCATGGGCCATCAGGGGCCGCTGGACCACTTCGAGTTTGCGGTGACGGCGGACCAGCTGCCCCCCACCTGCATCGCCTACCCCCACAGCGTGGAACAGAACATCTGCGGCGTCATGGTCACCGCCGACGGCCACGACTCGGTGGCCACCCCCAGCGGCGGCGTGGACGCCAGCACCCGCCGGGTGAGCTTCATGAGGGAGGGCTATGGCTTCCGCTTCGATCTGACGAGCACCAGCCGGGCGCTGGCCGAGGAGCGGGTGAGCCGCCTGGTGCGGCTGGTGGCCGACGATGGGACCCGCTATCTGGAGTGGATCACAGATACCATGGAGCCTGTCATGACAGCCAATGGGGACGGGACGGTCACCTGCACGGTCTGCGGCGAGACCTTCCCGGACCGCACCCACGGGGATGGGAGCTTGTGCAAGTATGAGAGCGAGACGACCATCTGCTCCATCTGCGGCCAGCAGGTCCTGGCTGGCGGCGAAAAGGCCCACGTCCACTCCTTCCCCGGCGTGGGCGAGGCAAACTGGAACGACGGCGCTCCGGCGGTGAGCGCGCAGCCGGGCTATACCTGCCCGGAGTGCGGGGAGGAGATCGTGCCGGGTACGGCCCACGGCCACGGGATCTGCGGCCTGCCCCTGGCCTCCACCCCCGGCGTCAACACCTGCCCGGACTGCGGTGTGAGCTACCCGGCGGGAGAGGCGCACGATCATACCTATACCTGCCCCGAGTGCGGGGAGATGGTGCCGGAAGGGCAGTCCCACCACCACAGCTGCGAGACGGACCCGGCCTGCGTCTGCGAGGTGTGCGGGGCGGAGGTCCCGGAGGGGACGGACCACAGCCACACCTGCGGGGTGTGCGGGCAGGCCGTCCAGTTGGGGGCCAGCCACAGCCACACCTGCGGAGTGTGCGGGCAGACCGTCCAGTTGGGGGCCAGCCACAGCCACACCTGCGGAGTGTGCGGGCAGGCCGTCCAAGTGGGTGCCAGCCACAGCCACACCTGCGCCACCTGCGGACAGACGGTCAACACCGGAGACCATCACAGCCACGGGGTCTGCGGTCTGCCCTTGGCCCCGGATACCCAGACCTGCCCCAACTGCGGTGTGACCTATACAACGGGCACCGGCCACACCTGCCGCCAAGGCGGCCACCACCACGGAGGCCATCACTGACGCCCGTCCCGCCCCGGCTCAGCCGGGGCGGGGCCTTTTTGCCCTTGCGCCGGGGCCGGGATTCTGCTATAATATCCCCGTTTATGGGACTCTGTTTTCGCTAGAATACTGGGTGAAAGGAGGGATTGGCCATGGCGCAGAGTGCCAACTATAAACGGAAGCTGCTAATTTTGGCCCGGTTTCTGCTGGAGCGCAGCGACGAGGACCACCCGGTCTCCCGGCAGGAGATGCAGGAGGAGCTGAAGCGGTGGGGGCTGGCCGCCGAGCGCAAGAGCATCTATGACGATATGGAACAGCTGCGGGAGCTTGGGCTGGACGTGCAGGCCCGGCGGGGCCGGGGCGGGGGCTGGTACGTGGGGGCCCGGGACTTTGAGCTGGCGGAGCTGAAGCTGCTGGTTGACGCGGTGCAGTCCAGCCGGTTTCTCACCAGGCGGAAGAGCGACGCCCTGATTCAAAAGCTGGAGGGGCTCACCAGCATCCATCTGGCCCGGCAGCTCCAGCGGCAGGTGTACGTGGACCGGCGGGTCAAGACCATGAACGAGAGCATCTTTTACAACGTGGATAAGGTGCAGGGGGCCATCGCCGCCAATAAGGTGATTACCTTCCGCTATTTTGAGTACAACGCCGCCCGGGAGCGGGTGTTCCGCCGGGGCGGGGACAAGTACCGCCTCACGCCCTACGGCCTCATCTGGGACAGCGAAAACTATTATCTGGCGGGCTGGGACGAGCTGCGGGAGGAGGTGCGCCACTACCGGGTGGACAAGATGGCGGACATCGTGGTGTCCGCCAAGGCGGGGCACCCCAGGGAGGGCTGGACGGCGGAGGGCTATGCCCGGCGGCACTTCGGGATGTTTGCCGGACGGCCCTGCCAGCTGCGGCTGCGGTGCGAAAACCGGCTGGCCGGGGTGGTCATCGACCGGTTCGGGCTGGAGGTGTCCCTGGTCCCTGACGGGCCGGACCATTTCACCGCCTCGGTGGACCTGGTGGTGAGCCCGCCCCTGTGGGGCTGGCTGTTCGGCCTGGGTCCGGGGGTGGAGGTGCGCTCGCCCTCCTGGGCGGTGGAGGAGTTCGCCGCCCGGCTGGAGGAGGTGACGGCGCTGTACCGCGCCGGGAAGCCGCCGGAGGGGGAGAAATCCGGCGCCGCGGAGGAATAAAGGGGAGAAAAACTGGGGAAACTCTCTGAAAACGGGTGTGAATACGCCGGACGGAGGGAGTTTCCATGGAACGGACGGAGCTGGGACGGGAGCTTTACGAGCTGGGCCTGAGGCTGGGCGGGCTGGGGACGGTGCTGATCGGCAGCGGCGGCGGCTCGCTGGCACGGGCGCTGGCGCGGCTGGCGGGCTGCGGCGCGGCCTTGGCCGGGGGAGAGGTCAA
>CAJTLI010000003.1 GCA_910577525.1 uncultured Oscillospiraceae bacterium | reverse complement strand
ATCACCCCACTTGTTAGTAGTATACCATACTGTCTAACAAATGGGGTGCAGTTCAATTCATCCTAGCGGCGGTCTTTCCTATATGAATATGTCGAATTTTGCTTGCAATCCTCTGTGAAATGGATTATAATAGGGGGCGAGATAACGGAAGCAAAAGGCAGGGCGCGGAGAGTTCGCACCTCCCCACGCCCCTATGCAGGAGACACTACCTCCCACACAGCAGAAATTAACTGCGCCCAAAACCTATTTTAATATATTTCTCCGATTTTTTCAAGGGAAAATATAGGTGTGTGCGTAGCTTCAAGCGGTGTAGGGATTTATTGCCCTGCGCCGCTTTTGTTATCTCAACGGGGAAAGCCAGCGGGGGCCGGGAATGGAAGTACCACCCCCAGCGGCTGAACCGTTGAGAATAGAAAAAGGAAGGAAAACCGTATGAAAAGAATTTTTGCACTAACCCTTGCCCTCGCCATGGTGCTATCCCTCGCCGCTTGTGGTGGCAAGAGCACAGACCAGCCGTCCAGCAACAGCAACAACACGCCCCCGGTCACACAGGGAGAGACAACGAACCAGCCAGACAGCAACCCCGCAGACAACACCCAGCCCAGCGAACCAGCAGACACGCCTACAAATGAACCGCAGGGCAATCCGGGCGAACTCCCCGACGGCGATTTTTATCTGTATGATGGGGTGCATCACCTGTCGGCAGTCAGCTATGGTGACAGCTATATCAATTCTACAGTAATTTCCGGCGAAAAAATAGCAAATGTCCCGCACGAAATGTTTGTGGAACTAACAGAGCATATTAGTAACGACTACCTTGGCTCCATGTTAATCACCTTGGGACAAAATTCAGAACCTTTCAATTACCAAATTTCTTTCACTGAGGAAAATGCGGCTGAATATAATGGAATGGAAAAAAACCTTGCGCCTGGAGAAACAGATTATTTTAGTATTGCAGGCGCATATATTTCGGTAGTCAATCCTACTGATACGGAAAAATCCAAGGTGGATTGCCCAATAATTCATTTTACCACAGGAAATATACACGTAGACCAATATGTTGAACCAAATGGGAAAATAACATTAGATGGAAAATCCATAGCAACATTAGATGACCTTATCAATATTTTAGGAACTCCTACGGCTGCGTATTCTGAGAACAGTCCCGAAAGCATACAATATGTATGGCAATCTGAGGATTTTGTCTACACGGCAGCAGTATGGTGTGAATTTGAGGAAATATTTGACGAGAATAGACAATATCCCTATTTCGATATGAAATGGAACACCGCACAAGTTATTGGATTTTCTTATTATGCACTGAACTATGAGGGAGACGAGACTACAATATATACATACGAACCCTGGAGCATAACATACCCTGTGCAAGCCTTGACTGATTTAGGGTTGCTCTAAACTTGCCTTTGTCCCCCGCTCTACGGAGCGGGGGATTTTTGTTGTTGACAAAGTGGCGTGATGTGGTGTCGGCGGCTGGGTGGCCCGCCACGGCTGGCGATTGGGCGGTTGTCGGCGGCTGGGTGCAAGGCGGGGTCAAAGGTTGGTTCCGCTCCATGGCAATTCCCCGCCGATGGGCTGGCGGTATAGGGGTAGCTGGCCCCCGTGGGAATTGCCGTCGCTTTGATGGCCTGCGGGCTATAGGTTTTTAAGACGGTGGACGTTGGGCCGCTGGGGAGCGTGAAAAAACAGGGGGCCGGGGCTGGCCTCCTGTTTCTTCCGTTTTGGCTATGTTCTCCGGGTGGGGTGTTAGAAAGTGCCGTGTGGGGGCTGTCCCTGTTTCAATATCTTTAAGTAAGGGAAAGCCCTATGTATGGTCTGGAAACCATTATGGCAGAAACTGAATGAGATATCAACCTGTTTTTGCGCGGCCGGCCGGTTTCCCGCCGGAGGCAGGGAGTCCAGGTGATGAAAAAATTCAAGAAAATGTGAAGAAAAACCATTTCCATTTTCAGCCGGAGGGGGTATAATATCAGCAATTGATGCGCAGAGCGTATCGGGTCCATATTATATCAAGTAAAGGAGCGCGTCTTATGTCTATTTTGGTTTGCGGCGGCGCCGGCTATATCGGCAGCCACACCTGCGTGGAGCTTCTCGACTCGGGTTATGACATCGTGGTGGCGGACAATCTGGTGAACTCCAGCCGGGAGGCCCTGCGCCGCGTGGAAAGAATTACCGGAAAATCCGTACCCTTCGTGGAGACGGAGCTGTGCCATGAGAATGAGGTGGAGGCTCTGTTTGCCCAGCACCCGGACATTGACGCGGTAATTCATTTTGCCGGGCTCAAGGCGGTGGGGGAGAGCGTGTCCAAGCCGCTGGAGTACTATTCCAACAACCTGATCAGCACCCTTTACCTGCTTCAGGCCATGCGCCGCCACGGAGTGAAGAACTTTGTGTTCTCCTCCTCCGCCACGGTGTACGGCGACCCCGCCACGGTCCCCATCCGCGAGGATTTTCCCACCGGCGGCACCACCAACCCCTATGGCACGTCCAAGCTGTTTCAGGAGCGCATCCTGTCCGACATCTGTGCCGCAGACCCTGAGCTGAACGTGGCTCTGCTGCGCTACTTCAACCCCATCGGGGCTCATGAGAGCGGGCTGATGGGCGAGGACCCCAACGGGATTCCCAACAACCTGGTGCCCTATATCGCCAAAGTATCCGTGGGCCAGCTGGAGAAGCTGCACGTCTACGGCGACGACTATCCCACGTCCGACGGCACCGGTGTGCGGGACTATATCCATGTGGTGGACCTGGCAAAGGGACATGTGGCGGCGCTGAAAAAGCTGGAGCAGGGCTGCGGCCTGTTTGTCTGCAACCTTGGCACCGGCAAGGGTTACAGTGTGCTGGAGGTGCTCCATGCCTATGAAAAGGCCTGCGGCAAACAGCTTCCCTATGTCATTGATCCTCGCCGTCCCGGCGATATTGCTGTGTGCTACGCCGACCCCGCCAAAGCAAGGGAGGAGCTGGGCTGGGAGGCGCAGCTGGGCATTGAGGAGATGTGTGCCTCCTCTTACAAATGGCAGTCGAACAATCCCAACGGCTACAGAAACTGAGGGCGCGGGGATGCGAAGAAAGCGGGAGACCGGCTGCCGGTCTCCCGCTTTTGCGCCAATATGCGATGTTTTTCTGGTCCTGCCAGCGGTCAGGATGCGTCTGCGCAAAACCGTTGCGCTATTTGACGCTGTAGCTCCGCTGGGCGTTTTTGAGCTTGAAGCGTTTGGTCTGATCCTCCAGCAGGTGAACCTGTTCGAACAGCTCCGAGCTTACGGCGGCGGACTCCTCGCTGCTGGCGGAATTGGTCTGAACCACAGAGGAGATCTGGCCGATGCCCTCGGAGACCTGAGAGAGGGAAGCCGCCTCCTGGTGGATGGCCTCGGCGATGGTGCCGATGGCGGTGTTGGACTGACCCACAAGCTCCAGCGCCTGCTTTAGTGAGTCGGACACCTCGCCCACGATCTGCGTGCCGCGGCGGGTGGCCTGGACGGAGTTTTCAATGAGATTTTTGGTAGCCTTGGCCGCCTCGTCGGATTTGGAGGCCAAACTGCGCACCTCGTCGGCCACCACGGCAAAGCCCTTGCCCGCAGCTCCGGCCCGGGCGGCCTCCACCGCCGCGTTCAGCGCCAGAATGTTGGTCTGGAAGGCGATGTCTTCAATGGTGGCGATAATCCGGCCGATCTGCTGGGAGGAGTCGGAGATATCCCCCATGGCGGATACCATCTGCTCCATCTGCTGGCTGCTGAGGGCCACCTGATCATTGGTAAGCCGGGCGCTTTCCTGGGCGTTGGCGGCGGCCTGGGCGTTGCGGCCCGCGCTCTTGGATAGGTCATCCACCGTGGCGTACAGCTGCTGCACCGCGCTGGCCTGTTCCGTGGCGCCCTGGGCCAGGGCCTGGGCGCCGCTGGACAGCTGTTCGGCATGGCCGGACACCCGGTGCTCCGCCTGGACGATGTTGTCCATGGCGCCCGACAGGGCATCGGTAAACTGATTCAGAGACTCTTCGATGGACTGAAAGTCGCCGATATAGCGAGTGGAGGTCTGAACATCGAAATTGCCCCGGGCCAGCTCGCCCATAACCCGGTTGATGTCCTCTACGTACATGTGGATGCGCTCCACCGACTGCTCCAGGGTCTGGGCCAGGGTGCCCAGCTCGTTTTTAGAGTGGTAGTCCAGATCCAAGGCAAGCCTGCCCTCCTGAAGGGGCCGGGCCTTGTCGGTGATGAGAAGCAGGGGCTTGATGACGTGGTTCAAAACGAACATGACCAGGCTGATGAGGGCGACCAGGTTAAGCACCAGGCAAATGACGGTGAGGGTGTGCATCAGAGCGATGGTGGAGTTCATGCGCTGGGTGCACTCATCGCTCAGCGTCGTACCACGGGCCACTACATCGTCCAGCAGGCCCACCAGCTTGGAAAGATTGACCTGGATGGTCTCTGTGTAATATTGCTGGGCCCGGACGCGGCTGTTGCCGTACATCTCCAGCGCGGTGCCCGCAGAGGCGTGGAGCTCCTTATGCAGCGGCTCGATCTGGGCCCGCAGCCGCTCCACCTCGCCGTCCTTCAGATCCAATTCGCTGTAGAGCCACTTGCCCAACACACAGCCGGTATGGTCCATGCTGCCGGTGAATTCCGTGCCGGCGTAAAGGGCGCTGCTCAGGTTGGCCGACCACTTGTAATGGGCCACCTCCGCCCGCTGGGCATTGTCCAGCAGAGCGTTGGCCTGGATCGTGGTGCGCTGGGTGCTCTCAATGCTGAGAATGTTCATGGTGGTGACGCAGCTGAAGATCAGAACGGCCGCAATCGCGCAGACCACACGGATCATAACAGAACGCTTAATGCTTTTTCCCATGGGAATCGGTCCTCCTCAAAAATGTTCTGGTTTGGTTCTAAAACGGGCGGAAATAACATATATCACCTCACTGCCGGCGCTGTACGCTGTGGGGAGCAATTCACGCCTGAAGCTGCCCGGACACACTCAAAATTGGGCCAGGTCGATGGTTCGGCTCCCGTCCAGGCGGGAGGCCTCAGCGGCCAGGGCCATGACATGGCTCTCCACCGAGGCGTCCAACCCGGTGAGTCCCTCTGTGCCGCCCTGGGAGATCAGGCGGCAGAAGCTGGACATGAGACCGAAATCGCCGCCGCCGTGGCCGGAAAACTCGCCGTTCTCTTCCCGCAGGTCGATCATCCGCTCCGTCTGGCCGAAGGGGCGCAGAAAAAGGGTGTTTTCCTCCATATCGCCTGAAATTTCGCCCTGGGTGCCCGTCACCTTGATGGTCCGGTGGCAGTCCTGGGTAAAGGCGGTCATGGTAAAGGTGGCGTGGATGTGGCCGGCAAATTCCAGGTTCACCGTCTGGTGGTCCACCACGTCGTTGTCACAGTGGAATACGCAGCGGCCATAGGGCCCGGTGCGCAGGGCCTCATAGATTTTTTCCTCGGTAGGCTCGCTGGCCAGCACGCCGCAGGGCCAGACCTTTCCGCGGCCCCGGATTCCGGTGTGGGGGCTTGTGATGTAGATCTTCTCCGCGTCATAGGGGCAGGCGTCCTTGCAGCGGCAGCCATCCAGGCAGCGCGGGGCGGCGCCCTCCGGCGCGTTCTCCGCCCGGAAAAAGTCTAGAGAGCCGAAGCTTTGCACCCGCAGGCAGGGCTCACCGGCCAGCCAGCGTAGTATGTCCATATCGTGGCAGCTTTTTTGGAGGATCATGGGGCTGGTCAGGTCTGACCGCCGCCAATTACCCCGGACAAAGCTGTGGGCCTGGTGCCAGTAGGCCACGTGTTCGATAGCGTCGATGGTTTCAATTTTGCCCACGGCACCCCGGCGAAGAAGATCCTCCAAGGCGGAATAGAACCGGGTGTACCGCAGTACGTGACATACCACCACCACCCGCCCCGTCTCGCGAGCCTTCTTTTGCAGGGCGCGGCATTCCTCCAGGTCGGGCGAAATGGGCTTTTCCAGCAGAATATGGTAGCCCTTGTCCAGCGCGGCCAGCGCGTTGTCCACATGCTGCCGGTCTTGGGTGGCCACAATCATGACATCAGCCAGCCGGGGCTGTGCCAAAAGCTCCGTGTCGGAGGCAAAGCAGCGCTCTTTGGGCACGCTGTACCGGGCCTGGAGCATGGCTAGGCGCTCTGGCCGGGGGTCCGCTCCGGCAACAATCCGCATCTCCTCTGGATGGGTTTCCTGGTAAGGGGCATAGGCCTCCAGACCGCGGGCACCGCAGCCGCAGATGGCAAAGGTGACAGGGTACGGCATCGGCAATTCACTCCCTCTTGCTGAAATAATCTGGACAGATGAAGGATCGGCTAAAATCCTTTTTTCAGTATATCATACTTTAGCGGTCAAGTCGAGAAAAAAATCCGCCGGTTTAAAACGGAGACGGAGAGCAAAAGGTAGGCTTAAAGTACCGTTGGCAGAGACGGAAAGGCAAAAATGGCGGGAACATTTGGGATTCCCGCCATTTTTGTGTTGGACGCTGTGTGATTGGAAAGGTTAATTGAAATTTTTCCCATGGCCTTCCGCCGTGGCCTCGGGGGTGTTGGCGTAGTCCCACTGGTGGTTTGTCCGGGCCATATAGTCGCTGGTGACGTTGAAGAAGCGCCACCCCGGCCATATCCAGGAGCAGCTGGAGGCTGGTGGCAAAGCCCATGCAGGTTGCCATCTGGTCCACCAGCCCGCCATAAGGGGTGTATGCCTCTCTGGGCGTCTCCTCCAGAACGTCCATGCGGCTCCAGCCGTAGCCTATGTTCCGGGTCACCCAATCGTAGACAGCCGCTTCTTTCTCGTAATCGATCATTTCATCCCGAATAATTTCCCCCAGCACGGCCTTTGCCGCATCGTAGATGGCCCGGCCCTCCTCGGACAAGCCAACAGGATCTTCATTCTCCCAGGCAGTGAGAATGGCGGAGGTGTCGTAGACGGACATATCCTCCTCATTGGGCTGGACATATTTGATGCGGCCTGGGTGGTTGGGGTCTGGTTCCCCCTCCTGCTCCGGCCAGTCGATCCCATCGAGGATAGCCGGCTCTTCCGAGGGAACCTGTGGCTGCTGGGAGGGGACCGGCGGCCCGGATGCGCCTTCCGGCTGCAGCTCCCGCAGGGCCGTCTCAATTTCGGCCAGCATCGCCTCCTGGTCCTGGCTGACAATCATGATCGCGTACCGCCCCAGATGGGTGATCAGCCCGTTATTCAGCCGCTCCGTCCGCTCTTGGGTGCCGTTGATATTATTAATATACGCTTGGTTCCACAAATAGAGCTGGAAAGCATCCATGGCCCGGATCGCGGCCGCTTCATCCTCCATGTACAGCACGCGCAGACAAAAGGCAGAGGTGGCCTTCGCAGCCATCTTTTCAGAGTAACCGCCATGCATATCAAAGAAGCTTTCGACTTGATCCAAGTTTATCTGCCACAGGCCAGCCAAAATATCCTTATCCCGTGTACTCCGCGATACAACGCCGCCCTCTCTCTTTATTTCATCCCTTTCCTCCTGACTAAAAGCCCAGAGACGATCGCTCAGCAGCTCCATATCAACCTTATGGAATGATTCGGACGATTGAGGCGGCTGCTGGGACGACAGGCGGATGAGGGCGTCCTCAAACTCAGCCTTCACAGCCTCCGGATCCTGGCTGATGAACAGGGCCAGATACCGCCCGGTCTGAACCACCAGGCCGTTGGCCGCCAGCTCTGCCTCACCCGGGAGTCCTTTTTCGGTAAAAATGGTTTCCAGGCTCTGCCGGTATTGCTGGAAGCCGTCCACGCCTTGAGCCGCCGCCGCCTCGCTGGTCATGCGAAGCACCGTCGTCTCAAAGGCGGTTTCATTGGAACTATCGATCGTGACAGAAAAACCGGACTCGATTTGATCTTCGGCCATACCGTAATGAGAGGTCATGGATTCCAAAAAGTAAGAATTCTCCCGCTCCTGATCTGAAGCATCGGTATTGAAGGCATTATAAGTAAATCCGGCCACAACATATCGATCCTAACCGCGCGCCGGATTCTCCACGGCGTCTATTTCTTCCTTGCAAAAGCCAATGAGATCGACCATCAGCGACTGCATATTCAATTCAGGCTCCGGTTCCGGCGTGGGGGCGGGCGTGGGCTGCTGGGGCAGGGCTTCCCCCTTGAGCGCCGCTTCAAAGGCCGCCCGCGCTCCCTCCGGGTTCGGGCAGATAAACAGACCCAGCCACGTCCCATAACGGCAGACCGCACCGTTGGCCACCATGTCCGCCTGCTCCGGGGCATAGCCGGTGAAATCCCCTTCCCGTTGGTGCAGATAGTCCTTCAACAGTGCCTCCCCGGCCTTGGCGGCGTCCTCATCCTCCAGGCGAATTGCCGCCAGCTCAAAAGCAGAGGCCCCCGTGGCCCGGATGATGGCCCCGTCTGTCCAGCTGGTCAAGACGTAAGCTTTTTCCATGTAATCATTCAGCCGCTCCCCGTCCTCGCCAATGTTGAGGCGCTCCATCACTTCCGGATCCTCGCACCCGGCGTATGGCAGGATCAGCTCGGCCAGTTCCTTCGCGGACAACTCCACCTCTGGCGGAGCGGACGGATCGGGGCCGGGCACAGGCCTACACGCGCCCAGCAGGCCCAGCAGCAGGGCCGCAGACAGGAAAAGAGAAATCACTTGCTTCATTTAAGACCCCTCCTTTTAAAATTTTTTATGGAGGCAATTACGATTTTGATCCTCGTAAATATTTTACAGAAGACGGCCTTTAATGTCAAACGGTGCGGGGGCGGGTGCGCAGTTTTCGAGGGCGCGGGTTGCACCAAAAACTCCCCTGCGCCATCATGACGCAGGGGAGCTCTTGATTTTAGGCGGGGGATAGAATCGGATATCAGCCCTGAGCGATGGCGGCCTGAGCGGCGGCCAGCCGGGCGATGGGCACGCGGAAGGGAGAGCAGGACACGTAGTCCAGCCCGATCTTGTGGCAGAACTCCACAGAGGAGGGGTCGCCGCCGTGCTCGCCGCAGATGCCCACGTGGATGTTGGGGTTGGTGGAGCGGCCCCAGCGGGTGGCGTTGGAGATCAGGCGGCCCACGCCGTGCTGGTCCAGCTTGGCGAAGGGGTCCTGCTCATAGATCTTCTTGTCGTAATAGGCGCCCAGGAACTTGCCAGCGTCGTCCCGGGAGAAGCCGAAGGTCATCTGAGTCAGGTCGTTGGAGCCGAAGGAGAAAAAGTCGGCGTGGGGGGAGATCTCGTCGGCGGTCATGGCGGCCCGGGGGATCTCGATCATGGTGCCAACCTTGTACTTCATGGTGGAGCCCGCTCCGGCGATGAGCTTGTCAGCGGTGGCGGTGACGATGTTCTTGACGTAGAGGAATTCCTTCACCTCGCCCACCAGGGGGATCATGATCTCGGGCACCAGGTTCCAGTCGGGGTGGCGGGCCTGGACGGCCAGAGCGGCCTTGATGACGGCGTTGGTCTGCATCACGGCGATCTCGGGATAGGTGACGGCCAGACGGCAGCCGCGGTGGCCCATCATGGGGTTGAACTCGTGCAGCCCGGCGATGATGGCCTTGATGTCGGCCACGGACTTGCCCATGTCGGCGGCCAGCTTCTCGATGTCGGCCTCCTCGGTGGGGACGAACTCGTGCAGCGGGGGATCCAGGAAGCGGATGGTGACAGGCAGGCCCTCCATGGCTTCGTAGATACCCTCAAAGTCGGACTGCTGCATGGGCTCCAGCTTGGCTAGGGCCTTCTCCCGCTGCTCCACCGTGTCGGAGCAGATCATCTCCCGGATGGCGGGGATGCGGTCGTCATTGAAGAACATGTGCTCGGTGCGGCACAGGCCGATGCCCTGAGCGCCGAACTTCTTGGCCTGAGCGGCGTCGTGGGGGGTGTCGGCGTTGGTGCGGACCTGGAGGCGGCGGTACTTGTCCGCCCAGCCCATGACCCGGCCAAACTCGCCGCCGATGGTGGCGGGGACGGTGGGGACGGGGCCGTCGTAAATCTTGCCGGTGGAGCCGTCCAAGGAGAGCCAATCGCCCTCATGGAAGGTCTTGCCCACCAGCTCGAACTGCTTGTTCTCCTCGTCCATCTTGATCTCGCCGCAGCCGGACACGCAGCACTTGCCCATGCCGCGGGCCACCACGGCGGCGTGAGAGGTCATGCCGCCGCGCACGGTGAGGATGCCCTGAGCGGCCTTCATGCCCTCGATGTCCTCGGGGGAGGTCTCCAGGCGGACCAGCACCACCTTCTCGCCCCGGGCGGCCCACTCCTTGGCCTCCTCGGCGGAGAAGACGATCTTGCCGGAGGCGGCGCCGGGGGAGGCGCCCAGAGCGGAGGCCAGCAGGGGGGCTTCCTTCAGAGCCGCGCCGTCAAACTGGGGATGGAGCAGGGTGTCCAGGGACCGGGGCTCGATCATGGCCACGGCCTTCTTCTCGTCGATCATGCCCTCGTCCACCAGGTCGCAGGCGATCTTCAGAGCGGCGGCGGGGGTGCGCTTGCCGTTGCGGGTCTGGAGCATGTAGAGCTTGCCCGCCTCCACGGTGAATTCCATGTCCTGCATGTCGCGGTAGTGGTCCTCCAGGGTCTTGCACACGCCCTCGAACTGGGCGAAGGCCTCGGGGAACTTGTCCGCCATCTCGCTGATGGGCATGGGGGTGCGCACGCCGGCCACCACGTCCTCGCCCTGGGCGTTGGTCAGGAACTCGCCGAACAGCTTGCGCTCGCCGGTGGCGGGGTTGCGGGTGAAGGCCACGCCGGTGCCGCAGTCGTCGCCCATGTTGCCAAAGGCCATGGACTGCACGTTGACGGCGGTGCCCCAGGAGTAGGGGATGTCGTTGTCCCGGCGGTAGACGTTGGCCCGGGGGTTGTCCCAGGAGCGGAACACGGCCTTGATGGCGCCCATGAGCTGCTCCTTGGGGTCGGTGGGGAAGTCCTGGCCCAGCTTGGCCTTGTATTCGGCCTTGAACTGGCCGGCCAGCTCCTTCAGGTCGTCGGCGGTGAGCTCCACGTCCTGCTTGACGCCCTTCTTCTCCTTCATCTGGTCGATGAGCTGCTCAAAGTACTTTTTGCCCACCTCCATAACCACGTCGGAGTACATCTGGATAAAGCGGCGGTAGCAGTCCCAGGCCCACCGGGGATTGCCGGATTTGCGGGAGAGGACCTCCACCACGTCCTCATTGAGGCCCAGGTTCAGGATGGTGTCCATCATGCCGGGCATGGAGGCCCGGGCGCCGGAGCGGACGGAGACCAGCAGGGGATTCTCCTTGTCGCCGAACTTCTTGCCGGTGATCTCCTCCATCTTGACGATATACTCCATGATCTGAGTCTGGATCTCGTCGTTAATCTTCTGCCCGTCCTCATAGTACTGGGTGCACGCCTCGGTGGTGATGGTGAAGCCCTGGGGCACGGGCAGGCCGATGTTGGTCATCTCGGCCAGGTTGGCGCCCTTGCCGCCCAGGAGCTCACGCATGTTGGCGTTGCCCTCTGAGAACAGGTAGACATATTTGTGAGCCATTGTACATTCCTCCAAACTTTTTATCGGATGCGCGGGGGTAAACGCGGGGTAGGGATTCAATGATAATATTTTAGCAGAATACACAAGAATGGTCAAGGGAGAGTTGGATATCTTTTCTTCTCTCCGCGAGGGTTTTTGCTCTGATGTGACAAATGACGAAAAACAGGTTTAAGTGGGGTTGAAACATGGTTTCTGCGCCGAAGTTTTGCATGAGGTCAAAAAAAGATTGACAAAATCCGCGCTTGTGCTATGCTGAAAGCGGAAAACGTGAAATGGAGCGTTTCAGGCGGGGCGGGAGAAATCCCCCGCCGGGGAAAGGGGAAATCAAACATGGGCTATACCAGGGAAGACATCATCCGCATCGTGCGGGAGGAGGACGTAAAATTCATCCGGATGCAGTTCACCGACATCTTCGGCCAGCTGAAGAACGTGGCTATCACCGCCTCCCAGATTGAAAAGGCGGTGAACAACCAGATCATGCTGGACGGCTCCTCCATCGAGGGCTTTGTCCGCATCAACGAGTCCGACCAGTACCTGTATCCCGATTTGGACAGCTTTGTCATCTTTCCCTGGGAGCCCCAGCACGCCAAGGTGGCCCGGCTGATCTGCGACGTGCACAATCCGGACGGCTCCCCCTTCGTGGGCGACCCCCGGGGGGCGCTGGAGCGGGTGCTGGAAAGGGCAGGGAGCATGGGCTACGACACCTTCAACGTGGGGCTTGAGGCGGAGTTCTTCCTGTTCCAGACCGACGAGGCGGGCAAGCCCACCACCAAAACCAACGACGAGGCGGGCTACTTCGACCTGGGCCCTCTAGACCACGGCGAACCCACCCGGCGGCGCATCTGCCTGGCTCTGGAGCAGATGGGGTATGAGATTGAGGCGTCCCACCACGAGGTGGCTCCCGGCCAGCATGAGATCGACTTCAAGTACGCCCCCGCCCTGGAGTGCGCCGACAAGATCATGACCTTCAAGCTGGCGGTAAAGACCATCGCCCAGCGGGACGGCCTCCACGCCACCTTTATGCCCAAGCCCATCTACGGCCTGGCCGGAAACGGGATGCACACGAACATGTCCCTGTACCAGAACGGAAAGAACGTGTTCTTCGACGAGCATGGGGACAAGGGGCTTTCTAAAGAGTGTTACTCCTTCATCGCGGGCGTGCTCCATCACATGAAGGGCATGTGCGCCGTCACCAACCCGTTGGTCAACTCCTACAAACGGCTGGTCCCCGGCTATGAGGCCCCTTGCTACATGGCCTGGTCGGCCTCCAACCGCTCCACCCTGATCCGCATTCCCGCCTCCCGGGGCCAGGGCACCCGGGTGGAGCTGCGCTGCCCCGACCCCGCCTGCAACCCCTATCTGTCCCTGGCGGTGTGTTTGGCCGCTGGGCTGGACGGCATCGCCAAAGGGATGACTCCCCCTCCGGAGGTGACGGAAAACATCTTCGCCATGACGCCCGCCACCCGGAAGCGCCGGGGCATCGAGGCCCTGCCCGGCTCTCTGGAGGAGGCCCTCACCGCCATGAAGCGGGACAAGCTGGTGATGGGCACTCTGGGCCAGCATATCACCTCCCAGTACATCGCGGGCAAGGAGGCGGAGTGGGACGAGTACCGCACCCGGGTTTCCTCCTGGGAGCGGGACAAGTATATCATCAACTATTGATATGGATATATCATATCAGGCGGGCAGCGGCAAATTTAATTACCGGGTCTGCGCGATTATGATTTCCGATGGCAGGATATTGGCAATGCGAGATGAGCGCTCCCCCTATTTTTACCTGCCCGGCGGCAGAGTTGCAATGGGGGAAACGGCTGAGGACGCCGTGGTCCGGGAGGTTCGGGAGGAGCTTGGGATCGAGCCTGAAATTGTCCGCCCGCTTTGGCTCAATCAGGCGTTCTTTATGGAAGATGTGGATCATTTGAGGTATCATGAGCTGTGCATCTATTATTTGATGGATATCTCTCATACCGGACTGCTCTCAAAAGGAGAGAAGTTCACCCGGTATGAAGGGAAACACACCCATGACTTTGAATGGCTGAAATTTGACCGGCTTAAAAACGAATACTTTTACCCGCTGTTTTTAAAAGAGGATATCTTTCGCCTGCCGGAGGAGTTCACAATTCGCATAGAGCGCGAATAGAGCCTCGGAGCCCGGTGGACCGGCTGCGTTTTTCAGGGCTGGTTATCACATACCGCACCGCCCAGACACATACGATTCCCTGTAAGGAGGGGAGCGTATGCGCTTTACCAAAATGCACGGCCTGGGGAACGACTATATCTTCCTCAACTGCCTGGATGGAATGCCGGACGACCCGGGGGAGCTGTCCCGCCGCCTGTCCCACCGGCATTTTGGCGTGGGGGGAGACGGCGTCATCTGCGTCTGCCCATCTCAGCGGGCGGATTTCCGCATGAGGATGTTCAACGCCGACGGCTCCGAGGGGGCTATGTGCGGCAACGGCATCCGGTGCTTCGGAAAATACGTATTCGAAAAGGGGCTGACAGGCAAGCGGCACCTCACGATTGAAACGCCGGCGGGGGAGCGGGAGCTGTCCCTGATGGTTTGGGATGGGCGGGTATCCGCCGCCGTGGTGGATATGGGAATCCCTGTTCTGAAGCCGCCTGTGGTTCTTAAGACGGAAAAGGCCGCATTTACCGCCGTCCCCGTGTCCATGGGGAATCCTCACGCGGTCATTGAGGTGGACGACCCCGCCGCGCTGGACCTGAGAGCTGTCGGCCCTGAGGTGGAGCGCCATCCCATCTTTCCCGGCAGGGTCAACGCGGAGTTTGTTCGGGTGCTGAACCGGACCGAGCTTCAAATGCGGGTGTGGGAGCGGGGGAGCGGCGAAACGATGGCCTGCGGCACCGGGGCCTGCGCGTCGGTGCCGGCTATGGCGGCAGCCGGAAAGCTGGAGCGGGAGGCGGTGGTTCATCTGGCCGGGGGGGATTTACAGGTGCGCTGGGATGAAAAATCCGGCCATGTGTTCATGACGGGCCCCGCCGCCGCCGTATTTGATGGAGAAACTGCCGATTGACCGGAGCGGGGGACCTGTTGTAAAATGGTGTAACCTATATAAAGCAAGGAGTGGTCCCAATGGCCCACATCAATCAAAACTTTTGCAAGCTGCCTGGCGGTTACCTGTTTCCCGAGATCGGCCGCCGTGTACGGGCCTTTTCCGCCCAAAACCCGCCCATGCCCCTCATCCGCCTGGGCATCGGCGACGTGACCCAGCCCCTGGCCCCCGCGGTGGTGGAGGCCATGGTGAAGGCCTCCCGGGAGATGGGCGTCAAGGAGACCTTTCGGGGATACTGTGAGGAGACCTGCTGCGCCTACGATTTTCTGCGCTTTGCCATCCGGGACTCCTACAAAGAGCGGGGGGTGGATATCGCCGACGATGAGATCTTTGTCTCCGACGGCGCGAAAAGCGACTGCGGCAACATCGGGGACATCTTCTCGGTGGACAATGTGGTGGCGGTGTGCGACCCGGTCTATCCCGTGTATGTGGACACCAACGCCATGGCGGGCCGGGCGGGGGACCACGACGGGGAGAAGTGGACTAACCTGGTCTACCTGCCCTGCACAGCGGAGAACGGCTTTTTCCCCTGCCTGCCCGAAGGGGACAGAATCCCCGACCTCATTTACATCTGCTCTCCCAACAACCCCACCGGCGCGGCGGCCGCCAAGGATCAGCTTCAGGTGTGGGTGGACTATGCCAACGCCCATGGCAGCGTGATCCTGTTCGACTCCGCTTACGAGGCGTTTATCAGCGAGGAGGGGATTCCCCACAGCATTTTTGAGGTGGAGGGTGCCAAGACCTGCGCCATTGAGTTCCGGTCCTTCTCCAAGTCCGCCGGGTTTACCGGCAACCGCTGCGCCTATACGGTCATCCCCAAAGCGCTGGAGCGGGACGGTGTCTCGCTCAACGCCCTGTGGAACCGGCGCCAGGGCACCAAGTTCAACGGCGTACCCTATGTGATTCAGCGGGCGGCGGAGGCCACCTTCACCCCGGAAGGAAAAGCCCAGACCCGCCAGGCCATTGATTATTACCTGAACAACGCGAAAGTCATTCGTGAGGGCCTTACCAAGGCGGGCTTGACGGTATACGGCGGGGTGAACGCCCCCTATCTGTGGGTGAGGACTCCCGACGGCACGCCGTCCTGGGACTTTTTCGACCTGCTGCTAAAGCGGGCCTGTGTGGTCACAACTCCAGGCGCTGGTTTTGGCCCCAGCGGAGAGGGCTACGTCCGGGTCACGGCTTTCGGTGGCGCGGACGCGACAAAAGAAGCGGTCCGGCGCATTGCGGCGGTGCTGTAGTGCGGCGGCAGCCGCGAAAGGGGGCTGGCTTTGCCTGAACAGAGGTGAAGGAGTCCGCAGCGCGGCTTGAATGGGATCAAGAAATCAGGAACCGGCCCAGCGGGGCGGGGGGGAAAAACAAACCCGCTCCGGCTCGCTGGGCCGGATTTTTTTGGAGACAGGCCGGAACAGGCGTAAAACAGGGCAGCCACGTAAAAAAGTGCTTGCGTTCTGAAATAAGCTGTGATAAAATACCTAGGCATTCCGCACGAGAGCTGATTTTCCGCCCGGTGCTCTTTCTCAAAAAGAGTGGGCGGAAGGGATGAGGCTCCCGGAGGTAAAAACCAATATATAGGAGGAAAAACAAATGGCAGTCGTATCTATGAAGCAGCTCCTGGAGGCCGGCGTGCACTTCGGCCACCAGACCCGTCGGTGGAACCCCAAAATGGCGGCCTACATTTACACGGAGCGCAACGGGATCTATATTATTGATCTCCAGAAGACCGTGAAAAAGCTGGAGGAGGCCTATTCCTTCGTGAAGGAGCTGTCCGGCAACGGCCAGTCTCTGCTGTTCGTGGGCACGAAGAAGCAGGCGCAGGACGCCATCCGCGAGGAGGCCACCCGCTGCGGCATGTTCTATGTCAACGCCCGCTGGCTGGGCGGTATGATGACCAACTTCAAAACCATGCGTACCCGGGTGGACCGTCTGAACCAGCTGAAGAAGATGCAGGAGGACGGCACCTTTGATATGCTCCCCAAGAAGGAAGTTATGAAGCTGCTGGGCGAGATCAGCAAGCTGGAGAAGTACCTGGGCGGCGTGGTGGAGATGAAAAAGCTCCCCGGCGCGCTGTTTGTCGTCGATCCCCGCAAAGAGCGCAACGCCATCAACGAGGCCCGCAAGCTGAACATTCCCATCGTGGCCATCGTGGATACCAACTGCGACCCCGATGAGATCGATTACGTCATCCCCGGCAATGACGACGCCATCCGCGCCATCAAGCTGATCTCCTCCGTCATGGCCAACGCCGTGCAGGAGGGCCGCCAGGGCCAGGACGCCGCCCCCGTTTCCGAGAAGGCGGAGAAGCCCGCTCCCGCCGCGGAGTAAAACCGGCTCCCATTTCTCAGGGATTCCCGGGCGGACGCTTTTATTGACAAACTACTTTTTTGGAGGTAAGCATACTATGGCAATCACAGCTCAAGACGTGAAGTCTTTGCGGGAAATGACCGGCGTGGGCATGATGGACTGCAAAAAGGCCCTGGCCGCTTCCGAGGGCGATATTGACAAGGCGATTGAGTGGCTGCGCGAGAAGGGCTTGGCCGCTTCTGCCAAGAAGGCCGGACGCATCGCCGCCGAGGGCATGGCCTTTGCCGGCGTTATTGACGGCGTGGGCGTGCTGGTCGAGGTCAACGCTGAGACTGATTTCGTGGGCAAGAACGAAAAGTTTGTGGACTTCGTGAAGGGCGTGGCCGCCACTGTGGCCGCCGCCAATCCGGCGGATCTGGACGCGCTGATGGAGTGCAAATACAACGGGACCGACCTGACCGTCGCCCAGCAGCAGCAGGAAATGGTACTGGTGATTGGCGAGAATATCAAGGTCCGCCGTTTTGCCCGCTTCGCCGAGGGCGTATCCGTGCCCTATATCCACGCAGGCGGCAAGATCGGCGTGCTGGTCAACCTGGAGGTTGCCGGCGGCATCGACGCCACCGAGGTGGGCAAGGACATGGCGATGCAGATCGCGGCGCTGAACCCCCGTTTCTTGGACAAGAGCCAGGTCACTCAGGATGTGCTGGACGAGGAGAAGAAAATCCTGCTGGCTCAGATGAGCAACGACCCCAAGATGGCCAGCAAGCCCGACCAGGTCAAAGAGAAGATCGTCATGGGCAAGCTGAACAAGTTCTATACGGAGAACTGCCTGCTTCAGCAGGCTTTCGTAAAGGACGGCGATGTCACGGTGGAGCAGTATATGAACGCCGCCGCTAAAAAGCTGGGCGGGACCATCACCCTGAAGGACGCCGTGCGTTTCGAGAAGGGCGAGGGCATCGAGAAGAAGCAGGAGAACTTCGCCGAGGAGATCGCGAAGCTGGCGAAGTAAGGCACAGTGACGGTCTGTCCCCACTGGAGCGGCAGCCGAAAAAATGAAGCGTTCGGAGCGGTTTATCGCAAGCCGCTCCGGACGCTTTTTTTGCCGCTTTTCTTCGCCCCGCCGTCTACCAGGATGATGTCCTCCCCAAAGCGCTTGACAGCCGACCAGGGGAACACTGTGTCCGCTTCCCGGCCCAGCAGGCCCAACAGCCGGAACCGCCCTCTTATGATGATGCTCTCTACTGTTCCGCGTTCTGGGTCAAGCTCCACGTCTCCCACAAATCCATACCGGGTGCCGTCGGCGATGTCGATGACTTCCTTATAGTGCAGCTGTGCGATACGACAGGTCATGGCATGCCCTCCTTGCTCCTTTTTATCAAATGTATGAGCGGAAGAGGGCTTTCATCCGTCCGCCTTGGAAAAATACATGGAAAATTTTCATTTAGCCCCTAGGCAAGAGGAAGGTTTTCCAGTATAATACTTCCATGAGCACAATCCAATTCTGGGATGGGGGAGGATGGGAGCGATGAGTGAGCTGAAGTACAGGCGTGTGCTGCTGAAGGTCAGCGGCGAGGCGCTGGGCGGCACAGCTGGCCGGGGGCTCGACTTTGATGTGATTGAAAAGGTGTGCGGCGTGGTGGCCCGCTGCGCGGACGAGGGCGTCCAGGTGGGCATTGTCGTGGGCGGCGGAAACTTTTGGCGGGGCCTGAAAGACGGCAGAGGGATGCATGAGCGGGTCCGGGCGGACCACATGGGTATGCTGGCCACCGCCATCAACTGTTTGGCTCTGGCCGACGTGCTGGAGCGGATGGGTGTGGATGTGCGGGTGCAGACCGCCATTGAGATGCGGGCCATGGCTGAGCCCTATGTCCGATCCAAGGCGATCCGGCACCTGGAGAAGGGGAGGGTCGTCATCTTTGGCTGCGGCACCGGAAGCCCCTTCTTTTCCACCGACACCGCTGCGGTGCTCCGGGCGGCGGAGATCGACGCGGACATTATTCTGCTGGCAAAAAATGTGGACGGCGTTTATAACGCCGATCCCCTGAAGGACCCGAAAGCTGTCAAGTACGACAGCATCACCTACGACGATGTGCTGGCGAACCATTTGGGGGTGATGGATTCCACCGCCACCTCCCTGTGCATGGACAACAATATTCCCATTATCCTGTTCGCGCTGAAAGACCCGGAAAACATCCTCCGTGTGGTGCACGGAGAAAAAATAGGAACCATTGTAAAAGAAGGAGGAAAGGATCATGACTGATTTCTGCAAGCGTTATAACGAAAAAATGGGTAAAACCATTGAGGTGGTAAAGGGCGACTTTGCCAGCGTCCGGGCGGGCCGGGCAAACGCCGGCGTGCTGGACCGCATTCAGGTGGAATATTACGGCACCCCCACCCCCATTCAGCAGGTGGCCAGCATCTCCACCCCGGACCCCCGCACCCTCCAGATCCAGCCCTGGGATTCCAGCCTGCTCAGGGCCATCGAGAAGGCCATTCAGACCTCCGATCTGGGCATCAATCCCCAGAACGACGGGCGGGTGATCCGCCTGGCGTTTCCCCAGCTCACCGAGGAACGGCGGGTGGAGCTCACGAAGCAGGTGCGCAAGTATGGAGAAAGCGGCAAGGTGGCCATCCGCAATATTCGGAGGGACGCAATGGACACCCTGAAATCTCTGGAGAAAAAGTCGGAGATCACCGAGGACGACCGCAAGGAGATTGAGAAGGAACTCCAGGATATGACGGACAAGCGCTGCAAGGAGATTGACAGCCTTACCGCCGCCAAGGAAAAGGAACTGATGGCGGTCTGATCCTCTTAAAAAACAGGATACCAAAGATCTTTGGCTCGTTGGCAGGCGGAGCAGTTTGAAGAAGGGCCCTGCCCGTGGCAAACGTAGTTTCTATCGAGTTTTGGAGCTTTATCTCCGCGCATACAAGGGGGGCGCACCCCCCTTGTATGCTGTCTGGATGCTTATGATACGGTTCTTTTTTGTCAACACTTTCAATAAAGTAAAGGAGGGGCTGATTAAATCACCGGCAAAGCGCCGCATTAATCGGCCCGCCTACAGTTAGGACGGGTATATATGGCATTTTTTCGCCGCGGAAAGGCTGAGGAGCCCAAGATAGACTTGGAACAGCTGCCCCGCCATGTGGCCATCATCATGGACGGAAACGGCCGGTGGGCCAAGAGCCGGGGATTGCCCCGAAAGGCGGGCCACGCCGCGGGGGCGGAGACGTTCCGGACCATTGCCACGTTTGCCAAGGAATTGGGGCTGGAATATCTGACGGTATACGCCTTCTCCACCGAAAATTGGAAAAGACCCGCCGACGAGGTGGCCTCCATCATGGGCCTGCTGGAGAAGTATCTTCACGAGGCCATTGAGACTATGGCAAGGGACAAGGTGAAAATGGCCTTTTTCGGAGATCTTTCACCGCTGGCACCCCATCTTCAGGCCCTATGCCATGAGACGGAGGAGATCTCCAAAGGCTATGACGGCTGCCAGGTGAATATCTGTTTGAACTACGGCGGCCGGGACGAGCTGGTGCGGGCGGCGAAGGCCTTCGCCATGGACTGCGTGGAGGGCAGGGCCGACCCGGATCACCTTACAGAGGAGGCCTTTGGCGGATACCTCTATTCCGCTGGAATACCCGACCCAGACCTTATCATCCGGCCCAGCGGCGAAATTCGTACATCCAATTTTTTGCTGTGGCAGTCGGCCTATGCCGAGTTCTATTTCACCGACGTGCTCTGGCCCAATTTCACCAAGGAGGAGCTGATCAAGGCCCTGGCGGCCTATCAGCACCGCTCGCGGCGGTATGGAGGTGTGTAACATGGCGAAACGGATTATTGTGGCAGTGATACTGATGCCCATCATGCTGTGGATTATGCTGGTGCCTCCCCCGCTGGCGTGGACAGTGCTGGTATGCTTTATCTCCGCCATGGCCGCGTTTGAACTGCTCAGAGCGGTCGGGGATGGAAAAATCACTTTGCCAATGAAGGTGGTGACGATCACTTCCGCCGCCCTGCTCCCCTTTGGAAGCTGGGCAGGACTGGGGATGGCCTATGTAAACCTGCTGTCCTTTGTGGTGACGGCGGTATGCTTCTGGTGCGCCATCCGGGCCTATGACGAGGACGGAGTCAAAATTGGGTTTCCCCATGTGCTGGAAACACTGTTTGCCGGGATTATCATTCCCTTGGGCCTGTCCGCGCTGGTGGAGCTGCGGCGGATCGACCATGGAAAGTATCTGGTTCTGCTGGCGGTGCTGCTCACCTTTGCCACCGACGCAGGAGCCTATTTTGCCGGGGTGCTTCTGGGAAAACACAAGGGCATCACCAAGGTCAGCCCCAATAAAAGCGTGGAGGGGTACATCGGCGGTTTTGTGGCGGGAGTTTTGTTTGCGGTTTCCTATGGTCTGGTGGCAAGTAAAATTGCCGGGGACAGCGTCAATTTGCTGTCCTTGGCCCTGTGCGGGCTGTTCGGGGCGCTGGCCACCGAGGTGGGCGACCTGGCCTTCTCCTTTATTAAGCGTCAGTATGGCGTAAAGGATTATGGACATCTCCTTCCCGGCCACGGCGGAATGCTGGACCGGTTTGACAGCATGATTTTCTGCGGCCCGGTGGTGCTGTTTGTTGTACAGTGTCTGCCGGTGTTTCAAAAGGCGGTAGTATGAGACGAATTCTCTCTGTTTTAGGCTCCAGCGGTTCTATCGGCAGGCAGACGCTGAAGGTGGCGAAGGCCTGCGGCCATGACGTGGCCGCTGTGACAGTGAATAGAAGCGTGGAATTGGCGGAAGCTCAGGTCCGAGAGTTCAAGCCGAGACTTGCGGTGGCCGTGGATCAGGCCGCAGCGGCCGACCTGCGCCTTCGGCTGGCGGATACTGATACAAGAATACGTTCCGGCCCGGAGGGGCTGCTGGAGGCGGCATCTCTGCCCGAAGCGGACACCGTGGTTACAGCCATTGTAGGCGTGGCCGGTCTGGCTCCTACGCTGACGGCTATTGACTGCGGCAAGCGCATCGCCCTAGCCAACAAGGAGACACTGGTTTGCGCTGGAGAGCTGGTGATGGCCCGGGCCAGGGAAAAGGGGGCGGAGATTGTCCCTGTGGACTCGGAGCATTCTGCCATTTTTCAGTGCCTCCAGGGGTGCCGGAACAGGGGAGAGGTGCGGCGGCTTATCATTACAGCCTCCGGTGGGCCGTTCTACGGAAAGAGCTGTAAAGATCTTTCCCTTGTCACCAAGGATCAGGCGCTGAAGCATCCCAACTGGGCCATGGGCGCAAAAATCACCATTGATTCAGCCACCCTGATGAACAAAGGACTGGAATTTATCGAGGCCATGCGCCTCTACGATATGCCGGGATCGCGTATCCAGATCGTGATCCATCGGGAGAGCATCGTCCACTCTCTGGTGGAGTTTGAGGACGGGGCCATTCTGGCTCAGCTGGGCAGCGCAGACATGTGCCTGCCCATCCAGTACGCCCTTACCTGGCCGGAACGGGCGCCAGGGCCGGCGAAGCCCCTGGATCTGCTGTCCTGCCCGCCGCTCACCTTTCAACGGCCAGACCCGGAGACCTTCCGCTGCCTGGGGTTGGCGCTGGCGTGCGCGGAGAGGGGCGGAACCTCCACGGCTATTCTCAATGGGGCCAACGAGGCGGCGGTAGCGCTGTTTTTGGAGGACAGGATTGCGTTTCTGGACATTCCCCGGCTGGTGGAGCGGGCGTTGGAGCGTGTCGCAGTGGTGGACAATCCCATATTGGATGAAATCTTTGAGGCCGACCGTGCCGCCCGGCAGGCGGTCTATGACGCTGTGAGGTGAACTGTTTTGGCGAGATTCCTGTATATTCTGTTGGCTATTTTCCTTTTTGGCGTACTCATCGCCATCCATGAGTTCGGGCACTTCTTTACCGCCAAGCTGCTGGGAGTAAAGGTGAACGAGTTCGCCATCGGCATGGGCCCCGCAATCTGGCAGAGCCGGAAAGAGACCGGCGAACCGTGGGAGGCGGGGGAGAAAACCCTGTACAGCCTGCGCCTGTTCCCGATTGGCGGCTATTGCGCCATGGAGGGAGAGGATGCGGACACCGGCGACCCCCGGGCCTTCTCCCGGCAGAAGAGCTGGAAGAAGATCATCATTTTATGCGCCGGGTCGTTCATGAATTTCCTGCTGGGTCTGGTCATCACTGTGGCGCTGTTTTTGGGCATCACCCATACCCGGGTCCCCGTGGTCACGCAGTTTGCCGACGGTTTTCAGCACCAGGGGGAGGACGGCCTCATGGCGGGGGACCGCATTTTATCGGTGGACGGCCATGGCATCTGGCTGTACGCCGACGTGCAGAACTATCTGGCCCGGAACGACGGCCAGGGCGTGGACCTGGTGGTGGAGCGGGACGGTCAGCGGATAGTCTTAAAGGATTTCCCCATGGGCCGCTATGACTACGAGTTTGGAAATGGCAAGTACCATGGTTTCGGCCTGATTTTCGGTCAGGTAGAGGAGCTTTCGATTCCGGCGCGTATCAGTCAGGGAGCCGCTCAAACCTTTGACTTTGTACGGGTCGTGTGGATGAGCTTGGGAGATCTGGTGACAGGCCGGGTGGCGGTGTCCGAGCTGTCGGGCGTCATCGGTGTGGTGGACGTGGTGTCCGAGGTGGGCGCTCAGTCGGAGGACGTGATCTCAGGGATACAAAATGTATTGTACTTTATGGCTCTGATCGCGGTCAATCTGGCGGTGATGAACATGCTGCCCATCCCGGCGCTGGACGGCGGGCGGATTTTCTTTGTGCTGCTCAATGTCGTGATTTACGCGGTGAGCCGCCGGAGAATTCCCGAAAAATACGAGGGTTATGTTCACGCCGGGGCTTTTGTGTTGCTGCTGGCGCTGATGGCGGTGGTGGCCCTCCACGACGTTTGGAATATTTTTGTCTAGGCAGGTGCTGACAATGACCAGGACAATCAACGTGGGAGGCGTCTCCATCGGCGGGGGTTCTCCCGTTTCCATCCAGTCCATGACCAATACCCCTACCCACGACGTGGAAGCCACGCTGGCCCAGATCAGGGCGCTGGCTGCGGCGGGGTGTGAGATTGTCCGGGTGGCGGTGCCCGATATGGCGGCGGCCAAAGCCATCGGAGCGCTGAAAGCGGGCAGTCCTGTGCCCCTGGTGGCGGACATTCACTTTGACTACCGGCTGGCTTTAGAGGCGGCGGAGCAGGGAATCGACAAGATCCGCATCAACCCCGGCAACATTGGTTCTTCCGACCGGGTGGAGGCGGTGGCCAAGGCGTGCAGGGAGCGGGGTATTCCCATCCGGGTGGGGGTGAACGGCGGTTCGCTGGAGAAGGATCTGCTGGCGAAATACGGTGGACCCACCCCGGAGGCCATGGTGGACAGCGCTTTGGGCCATGTCCGCCTGCTGGAGAAGCATGGATTTGAGGATATCTGTGTATCGCTGAAAACCTCCTCGGTGCCCGCAACCATGCATGCCTACCGGCTCATGGCGGAGCGGTACGACTACCCCCTGCATCTGGGCGTCACTGAGGCGGGCACCAGGGAGATGGGGGAGCTGAAGGCGGCGGCGGGCATCGGCGGGCTGCTGGCCCTGGACATCGGGGACACCCTGCGGGTGAGCCTCACCGCCGACCCGGTGGAGGAGGTCTATGCCGCCCGGCGGATTTTGAAGGCCGTCGGCCTGCGCCGGGTGGGGCCGGAGCTCATCTCCTGCCCCACCTGCGGGCGGACCCAAATAGATTTGATTCCCATGGCCCGGCGGGTGGAGGAGCTGCTGAAGCGTGTGGACAAGCCCATCACCGTGGCGGTGATGGGGTGCGTGGTCAACGGCCCCGGCGAAGCCCGCCACGCCGATGTGGGGCTGGCCGGCGGCAAAGGAGAGGGCGTGCTGTTCCAGCACGGGGAGATTGTGGCCAGGGTGCCCGAGGATCAGCTGGTGCCCGGACTGATGAAGCTAATTGAAGAACTGTAAAGGGGAATACCATGACACACATTGGAACGCAGTACATAGAGACGGAACGGCTGATCCTGCGGCGGTTGGAGCGATCCGATGCCCAAGCTTTTGTTGACAACATAGCTTCTGATAAAGAAGTGACAAAATTCCTCGCTGGATGGCCTGAGAACTGCACGGTACCTGCGATGGAGGGAATATTGGACAGATGGATCGCCCAGTACCCCGAATTGGACTGTTATAACTGGGCCGTCGTTTTGAAGAAAAACGGTTCCGAAGCCATAGGACAAATCTTGGTATTCTATTGGAACGAGGTAACGGGTGCTCCAAATTTAAGCTGCTGCATCGGCAGACGCTGGTGGAATCAGGGACTTATGACTGAGGCGCTGGAAGCGGTAATTAACTTTCTGATGGACCGGGTGGGTGTTCGCCGGATAGAAGCCTACCACGATCAGGATAACCCCGCTTCTGGGAGGCTTATGAAAAAATGTGGTATGAAATATGAGGGAATGCGGGATTGGGCCTGCTGCTACTCAATTGACGCGGATGATGAAGGAGAAAGCGATGAATCACATTGGGACACAGTACATAGAGACGGACCATCTGATCCTGCGGCGGTTTGAGCTGTCCGACGCCCCCGCCATGTTTGCCAACTGGGCATCGGACGACGAGGTGACGAGATTTCTCACCTGGCCCACCCACACCGACGTGTCGGTGACGGAGAGAATTTTGGGAGAGTGGATTCCCCAGTACAAACAGGAGGACTGCTATCGGTGGGCCATCACTCTGAAAGATAACGGCTCCCAGCCCATCGGGAGCATCGACGTGTGTCACTGGCGTGAGGACGGAGAGGCCCCGGAGATCGGCTACTGCATGGGAAAGCGCTGGTGGCACCGGGGGATCATGAGCGAGGCCCTGGGGGCGGTCATTGACTTTCTGTTCGATCAGGTGGGGGTGGAGCGGGTTGTGGCCCGCCACGACGTGAACAACCCCCATTCCGGCGGCGTCATGCGAAAATGCGGGATGAAATTTGAGGAAATCCGGGAAAAGAATAACAGAAATAACCAGTGCGAGTGCGACTGCGCCTGCTACGCCATCCATCGGTCCAATAGATAAGGAGCGAGACACAGCTATGCCAACCTTTCAACAGACCTTTGCCAACTGCCCCTTCCCGGAAGGGGTTTTGGCTGTTTTAGGGGAATATCCCGTCCAGGTGCGGGTGAACCGGGCCCGGCGGGCCATGGAGGTGGAGGTGAGCGGAATGTCCGCCTCTCAGGCGATCCTTTCGCAGGCGGAGGATTGTCTGAAACGTGTTTTTGGGCTGAGTGCGGCCACCATAGCACTGGACGGGCCCGCGGTCTCTGCGCCGACTGAAAAGGCGGCGGAGGGGGATACGGTCAGCCCGAAACAGAGTACGCCTGTCCCAGAGACGGAGCCGTCCCTGGTTTTGTCTCAAAGCGCGCCGGAATCTGTGAAGCCAGCTGAAACTTCGCCTGCGCATGGGAAAAGGGAGCCCGCGGGGCTGGAGGCGCAGATGGAATCCATGCGCCGCAAGCTGCTGCGGTCAAACGCCCCCGCATCCGGCGGCGGAAAAAAACGGGTAAAGCAGATCACGGGCAAGATCACCGGGAAAAAGAAGCCCGTTCCGCTGGGGGAGCTGGCCTTGGACATGGGCAGCGTGCTGGTGGAGGGCGAGGTGTTCAATATCGAGCACCGGGAGCTTCCCCGCCGGAAGGCGTGGGTGGTGTGCTTTGATATCACGGATCTCACCGGTTCCATCCGGGTTACCCGGTTCATGGAGGGGGAGGAGGCCAAACCCATCATCGATCAGATCAAAAAGGGCCAGCGGCTCCAGATCCAGGGGCGGCTGACTCTTGGCCGGTTTGACAACAATGATTTGGTGCTGGAGCCCTATGGCATCAACGAGATTCCCAAGCCCGAGGGCAGAAAGGATACCGCTCCGGACAGGCGGGTGGAGCTGCATTTACATACCAAGATGTCCATGATGGACGCCCTGTGCGACACCAAGGAGGCGGTGAAGCGGGCCATCGAGTGGGGACATCCCGCCATCGCCATCACCGACCACGGCGTGGTGCAGTCTTTCCCGGACGCCTACAATGCCTCCGGACGGGGGGAGAAAATCAAAATTTTATACGGCGTAGAGGCCTATTACATCAACGATGTGGATGAGCAGACGGCGGTCCATGGACCGGGGGATATGCCGCTGGACGGGGAATTCGTGGCCTTCGACCTGGAGACCACCGGCCTGGACGCCCGGACGGACGCCATCATTGAGATCGGCGCGGTGCGGATGCGGGGCGGGGAAGTGGTGGACAAATTTTCTTCCTTTGCCCAGCCGGGACATCCCCTCAGCGCCAAGACCGTGTCCCTCACCGGAATCACCGACGAGATGCTCAGGGGCGCGCCTCAGCCGGAAAAGGCGGTGGATGCCTTTTTGGATTGGGTGGGTGACACGCCGCTGTGCGCCCATAACGCCGCCTTTGACACCGGCTTTATCCGGGAATACTGTCTCCGTTCCGGGCGGGAGTTCGATCCGCTGTATTTCGATACGCTGATTCTGGCGCAATATCAGTGCCCAAAGCTGGCCAATCATAAGCTGGACACGGTGGCCAACGCCCTGGGACTGCCCCCGTTTCAGCACCACCGGGCCTATGACGACGCGGAGACCTGCGGCCTCATCCTGGCGGAGCTGCTGCCCATGCTCCGCGAGAAGGGGATAGAGCGGGCGGCGCAGATCAACCAGCTGTTCGCGGGAAAAAAGAGGGGCGGCCGGGGGCGCCGGTCGGCCTATCATCTGGTCATACTGGCCAAAAATCAAATTGGCCTTCGGAATCTGTATAAGTTGGTATCCAAAGCCCATTTGGAGCACTTTAACCGGTTCCCTATTATGCCAAAATCTCTCATTGACGAAAACCGGGAGGGCCTCATCATCGGCTCCGCCTGCGAGGCGGGCGAGCTGTTCCGGGCGGTGATAGCGGGCAGGGAGGACCGGGAATTGGACCGTATTGCATCCTGGTACGACTATCTGGAGATTCAGCCTCTGTCCAACAATGCCTATATGCTGCGGCCGGACAAGGAGGGCAAGGCCATTGCCCGGGACCTGGAGGACCTGCGGGCCTTTAACCGCCGGGTAGTGGACCTTGGAGAGCGCCTGGGAAAACCGGTGTGCGCCACCGGAGATGTCCATTTCATGGAGCCGGAGGACGAGATCTACCGCCATGTGCTGCTGGCGGCCAAGGAGTTTGAGGACGCGGACCAGCCCAACCCGCTGTATTTCCGCACCACCGACGAGATGATGAGGGAATTTGCCTATTTAGGCCCCCAAAAAGCCCATGAGGTGGTGGTGGATAACCCCAGGCTGATCGCGGACTGGTGTGAGCGCATCCAACCCCTTCCCGACGGCCTGTTCGCCCCCAAGCTGGAGAATTCCGACGGCGAGCTGAAGGATTTGGTGTGGGGTAAAGCCCACCGGCTTTACGGAGACACTCCGCCTCAGATTGTGGTGGACCGGATCAACGCCGAGCTGGTGGACATCATCCGGTGCAAATATGACGTAATCTATATGTCCGCCCAAAAGCTGGTGCAGAACTCTCTGGAGCACGGATACCTGGTGGGTTCTCGGGGCTCGGTGGGCTCCTCTCTGGTGGCGTTCATGTCGGGCATTACGGAGGTGAACTCCCTGCCCGCCCATTACCGCTGCCCCAACTGCAAGCATTCCGATTTCGACTACGCACAGAACCCCGCCCATCCCTACGGCTGCGGGGCGGACATGCCTGATATGAAGTGTCCCGTCTGCGGGGCAGATTACGAAAAGGACGGCTTCAATATCCCCTTTGAGACGTTTCTCGGCTTCGGCGGAGACAAGGTGCCGGATATCGACCTGAATTTCTCCGGTGAATACCAGTCCAGCGCCCACAAGTACACCTTTGAGCTCTTCGGCAAGGATCATGTCTTCCGGGCGGGCACCATCGGAACGGTGGCGGAAAAAACCGCCATCGGCTACGCCAAAAAGTACCTGGAACTGGCAGGAAAGACGGACACCCCCTTTGCCGAAGTGCTCCGGCTGGCCAAGGGCTGCGAGGGGGTTAAGCGCACCACTGGCCAGCATCCCGGCGGCATGGTGGTGATTCCCCAGGACAAAGAGATCTACGATTTCTGCCCCGCCCAGCACCCGGCGGACGATAAGGATTCGGACATCATCACCACTCACTTTGAATACCACTCCATGGAGTCCAACCTGCTGAAGCTGGATATGCTGGGACACGATGACCCGTCCATGATCCGGATGCTGGAGGACCTGACGCAGGTGGACGCCCAGAAAATTCCTTTGGATGACCCGGACACCATGAGCCTGTTTACCACGTCGGAAAAGCTGGGCTATACCGACGACCCGGTTCTGGGCCCCACGGGAGCAGTGGCGGTGCCGGAGTTCAACACCAGCTTCACCCGGGGGGTGCTGGAGGAGACCCAGCCCACCCAGTTTGACACGCTGCTGCGCATCTCCGGCTTTACCCACGGAACCGACGTGTGGCTGGGCAACGCCCGGGACCTGATTCTCAGCGGGACGGCCAGCGCTCAGGAGTGTGTGGGATGTCGAGATGACATCATGATTTACCTCATTTCCAAAGGAATTGACGCCAAGGTGGCGTTCAAGATCATGGAGGCGGTGCGGAAGGGAAAGGTAAAAAAGGGCGGGTTCCAGGACGGCTGGGAGCAGACGATGAAAGAGCACAATGTGCCGGAGTGGTACATCGACTCCTTGGCGAAAATCGCCTATCTGTTTCCTAAGGCCCACGCGGTGGCCTACGTGATGATGGCTTTCCGCATCGCCTGGTTCAAAGTCCACCGGCCGCTGGCCTTTTACGCCGCCTATTTCTCCATCCGGGCCAAGGCCTTTGACGAGAAATATATGTGCCGGGGCATGGAGGTGGTCAAGCGCAAAATGGCGGCGATCAACGCCAAAAAGAACGCCAAGGAGAAGAAGGACCGCCCGTCCGCGGTGGAGGAGGATATGCTCACCACGCTGGAGGTGTGCTATGAGTTCTACCTTCGGGGATTCAGCTTTGCCCGGATGGATATCTGCCGGTCCCACGCCGTGAATTTCCTGGTTGACGAGGAGAAACAGGCGCTGATCCCGCCCTTTACCTCGGTGGCTGGCCTGGGAGAGACAGTGGGCTGGGACATTATGGACAAGCGGCAGGGAAAGGACTTTTTGTCCATTGAGGAGTTTTCTCTGGCCTGCACCAAGGTGTCCAGCACCCATCTGGAGCAGCTTAAGGACGCGGGGGCCTTCGGGGACCTGCCGGACAGCAGCCAGTTCAGCTTGTTTTGAGGGGGCACAGGGTTGCGCTTGGAATCTGTGGAGGTTATCAATGTTACAAAAATATAAGCTGGGCTTTGAGGCATGGGGGTTGCTGCTATTTTTGATCATTATGGCTCCAAATCTTTTTTGGTTCGCGATTCCGGCGCCAAATGACATATTAAGAGCAGACTCCATGACGGAAAAGATTGATGAGATAGCTTCTGCGTGCCAAATATTGATGGCTGCTGCCTTATGTGTTTTGAAAAACAGGGAAAGCGAGAAAATAAGTGTGAACCCCGTCACGATGATTGCGTCAGCGTGCGGCTTCCTGTATTACGTAAGCTGGATCATCTATTATGCTGGCGTAGTCAACAAGGTAATTGTTTTGGGATTGGTCATATTGCCCTGCTTGGCGTTCCTGCTTTTCGCCATTGACAGAAAGAACAACATAGCGATCATCGCGATTTCTGTTTTTACAATCTGTCATTTGATTTTCGGGGTGGTCAATTTTATGATTTGAAACAGGTGTTGACAGACCGGCAGGGATGTGGTATCATTCATCACATTAGCGAGCTAAAGAATCTGGAGGAAAAACCAATGAATATCCACATCAACACCCCCGAGGGCACCCGGGACCGCCTGTTCTCCGAGTGTCTGGAACGCCGTCAGGTGCAGTCCGCCCTGGTGGAACTGTTCCGCCGCCGGGGCTACACCGAGGTCATCACCCCAGAAGTCGAGTATTACGACCTGTTCGTCCAGTCCGGTAACCCCATTCCCCAGGAGTCTATGCTGAAGATCATCGACCGCTCGGGAAAGATCATGGTCATGCGGCCCGACTGTACCGCCCCCATCGCCCGGGTGGCAGCCACCAAGCTGAAGCATTTGGCCCTGCCTCAGCGGCTGTACTACGATCAGACCGTATTCCGCTCCGGACAGGCCCACCAGGGGGGCAGCAGTGAGATCGCCCAGTGCGGCGTGGAAATGATCGGCGCGGTGGGGGACAAGGCCGATTTGGAGATGGTGGCCATGGCGGTGGACGCCCTGCGGGCCTGCGGGCTGGGGCAGTTCCACATTGAGCTGGGCCACGCCGGATTCTACCGGGCGCTGGCGGGGCGGATGAACATGCCTCAGGAGGCGCTGGAGCGGCTGCGGGGAGCCATTGAGGGTAAAAATTTTGCTCTGCTCAACGACCTGCTGGAGCCCTACCGGGGAGAGGACGCCTATACCGCCCTGTGCCGCCTGCCATACCTGTTCGGCGGGGTGGAGGTGCTGGACGAGGCCCAGGCCCTGGCCGGACCCTGTGACAGCCTGGACCATCTGCGCCGGCTGTATGGAGAGCTTTCCGCCGCCGGATATGGAGACTGCGTCCGCTTTGATTTGGGATTGGTTCATCAGCTGGATTATTACACAGGGCTGGTTTTTCGGGGCTTTGCGGAGGGCGCAGGCGCGCCGGTGCTGTCCGGAGGCCGCTATGACGGCTTGATGGAGCAGTTTGGCCGCAAGGCGGAGGCCACTGGTTTCGCGGTGGACGTGGACGCGGTGGGAGCCTGCCTCACCGTGGAGACGCCGCAATTGGAGACGGTGATTCACTATGGCCCCGGCCTGTTGGCCCAGGCCCTGGCGGTGGTGGACGGCCGCCCCGCGGGGAGCTGTGAGCTGTCCCCCTGCCGGACCCTGGACAGCACCATGAACCTGGCCCGGGAAAAGGGAGCAAAACGGGTGCTTCTGCTGGACATCGAGGGGGAGAGGTGGCTGACGGTATGAGTGAGCGGCTGAAAATTGCCCTGACCAAGGGGCGCTTGCAGGACAAATCGGTGGAGCTGTTCGAGGCCATGGGGCTGGACTGTACCCCGGTGCGCAATCCCGGACGGCGGCTGATTCACTCTCTTCCCAACTATCCGCTGGACGCTGTGCTCGCCAAGGCCCCTGACGTGATCACCTATGTGGAGCATGGCGTGTGCGACCTGGGTGTGGTGGGCAAGGACACTATCCTGGAAAAGGGCGGGGCTTTTTATGAGGTGCTGGATTTGGGCTTTGGCCGCTGCCGGTTCGCTCTTGCGGTGAAACAGGGAAGCGATTTTTACGGCACCTATAAAACCCGGCGCATCGCGTCCAAATACCCCAGCGTCACCCGCGCCTTTTTTGAGGGCAAAGGGATGGACGTGGACATCATCAAAATTGAGGGCAGCGTGGAGCTGGCCCCTATCCTGGATCTGGCCGACGGCATCGTGGACATCGTGGAGACGGGGGCCACCCTGAAGGAAAACGGGCTGGAGCCCATTGAGGACGTGGCCCAAGTGTCGGCGCGGCTGATTGTCAACACCGCGTCCATGAAGCTGTATAAGAATGAGATTACGGACTTTTTGTCCCGCGTGGAGCGGGAATTGGGGGGAACGGCATGATTTCCATTATCAAAGCGGATGGTTCCGCCGAGCGCCGCCAGCTGGACGCCATGCGGGCGCGGGCAGCGGAGAAAAACGCCGACATTGAGCTGGCCGTCCAGGCCATTATGGAGGCCGTACGGACGGAGGGCCTGGCCGCGGTGGAGCGGTACTCCCGCCAATTCGACCGCGCCGCCCCCTATGAGCTGTCAAAGGAACGGCTGGACCAGGCGTATAAAGCCTGCCCAGCCGAGCTGACCGCCGCCCTGGAGCACGCCGCCCGGAACATCCGGGATTATAACGAAAAGCTGTTGGTCCGGACCATGGAATGGATCTCCCCCGACGGGGGAAGGGTGGGCCGGATTGTCCGGGGATTGAGCCGGGTGGGGATTTATGTCCCCGGCGGCACCGCCGCCTACCCCAGCTCTGTGCTGATGAACGCCGTCCCCGCCAAGGTGGCCGGGGTAGAGGAGGTTGTCATGCTTACGCCGCCCACGGAAAACCTCAGCGACGCGGTGCTGGCGGCGGCAAAAATCGCCGGAGTGGACCGGGTCATCGCTGTGGGCGGGGCCCAGGCAGTGGCGGCTGTTACCTACGGCGCAGGGTTCATCCCTCGAGTAGACAAGCTGGTGGGGCCGGGAAACGCCTATGTGGCGGCGGCCAAGCGGTTGGCTTACGGGGCGCTGGACATCGACATGGTGGCGGGGCCGTCGGAGGTGCTGGTCATCGCGGATGAGACGGCCAACCCAAAATATGTGGCCGCCGACCTGCTGAGTCAGGCGGAGCACGATAAGCTGGCCTCCGCCGTGCTGCTCACCGACTCTATGGAGCTGGCTCAGGCGGCGGACAGGGAAATTGTCCGGCAGGCCGGTTATCTCAGCCGGTCTGAGATCATGGAGGCGTCTCTGCGGGATTTTGGCTGCGCCATTGTGTGCGAAAATCTGGACAAATGCGTGGAGCTTGCCGATGAGATCGCCCCGGAGCACCTGGAAATTGTCACAAAAGCACCGCGGGATCTGCTGCCTATGGTGAAAAACGCGGGGGCGGTATTCCTCGGGGCGTACACGCCGGAGCCGCTGGGGGACTACATGGCAGGACCGGACCACGTATTGCCCACCAGCGGCACCGCCCGGTTCTTCTCACCGTTGAGCGTGGACAGCTTTTTAAAAACCATGAGCGTTTTGGAGTTTGAACGGACCGCACTGGAGCCCATTGCCGGGGAAATTATCGCGCTGGCCCAGGCGGAAAAGCTCACCGCCCACGCCAACTCCATCCGGGTGCGTTTTGAGTAATGAGAAAGAGGGCAGCGAATCCATGGCACAACCAATGATGCATCTGCTGGTCGCGGATAAAATCTATACGGAAAAGTCCGGTTCAATCGGTTCATATGGTGACTTTTTATTGGGAAGCATTGCCCCGGACGCGGTGCATATGAGAGCGGATTTTACCAGAGAGCGAAAGCGTGTATCGCATTATGGGTTCACCAAGGAAAGTCATCTGAGTTATTTTGACGCTTTTTTTGAGGAATTTTCCTCGGATGAAAACAGGGATTTTGTGCTTGGCTATCTGGTTCATCTGCTGTCTGACATGATATGGTATCATGCTGTCCGGGTGCCATTCAAGGAAAAGTTTTTACAGGCGCCATCCCACGGTATATCGATGAATGAGGCTTATTACGCGGACTGCATGCAAATAGAAGAACTGATGTTTTGGGAGGATAACGTCCCCCGGATAATCAATGGCATCAAAGAAAGCAACGCGTATTCCTTAGAGGGAATGGTCGATATGGAGAGCGTCAATGCTTGGAAAGAAAAGCTGCTCCTTGATTATCATAACAAAGGGGATGCTTTTCCCCACACAAAATACATATCCGAACATCATGTGCGGGATTACATAACATGCTGTGCCAAAGAATGCAATAGATATTTAGACGCTCACCATATATTCCGGTACGGAAATTGAGGAGGAGAAAAGGAGAATGGATATGCGCCGCGCAACCATACAGCGCACTACGAAAGAGACGGATATCACACTCGCGCTTTGCCTGGACGGGGGAGAGGTGAGCGTCTCCACCGGCATCGGATTCTTTGATCACATGCTCACCGCCCTGGCGTTTTACGCCGGGTTTGGTCTGGAGCTGTCCGCCTTGGGGGATCTCCACGTGGATGGACATCACACGGTGGAGGATGTTGGCATCGTGCTGGGTCAGGCGTTTAAAGAGGCGCTGGGGGATAAAAAGGGGATCTGCCGTTATGGAACCGCTTTTGTGCCCATGGACGAGGCTCTTTGCCGTACAGTGCTGGACTGCTCCAACCGGCCCTTCCTTGCCTTTGACGCGCCTATGCCCCAGCCAATGATCGGTGGCTACGACAGCTGCCTGACCGCGGAGTTCATGCGGGCGTTTGCGGTGAACGGTGGAATTACTTTACACCAGAAGTGTGAGTATGGAGACAACGCCCACCATATCACGGAGGCCCTGTTTAAATCTCTGGGGCTGGCGCTGAAGGAAGCAGCGCGGGTGGCAGGGGACGCTGTGGTTTCCACCAAAGGAGCGCTGTGATGAACTATACCGCGATTGTGGACTATGGTGTGGGCAACCTGAAAAGTGTGGCCAACGCCATGGCGTATATTGGCCGGAAAACGCTGGTGACAGGCGATTCGAGGGAGCTCGAACGGGCCGGCGCCATTATTCTGCCCGGAGTTGGGGCCTTTCCCGACGCGGCGGAAAAGCTGCGGAGCAACGGGCTGGACCAGATCCTGCTCTCTCAGGCGGGGCGTAAACCCATCCTGGGAATCTGCCTGGGAATGCAGCTGCTGTTCGACCGGGGAGAAGAGGGAAGAAGCTGTGAAGGTTTAGGACTTGTCAGCGGAAGCGTGAGGCGAATTCAAACCAATTTGAAGCTGCCGCATATCGGTTGGAACAGCCTGAGCTTTCAAAACAGCTCGCCGCTGTTCCGCGGGCTTGATGACGGGACCTATGTGTATTTTGTTCATTCCTTCTGCGGCTGTGCAGCCTGTGAGGAGGATGTGATTGCGCGCACCCAATACGGTCCCTCCGTGGTGGCGGCGGTGTCTCACAGCGGTGTGTATGGCTGCCAGTTCCACCCAGAGAAGAGCGGAGAGGCGGGGCTGCAAATTCTGAAGAATTTTGGAGATTTGATCTGATGATTTTATTGCCTGCAATTGATATGAAGGACGGGCGGTGCGTCCGCCTGAAAAAAGGGGAATTTTCCACCGTCAGTCAGGTGGCCGACAGCGCGGTGGAGACTGCAAAGGCATTTGCCGGGGCCGGGGCTAAGTGGGTTCATATGGTGGATCTGGACGGCGCTCGGGGCGGCGCACGGATCAATTTTACCTATATAAAAGAGGTAATTGAGGGGTCCGGCCTGTCCGTAGAGTTGGGCGGCGGCATTAAGACCCGAGAGGATGTGGACGCGGTGGCTGGGGCGGGCGTGGCCCGGCTGGTGATTGGGTCCGCCGCCGTCACTAATCCGGAAGTGGTGGACTATGCCTTGAAGCGGTATGGCAGCCGGGTGGCGGTGGGCATTGACTGCCTGGATGGCCGCGCCCGCACGGCCGGCTGGGAAACGGATTCCGGACTGAGCGGGCTGGAGCTGGCTGGCCGGATGGAGCGGAAAGGGGTAAAAACCCTTATTTATACCGATATCGCCACCGATGGAATGCTGTCCGGCCCTAATTTTTCGCAATTGGCCGCGCTACAAAAAGCGGTGAGCTGTGATATTGTGGCTTCCGGAGGAGTGACGACGCTGGACGATGTGAAGCGGCTTCGGGACATGGGATTGTATGGGGCCATCATCGGCAAAGCCTATTACGCCGGGACCCTGGATTTGGCGGAGGCCGTCCGGGAAGCGGGGCCCCAGCAATGAAGATCGCGGTGATGGGTTACAGCGGGGCGGGGAAGTCCACCCTGGCCCGGACGCTGGGGGAGCACTACGGCCTGCCGGTGCTGCATTTCGACCGGGTGCACTGGGCCCCCGGCTGGCAGGAACGGGACAGGGCAGAGGCCCACAGGCTGGTACATGAGTTCATGGAACAGCCGGAATGGGTAATCGACGGGAACTATACCAAGTTTGAGTATGAGCGCCGTCTGGTGGAGGCAGATGAGATCGTCATCCTGAGCCTTCCCCGGATTGTCTGCTTTGCCCGGGCGTGGAAGCGGTATTTCCAGTACCGGGGCAGGAACCGCGCGGATATGGGCGAGGGCTGCGAGGAAAAAATGGATCTGGAATTTATGTGGTGGATTCTGTGGAAGCAGCGCGTGGGATACAAAGGGAACGAGTACCGGCGGGTTGTGAAGCAGTATCCGGAAAAAACGGTGGTATTGAAAAGCCAGCGGGACATTGACAGGTATCTGGAGGGACTGTCATGTTAGCCAAACGCATCATCCCCTGCCTGGACGTGCGGGACGGCCGGGTGGTGAAGGGGGTCAATTTTGTGAATATCCGGGACGCGGGCGACCCGGTGGAGCTGGCGAAGTTCTACTCGGATCAGGGGGCGGATGAGATTGTGTTTCTGGATATCACCGCCACCAGCGACGCCCGGGATACGGTGGCCGACGTCGTGGAGCGCACCGCCGCCCAGGTGTTTGTCCCATTGACGGTGGGGGGCGGTATCCGGACCCTGGATGATTTTCAACGGCTGCTTCGGGCGGGGGCAGACAAGATATCGGTGAACTCGGCCGCTGTAAAGGATGAAGACTTGATTGCCCGCGCGGCCCAGCGGTTTGGTTCCCAGTGCGTGGTGCTGGCCATCGACGCCCGCCGCCGCCCTGAGGGCTGGTATGAGGTGGTGGTGGCCGGAGGGCGCACCCCCACCGGCATAGACGCGGTACAGTGGGCCAGACGGGGGCAGGCGCTGGGGGCGGGAGAGATTCTGCTCACATCCATGGACGCGGACGGCACCAAGCTGGGGTTTGACCTTGATATGACAAGGGCTGTGACCGAGGCTGTTTCCATCCCGGTGATTGCCTCGGGCGGCTGCGGAAGTCTGGAGCATTTTGCCCAGGTGTTTGAGGAGACGGAGTGCGACGCTGCGCTGGCGGCATCCCTGTTTCATTTTGGAGAACTGACGGTGCCCCAGGTGAAGGACTTCCTGCGAAGCAGGAATATCCCGGTGAGGTGACAAATATGTTTGATTTGGATTTGCTGTTTCAAAAATCCGACCTGATCCCAGTAATTATTCAGGAAGCCGGAAGCGGAAAAGTTTTGATGCTGGGCTACGCCAACCGGGAGGCGGTTGAACTGACAATCCAGACCAGGACAGCCTGGTTTTGGAGCCGGAGCCGACAGGCGCTGTGGAATAAGGGGGAGACCAGCGGGAATTTTCTCCACGTCAAGGAGATGTACGCAGACTGTGACACGGACACGGTGCTCTGTATTTGTGAGGCCGACGGTCCCGCCTGCCACACCGGGGCCCACAGTTGCTTTTTTAACCGGATTGCGTTATAATATATGAAAACAGGCCAGGGAGGGATATGATATGGACAGTACGCTTGAGCGGCTTTATGCGGTGGTGCTGGACCGCCGGGCCAATCCGCAGGAGGGCTCCTATACCTGCTACCTTTTTGACAAAGGTTTGGATAAAATTTTGAAAAAGGTGGGGGAGGAGTGCGCGGAGACCATCATCGCGGCAAAAAACGACATGAACGCCGATACAGTGGGGGAGATTTCCGATCTCATCTACCACTTGATGGTGATGATGGCGGAAAAAGGCATTCCCTTGGAGGACGTGCTGGCTGAGCTGGACCGCCGGGCCCGGAAAATCGGCAACCTGAAGCAAATAAAGCAAGTGGATAAGGAGAGCTGACGTATGGAAGAGCGCAATATGAACCGGTACGATTTTGACAGCGCGTATGCTCAGGCGGGGCTGACGCTGAATCAGTATATATCCCGCACCTTTGGATGGATGTTTATCGGGCTGATGATCACGTTTGCGCTGGCGGCCGGGCTGGCCATGAGCGGATTGGTGTTTGTCTTTTTCGCAAATCCCTATATCCCGGTTCTGCTGCTGATCGCGGAGGTAGCGGTGGTGCTGATTATGTCCGCGGGCATTGTAAAGCGGCCGGTGGGAGTGACCCGGGCGCTGTTCACTGTGTACTCGATCCTGAACGGCATTGTTTTTTCGGTGTATTTCTATCTCTATGACGTGGTCAACCTCATCGCCATTTTCGGCTTGACCGCTCTGTTTTTTGGCGCGTTTGCCTTGTATGGGCGGTTTACCAGGGCGGATCTGTCCAAGCTGCGTCCCCTGCTGATCGGCGGCCTGATTTTTCTGCTGATCGCCAGCCTGCTGACCATGCTGATCAACATGAGCGGGATGGAGCGTGTGATCTGCATGGCGGGCATTGTGGTATTCCTGTGCTTTACCGCATATGACACCCAGAAGATCAAAGCCAACTACGCGTTTTTCCAGGGCGACGAGGCCATGCTGCAAAAAGCGTCCATCTATTCCGCACTTCAGCTGTATCTGGACTTTGTCAACCTGTTTTTATACCTTCTCCGCTTTCTGGGGCGGGGCAGAAGCAGCCGGTAAAAAAGTACAAAAGGTGGTCCGCCGTGCGGCGGACCACCTTTTTAAAGGCAAATAAAAACGCCCCAAACGGGACGAGTCAAATCCTTTGATACCATTGAAATTCTGTCGTACTCAGCGGTCGCTGGGAACGGTAGTCTCTCCGGCGAAGATCAACTCGTCAATATCAACGGGCGCAGTCTGAAAGAGGACCTTCATGGTCGTCACCTCCTTGGTTTTCTTATTGTGTATTATATCAATAAACGCTCAATTTGTAAAGAGGATTTTGTCAAAAAATTGCAATCCATTATCTGGAAAATTCTGAGGTAAAAAATGCTTGCATTTTTCGTTTGACTCTGCTATAATACAAAAGAACTTGCAGGTGTAGTTCAATGGTAGAATGTCAGCTTCCCAAGCTGAACACGGGGGTTCGATTCCCCTCACCTGCTCCAGGGTAAGGAGTGCGCCTCGCCCATAAAGAATCCCGCCCCATCTGGGCGGGATTCTTTTGCTGTTGATTGATGGCGCCAAAGGGCTGGATGGCAGAGCCGCAAAGGGGAAATTTTTATGGAGTATTTAACGAATCTGCCCAATATTGGGCCAAGACTGGCAGAAAACCTGGAGCGGGCGGGTGTGACGGACCCGGAACAGCTGCGCGCGCTGGGAGCGGAGGAGGTCTTCCTGCGCATCCGGGCTCAGGTTGACCAGACCGCCTGCCTCCACCAGCTGGAAGCCCTGGCGGGCGCGGTGGAGGGGGTCAAAAAATGCCTGCTGCCCCCGGAGCGGAAAGCGGAACTGAAAGCCTGGTATCGGAGTCTGTGAGGAGGCCGGTATGTTTCAAGTGATCAAAACGGAGGGAAAGGCCAGGCGGGGGGAGTTTATCTGCCCCCACGGAACGGTGCAGACCCCGGTTTTTATGAACGTAGGCACCCAAGGGGCCATCAAGGGCGCGCTGTCCGCCCTCGATCTGAAGGAGATCGGCTGCCAGATTGAGCTGTCCAATACTTACCATCTCCACCTGCGCCCCGGAGACGGCGAGGTGCGGCAGATGGGCGGACTTCACCGCTTTATGGGCTGGGATGGGCCTATGCTCACCGATTCCGGCGGGTTTCAGGTGTTCTCACTGGCGGGGTTGAGGAAGATCACCGAGGAGGGCGTCACGTTTTCCTCCCATATCGACGGCAGGCGCATTTTTATGGGCCCGGAGGAGTCCATGGACATACAGTCCAATCTCGGCAGCGACGTGGCTATGGCCTTTGATGAGTGTGTAGAAAATCCCGCGCCCTACGATTACGCGAAAGCCTCCTGTGAACGCACCCTGCGCTGGCTGGAGCGGTGTAAAATCGAGCATGACAGGCGAAACGCCTTGCCGGATTGTGTGAATCCGGGGCAGGTGCTGTTTGGCATCAATCAAGGGGCCACCTATGAGGACCTGCGGGTTTGGCACATGAGGGAGATCGCCCAGATCGATTGCGCCGGCTATGCCATCGGCGGCCTGGCGGTGGGAGAGCCCACCGAGGTGATGTACGCGGTCATTGACGCGGTGGAGCCCCACATGCCGGCGGACAAGCCCCGGTATCTCATGGGGGTGGGGACCCCCTCCAACATTATTGAGGCGGTGGCCCGGGGGATAGACTTTTTCGACTGCGTCATGCCCGCCCGCAACGCCCGCCACGGTAAGCTGTTTACCTGGGAAGGCACATTGAACATCAAAAACGAGCGCTTTAAGCTGGACAAACAGCCCATCAGCCCCGGCTGCGGCTGTCCGGCGTGCCGGAACTTCTCCCGGGCCTACCTGCGCCACCTGTTTGTGGCGGGAGAGATGCTGGCCATGCGCTTGGCGGTGATCCACAACCTTTATTTTTATAACCAGCTGGTCCAGCGCATCCGGAACGCCTTAGACGCGGGGCAGTTCGAGGCGTTTCGGGCGGAGTATTCGGAGAAGCTGTCGGGACGGGCGGATTGAGGCGGTTCCCCACCGTAAAAAATAGGGGTTGTGTTTCTGGACGGAAACCGTTATAATACGTCATAACAGTTCTTTTCAAAATTTTACATTGGGGGAAATTCTAAGTGGAAATTATAATGATCGTGGTCATGCTCGCCGTGATGTACTTCATTCTCATCCGGCCGGAGAACAAGAAGAAAAAGGCCGCCGAGGAAATGCGCAACAGCTTGAAGGTGGGCGATACCATCACCACCATCGGCGGTATTGTGGGCACAATCTGCGCGGTGAAGGACAAGACCATTGTGATGGAGACGGGCGCGGACCGGGTGCGCATTGAGTTCACCAAGTGGGCCATCTCCAGCAAGGGGACCCAGAGTACGGAGGACGCTCCCGTTCCTGAAAAAGAGGAGAAAGCAGACAAGAAGGATAAGAAGGACAAGAAGAGCGAAAAGTAAGCCTGTCCGGCATGGAATGACAAGCACCTCTTTTGCATATGGTAGGGGCAAGACCGCACGATCTTGTCTGAGGTGACCATGTGAAAAGGGGTGCTTTTTATGAGTAAGGCTGAGGCGCAGGGGACAAACGCGGTGCAGATGGCCACAGGCGTGGCGTTGGGCGGCCTGCTGGCCCTCGGGCTCGAGCTGATTATCCTGCTTTTGGGGGCGGTGGCCGTTTCCAACGGAATTCTGAACATGGACGCCGCGCCCCAGTTGACGGCGGCGGCCTGTGTGCTGGGCTGTTTCGGGGGCGGCCTATTGGCCTGCGCCAAATGGAAGACCCGACGGCTGGTGGGCGGTTTGGCCACAGGCGCCGTCTGTTATTTACTGATCGTGGCGGTGGGCCTGCTGATGAGCGACGGGCTGACGCTGGGCGTACAAACCCTGATTGAGCCGGCGGGCTGCCTGTGCGGCGGCGCGCTTGCCGGCATATTGGGAGGCGGTAAGCGGAAAAAGCGGGCCGCCGTACGAAAAAAATAATCAGATCTGTGCGGGAACGGCTGGAACCACTTGACAAAAGAGGGTAAAGTATCTATAATTCCATCAACTAATGATTTCAGCAGGCGGTCCGTCTCCGGCGGTTTACAGTTTCACCCGGCGGGTTGGCGGGAGAAAGAAAGGATGAAAAGATCATGGCGAAAGAATATAAACTGAGCGCGGAGCGCTTGGAGGAATTAAAAAAGGAACTGACATACCTGAAAACGGTCAAGGAGAAGGAGGTGGCGGACCTTATCAAAGAGGCCCGTTCCTTCGGAGACCTGTCCGAGAACAGCGAGTACGACGAGGCGAAAAACGAGCAGGGCAAGCTCTATTCCCGCATCGCTGAGGTGGAGAACATCCTGTCCAACTATGTGGTGATTGAGGAGAATGCCGACGACACCGACGTGGTGGGCATGGGCAGCAAGATCACGGTGAAGGACGTGGTCACGGGGGATGAGGAGACGTATCAGGTGGTGGGCTCTCAGGAGGCTGACCCCATGAACGGCCGTATTTCCGAGGAGTCGCCCTTCGGTAAAGCCTTGCTGGGCAAGGCTGTGGGTGACGTGGCCGTTGTGGAGGCCCCCGCCGGAAACATTGAATATGAGGTGGTCGCCATCCAGCGGTGAGGGCGCACCCGAAGATATGAAGGAGAGAAAGCCAATGTCTGATCAGACCAACGACCAGCAGCAGGGCGTTCAGGAGGAGCCCTCTCTGTCCGAGCTGCTTCAGATCCGAAGGGATAAGCTGGGCGCTTTGCAGGCCCAGGGCCAGGACCCGTTTGTCATCACAAAATTTGACGTTACCCACCACAGCAATGAGGTGAAGGACCGCTTTGAGGAGATGGAGGGTCAGACCGTCCGCTTGGCAGGCCGCCTCATGAGCAAGCGCGGCATGGGCAAGGCGGTGTTCTCCGATCTTCAGGACGGCGCGGGCCGTATTCAGCTCTATGTCCGCATCGACGATGTAGGGGAGGAGGCCCTGGCCGCCTTCAAGAAGTACGACATCGGGGATATTGTGGGCGTGGAGGGGGAGGTCTTCCGCACCAAGCGGGGCGAGATCTCCGTCAAGGCCAAGACCGTCACCCTGCTGTCCAAGTCCCTGCTGCCCCTGCCGGAGAAGTTCCACGGCCTCACCGACGTGGAGACCCGGTGCCGCCAGCGGTATGTGGACCTGATCGTCAACCCCGGCGTGAAGCGGAATTTCATCATCCGCTCCCAGTTCATCAAGCACGTCCGGGACTTCATGGACGCGCGCGGGTTCATGGAGGTGGAGACTCCGGTGCTGAATACCATCTCCGGCGGCGCCACCGCCCGGCCCTTTATCACCCATCACAACACCCTGGACATTGATATGTACATGCGCATCGCAACCGAACTGCCCCTGAAGCGGCTCATCGTGGGCGGCCTGGAGCGGGTGTATGAGATGGGCCGCATTTTCCGCAACGAGGGTATGGACAACCGGCACAACCCGGAATTCACCACTATTGAGCTTTATCAGGCCTATGCCGATTTCAACGACATGATGGACCTGTTTGAGGACCTGCTGTCCTCCGCCGCCCAGAAGATTTTGGGGACCTATCAGGTGGAGTGGCAGGGGGAGCAGATTGACCTGACTCCCGGCTGGCCCCGCCTGCCCATGCACGAGGCGGTGAAGCAGTACACCGGCCTGGATTTCATGGCCATGACCTCCGACGAGGAGGCGGTGGCCGCCGCAAAATCCATCGGCGTGGAGCTGCCGGAGACCGCCGACAAGACCTGGGGCAACGCCCTGTATGAATGCTTTGACCAGCGGGTGGAGGAGAAGCTGATTCAGCCCACCTTCATCACCATGCACCCGGTGGATGTTTCTCCGCTGGCCAAGCGGTCTCCCCAGGACCCCCGGCTCACCGAGCGGTTTGAGCTTTTTATCTGCCGCAGTGAGATGGGCAACGCCTTCTCTGAGCTCAACGACCCCATCGATCAGCGCCAGCGTTTTCAGAAGCAGGTGGAGCTCCGGGCCAAGGGGGACGACGAGGCCGGGATGATGGACGAGGATTTTCTCACCGCCCTGGAGTACGGCATGCCGCCCACAGGAGGTCTGGGCATCGGCATCGACCGCTGTGTCATGCTGCTGACCAACAACGACTCCATCCGGGAGGTCCTGCTGTTCCCCACCATGAAGCCGCTGGATTAAGAGACTGTCCCAAAAGCATACCGGCGTGCTGCCGGTATGCTTTTGCGCGTTGAACAGAGAAGGGGGACAGGTCGTGGAACGGGATCTCATCATCAGCCGGACAAACCCTTTGCTCACCCGCGTCCGTAAGCTGAACGCAAAACGCGCCTTCCGGCGGCAGGAGCGGGCTTTTGCGGCTGAGGGACCAAAACTTCTGGCCGAGGCGCTGCGCTGGGGCGGGGAATTGGAGGCGGTGATCTGCGCCCCGGGCGTTTCTCTTCCCGAGCTTCCAGCTCAGGTGCGGACGGCAGAGGTGCCTGACCGCCTGCTGGCCTCTATCGCGGACACGGAGAGCCCCCAGGGCGTGGTCTTCACCTGCAAGGGGAAAGGGCTGGAACTTCCGGAACGGCTGGAGGGGCGGCGGTACCTGCTGCTTGACGGCCTTCAGGACCCCGGCAATGTGGGCACAATTTGGCGTACCGCCGACGCCCTTGGGGCAGACGGACTGATTTTGTGCGGCAGCTGCGCGGACCCCTGGAGCCCCAAAACGGTGCGGGCCACTATGGGCGCGGTTTTCCGCCTGCCTGCGTATGAATGCGCCCTGGAGGAAGCGGCGGAACGGCTGTTGTCGGCCGGCATTCCGCTGTATGCCGCCGCTTTGCGGGATGACACCGTGGACGTACGGTCCGCCGCCTTGGAACGGGCGGCAGTGATAATCGGCAGCGAGGGCCGGGGCGTGTCCCAACAGGCCCTGGAGCTGTGCAGGCAGACCGTAAAGATTCCCATGCGGAACCGGTGTGAGTCGCTGAACGCCGCTGTGGCCGCCGCCATAGTGTTGTGGGAAATGGCACGAGATGACTGAACGGGTAGGAAGGAGGGGCCGCCGGTGTCTAACCTGAAACACTGGATCTGGCTGAGCCTGCGCAAAGGGCTGGCAGGCCAAAACGCCGTGCGGGTGCTGGAGCACTTCGGCACGCCGGAGCTGGTCCACGCCGCCGACGAGGAGGCCTACCGGATGGTGGGCGGCCTGCCGGAGACGGCTATCCGTTCGCTGATGAATAAGTCTTTTGATCTGGCCGACGAGGTATTGGGGGACTGCGAGCGATATGGCATACAGCTGCTGACGCGGCAGGACTCCATGTATCCGGAGCGTTTGAAAGCCATTGCCCAGCCGCCTATGGTGCTGTACTGGAAGGGCAGGCAGTTTGCGTTCGACCACGAAGCGGCCATTGGAATCGTGGGGTCCCGAAAGGCCACGCCCTACGGCGTACAGGCGGCCGCAAAGCTGTCCGCCGATTTGACCCGAAAAGGCGCGTTGGTTGTAACCGGTATGGCTCAGGGGATAGATGTCTCCGCGGTGCGGGGCGCGCTGAAGGTAGGCGGTCCCGTGGTATCCGTGCTGGCGGGCGGCATCGACCGGATTTATCCCCGCTACCACAAGGAGGTTTATGAGGATGTGGCGGCGGTGGGTGCCCTTATCTCCGAGTATCCGCCGGGGACGGAGCACCGGGGTGAGCATTTCCCAATCCGCAACCGCATTATCAGCGGTTTGTCCCTGGGAGTTATCGCCGTGGAGAGCGCCCGGGCCAGCGGAACCCTGCTGACGGTAAACCACGCCATTGAGCAAGACCGGGAGGTTTTTGCCGTGCCGGGTCCCATTGACGCGCCTCAGAGCGAGGGGACCAACCGCCTCATTCAGGAGGGCTGCGCCAAGCTTATCATGGAGGCGGACGACGTTCTATGTGAATTTGTGGACAGATTCCCGGGCAAGCTTCGGTTGGGACGGAGCGCATCCCTTTCGCCGGAGGCGGAGGCTCAGCGGCTGGAGGGAGCCGCCGCTGTACCGGGGCAGAAGGAACGCTCAAGGGAAAAGCCGCCCCAGGAGGAGCGCGGCGATATGGTCTACCTCCGCTGGGCGGACTGCAAAGAGACGCTGACGGACGATCAGCGCACGGTACTGCTGGCACTGGACGGGAGCGCGGTCCAGGCGGACGATCTGGTGGAGCGCACCCAGCTTCCGGCCCGGCGGGTGCTTTCTGCCCTCACCGTCCTGCAAATCCACGGCTACGTGGCGGAGGAGAGCGGGAAGCGTTTCCGGGCAGCCGTTAAATTGAAAATGGAGTAGTTGAGAGGAATGGCAAAGACAAATTTGGTCATTGTGGAGTCGCCGGCCAAGGCGAAAACCATCGGAAAATATCTGGGCCCCAGCTTCGAGGTGAAGGCCTCCATGGGCCACATCAGGGACCTGCCTAAGAGCAAGCTGGGGGTGGACGTATCCACCTTTGAGCCTGACTATGAGAACATCAAGGACAAGGCGGATGTGATCCGCGATCTGCGCAAATCCGCAAAAGCCAGCGACAAAATTTACCTGGCCACCGACCCTGACCGGGAGGGGGAGGCCATCTCCTGGCACCTTCAGAGCGTGCTGGGTGTACCCAAGGAAAAGACCTGCCGTGTGACCTTCAACGAGATCACCCAGAAGGTGGTCAAGGAGTCCATCGCCAACCCCAGGGACATTGACCAGGATCTGGTGAACGCCCAACAGGCCCGGCGGGTGCTGGACCGCATTGTGGGCTATCAGCTCTCGCCCCTGCTGTGGAAAAAGATCCGGCGGGGTCTGTCTGCCGGGCGGGTGCAGTCTGTGGCCACCCGTCTGGCGGTGGAGCGGGAGGAGGAGATCCGGGCTTTCACACCCCAAGAGTACTGGTCCATCACCGCCGGCCTGTCCCGGGTGGCCCCAAACCTGGGGGGCTTTCAGGCGGAATTCTACGGCCGGGAAAAGCGGATGGAGCTGACCAATGAGAGCCAGGTTCAAGATATTATTAATGCTGTGAAGGAATCCCCCTTCACAGTATCCAGCGTGAAGCGGCAGGATAAGCACCGCTCTCCCGCGCCCCCCTTTACCACCTCCACCCTCCAGCAGGAGGCGTCCCGGAAGCTGAATATGATTCCCCGGCGTACCATGTCCATTGCCCAGCAGCTCTACGAGGGCGTGGACATCCAGGGTGTGGGCACCGTGGGTCTGATCACCTATATGCGTACCGACTCCCTCCGGCTGTCCGAAGAGGCGCTGGCGGCGGCCAAAACCTTTATTCAAAGCCGCTATGGCAAACAGTATTACCCGGAAAAGACCCGCCGGTTCAAATCCAAGGGAAACGCTCAGGACGCCCACGAGGCCATCCGGCCCTCCGACGTGAACCTGACGCCGGAGGATTTGAAAAAAAGCCTCACCGCCGACCAGTACCGCCTCTATAAGCTGATCTGGAGCCGTTTCCTGGCCTGTCAGATGGCGGGGGCGGTGTATGACAGCGTCACCATTGAGACAGAGTCCGCAGGCTACCGCTTTCGAGCCAGCCATTCTTCTGTGAAGTTTAATGGCTTTACAGCTGTTTACGAGGAAAGCCGGGACGAGGATGAGGAGGCCCCCCAGTCGCCCCTGCCCGACCTGAAGGAGGGGGAGGCGCTGAAGCTCAATTCCCTCACCCCCGGCCAGCACTTCACCCAGCCTCCGGCCCGCTTTACCGAGGCCACCCTTATCAAGGCGCTGGAGGAAAAGGGGGTTGGCCGCCCGTCCACCTATGCGCCCACTATCTCCACCATCACCGACCGGCAGTACGTGGTCAAAGAGGGCAAGTACCTGCGCCCCACCCCACTGGGCGAGGTTGTCACCGGGCTGATGAAGGAAAAATTCCCGGATATCGTGGACACCGACTTCACCGCCCAGATGGAGAACCGCCTGGATAAGGTGGAGGCCGGCGAGGCCCAGTGGAAGCAGGTGCTGGGGGAGTTCTACACCGGCTTTGACGCGGAGCTGAAAAAGGCGGAATCCGAGCTGGATGGGGAGCGCATCAAGGTGCCCGACGAGGAGTCGGACGAGGTGTGCGATCTGTGCGGACGGAAAATGGTGGTGAAAATGGGCCGCTTTGGCCGGTTTTTGGCCTGTCCCGGCTGGCCGGAGTGCACCTTCACCAAGCCGTTGGTGGTGGAGATGCCCGGGCGGTGCCCCAAGTGCGGGGGCCGTCTGGTGAAGCGCACCGGCGTGAGCAAGAAAAACAACAAGCAGTACACCTATTACTGCTGTGAGCATCTGAACAGCAAGGTGGAGGCCAAACGGTGCGATTTCATGACCTGGGACGTGCCTGTCAAGGACAACTGCCCCATCTGCGGCTGGACCATGTTCAAGCTGTCCGGCCGGGGATTTAAACGGCCCTTCTGCATCAATCCGGACTGCGCCAACTTCCTGCCCGAGGATCAGCGGGGCGGATTCAAGAAGAAGACGGAGGACGCCGCAGCGGGGGAGAGTACCGAATCCGCCGAGAAAAAGCCCACCGCCGCGAAGAGCACAGCGAAAAAGACTGCGGCGAAGAAGACCGCCTCCTCCGCCAAGACCACGGCGGCGAAAAAGACCACCGCAAAAAAAACCACGGCGAAAAAGACTTCAACCACCAAAAAAACCGCGAAAAAGGCGGCGGAGTGAGTCAGCGGGACAGTTCCAGGGCAATTCGGATTCCGGCTTGAAAGGCCGCCCGTTCGTTAGATAGTGTGATGTTCAGCTTTGTCTTGATGAGACTATCCAGGATTTTTTGGCCCGATTCATCTAAGATATCATGAAGCTGTTCTTCATATTTTTCTTCACGGGTAAGGTGGACATTATAGCCTTTTTCCTGGGCAAGAAGTGTGGAAAACAGGTATTCCTGTGCATACACGTACAGGGCTTCCATTGCGTCGGTCATGAGTATCAGCTCCAATATGTAATATTCTTGCATATATTGTATATGCAAGATTGTTGCGTGTCAAGAGGAAGATGAAGATGTTTGGGGAAAGATTTAAGCAACTGAGAAAAGAGCACAAAATCCCGCAACAACAGCTAGCTGATGTGATGGGCGTCAAATTGCGTGCCTACCAAGGCTATGAGACTGAAGCGCACGAGCCGGGAATTAAAGGATTTATTGCCCTTGCCGACTTCTATGGAGTGTCCATCGACTACTTGGTGGGCCGCACGGATAACCCAAGGTAGGGGCGGATATCATCCGCCCGCATATTCCGGCGTGGTTCCGTACACGGCGGGCGGGTACTACCCGCCCCTACACACCTTGGTACGAAACCGGCATAAGCGAAAATTTTACGCATGAAACAGGGAGGGGGCGAGGTCTATGAATGTCACCGTCATCGGCGCGGGCCTGGCCGGGTGCGAGGCCGCCTGGCAGCTGGCCCAGTGGGGGATTTCTGTCACCCTTCGGGAGATGAAGCCCCAAAAAATGACCCCCGCCCACCACAGCCCCGGCTTTGCCGAGCTGGTGTGCTCCAACTCCCTGCGCTCCGACCAGCTGGAGAACGCCGTGGGGCTGCTCAAGGAGGAGCTGCGCCGGTGCGGATCGCTGATCCTGCGCTGCGCCGACGGGACGCGGGTGGAGGCGGGAGGCGCCCTGGCCGTGGACCGGGAGGGCTTTTCCGCCGCCGTCACCGCCGCCGTCCGCTCCCACCCCAACATCACGGTGGCGGAGGGGGAGGTGACCGCCATCCCCGAGGGGGAGGTGATCGTGGCCTCCGGTCCGCTGACCTCGGACGCGTTGTCCGCCGCCATCGCCGGGCTGTTCCCGGAGCGCGGCTACTTGAATTTTTTTGACGCGGCGGCACCCATCGTCACCTTCGAGAGCATCGACATGGAGCACGCCTGGTTTGCCTCCCGCTATGACAGGGGGACGGCGGACTACATCAACTGCGCCCTGACTGAAGAGGAGTATCTGGCCTTCTGGCGGGAGCTGTGCGCCGCCGAGGAGGCGGAGGTCCACGGCTTTGAGGATAAAAATGTGTTCGAGGGCTGTATGCCTGTGGAGGTCATGGCCCGGCGGGGCGTTCAGACCCTGGCCTTCGGCCCCTTAAAACCCCGGGGCCTGCCCGACCCAAAAACCGGACGGGAGCCCTATGCCGTAGTACAGCTCCGCCGGGACAACCGGCAGGGGACGCTGTACAACCTGGTGGGCTTCCAGACCCATTTGAAGTGGGGGGAGCAGAGGCGGGTGTTTTCCATGATCCCGGCGCTGAAAAACGCGGAATACGTGCGCTACGGCGTGATGCACCGCAACACCTACCTGGATTCCCCCCGGCTGCTGGACCGCTATTACCGGGTGCGGGGACAGGAGCGGATCTCCTTCGCCGGACAGATCACCGGGGTGGAGGGCTATGTGGAATCCACCGCCTCTGGTTTTTTGGCGGGAACGGAATTGGCGCGGCGTCTGCTGGGGCAGGAGCCGGTGGATTTCCCCCGGGAGACCGCCATTGGGGCGCTGGCGTGCTATGTCAGCAACGAGTGCGTCACCGATTTCCAGCCGATGAACATCAACTTTGGCATCATGCCGCCCCTGGACCGCAGGGTAAAGGGAAAACGGAATAAAAACGGGCTGCTGTCCAGGCGGTCGCTGGATATCATCGACGGGCTGAAAGAGAGACTTTGAAGGAGGCTGACAGATATGCGCATCATTGTGGACGCTATGGGCGGGGACAACGCCCCGCTGGCGCCGGTGCAGGGCGCTTTGCAGGCGGTGAAGGAGTACGGCGTCGAGGCCGTACTGGTGGGCCGGGGGGAGGAAATTCTCAAAGCGGTTCATGACCAGGGGCTGGCGGAGTTGCCTCAGGGACTGTCCATCACCCATGCCAACCAGGTGGTGGACATGCACGACAACCCCGCCACCGCGTTCAAGGAGAAAAAGGACTCATCCCTCACGGTGGGACTGAACCTGCTGAAAAACGGGGAGGGCGACGCCTTTGTGTCCGCTGGGTCCACGGGGGCGCTGCTGTCCGGGGCCACGCTGCTGGTGAAGCGCATTCGGGGTATCCGCCGGGCGGCCATGGCCCCGGTAGTGCCCACGGGTGGGGGCGGGTCGGTGCTCATCGACTGCGGGGCCACCGCAGAGGGTACGCCGGAATTCCTGCTCCAGTTTGCCTTTATGGGCAGCTACTACGCGGAGCGGGTGCTGGGCCGCCCGGAGCCCAAGGTGGGACTGCTGAATATCGGCGCGGAGCCCTCCAAGGGCACGGGTCTCCAAAAGGAGGCATATAAGCTGCTTCACGCGGCCAGCGAGGAGGGCCGGATCAACTTCGTGGGCAACGTGGAGGCCCGGGAGGCGGTGGAGGGGGCCGTGGATGTCATTGTGGCCGACGGCTACTCCGGCAATATTTTCCTCAAAACCGTGGAGGGCACGGGGCTGTTTATGAGCCGGCAGATGAAAAAAATGTTTACCCGAAACTGGAAGAGCAAGCTGGCGGCCCTGCTGGTGAAGGACGGCATCCGGGACTTCAAAAAGCTGCTGGACTCCAACGAGGTGGGGGGGACGGCGCTGGTAGGTATCTCCAAGCCCGTCATCAAGGCTCATGGGTCCTCCAACGGCTACGCCATCAAAAACGCCATCCGTCAGGCGGTGGAATTCAAGCGGTCCGGCATCATCGAGGATATCACGGAAAACGTGGAGTATATGCGCCTGAACGCCCGCTCTGCCGGGACTGACGGAGAGGAAGGCTGACGCGGGCAAAAAATTGTCAAAAATACTATTGACAGCCAGCGCCAAAGCCCCTATTATGATGTTGATTACAGCACATAAAGGAGCTGCTTGAGTATGTTTGAGAAACTGAGTAAACTGATTGCCGAACAATTTGGCGTGGAGCCCGACACGATCACTAGCGACACTGCGTTTGTGGACGATTTGGGCGCGGATTCCGTGGACCTGATGGACCTGTCCATGGCGCTGGAGGAGGAGTTTGGCATGGAGGAGATGGACAGCGACGACATCGAATCCATCGTCACAGTGGGCGACCTGTACAAATACATGCAGGAGCATCTGGATATCTAAGCTTGTGATTTTTGATGAAAAAGTCCCGCCGAGGCGGGGCTTTTTCCGTAGTGGAGGATTTTTATGAATGAGCTGGAAGAAAAGCTGGGCTACCGCTTCAAGGACCGGAAACTGCTGGAGCACGCCATGACCCACAGCTCTTACGCCAATGAGCACCGGAGCGCGGGACTGACCAGCAACGAGCGGCTGGAATTTTTGGGCGACTCTGTGCTGGGTGTGGTGGTAGCGGACTACCTGTTCCACGAGCACCCGGATATGCCCGAGGGGGAGCTGACCCGCACCCGGGCGGCGCTGGTGTGCGAGGGAAGTCTTCACGAGGCGGCTCAGAGCCTGAATTTGGGCCGTTATCTCCGTCTGGGCAAAGGGGAGGATGCCGGGGGCGGCCGGAAGCGGCCCTCCATTCTGGCGGACGCCACCGAGGCTATGCTTGCGGCCGTCTACCTGGACGGGGGAATGAAAGCGGTAGGGCCCATCATCCGGGCGCTGATCCTGGACAAGGAGCGGGAGAAGGCCGCTGACCGGGACTACAAGACCGCCCTTCAGGAGCTGGTGCAGCGCACGCCGGGGGCTTCGGTGGGCTATACCCTGGTTCGGGAGAGCGGCCCGGACCACTGCCGCAGCTTTGAGATGGAGGCGTCGGTGGACGGAAAAGTGATCGGCGCCGGCGCGGGGCGGACCAAAAAGGAGGCCGAGCAGATGGCCGCTAAGGCCGCGCTGGAGAGGCTGAACGGATAAGGGATCAGCCGAAAGATTAAAGGAGGGCGAAACGATGAAATGTGAAAAATGCGGCTCTGATCGTGTGATTGAGGGGAAATTGTCAACGGGGGTGGGAGGTTTAGTTTTTACAACAGAGAAATCCCAACAAAAAATTCCTTTCTCCAAGAATTATTCTGTTCTGACAGCGAAAGGCTGTAAAGATTGCGGAGCAGTGTTTGACATTCGGATGGTAACGCCGCAATACGTTGACGAAAGCAAGTAATTTGGAATCCATTTGACGGGCAAGAGCCTCCAGCATATCGCCCATAAACGAGCGAACACCCTTGCTTTTCGGCTTGAAAATTGCTATAATATCCCTATTGTGGAAGGGAGGGACGCCATGGAAGCCCCCGTCTACCACCTGGACAAGGTGGTGAAGGCCAAGCAGGAGGACATGGAGGACTTCGACGGCCCTCTGGACCTGATTCTCAGCCTTCTGAGCAAAAACAAAATTGAGATCCGGGACATCAACATCTCCCAGCTGCTGGACCAGTACCTGGCCTGGATGGCCCAGCGGGAGGAACTGAACCTGGAGGTGGCCAGTGAGTTCGTCACTATGGCCGCTCATTTGGTATACATCAAAACGAGAATGCTGCTGTCCATCGACGATGAGGTGGCACTCAGCGAGATGGAAGAGCTGATGGCCGCTCTGGAGGAGCACAAATCTCAGGAGACCTACGTGAAGATCAAGGATGTCACCGGACCGCTGTCAGGGCGGTACGAGTTTGGCAGGGATTATCTCACCAAGCAGCCCGAACCGGTAAAGGCGGACAACGCCTACCGTTATGTCCACGACAAGTCGGATATCCTGACCGCAATCCGGTCGGTCTTTGCCCGGGCGGACGACAGGCTGCCCCCGCCCGCGGCGGCCTTTGAGGGCATCGTAGGCCGGGAGCCCTACCCGGTGGCGGACAAGGCCCGGTCTATTTTGGACAGGCTCATTCAATTCGGCGTGGCCCGATTCAAGGCGCTGTTCAAGACCAGCCGCAGCCGGTCGGAGGTGGTGGCCACGTTTTTGGCGATTTTGGAGCTGTGCAAGGCCAACCGCATCCACTTGGCAGGGACAGCGGAGGACTGCACCGTCACCAGCACGGTGGACAACCTGCCGGACGAGGTGGATGTGACGGTAGAATCTTATTGATAGGAAAGGGGCCCGACATGGAACTGAAAGAGCTGGAAAGCGCCATTGAGGGCATTCTTTTCGCCGCAGGAGATCCCATGAGCGTGGAGCGGCTGTGTCTCACCCTGAGCCAGGACCGGGAGACGGTGGACAGCGTGTGCCAGCGTCTGGCGGACAACTACAGCTACGAGCGCCGGGGAATCCGGCTGGTACATCTGGAGAACAGCTGGCAGATGTGCTCCGCGCCGGAGCAGGCGGTCTATGTCCGCAAGGCGCTGGAAAGCCGCAAGCCCGCCAAGCTGTCTCAGCCCGCCCTGGAGGTGCTGGCCATCATTGCCTATTTTCAGCCTGTGACCCGGGCCTACATTGAGCAGATCCGCGGAGTGGACAGCTCCTATACTGTGGGTCTCCTGCTGGAACGGGAGCTCATCCGGGAGGCGGGCCGTCTGGCGGTGCCGGGGCGGCCTATGCAGTTTAAAACGACGAAAAACTTTTTGCGTTCCTTTGGGCTGGCCTCTCTGGACGACCTGCCGGATTTGGCCTCCGCCAGCCAGGAGGACCTCCAGCTCACCATGGAGATGGAATCCGCCCTGCGCCGCCTTCAGGAGGCGGAGGCAGGGGAGGACGGCATAGAGGAGGATGGCACATGACCTTTTGGAAGGTGCTGCTGATCGTCCTGGCCGTTCTTTGGCTTCTCTCCCGCATCCGCGTCGGGGGACAGATAAGCTATGGACAGGCGGGGCTGCACGTCACGGCCGTGGTTGGTCTGTTCAAGCTCCAAATTCTGCCCGCCAAGCCGAAAAAGGAAAAGAAGAAAAAAGAGAAGCCCGCCGTGGCGGAAAAGCACAATCAGACACTGATAGAGGCCAAGCCCGGCACTCTGTCCCGGCTGATGAAGCTGCTGCCCATTGTGGGACAGGCCTGCGGGGCGCTGAAACGGAAAATTCGGATCGACAACCTGGAGCTGGAGTTGATCTGGGGCGGCAGCGACCCCGCCGCCATCGCCCTGGGCTATGGACAGGCCAATGCCGCGCTGGGTATGCTTTGGCCCATCCTTGACCATAATTTCAAAGTGAAGCGCCATTCATTCCAAATTGAGCTGGACTACAACCGCAGAGAACCGGCGGTGGAGGCACAGGCGGCGGTGACGCTGACCGTGGGTCAGATGCTCTCCCTGGGAACTCGTTACGGTGTGAAGGCGCTGGTGACTTGGATCAGGAGTGGAAAGACCCCAAGAAAAAAACAGGAGGCAATGAGTCATGAGTGAAAACAACCATCCCATCAACGAAGTGCTTCAGACTACCATGAATAAGATCCGGGAGATGGTGGACGCCAACACAGTGGTGGGCCAGCCCATCGTCACCCAGGACGGGGTCACGCTGATCCCGGTATCCAAGCTGTCCTTCGGCTTTGCCACCGGCGGCTCCGACTTCGGCAAAACCCAGAACGTGCCCAAGAATTTTGGCGGCGGCGCGGGGGCCGGGGTCAACGTGACGCCTATCGCCTTCCTGATTGTCAAGGATGGCTCCGTCCGCCTGCTGCCCGTGGCGCCTCCTCCGGGGGATACTGTCAGCCGGGTGGTGGACCTGGTGCCCGAGATGTTTGAACGAGTCACCGGCTATATCGATAAAAAGAGCGCTGAGGGGAACGGGGAAGAGGTCCTGTAGCCCCGCGTCTGGATAAGTCCCGACCTGAGCGGCCATACTACTCCCATCTGAGTTTTCGGATGGGAGTGACCTTTTGTGAAAAAACGGACTGCCGTTCTGGCCGCTTTGACGGCGCTGTTGCTGCTGTGCCCGCCTGCCCGCGCTGTGAGCACCAACGCCTCCTGCGCCGTCCTGATGGACGCAGAGAGTGGCCGGGTGCTCTATGAGCAGAACAGCCATCAACCCCGGCTGATTGCCAGTATCACCAAGCTGATGACTGCTTTGGTGGCGGTGGAGCAGGGGGCGGACTTGGATGAAGCGGTGACTGTCAAGGGGGAATGGCTGGGCAGCGAGGGCTCTTCCATCTACCTTAAGGCCGGAGAGGAGATCACTCTGCGTGGGCTGCTGTATGGCCTGCTGCTTCAGTCGGGCAACGACGCCGCCATGGCTGTCGCCTGCCACACGGCGGGGAGCGAAGCGGAATTTGTGGCGCTGATGAACCGGCGCGCGGCGGAATTGGGCATGAAGGACAGCTCCTTTGCCAATCCCAGCGGACTCAACGACGACCAGCACTACTCCACCGCCTACGACATGGCCCTGCTGGCTCAGGCGTGCCTGCGCAATGAGACAGTGGCGGAGATCTGCGCCACCCGGTCCGTCACCATCGGAACCCGTACCTTTGTCAACCACAATAAGCTTCTCTGGCGCTGTAAGGGCTGCGTGGGGATGAAAACCGGGTTTACGGAAAAGGCGGGACGGACGCTGGTGTCCGCCGCCGCCCGGGAGGGACAGACGCTGATCTGCGTCACCCTCAACGACGGCAACGACTGGAACGACCACAGCAGGCTGCTGGACTACGGCTTCCAGACCTACCCCCGTCAGATCCTGTGCCGCCGGGGCGAGGTGCTGGGATCGGTGCGGGTGGAGGGAAGCCTCATTCCCACTGTGGCGGCAGTCACAGCGGAGGAGGTGGGGTATCCGCTGAAAGAAGGGGAAAGGCTAGTCATGGATGTGGAACTGGCAAATTCCGTTCAGGCTCCCTTTGAAGCGGGGCAGACCTTGGGCGAGGCGCTGTGGAAAAAGGACGGCGAGACCGTGGCCCGTATCCCCTTGGTGGCTCAAAGCCGGGCAGGTCTGGACGTACGGGAGCCCTTGGCGTTTTGGGAGCGTCTGAGGGCTCTGTTTCAAGGCGCGGTGTAATATCATTTACTACGAGAGGAGCTGCGGCAGTGGAGGAACGGCTGCAAAAGCTGCTGTCGGCGGCGGGGGTATGTTCCCGCCGCCGGGCGGAGGCGTATATCCTGTCCGGACGGGTGACAATCAATGGACGCCAAGCCCGGCTGGGGGACAAGGCAGACCCCGCTTCGGACCGGGTGGAGGTGGACGGGGCGCCGCTCCTCGCCGCGCCGGGACACACGTACATCATGCTGAATAAACCTCGGGGCTATGTCACAACGCTCTCCGATGAGCGGGGGCGAAAAACGGTGGCCCAACTGGTCTCTGGCTGCACCGCCCGGGTGTGGCCGGTCGGAAGGCTGGACATGGATTCGGAAGGACTGCTGCTGCTTACCGACGATGGGGCGATGACCCACCGGCTCACCCATCCGTCCCATGAGGTGGAAAAGGAGTATCAGGTGTGGGTGCGGGGGGACGTGGACCACGCGCTGACAGTTTTGACCGCCCCTGTGTGGTCGGACGGTGAGGAACTCACTGCGGACCGGGTGGAGCGGACCGGACCAAACACCCTAACGGTTGTTATCCACCAGGGAAAAAACCGGCAGGTGCGCCGAATGTGCGCTGCCGCCGGCCTAAAGGTGGACCGTCTCCGGCGGGTACGGGAAGGGAAGCTGCTTCTGGGTGGGCTTCGGCCGGGAACATGGCGTCCGCTTGCCCCGGAGGAAATTGCCTTTTTGCAGGATTGAGGAAGAAAACTTTCAAAACCCCTTGCTTTTTTCACGGCAAAACGGTATGATACGACTGTTAGGCAGTGAACCGCCGGCAGGAGGATAGAAAGAGAGTAGGGTTATTTTGCCATGAGCCGAGATATTTTAACCGCGATTCAAAGCAGAATGAACACGTTTTCCAAGGGGCAGAAGCTGATAGGCCGCTACATTCTGGATAATTACGACAAGGCCGCCTTTATGACGGCGGCAAGGCTGGGCCGGGCGGTGCAGATCAGCGAATCTACCGTGGTTCGGTTTGCCGCCGAGCTGGGCTACGACGGCTATCCCGCCATGCAGAAGGCTATGCAGGAGATGATCCGGGGAAAGCTCACCACTGTACAGCGCATTGAGGTATCCTATGACCGGCTGGGATCTCAAGACGTGCTGGACAAGGTGGTGCAGTCGGACATTGAGAAGCTGCGCATGACGCTGAGCGAGCTGAACCGCCAGGACTTTGACGCGGCGGTAAACGCGATTGTGGAGGCCCGGCGCATCTATATCCTGGGCGTGCGCTCTTCCGCGGCGCTGTCCGATTTCCTCACCTTTTATTTTAAGCTGATTTTTGACAAGGTGACGCAGGTGCAGACCAGTCTGGCCAGCGAGATGTTCGAGCAGATGCTCCGGGTAGGGGAGGGCGATGTGGTCATCGGCATCAGCTTTCCCCGGTATTCCACCCGGTCTGTCCGGGCCATGGAATTCGCCCGGGATCAGGGGGCTACGGTGGTGGCCATCACCGACAGCGAGATGTCTCCGCTGTATGACACCGCAAATTACAGCCTGTTGGCGAAAAGCGATATGGTGTCCTTTGCCGACTCGCTGGTGGCGCCGCTGTCCATCATCAACGCCCTGATTGTGGCGGTGGGGCGGAAGCGGTCCGCCGAGGTCACAGCCACTTTTGAGCGGCTGGAGCAAATCTGGGACGAGTATCAGGTGTATGAAAAGGTAGAGTATGAAGACAAATAGGGTAGTTGTGGCCGGGGGCGGCGCGGCGGGCATGATGGCCGCGATTACAGCCGCCCGGACTGGAGCGGATGTACTGCTGCTGGAACCCAATGAGAAGGTGGGCCGAAAGCTGTATATTACGGGAAAAAGCCGGTGCAACGTCACAAACAACTGCGGCCCCCAGGAGCTGATGGCTTCGATTCCCCGTAATGGCAAATTCCTTTACAGCGCTTTTAATCGCTTTGGCCCGGCGGATACCATAGCGTTTTTTGAAGAGCTGGGGGTCAAACTGAAAACGGAACGGGGAAACCGGGTGTTTCCCTGCTCCGACAAGGCCGCCGACATTGTGGACGCGCTGTTTTTCGAGCTGCGCCGCCAGAGGGTGGAGATCAGGCAGGACCGGCTCGTTAACCTAGCCGTTCAGAACGGGCGGCTGAGCGGGATTGTGGCAGAGAATAGCGGGGAAATAAACGAATGTAAAGCATTAATACTTGCTACCGGAGGCGCCTCCTATCCCCGTACCGGTTCCACTGGGGACGGCTACCGCCTGGCCGGACTGGCGGGGCACACCATTGTGCCCATACGGGGTTCTTTGGTGCCGCTGGAGTCTGAAGACCCCCGTTGTGCCAGACTTCAAGGGCTGTCCCTGCGCAATGTGGAGATGACCGTGCGGGACAGCAGGGGCAAAGCTGTCTTCAAAGAACAGGGGGAACTGCTGTTTACACATTTTGGGCTGTCCGGGCCGCTGGTGCTGTCCGCCTCTGCCCATATGGATTTCCGCCGTTCCAGCTATACCGTCTGCATAGATTGGAAGCCGGCGCTGGATGACCAAAAGCTTGACGCCCGCTTGCTGCGGGATTTTGGGGCGCACCCCAATCAGGATTGCGCCAACGTGCTGGGAGGACTGCTGCCCCGGTCTGCCGTGCCGGTGATAGCGGAACTGGCTGGCATACCGTTGGAGGCCAAGGTCCACGACATCCGCAAGGAGCAGCGCCAGTCTCTGCTCGGGGCGCTGAAAGGCTTTACCGTCCCGATTTCGGGGCCCCGTCCGGTGGAGGAGGCGGTGGTCACGTCCGGCGGCGTTGCGGTGGACGAGGTGGACCCCAAAACGATGGAGTCCAAAAAGGCAGCAGGACTGTTCATCGCCGGGGAGTTGCTGGATGTGGACGGCTATACCGGCGGTTTTAATCTTCAAATCGCGTGGTCCACCGGCTGTGCCGCCGGACTGGCCGCGGCGAATCGATGAGGAAGGAAGGTCATTTTCATGAAATACCGCAGCATTGCCATTGACGGTCCCTCTGGGGCGGGAAAATCCACCCTTGCCAAGGAACTGGCTCAAAAATTGGGATTCCTCTATGTGGACACTGGGGCAATCTACCGCACTGTGGGGCTGTCCGCCCGCAGAAATGGGATTGACCCGTCGGACGCCGCAGCCGTAGCGGCAATGCTGCCCCGGCTGACCATCACCATGGGGTACGGGGAGGATGGGCTTCAGCACATGTTTTTGGACGGAGAGGATGTGACCGAAGCCATTCGGGAAAATGAAATCTCCGCCTATGCCTCCAAGGCCGCCTCCATCCCGGCAGTGCGGGAGTTTCTTTTGGAAATGCAGCGCCGGGCCGCCCGGGAGCACAATGTCATTATGGATGGCCGGGATATCGGCACGGTGGTGCTGCCTCAGGCCGATCTGAAGATTTTCCTCACCGCAGCGCCGGAGGCCCGGGCGGAGCGCCGGTATCGGGAGCTCCTGGAGCGTGGCCAGCAGGCTGATTTTGACCGAATCCTCCAAGAGGTGATGGAGCGGGACCGCCGGGATATGGAGCGGGAGACCGCGCCCTTGCGGCAGGCTGACGACGCCGTGCTGGCCGACACCACCGCGCTGGACCTGAAGGGAAGTTTCCAGCTGCTGCGGGATATTGTCCGGGAAAAGCTGGGGGCCGGGGAGGAACAGGCGTGAAGAGAAATAAAATGTATTGTGTGCTCTACCCCATTATCTGGATCTATATGAGGCTGTTCCACCCCTGGAAGGCGGTGGGGGCGGAAAACATTCCGGAGGGGGCGTCGCTGATCTGCGGGAACCACACCTCTCTGGGCGATCCGCTCTATGTGGTGTGCGCGATGGGCAGCAAGCGTCAGACCCACGTGATGGCAAAAGCCGAAATCATGAGGTGGCCGGTGGTGGGGTTCCTGCTGAAAAAGGCGGGCATCTTCGGCGTCAACCGCGGGAAGTCCGATATGGCCGCCGTAAAGGAGGCCATTCGGGTGCTGCGGGCGGGAGAGAGGCTGCTCATGTTTCCCGAGGGCACCCGAGTGAAAGAGGGCGAGATCTCAGAGGCCCATACCGGCGCGGCTCTGCTGGCCACTCGGACCGGGACGCCGCTGGTTCCGGTTTACATCTCTCCCAATAAGCGGCGCTTTCGGAAGACCGCGGTGGTATTTGGACAGCCCTATCACCCGGAATTTGAGGGCCGCAAGCCTTCCGCCGGCGACTATCAGCGCATCGCGGATGATCTGCTCAACCGTGTGCGGACGCTGGAGGAGCAGGCGGGATGACGGTCAAGCTGGCCCAAAGCGCCGGGTTTTGCTACGGTGTGCGCCGGGCGGTTGAGATGGCGGAGCGGGCCGCCGTTTCAGGACCGGTGTTTCTCCTGGGACACATCACCCACAACGACCACGTGATCCGGCGTCTGGAGGACTTGGGCGCCGTAACCGTATTCGCCCCCGAAGAAGCGCCTGAGGGCTCAACGGTGCTCATCCGTGCCCACGGCGAGCCGGATGGGACGTATCAAGCGCTGAAAGCCAGGGGCTGCCGCATATTGGACGCCACCTGTCCCAATGTCACCCGCATCCATGGGATTGTCCGGGAAGCGGAGTCCCGAGGCCGGGTTCCGATTATTGTGGGGGAGGCGGAGCACCCGGAGATTTTGGGAATCTTAGGATGCACCCGGCGGGGAATCGTGGTTTCCGGCTGGGATGAGTTCGAACAAATCCTGCAAAAAATGCCGGAAATAAGGGGTAAGCCCCTGACTTTTGTATCACAAACGACGGCAATTCAGACCAACTGGGAAAAAATCGTGGAAAACACAAAAAAAGTGTGTACAAACGCGGAATTTTTTGATACAATATGTAATGCTACGTCCAAGCGCCAATCTGAAGCCCTGGAATTAGCCGGTGCGTGCGGAGCGATGATCGTCATCGGCGATCAGAAGAGCTCCAACACCAGAAAGCTTGCTCAGCTGTGCGCCAGCCGCTGCCCTGTGGTGGCGCAGGTGGAGCGTGGGAGCGATCTCGACCGGGAACAGTTCAGAGGAATCGGTACGCTTGGGATCACTGCCGGCGCCTCGACGCCGGAGTGGATAATAAAGGAGGTCAGCAACAAAATGAGCGACGAAATTATGGAGATTGAACAGTCCTTCGCGGAGATGCTGGAGGAGTCGTTCAAAATTTTAAATACGGGGGATCGGGTCACTGGGACTGTCGTGGCAATCACGCCGACAGAAGTACAGGTTGAGCTGGGCGTCAAGTATCCCGGCAGCATTCCCCTGAATGAGCTGAGCGACGACCCCGATGTGAAGCCCGAGGACATCGCCAAGGTGGGCGAGGAAATTGAGGCCGAGGTGCGGCTGGTCAGCGACCGGGACTGCGTGGTTGTGCTGTCCAAGAAGCGTCTGGACGCCAACAAAAACTGGGAAATCGTTGAGAACGCCGTGGAGAACAAGGATGTTCTGGAGGGTATTATCACCGAGGAAAACAAGGGCGGCCTGGTTGCCAATGTAAAGGGCGTCCGCGTGTTTATCCCCGCCTCTCAGTCCGGCAAGCCCCGCGGCGCCGACCTGTCCGAGATGGTCAAAACCCGCGTTCAGCTGCGCATTACCGAGGTAAACCGCGCCCGCCGCCGCGTGGTGGGCTCCATCCGCGCTGTGGCCGCCGAGGCCCGCGCCGCCGCCGCTGCCGCCATCTGGGACAACATTGAGGTGGGCAAGCGCTACAGCGGCACCGTCAAGAGCCTCACCTCTTACGGCGCTTTTGTGGACATCGGCGGAGTGGACGGCATGGTCCACATCTCCGAGCTGTCCTGGTCCCGCATCAAGACCCCCGCCGAGGTGGTGTCTGTGGGCGATCCTATTGAGGTGTATGTCATCTCCTTTGACCCGGAGAAGAAGAAGATCTCTCTGGGCGTGAAGGACCACAGCCAGGAGCCTTGGGCCGTGTTCACCGGAAAGTATGCCGTGGGCGATGTGGCCAGTGTGCGCATCGTCAAGCTGATGACCTTCGGCGCTTTCGCCGAGATCGTCCCCGGCGTGGATGGTCTGATCCATATCTCCCAGTTGGCCGGCCACCGGGTGGAGAAGCCCGAGGACGTGGTAAGCGAAGGCGAGACTGTGGACGCCAAGATCACCGCCATCGACGAGGAGCACAAGAAGGTGTCTCTGTCCATCCGCGCGCTGGCTGAGACCGCTCCTGAGGAAGAAGACGAGGCTCCCGTAGAGGAGTAAGCGCCTAAATTGATTGACAAAAGGCTGCCGCGGCTGCGGCAGCCTTTTGAATTAGAGGTGAAAAACCATGAAACCCGACGTTATCATTGCGCCCTGCCCAAGCTATGAAGAGGGGGAGGTGCAAGCCGCGCTGGAGCGGGTTCTGGCCCCCTTGGGGGGGCTGGACTGGGTGAATCCCGGAATGAAAATCGCCGTCAAGGTGAACCTGGTGACCTCCGCCAAGCCGGAGAAGGCGGCTACCACCCATCCTGGCCTGCTGTGCCCCCTGGTGCGTATGCTGCGGTCACGGGGAGCGGAGGTGGTGGTGGGGGACAGCCCCGGCGGGCTGTTCAACGCCGCCTATGTGGGCCGGATCTATGCCGTTACCGGCATGAAAGCCGTGGAGCAGGCCGGAGGGCGGCTGAACCAAAACTTTGAGGAGCGCACGGCCAAATTCCCGGAGGGGAAGGTGTGCCGGGAGTTTCGCTATACCGCCTGGCTGGACGAGGCGGACGCCATCATCGACCTGTGCAAGCTGAAAACCCACGGGATGATGGCCATGACCTGCGGAGCGAAAAACATGTTTGGTGCCATCCCGGGCACGATGAAACCGGAGTACCACTTCCGCTACCCGGACCCCAGGGATTTTGCCCGGATGATTGTGGATCTGGACCAGTTCTTCAAGCCGCGGCTCACCATTGTTGACGCGGTGGACTGCATGGAGGGCAACGGCCCCAGCGGCGGCACGCCCCGGCATATGGGGGCGCTGCTGGCGGGGGAGAGCCCCCACAAGGTGGATCTGGTATGCGCCGGGCTGATCGGGCTGAGGCGGGAGGAGGTGCCCACCCTGGAGGCGGCGTTGGAGCGGGGGCTGATCCCGGCGTCAGCAGAGGAGTTGACAATATCGGGTGATCCCGCCGCCTTTGCCATCCCGGACTTCCAGCTGATAATCACCGGCAACAGCCATCTGTTTCGGGGCGACGGGACCAGCCTGTACCGCAAAATAAAGGGGGCGGTGATAGAAAAACTGCTGGCTCAGCGCCCTCGGGTAGAGCCTGGCAAATGCGTGGGGTGCGGCCTATGCGGGAAGGTATGTCCAGTCAAGGCCATCACAATGAAGGGCCGGAAGCCCCATATCGAACGCAAAAAGTGCATCCGCTGCTTCTGCTGTCAGGAGTTCTGTCCGGAGAGCGCCATGAAGGTACACCGGACCCTCGCAGCGAGATTGCTGGACTGACAAAGGGGAGAAACCATGGAGAAAATCACGCTGTACTGGCCGGAGGTGGGCGAATTGCGCTTCCGGCAAAGCCTGCTGAGCGATCCGGAGACCATGTCCTATAACCACGCATATGGCGGAACCATCAGCTTTCCCCAGGAGCGCTGGGCGGACTGGTACGCCCGCTGGGTGGAGGACGGGGCGGGGGAGCGGTTTTACCGCTGCCTGCGCCGAGAAGCGGACGGGGCGTTGGTGGGAGAGGCGGCTTACCACTACGACGGGGAGCTGGGAGAATACCTCTGCGACGTATTGGTGTCCGCCCAGCACCGGGGCCGGGGCTATGGGCGGCAGGGGCTGGAGCTGCTGTGCGCCGCCGCGAAGGAGAACGGTGTGAAGCGGCTGGCGGACAACATCGCCATAGACAATCCGTCGGTAGAACTGTTCCGCCAAATGGGCTTTCGGGAGCGGCTGCGCAACGACGAGTATATTCTGTTGGTAAAAGAGCTGTAAAAAGAGGAGGGCGGCCGTGTAGACCGCCCTCCCGCGCTTTATTCCGTCAGGGTATACAGGGAATAGAAGTACCCCTTTTTCTCCATGAGCGTTCCATAGTCCCCGCGCTCCTGGATTTTCCCGCCCCGCAGGACGATGATTTCGTCGTACTGCTCCATCAGCGCCGCGTCTAACCGGTGGGTGACCACCAGCCGGGTGAGGCCGTCCAGGTGGAGGATGGCATCGGTGACGGCGAAGGCGGTCTGATTGTCCAGGGCGGCGGTGGCCTCGTCCAGCAGCAGCACCGGCGTGCCCCGGAGGAGGCACCGGGCGATGGACACCCGCTGGCGCTCCCCGCCGGACAGCCCCGCGCCGTTCTCGCCACAGCGGTAATCCGTGCCCCGCTGCTCCAAAAGTTCTGACAGGCCGGACCGCTTTACAGCCTCTGCCACAAGCTCCTCTGGGAAGTCCCGGAACATGGTGATGTTGCTGTGGATGGTGTCGTCGAACAAAAATACGTTCTGGCCGATGAGGCTCATCAGGTCATAGAGACTATCTGGGTCCACCTCCCGCAGCTCCTTGCCGTCGATGGAAATGGAGCCTCCATAGCCGTCATAGGCTCCCATCAGCAGGTTCAGCAGGGTGGACTTGCCCGAGCCGGAGCCTCCCACCAGGGCATACTTCCTTCCGGGCTCCAGGGTGAGGGAGATATCGTCCAGCACCGGCTGGTCCGGCTGGTAGCCAAAAGTGACATGGTCCAGGGCAATGCCCTGATTCAGCTCCGGCGGAATGGGGTCGCCGGAACGGGCGGCGTGTTCCCCGGTGACCTCCGCCAGCTTTTCCACCAGCCCCGCAGCGGCCCTGCGGCTGGCCAGGAGCTGGGGCGCCTGGGAGATGGACTGCACCAGGTAGCCGGACAGGTTGACAAACACCACCACCGTGCCGCCGGTGATCTCCCCCCGGATGGCGAGATAGGCGCCGATGAGGAAGATGCCGAACTGGAACAGGAAGCCGAAGGTGCCGGACAGGCCGCGCACCAGCCCCTCAAAATACCGGCGGCGGCGCTTGGATTCCTCCACGGCCCGGTTGGAGGCGCCGAACAGCTTTTCCACCTCCCGCTCCGCCTTGAAGCTTTTGATGACGGAGAAGCCGTTCAGAAGATCCTTGACCTGGGCCATGAAGCCCTCGTTTTTTGCGCTGACGGCCTGTGTCCGTTTTGCCATGGGGCCGCCGGTGACCACCGACAACAGGATGGGCGGGACACTCAGCAGGACGGAGAGTAGCGTCAGCAGGGGGCTGTACCAAAACATCATCGCCAGCGCCCCCAGGAACAGGGCGGCGTACATATATAGGTCAAAGGAGTTTTGCAGATAGTCCGTCTCAATGGTGGTCACGTCGTTGGTGAGGGTGGACAGGTAGCGGCCCGTACTCTCCTGGGAGAAGGCGCTGATGCTCTTTTCCGACAGCTTCCGGAAGGCCAGGGCCTTATACTGCCCCAGGGCCTGGTGGATGAACAGGGCGCGGGTTCCGTAATAGGCGAAGTCCATCAGGGGGTAGAGGATCAGCAGGGCCAGTACCAGCCAAAAAATGTTTAGAAGCTGTCCCAGGTCTCCGGAGGTGATGGTGTCCATCACCGCGCCCAGCACCCAGGACACGACGAAGTTCATCATCAGGGACAGGGTGGTGAAGGCCAGCGCCGCCGCGTAATGCAGGCGGTTTTTTTCATAAAAGGCTCGGAAAAAGGGACGGGCAGCGGTCTTTTTCTCATTGCTTGTCATGGTTTCTCATCCTCCGTCTTTTTCCACACGCCGCCCCGGAGCAGGGGCCTTTCCGTGCCGCCGATGTTGAACAGATAGCCCCCCGCCTGCGTCATGCAGCGGGCCATGTAGAGGAACGGCACCAGGGTGCTGTCCTCGCCTTTGCGGGAGTAGGAGTTGGTCAGCCCGTCCAGCAGCTCCAGCTCCGTCTTTTGCAGGATTTGCAGCCCCATCAGTCCGTCCAGCAGGTCCTGCACCTCCTCCACAGGGAGAGCCAGGGCATGGGCCATGGTCTCCGGCACGTAATGGCGGTAGGGCCGGCTGTACAGGTACTCCAGCACCTCCAGGCAGCCAGGACGGGCCAGGACGGTGAACAGGGCGCGGTATTTGTCCATGGGGGCGAAGTGGGCGTCGTAGCCGTCCTCCGGCTCGGGCCAGATGGTGGCAAAGGAGAGATCCTCCGCGTGGAGGCCCAGCATGAGCCCGCCGTCCAGCCATACCCGGCTCATAGCCCAGACATGGGCCATATAGGTGTCCTCCTCCATCATGACAGCGTGGCCCAGGTAGCCGATGTCGGGCATATCAATCTCATCCACTATGTTTTTGGTCAGCGTCCAAAACAGGCGGCAGAGCTGGTCAAACCGCTGTTCTTTGGGGACGGTGTGGAGCCAGCGGGCGGCAATTTGGTGGATGTCCGCCGCTTCGCCCCCCTCCCGGCCGAACAGGGCGTCGATGGTGACGCCCAGCCGGCCGGCCAGGGCGGGGAGGAGTTCCACATCCGGCGCGCCACCCTTCTCCCACTTGCTCACCGCCTGGGCGGACACCCCCACCAGCTGGCCCAGCTGTTCCTGGGTCAGGCCCCGCTCTTTCCGCAGCTCCGCGACACGTTCGCTCAACACATTTGCCATATCCGCACCTCGTTTCGCTTGTTGGTTGAATTATAGCAAAAACAGCGGTTGAATACAATGGCGGTGATTTTGTCAAAATTCAACCGATATTTGAGCCCGGTTAAAAAATCCCGGCAGACTGGGGGGCCAGTCTGCCGGAAAGATTCAGAACCTGTATTCACGGCTGAAACCGCCGGATGGACGAGGGAGTGAAGTTGTGAATAAAGGAAGGACTGATTAAATCGGCGAGAGCAGGCTACAAAGAAATTTTGCGTCAGAATGCGGCGCGATTTCGCAGAAATAATTGTGTTTATTTCAAGAAACCGCAACAAAATTATGGCGCAAAATTTCCGCAGGATGCCGAAGACGCATTTAATCAGTGCTTCCTAAAGGCTCTCAGCGCATCTCCGCCCACGCAAAAAATTTTAACAGCCGGGTGACAAAAAAGGGCGCGTCCGGGCAGGCTTCCGTGATGGCGGCGTGGGCCTCCATCAGCGCCGCGTCGGACAGCCCCTCCAGGGGAACGAGGATGGTCTTGGCGCCGTCCGCCACCTGCCCGATGGCCAGGGGAGCCGAAGCTATGCCGCCCACGGCGACCTTGCTGGCCGCTGCCACCCCTCCGGCGGCATACACGCCCACAGCGCAGCCTCCCACTGCCAGCCAGCCCAGAGCAATGCCACCCCAGGCCAGCAGGCCGATGGCTACGCCGCCCACGGACACCCCGCCCAGGGCCACCGCCCCAAGAGCCAGCAACAGCCCGAAGCTCACCCCGCCCAGGGAAAACAGCCCCGCCGCAATGCCGCCCAGGGCCACAATTCCGGTGGCGATATTGCCCACAGCGATGATTCCCCGGGCCCAGTGGTCCCGGCGCCCCAGATTGATGTGAACCAGGGGCAGGCCGAACAGGGTGCGCTCACTTTTATACTCGTAGTGCCAGCCCTCGTGATAGTAGTGATGAACCACGGTGGGAGCGGGCTGAGCAGGGACGGCAGGTTCATAATCCGGCAGGGGAGGGGCGGCGCCGGCCTCCCGGCCCGACACCAAATAGTCCAGGGATACACTGAAATAGTTGGACAACGCTACCAAATTGTCCATATCCGGGCGGGACGTGCCCGCCTCCCACTTCTGCACCGCCTGCCGGGTGAGGCCCAGCAGGTTGGCCAGCTCCTCCTGAGACAGGCCGGCCTGACGGCGCAGGTCGAATAAACGGTCTCGAAAATCCATGTGCGATACCTCCAAAAAAGCTTGAAGCGGATTGCTCCGAAAAAACGAAGCGGCGGGGATTCCTCCATGATATCCTGGAAGGATGCCAAGTGCAAAGCTGTCCGGCGCCTTTGGACAGGTTTATCTTAGCAAAAACCGGCGGATATGGCAACCAAAAAGGGAATACAATTTGACAACCTGCGGTTGCATCGTTGGGACAAGCCCTATTGGCGCAGGACAACTACGGGTTTCGTAGGAAAATTTTGGGTTAAAATGGACGGTAGTCTTGCTTTTCCGGCTTGTCCATAGTACAATGAATTTATATTATAAATGAGGTGATTCCCATGGACAACCAGACCATTTTAGAAAAAGTAGACCACACCCTGCTCACCCAAACCGCCACCTGGGCAGAGATCAAGCAGATCTGCGACGACGGGGCCGCCTACGGCTGCGCCAGCGTGTGCATTCCGGCCAGCTATGTGAAACAGGCGGCTGATTATCTGGGGGAAAGGCTCCCGGTATGCACCGTCATCGGCTTCCCCAACGGGTACTCCACCACCGCTGTCAAGGTGTTTGAAACTCAGGACGCCATCGCCAACGGGGCAAGGGAGATCGACATGGTGATCAATATCGGCTGGGCCAAGGATGGCCGTTGGGATGACCTGCTCTCCGAAATCAAGGCGGTTAAGGCGGTCTGCGGCGGCCTGGTGCTCAAGGTCATCATTGAGACCTGCCTGCTCACCGACGGGGAAAAGGTGAAGCTGTGCCAAATCGTCTCCGACAGCGGCGCGGATTACATCAAGACCTCCACCGGCTTTTCCACCGCCGGGGCCACGCGGGAGGATGTGGCGCTGTTCAAGGCCAACGTGGCCCCCCACGTGAAGATCAAGGCCGCCGGGGGCATCTCCAGCCTCCAGGACGCGGCTGATTTCCTGGCCCTGGGGGCGGACCGGCTGGGAACCAGCCGCATTGTCAAGCTGGTGAAGGGGCAGCAGGCTCAGGGATACTGACCGCCGCGTTTGATCGGGATTTGTGAAAAATCCGTGTACATTGCAAATAAACCTTGTATTTTGCCGTTGGACGCGATATAATGGGCACGTCCGTGAGAGGGGGCGTTGAGCTTCAGCGCCGCCGTTCCCCGGATATGGAGTTCGGGCGGCGCCGCCGCCCGGAAAAGATGAAAGAAAGGATGAAGTATTGCAATGAAAAAGCTTTCTGCACTGCTGCTGGCCATGGCTATGGTACTGAGCCTGGCGGCCTGCAGCAACAACAACGCTGACCCCACGCAGGGCGCCAGCAATCCTCCCGCCGCCAGCCAGCCCGGCAGCGAGGAGAGCAACCCGCCCGAGGAGAGCACCGCTCCCTCCGAGGCTCCCGCCGGCCCCGTTGAGAACCCCGACGACATCCCCGACACCATGACCTCCGCCGACAACAAGTATCAGGTGGCGTTCATCACCGACGTGGGCCAGCTGAAGGACAAGTCCTTCAACCAGGGCACCTTTGACGGCGTGAAGCTGTACGCCGCCGCCAACAACAAGTCCTATAAGTACTACCAGCCCGCCAACGGCGACCAGGCCACCGACGACGACCGCTACAACGCCATGAAGGCCGCCGTGGACGGCGGCGCCGAGGTGGTGGTGTGCGCCGGCTTCATGCAGACCGCCGCTCTGTCTAGGGCCGCCGCCGAGTTCCCCGAGGTCCCCTTTGTCTTCATCGATGGCTCTCCCATTGACGGCTGCGATAATGTGGCCGCTATCGCTTTCGCGGAGCATCAGAGCGGCTATCTGGCCGGCTATGCCGTGGTCAAGGAAGGCTATGAGAAGCTGGGCTTCTCCGGCGGCGGCGGCGGCACCAACCCCGCCTGCTGCCGGTTCGGCTACGGCTTCGTGCAGGGCGCCAACGCCGCCGCTGCCGAGCTGGGCAAGACCGTGGACATCAACTACTCCTGGGAGTACGGCGCCAACTTTGGAGCCTCTACCGAGCTGCAGACCATGATCAGCGGCTGGTATAACAACGGCACCGAGATCGTCTTCGCCTGCGGCGGTTCCATGTTCCAGTCCATCGTCGCCGCCGCCGCCGCCAATGACGGCGATGTGATTGGCGTGGACGTGGACCAGTCCGCTCAGTCCGAGACTGTTGTGACCTCCGCCATGAAGGGTCTGTCCACTTCCGTGCAGTGGGCCGTGGCCAAGGTGTATGACAACTCCTTCTCCGACATCGGCGGCAAGGGCACCTCTCTGGGCGCCAAGGACGACGCCGTGGGTCTGCCCACCGCCACCTGGAAGATGGAGACCTACACTGTGGCTGAGTACGAGGCTCAGCTGGCCGACATGGCCTCCGGCAAGCTGGTGGTTGACAGCATGGAAACCGAAGCTGACTTTGCCAAGCTGGCCGACACCGAGTGGTCCAACGTGAACCTGAACGTGATCTGATTTTTCATCCGGCCTAAAACAGGCGGGGCGCTGTGCGTCCCGCCTGTTTTTTCATACCCTAAAAATAAATTGCTTGTGTTTTTGTCGAAGCTAAGTTATAATCAACATAATAGGGCTTATTGCGGGGCCCGGTGTTGACATTTTAGACAGGAAGCGGGATGAGGACGATGGAAGCTGAGAATATTATTGAGATGCTCCACATCACCAAGGAATTTCCCGGTATCATCGCCAACGATGATATCACCCTCCAGCTCCGCCGGGGGGAGATCCACGCCCTCCTGGGGGAGAACGGCGCGGGCAAATCCACGCTGATGAGCGTTCTTTTCGGCCTATACCAGCCGGAGAAGGGGATCATCAAAAAGAACGGTCAGGAGGTCAAAATCAACGACCCCAACGACGCCACCGCCTTGGGTATCGGTATGGTCCACCAGCACTTTAAGCTGATTGAGGTGTTCACCGTTCTGGACAACATCATTCTGGGGGCGGAGACCACCAAAATGGGCTTTCTTCAGAAAAAGGAGGCCCGGGCCAAGGTGGAGGCCCTGTCTGAGCGCTACGGACTGAAAGTGGATCTGGACGCCAGGGTGGAGGACATCACCGTGGGAATGCAGCAGCGGGTGGAGATTTTGAAAATGCTCTACCGGGACAATGAGATCCTCATTTTCGACGAGCCCACCGCCGTACTCACCCCTCAGGAGATCGACGAGCTCATGGCCACCATGAAGGAGTTTGCCAAAGAGGGCAAATCCATCCTGTTTATCTCCCACAAGCTCAACGAGATCATGGCGGTGTCCGACCGGGTGACGGTGCTGCGCAAAGGCAAGTACATCGGCACCGTGGACGCCAAGGACACAGACAAGCAGTCCCTGTCCAACATGATGGTGGGGCGGCCGGTGCAGCTGGAGGTGACCAAGACCCCCGCCCAGCCGGGAGAGGCGGTGCTGGAGGTGCGGGACCTGTGCGTCCCCTCCAGGGGCCATAAAAAGAACGCGGTGAATCATGTATCATTCCAGGCCAGGGCAGGGGAGATCCTATGTATCGCGGGCATCGACGGCAACGGGCAGACCGAGCTGGTCTACGGCCTGACGGGGCTTGAGAAAAGCTCCGGCGGGGCTGTCACCCTGTGCGGCGAGGACATCTCCCACGCCTCCATCAAGCACCGGGGGCAGAACATGAGCCATATTCCCGAGGACCGGCACAAGCACGGACTGGTGCTGGACTTCACGCTGGAGCAGAATCTGGTGCTCCAGCGCTTCAACGAGAAACAGTTCCAAACCCACGGGTTTATCAACCGGGGGGCGGTGCGGGAATACGCCCAGCGGCTCATTCAGCAGTACGATGTACGCTCCGGCCAGGGTCCTGTGACCACCGCCCGCTCCATGTCCGGCGGCAACCAGCAAAAGGCCATCATCGCCCGGGAGGTGGACCGGGAAAAGCCCTTAATTGTGGCAGTCCAGCCCACCCGGGGCCTGGATGTGGGCGCGATTGAGTACATCCACAGCCAGCTGGTGGCGGAGCGGGACCGTGGCCGCGCCGTGCTGCTGGTGAGCCTGGAGCTTGACGAGGTGATGAGCCTGTCCGACCGCATCCTGGTGATGTACGAGGGCGAGATTGTGGGAGAACTGGACCCCAAGCAGACCACCGTGCAGGAGCTGGGTCTCTATATGGCCGGGGCCAAACGGATGGACATGACGGAAAAGGAGAGTGAGGGCGCATGAATGACCAGAGCAGAACCTTGCTGCAAAGGGATGGGACAAAAACCATTCTGGCGTCCCTGATTTCCATCGTCATCGGTCTGGCCGTGGGCAGCGTGCTGGTGCTGGCGGTGGGCCTGTCCAGCGACAACCTGGGCCTGTCCAGCGCCTGGGAGGGCATCCGGCTGATCTTCCTGGGCCTGTTCAGCACCGGACGGAATGAGGCGGGCGCGCTCTCCTGGGGCTTTAACCCTCAGAGCATCGGAAACATGCTCTTCCGGGCCACGCCGCTGATTCTCACCGGCCTGTCTGTGTCGGTGGCGTTTAAGACCGGCCTGTTCAACATCGGCGCGCCGGGCCAGTACCTTATGGGCACCTTGGCCACCCTGGCAATCGCCCTAGGCATCCCCTCCACGGCGCTGCCCAGCCCTCTGATCTGGCTGCTGGCCTTTTTGGGCGGAGCGCTGGCAGGCGCTCTGTGGGGCTGTATCCCCGGTCTGGTGAAGGCGTTTCTCAATATCAACGAGGTGCTGGCCTGCATTATGACCAACTGGATTGCCGCCAACCTGGTGACCTGGTTTTTTGACGCCACCAAGGTGTTCCAAAACACGGTGGAGAACACCAAGAGCAGCTATATCTATAAGACCGCCTATGGCAAAACTCTGGTGGACGGGGCCTGGACCTATGTGGACGGAAACGGCGTCCAGACCGCCAAGCTGGGGTTGGATAAGATTTTCCCGGGCTCCCAGGTCAACGCGGGTATTCTGATCGCCATTGTCATCGCCATCGGCGTGTACATCCTGATGACTAAGACCACCCTGGGCTATCAGCTCAAGGCCTGCGGCGCAAACCGCCACGCCGCCCATTACGCGGGGATCAATGACAAACGGAATATCGTGCTGTCTATGGCCATTGCGGGCGCTCTGTCCGGAGCGGGGGCGGCGCTGTACTGGCTGGCGGGCAATACAGAGTTTTTCTGGAAAACCTACCAGTCCCTGCCCACCGCCGGCTTCAACGGCATCCCCGTGGCCCTGCTGGCGGCAAACCATCCCATTGGCGTGATTTTCACTGGCTGCTTCATGTCCATGCTGAACATTGTGGGCCTCCAGCTCACCAACCTGACCGCCTACAACGAGTACATCACCGACGTGATCATCTCCGTCATCGTTTATCTCAGCGCCTTCTCGCTGCTGATCAAGATGCTGCTGAACGCCCGCAAAACAAACAAACCGGCGGCGATTGTGGACTCCGGACCGGACAGTCTGCCGGAGGAAAAAGCCGCCGCTGAGGACTCCGCGGCGAAAGGAGGGGAGCAGGCATGACATTTCTGATTCAGCAGACGCTGCTCTACGCGGTTCCGCTGATGATCGTGGCGCTGGCCGGCGTATTCGCTGAGCGCAGCGGCATCATCAACCTGGCGCTGGAGGGCATTATGATCTTCGGCGCTTTTGTGGGAGTCTTCTTTGTCAACCTCATGCAGGGCGTCTCCTTTTTCAGCGACGCCTACGCGGCGAAAAACTGGCTGACCCTCCAGGGATTGGAGCTGCTGGCCATGCTGGCGGCGGCGGCGCTGGGGGCGGTGTTCTCGCTGCTGCTGTCCTTTGCCTCTGTCAATTTAAAAGCGGACCAAACCATCGGCGGCACCGCGCTGAACCTGATGGCTCCGGCTCTGGTGCTGTTCCTGATCCGCATCATCGCCAATCAGAACACCCTGGGCATGGCGGACGGCAGCGACGCCGCCAGCTGGTTCATGATTAAGAAGAGCACCCTGGGCATCGACCGCAAGACGGATTTGGGCTTTCTGGGAGAGACCTTCATCAACAAGGTCTATCTGGCCACCTACGTGTGCATCCTCCTGTTTATCGTGCTGTCCATCCTGCTCTATAAGACCAAGTTTGGCCTGCGGCTGCGTTCCTGCGGCGAGAATCCCCAGGCCGCCGACTCCCTGGGCATCAATGTGTATAAAATGCGGTACGCTGGCACCACCATCTCCGGCGCACTGGCGGGCATGGGCGGTTTTGTCTACGCTCTGACCACCGCCAACTGCGCCTCCACCGGCGACGTGGCTGGTTTTGGCTTCCTGGCCCTGGCCGTCATGATTTTTGGCAACTGGAAACCGCTGAACATCGCCGGCGCGGCCCTGCTGTTCGGCCTGTTCAAATGCATCGCCGCCTCCTATACCAGCATCGACATCAACGGGGACGGCATTTGTATGCTGGCCAAGGCCCCCATCAGCGCCCACGTCTACCGGATGCTGCCCTATCTCATTACACTGATTGTGCTGGCGTTTACCTCCAAGAAATCCCGGGCTCCCAAGGCGGAGGGCGTGCCCTACGACAAGGGCCTGCGTTGAGAATGGAGATATTCTTTTTCTGAAAAGAAAAAGAACCAAAAAGATCTTTCAGACCGCTACGGAAATGGGCGGTTATCGAAAAGCTTCCGCCCGGTGACGAAAGAATAGTTGAATAAATCAGAAACGTTCCGCCGAAATATCCGGCGGGACGTTTCTGATTTAGGTTGAATTTCAACGTTTGGAGCGGAAGGACTTCAAGGCGTCTTTCCGCCGAAGCAGCTCCTCTTTGGCCAGCGCGGCGGCGGCCAGGATGTCCTCATGGCTGATAGAGTATTTCTGATTCACCTTCAGCGTGCTGTAGATATTGCGGAAACGGCGGCTGACCTGCTCCAGCTGGGCTACCTGCTCGCTGTAGCGCTCCCGAAGGGCGGCGGTGGCATCCTCCAGTTTATCGCCCAGTTCGGCTTTACCCAAGGCCATTTGGAGCTGGAGCTCCTGCCCCAGCTGCGTGACGCTCTCCACATTCAGAGCCACCAGCACCAGGTTTCGGACAGTGGCGGTAGCGTCCACCGACAACAACGCCAGAAACGCGCCGCACAGCATGAATTCCAGCCACACGGGCAGACCCTCCACCAGCTCCTGGAAGGGCGGATGGATGAAAAAGATGACGATATAGGACAGAACACCCCAGGTGAGCGCTACCCACAGGCACACCCGGCCTTTGAGGTTAACGCGGTACTGGGAGTAGTCCCAGTATTTCACATGGGTAGTGACCTCCAGCGCCCAGCCTACAAGGTACTCCCAAGAGGTCATGACCACCACAGCGGTCACATAGAAGAGAAGCAGATTCTCCTTCAAAGGGGTAAAAAACAGGATCATCAGTACCACGCCGCCGCCATAGATGGGGCAGATGGGCCCGTAAAGGAAGCCTCTTGGCACCAGACGGCGCTCCAGAACAGAGCAATAGCAGGTCTCCATCACCCAGCCTAAAAAGGAGTACAGAATAAAGTAGAGGAACAGGTTGGAGATGGGAAAGCCCATAAAGTTCAACGGGACGCCCCCCCTTCGCCGCCGGTAAGCAGCACTCCCAGCAGTCCGTTGTATATCCGGTCTGGATGGGCCAGAAAGCCGTCGGCAATCCGCTGGGCATCCTCCCGGGTGGGAGCCAGCAGGGTGAGGGAGAACAGACTTCCGCCGTCATCGTCCATGGAGAGGCGCACGTCAAAGCCTTGGGGCCGCTCCTCCACCTGAGCCCGGACCTGGGCCTGCCGCTTCAGCGCCTCATTCAAAGGGGCAAGCCGCCGGTCACACCGCTGGCGGATCACAGGGGAGAGGCTGCTCTCTCCCGCGGCGCAGGCCCGGTGCCCCTTGTCCGTAGCGGCGTAAAATTCCCCCTCTTGCTTCAGGTGGCCGCTGCCGGTGAGTTCAGCTACAGCCTCAGCAAACTGAAAATAGTCCACGCCGCTGTCACACATGGACAGGTCGGTGAGGGTTGCAAAGTCGATGGGGGCCGCCGCCCGGTCCAGGATGTAGAGCACCAGCAGCTTGACATCCAGCTTGTCATGGATAAATCCGGCCATAGGCGCTTCCTCCTTTTGTCAGGTGTTAACCCCCATTATAGCGAATCGGCAAGGAATTGGCAAGTGAGATTTCGACGTTTACAGCCGGGTGACCAGGGCCTGATAGAGCTGAACCATGTAGGCCCAGGTGGACCGGTTCAGCGTGCCGGTGACAGGCAGTCCGGCCAGGCGTTGAACCTCCTGAAGATTTTTATAGGTGTCGCCGTCGTTGCAGCAATTCATCTGACAGGGCTTAAAGTTGCTCATCACCTTGTTGAGCGAGCCGAACATGGCCTGGACGATGCGCAGCACCTCGCACTCCTGTCCCTCCACGGCGGTGTATGTGCCGTTGGGCAGCACATTGAGGGCAGGGGGGAAGCCGTACATCAGCTCCACACGGATATAGGCGTCCCGGATGGCGTTCCAGGTGGTCAGATCCACCACCCCGGTGACGGGCAGGCCGTTCTCCCGCTGGAACACCATGACGGCCTCTAAAGTTCGTTCACCGAAGATGCCGTCCACCGCCAGCCGGGTGAGAACTTGATTGTGAATCGCCAGCTGGTTGAGCATGTACTGGAGGGATCGGATGGGCTGGCCGCCGCGCTCCGGGGCGGGATTGGCGGGTGCGTTGGTATTCATGGCAGTTTCCCTTCCTTTCAGGCGTCTGTGCTTCCATAGCTGAGGTCATAGCCGGGGAACTGGCCCGACAGGACCCTCTGTTCGATCTGTTCCGGGGTGGTGGGCAGTCCGGCCCCCGCCAGAGCGGTGCGGGCGATGCCCAAATACTCGTCATAAATGCCCTGCCAGGTGGCCTGATCCACCACCCCGGTGACGGGCAGGCCCAGACGGCTCTGGACGGTGTTGACGGCTTGGGCGGTCTGGGGCCCGAAGATACCGTCGATGGCCAGTACGGGCACAGCGGAGGAGAACTGGCCGATGATGGAGATGAAGTATTGCAGGGCGGACACCGCCGGACCGGTGCTGCCCTCCCGGAGGGTGACTCCGGGGGCGGGGCCCTGGATCTGGGTAAAGGGCTGGCCCTCGCTGACCAATTCCGACAGCTTCCGAACTGCCCCGTGGAGGGACACCAGCTTATACCAGGTGCCTTGGCCCACAATGCCGTCGGGAGTGAGGTTGAAAATGCGTTGGAACGCCTTCACCGACTCCTCGGTGCGGCTGCCGAAAATACCGTCCGCCGGGCTGATCCGGGGAATGGCGGGATAGTTGCGGGAGATGCGGTTGAGCATGGCCTGGAGCACAGTGACATAGCTGCCGGAGGAGCCTTTTTGCAGGGGGTAGCCGGGGTAGGAGTACTGGATATCGCGGATGGGGGCGTTGGACACCAGCTCGATGTCATCGCCATAATAGTAGCGCAGAATGTCCATGGTACCCATTCCCTGGCGGGCCAGCCTCTCGCTGCCCCACTGGGACAGGCCGTCGCAGGTGACGGTGGTTCCGTTGCAAAACTTGGCGGCCAGGGGCTCCACAAAGCCTTTCCGCCGAATATAGGTGGTAAACAGGTCATCCACCAGGTTATCCACATTTTCAAAGGTGCTCCGTCCCTTGATAAATTTCTGGTCGTTCATGGTGGAGCCGGTGATATCGAAGTCGTATCCCCGGCTGGGGTAGTATTCCGTGTACACCCGGTTGAGGGCAAACGAGGTCTGGGCCAGAATGTTGGCCCGAAGGGCGGCCTCCGGCCAGGTGGGATAGATCTCGCTGGAGGCCACATTTTTAATATAGTCGGGGAAGGGCACCGTCACGTTTTCCGCCCACTGGCTGGCTGGGCCGGTGTGGACGGTGATGGTCTGAGGTATGTAGGGCGTGACTGAAATAGGCATAGGGACCTCCTTATTCGCGTGCGGCGCGTCACAGCGGCTGGGGCGTGACCACCACCGGGGCGGCGGTGATGTCGCCTCCGGCGGGCTGGGGGAGAGGAACCAGCGGGACATTCTGCACGGTCTCTATCCCCGGAAACACCTGGAGCTTTTCAAACGTGGCCAGGTAATATTCCGGATGCTCCACCACCAGGGAGTAATCGGAGAAAGGGGCGGCTCCGCCGGGAGACTCGCTGAGAGATTGATCGGGGGCCTCCAGCTGGATGGGCTGAGTGCCTCCGCTCTCATCGGTGGTCTGAATGGAATAGACCTTTCGGCGGCCGTCCTCCTCCTGGCTGGAGATGATGACGGTGGCTCCGGAAACGGGCAGCTGGGCGAGGGAAGTGAAAGCACGGACAACAAGGGAACCGGTTTGAGGCATAGACCACTCCTCCTTACAGAATATGATACAGTCTATTCAATGAATGGAAATTTGTGAATTTGCCGTCAATCAAATTGACAAAGGGGTGTAAATGGGGTAAAATAATTGAAATCTTTAGCAAGGAACGGTCTAATTATGAAGAAAGACAAAATATCCTCCGCAGTGATCCGGCGCCTGCCGCGGTATTACCGGCATCTGGACGAGCTGCTCCGAGCCGGAACAGTGCGGATCTCCTCCAGCTCACTGGCAAAGTCGATGGGGCTCACCGCCTCTCAGATCCGGCAGGACCTGTCCTGCTTCGGCGGGTTTGGCCAGCAGGGATACGGCTATAATGTGGAGCGCCTGCGTTTTGAGGTTGCAGAAATTCTGGGGATGAATCGAAACCATACGGCGGTAATCCTGGGGGCAGGCAATTTGGGCCGGGCCCTGATGGAAAACTTTCCGTTCAAATCCAACGGTTTTCAGCTGGTGGCCGCTTTTGATGTGGACCTGGAACTGGTGGGAACCCAGATCAGCGGCACCCCGGTCTACCACGCGGACAGCCTGGAAGACTACCTTCGGAAAGATCCAGTGAGCGTGTGCGTACTTACTGTCCCGGCTGGAGTTGCGGAATCCACTGCCCGGCGGGTGGCCCAGTGCGGCGTGACGGGCATCTGGAACTTCACAAATGTGGAGCTGCCCCAGCAGGATATGCCTAACGTCCAGATCGAGGATGTCCATTTTGCCGACAGCTTGCTTACCCTGAGCTACATGATCTCTGAGGAAACGATATGAAAAAAAGGTTTTTGGCCGGAGGACTTGCGCTGGTCCTCTTAACAGGCGGCGTGGCGGCGTTTGCGGACAGCCAGTCCAACACGCTGGTCTCGCTCAGCTATTTGAACGGAACATTTTGGAATGATCTGACGGCGATTGTGCGCATGGACGTGGACCGGAACACCACCGCCTTGTATAATGAGTTCGCGGAACAGGCGAGCTCCGGTGGAACTGAAGCCGGCTCAGGGGCCTTTGCCGCTCAGAACGGGGTCAACGGAGATATTGTCTCTGCGTCCGTCGGCTATGGGCTGATCTGGGCCGCTGGAAGCGGAGTGGTGCAGAGCGGAATCTTAGTGGACGCCACTGAGGGCAGGGAAGTGAACCCGGGAGGTATGCTCACCGCAGGCCACCGCTATTTGGCGGGGACAGACGCCGCGCTGGTGGTGACCTCTGATACCGCCCGATGGATGGCGGAAGGGACGTGGTCGGTGACAGCGGGAAACCCTGTACAGCCGCCTGTAGCGCTTCCCTTTACCGATGTGAGCGAGGGGGAATGGTATTACAGCGACGTGGCCTATGTCTATCGCAGCGGGTTGTTTTACGGAACCTCTGAAACCGAGTTCAGCCCCAACGGTAAGATGCAGCGCTGCATGATGACTACCGTACTGCATAGACTGGCTGGAAAGCCGCCGGTGAGCTATTCCGCCATGTTTCGAGATATTCCCGATGGCAAATGGTATACCTCAGGCACCATTTGGGCAGGGCAGACGGGTGTGGTAAACGGGGTTGGAGACGGCCGGTTCAATCCCTCCGCCAATGTGACGCGTCAGGAGATCGCCCTGATTCTCTACCGGTATGCCGCGAAGATGGGGTATGATGTAAGCGCTTCCGCCGACCTGTCCGGGTTCTCAGATTCCGCGTCGGTGGCCTCCTGGAGCAAAGAGGCCATGTCTTGGGCTGTAGGTGCAGGTATTCTGAAGGGGGACAACAGATTACTGCGTCCCGAAGGCGATGCCGCCCGGTCAGAGGTATCCGCGATGCTGCACCGGTTTGACAGCTGGTCCAAGCGGTAGCCTTTCGTTGAACGCAGAAGGGAGAAATTTGTCCAAAGGAGGAGCAAACCTGCCTGTGTATTTTTTCAAAAAAGTGAAAAAAACGCTTGCATTTTATAGAATGATGTGTTATGATAAGTTAGCTCTCAGAAAGAGCGTACGCGGCTGTAGCTCAGCTGGATAGAGTGTTTGGCTACGAACCAAAAGGTCGGGGGTTCGAATCCCTTCAGCCGTACCAGGAAAGAGGCTATTTCAAAAGAAATGGCCTCTTTCCTTTTTTTAAGTTTACATGCGATAAGAACAGGACCAGAAGCGGTAAGTCCGTTTGAAATCCTGAGCATATGCCCATAAACTGCGGTCCCGGAAAGACCCTTATCCTTTTTCTATGTAAAAATGCCAATAAACTATTGCAAATTTTCTGCTGATTGGATATACTATATCCGTTCGACAAAAACTGCAAGGAGGTCATCCTGACATGGCTCAAATTACAAAGGATACCATCATTGGTGATATTCTGGACATCGCGCCCGACACCGCCCCCATCTTCCTGTCCATCGGCATGCACTGCCTGGGCTGCCCCTCTTCGAGGGGAGAGACGGTGGAGCAGGCCTGCATGGTCCACGGCGTGGATGTAGACGATCTTCTGGAACAGCTGAACGCTTCTATCGCTTGAGCCGTCCTTTGAAAAGAGCGGAATTTCCGCTCTTTTCATTTATCCTAACGAGAACAGGGGGGAGAACATGGAGTTAACACAGCGGCTGCGTGCAATTGCGGAGCAGGTTCCTCAGAATGCCCGGCTGGCCGATGTGGGTACCGACCACGGATATTTGCCGGTCTGGCTCCTGCTGAATGGCCGGATCGAAAGCGCCGTTGCCGCCGACCTGCGTGAAGGTCCGCTGGAGCGGGGAAAGGAGACCGCCCGTCAATACGGATTGAGCGATAAAATATCTTTTCGACTCTGCAATGGCCTGGCTGGCATTGTGGAACATGAGGTTGACACCATTGTTGTCGCCGGGATGGGCGGGGAAACAATTGCCGCGATTCTGGAAGCCGCACCCTGGACGAGAGAAGGCAAGCTGCTGCTGTTACAGCCGATGACCGGCACATTTCAGCTTCGTTCATGGCTGCAAAGCCATGGATATGCGATTCTCAATGAGGTCCTTGCCCAGGAAGGGAAAAGGCTTTACAGTATATGGATTGTCAAGGGAGGGGCAGCGCCATCGCTGTCCTTGGCCGAGCTCTGGGCCGGTGTGAACCGCAATGATCCGCTGAGGCTGGATTACCTGTCTCTGATGGAGCAAAAGGCGGAAAAGGCTTTGCGGGGACAGAGAGCCGCGCAGGTGTTGGACCAAGCAGCCATTGCCCGGCTGGAGACCGTGACTGCTGGGCTGCAAAAAATGAAAAAGGAGCTGGAGCCTGTGACCACAGTGACAGAAGTGTTTGCTTTTTTACAAGAAAAAGCACCGTTTGAGCTTCAGGAGAGCTTTGACAACGCCGGTTTTTTGCTGGGAAGAGGAGGGGACTCCGTCACCAAGATTCTGGTGGCGCTGGATATCACCGAACAGGTGGTGCAGGAGGCCGTAGAGCAAGGAGTCCAGCTGATCGTAGCCCACCATCCAATCATATTCGGCGGAGTGAAAGCGGTTACAGACGAGACGCCCACCGGGCGCTGCCTTCTTACGCTGGCTGAGAACGGCGTAGCCGCCATTTGCGCCCACACCAATCTGGATGCGGTTGAGGGGGGCGTCAACGACGCCCTGGCCCTGCGCCTGGGGCTGACAGAAATCAGCCAGCTCAAGCAGTCCGGTGTGGACGGGCAGGGACGGCCCTATGGCATCGGCAGGGTGGGTTATGTGCCGGAGCAGCCCCTGTACGATTTTGCTATGGCGGTGAAGCGGCTCTTGGGCGCCAACGGAATACGGCTTGTGGACGGCGGACTACCTGTCCGAAAAGTGGCGGTAGGCGGCGGGGCCTGCGCCGATATGATGGGCGATGCTCTGGCCCAGGGCTGTGATACGTTTGTTACCTCAGACGTGAAATATCATCAATTTTTGGAGGCACGGGCGTCGGGGCTCAATCTTGTGGACGCTGGACACTTTCCCACCGAAAACGTTGTCTGCATCGTACTACAGGACTGGCTGGCGAAACGATTCCCCCAGGTATCCGTCAAGATTTCTCAGCGGCATATGGAAGTGTTTTCCTATTTGTAGTCAGCGGGGGCATGAAGCAGTTTCCATTCTCATATGGTGAAGGGAAGGGGGACTGGCTTATGAAACGTGACATGATATTGCTGGTGCTTTGCCTGTGCGTGCTGGCCGGAATAGGCTGGCTGAACCCAGACGAGGCGGTTCCTACAGCGGCAATTGCTCAGGAGCAGGCCTGTACATTGATTTTGGATGCCGGACATGGCGGGGAGGACGGCGGGGCTAGTACCGCCGCCGGAAACAAGGAGAGCGATATCAATTTGGCAATCGTTCTAAAGACCCATGCCCTGATGACTTTTTTGGGCGTGGAGCCCAGTCTGACTCGAAATTCGGATACTTCACTCCACAGCAGTGAGGCGGAGACCATCCGGCAAAAAAAGGTGTCCGACCTGAAAAATCGGGTCGCAATGGTAGAACATGTGCCGAACGCTCTCCTTATTAGTGTACACCAAAATCACTTTACAGACCCGAGATATAGCGGGTCCCAGGTGTTTTATGGTGAAGGAGAGGCAAACCGTCAGTGGGGAGAACACGCGCAGGAGGCTCTGCGGCAGATCTTGTCTCCGGAAAATGACCGCAAAGCCAAACCCATACCTGACGGCATTTATTTATTTGATCACATCACTTGTCCGGCTATTTTGGTGGAGTGTGGATTTCTGAGCAATGGAGAAGAGGCCGCATTGCTGTGTACGGATTCCTACCAACGAAAAGTGGCAGTAGCACTGGCCGGTTCCTATTTCTCTGGAGTTCAGGGGGACCTTATCACGAAAAGAGGGGAATAACATGGCAAAGGCCAAGACTCTGTTTTACTGTACAGACTGCGGAAATGAGGTTTTGAAATGGCAGGGAAGATGCCCGTCCTGCGGGGCATGGAACACCATCATAGAACGGCCCGCAGCGGACATTAAAAAAAAGGCGTCGGTGTCCGCGCCCACCGGGCTCGGAGTACGCCGTCCCCGCCCCATTGCCGAGGTGGAGGCGGTGGATGAACTGCGCTTTGACACTGGTATGAGCGAATTAGACCGGGTGCTGGGCGGCGGTGCGGTGAAGGGCTCGCTTGTGCTGGTAGGTGGAGCGCCGGGTATTGGAAAGTCCACGCTGATGCTGCAAATCTGCGACAATCTATGCCGTTTTTCAGATGTCTTATATGTTTCCGGAGAGGAATCCGAGCGTCAGATTAAGCTGCGGGCCCAGCGTTTGGGGGTTCGGGATGACCGTCTCTATCTTTACGCTGAGACGAACCTTGACGATGTTATCGCCGCTGTGCAGGAGAAACAGCCGGATATCCTGATCGTGGACTCCATTCAGACCATTTATAACGGCGATTCCAATTCCTCGCCGGGCAGCGTGGCCCAGGTAAAGGAGTGCACGATGGCGCTGATGCACCTGGCCAAGGGGATGGGTGTCACAGTGTTTGTGGTAGGACACATCAATAAGGAGGGCTCTCTGGCCGGACCCAAGGTGTTGGAGCATATGGTGGATTGTGTCCTCCATTTCGAAGGCGAGGCACATAACTCTTACCGCATTTTGCGGGCGGCAAAAAACCGCTTTGGCGCCACCAACGAGATCGGTGTATTCGAAATGGGGGACAAGGGGCTGGTGGAGGTTCCCAATCCGTCGGAGGCCATGTTGTCCGGGCGTCCCGAAAACATGCCGGGCTCCTGCGTCACCTGTGTGATGGAAGGGGTCCGTCCGGTGCTGGCTGAGGTACAGGCGTTGCTGTCGCCGTCAGCCTATGGAAATTCCCGCAGGACCAGCAACGGTTTCGACTACAACCGGTCGATGATGATGTTGGCGGTGCTGGAGAAGCGGGGCGGACTGGCGCTGTCCAACTGTGACTTCTATGTCAACGTGATCGGCGGCCTGACACTGGACGAACCCGCCGCTGACCTAGCGCTAATTATTGCGTTGGCTTCCAGTTTTCGGGACAAGCCTGTGCCGTTTGACCTAGCGGCCATCGGCGAGGTGGGACTCACCGGAGAGCTGCGGGCGGTGAGCGCCGTCAATCAACGGCTGAGCGAGGTTCGGCGGCTGGGGTTCACAAAATGCCTTGTTCCAGCCAGAAGCAGCGGAAAGTTTGCCGCGCCTGAGGGCTTAGATCTGATTCGGGTCAGCAATATTCGTGAAGCCATCGCCGTGCTGATTTAACAGCCGCGGCGTAAAATTCAGGCAGGCATCGTTTGGCATGGCCTGTCCGGCGGGGGCTTGCGCCTGAGCCAGTGTGCACAAGCCTTCGTCCTGAAATTTGCAGTTCTGTGTGCATGGAATAAAGCTCATATTAACCACCTGAATCGCAAGAGTTCTCAAAAAGGCCCAATGTGGCCATGAGGAGAGGAGGTGCGGATTGGTACATACTCAACTCAACAAAATAAAAATTTTGTTGAGTTGAGGGGAGGGGAAACGGGTCAAATGAAGACTGGTGCTTTGAATGCCTGCTTAGTTTGTCCAACTGTCCTCCAGGTTATGAATGTGCCCGTCCGATTCGCATGACAGACTATCGTACTGAAGCTCCGCCGCTGCTGCGGGATTTTCTGGCCTATCATGAGACCATCCAAGGCCATTCCCGGAAAACTGTGGACGAATATTTCCTGGATCTGCGGACCTTTTTCCGCTATATCAAAATTGAAAAAGGCCGCGTGCCCCGATCCACGCCGCTGGATGAGATTTCAATTGACGACGTGGATTTAGCTTTGGTCAAGTCGGTTACATTGACAGATATCTATGCCTTTCTCAGCTTTCTCAGCCGGGATCGGAAAAAAATTGCCAATGATCCCAATTCCCGCTATGGTTTAGAAGTATCCTCCAGAGCCAGAAAAGTGGCCACAATCCGGTCTTTTTACAAATATCTGGTATCAAAGGCAAAGCTTTTGGACGAAAGTCCCATCCAGGAGCTGGATTCCCCCAAAATTCGTCAGACTCTGCCGCGATATTTGACGCTGGACGAGAGCATTCAGCTTCTAGAATCCATCGACGGCGACAACGCAGAGCGGGATTTCTGCATCATTACTTTGTTTTTGAACTGCGGCGTGCGTATTTCGGAGCTGGTTGGGCTGAACCTCTCCGATGTCCGGGGCGACCGCCTGCGGGTGCTGGGCAAGGGCAACAAAGAGCGGATCGTCTACCTGAACGCAGCCTGTCAAAACGCCATTGAAGACTGGCTGGAGGTGCGCTCCCACTCCGGCGCGGCGGACCCTTATGCCCTGTTCATTACCAGAAAGCACACCCGGATCACCAAGGCCGGCGTCCACTATATGCTCAAGCAACGCTTCACCGCCGCGGGGCTTGACAGCAGTAAATACTCCGCCCACAAGCTCCGCCACACCGCCGCCACTCTGATGCTGCAAAACGGCGTAGATGTGCGGACGCTCCAGGAGGTGCTGGGCCACGAGCATTTGAATACCACGCAGATTTACACCCATGTGGACAGCGAAGCCCTGCAAAACGCGGCCCAGTCCAACCCGCTGGGGCAGATCAAGGCCAAGCCCCGCCGGGGACGGCCGAAGAAACAGAAAGAAGAGTAAATATGACAATCCATTTTGAAAAATTAAGCCAAAGCAATGCGCTCGCTATTGCGAACGAATGGAAATATGATGGCATATATTCATTTTATGATATGATCGAAGATCTGGAAGATTACGAAGAATTCACTGATGAAAACCTGAGAAATAAAAATGACCATTATCAGGCGATTGCCAACGGTGAGCTTGTAGGCTTTTTCTGCGTTGTGCAAGAAGATTCGGTCATTGAAATTGGTTTGGGCTTAAAACCTGATGCTTGCGGAAAGGGTGTGGGAAAGGGCTTTGTGGAGCAAATTGTATCTTTTATCCACACAAACTATCAGTATCAAAAACTGGTGATGAATGTCGCCGTATTTAACCAGAGGGCGATTAAGGTTTATCATTCCTGCGGATTTCATGATGTCAAAGTGATAAAGCAACGGTCGAATGGCAGTATTTACGAGTTTCTGGTGATGGAAAAATTGCGATGACCAGCAAAAGCGCGGAGAGCCTCAGCCCTCCGCGCCATTGTCTGTCCTGCCCTGTCCAAAATTGGACCCATCGGTTACCCTGATTGCCCCCACAATGTGGAGAAACCGCCACTCCACCACATTCTGATAGCTGTCCAGCGGCCGGTAGTCGGCGTCGTTAGAATGGGCCGCGATCAAAATATTGTCCGGCCTGGGGACGGGCCCCACCGACACAATCACCGGCGTATGGGCGAACACTACGCCGCTGTTCTCAAACCGGAGCTGGACAAAGTCTCCGGGCCGGAGAAAATTCATGTGCACCTGGATGCCCACCGGGCCGTCGGTGGGCTGGGGCCGGGTCATAAAATCCCAGAAAAACTGCACCCCCGTCCAGGCTGGGGCCCGGTCGGTGGCGTCGATGTAGTACCAGCCGAATTCCGGAGTAAAGTTCATAATGCCGGTGCCTGCGTACAGGCACTGGGACGCGAAATTGGTGCAGTCGCCGCCGATCTCGCTGAAATCATAGAAGGCCGGGTTGCGGCTGTAGGCCCACTTGTGGGCGTAGGCCACCGCCGCCCGGCGGTTGTATGGGAGCAGCTGGATCATACTGCCTCCCCCCTTTCCGGCTATCCTATGCGAGCCGTCATTTTGTTGACACTGTCCAGAGATTATTTTCCCCGTTTTGTGGGTTTTGACCGGCAAAAGCTGGAGCTTTTACTTGCAATTCCCTGTCCTAAATGTTAAAATCATAATGTATACCCCTGCAAATATAAAAATTTTAAGGAGTTGGTCAACTATGCCACTGGTTACCTCGACTGAGATGTTCAAGAAGGCCTACAATGGCGGCTACGCCGTGGGCGCGTTCAACGTCAACAACATGGAGATCGTCCAGGGTATCACCGAGGCCTGCCGCGAGGAGAAGGCCCCTGTCATCCTTCAGGTTTCCAAGGGTGCCCGTGCTTACGCCAACCACACCTATCTGGTCAAGCTGGTGGAGGCCGCCGTCATTGAGTGCCCCGAGATCCCCATCGTGCTCCACCTGGACCACGGAGACAGCTTTGAGACCTGCAAGAGCTGCATCGACGGCGGCTTCACCTCCGTCATGATCGACGCCTCCAGCAAGCCCTTCGCCGAGAACATCGAGATCACCAAGAAGGTCGTTCAGTACGCCCATGACCACGGCGTAGTGGTAGAGGCCGAGCTGGGCGCTCTGGCTGGTGTGGAGGACGAGGTCAGCGTCTCCGCTGAAGACTCCCACTACACCCGCCCCGAGGAGGTGGAGGAGTTCGTATCCAAGACCGGCTGCGACTCCCTGGCCATCGCCATCGGCACCAGCCACGGCGCGTATAAGTTCACCGCCACCCAGTGCACCCGCAACGAGAAGGGCGAGCTGGTTCCCCCTCCCCTGCGCTTCGACATCCTGGACGAGGTGGTCAAGCGCCTGCCCGGCTTCCCCATCGTGCTCCACGGCTCCTCCAGCGTGCCTCAGGAGTATGTGAAGATGGTCAACGCCAACGGCGGCAAGATGCCCGACGCTGTGGGCATTCCCGAGGAGCAGCTGCGCAAGGCCGCCCGGAGCGCCGTGTGCAAGATTAACATTGACTCCGACCTGCGCCTGGCTATGACCGGCACCATCCGCCAGTTCTACGCCGAGCACCCCGACAAGTTCGATCCCCGCGAGTATCTGAAGCCCGCCCGCGCCAACATCAAGGAACTGGTGCGCCACAAGCTGGTGGATGTGCTGGGCTGTAACGGCAAGGCATAATTAACCGAGATAAAAGGAGAAATTCGACATGGCACAGTTAAAGGGCGCTTGCGTCATCGGTCAGTCCGGCGGACCCACCTCTGTCATCAACGCCAGCGCTTACGGCGTCATCCGCACCGCGCTGGACTGCCCGGATATTACCGCCGTCTACGGCATGGCCCATGGCATCAAGGGCATGCTGAACGACCAGCTGTACGACATGGGCCAGGAGGATGCCAAAGAGCTGGAGCTCCTGCTCAACACTCCCTCCTCCGAGCTGGGCTCCTGCCGTTATAAAATCGCCGACCCCGACGTGGACGACACCGACTACAAGCGCATCCTGGAAATCTTCAAGAAGTACAATATCCGCTATTTCTTCTACAATGGCGGCAACGATTCCATGGACACCTGCGCCAAGGTGAGCCGTTTCATGGCCAAATCCGGCTACGAGTGCCGGGTGATGGGCGTGCCCAAGACCATCGACAACGACCTGTTCGGCACCGACCACTGCCCCGGCTTTGCCTCCGCCGCCAAATATATCGCCACCTCCTGCGCCGAGGTATATAAGGACGCCCGGGTGTACGACACCGGCATGGTGACCGTCATTGAGATCATGGGCCGTCACGCCGGCTGGCTGGCCGGCGCCGCTGCCCTGGCGGGCGTGGTGGGCTGTGCCCCCGACCTGGTCTACCTCCCCGAGGTGGACTTCGACATGGACAAGTTCCTGGCCGATGTGGAGGCCATCTACAAGAAGAACGGCAAGTGTATTGTGGCCGTCTCCGAAGGCATCCATTACGCCGACGGCTCCTTCGTCTCCGAGGCCAAAACCTCCGCCACCGACGGCTTTGGCCACGCCCAGCTGGGCGGCTTGGCCGCCATGCTGGCCAACGTGGTACAGCAGCGCGTGGGCTCCAAGGTCCGCGGCATTGAGCTGTCTCTGCTCCAGCGCTGTGGCGCCCATCTAGCCTCCCAGACGGACATTGACGAGTCCTTCCTGGCGGGCAAAACCGCCGTGGAGGCCGCTGTGGCCGGCGAGACCGATAAGATGGTGGGCTTTGAGTGCACCCGCGAGGGCGGCGTATACTCCTGCAAGACCAAGCTGTTCAATCTCTCCGATGTGGCTAACTTTGAGAAAAAGGTGCCGCTGGAGTGGATCAACGCTGAGCACAACGGCGTGACCCAGGGCTTCATTGATTATGCCCTGCCCCTGATTCAGGGCGAAAATCACCGGGCCACCGAGAAGGGCCTGCCCCGTTTTGCGCGGCTGAAAAAGGTGTTGGCGAAGTAAGCTGCTATCAAAAAAGCCCGGCGGTTTGAAACCGCCGGGCTTTTTTGTCTTTATCATTTAATTGTCGCTGCTGGCTACGCCGGTCATGGCCTGTGTGACGGCCTGACCCCGGGCGTCCAGCCCCTTTGTCATTGCCAGAGCCTCGGTGATATCGTAGTCCACGATATCCTCGCCCTGCATGGCGACCACCCGGCAGGTCTTCCCTTCCGCCAGCAGCCGTACCGCCTCATGGCCCATATAAGTGGCCACCCGGCGGTCCCGGGCGCTGGGCGAGCCGCCCCGCTGGACGTGTCCCAGCACGGTGACGCGGGTATCCAGTGCGGTAGCCTCCTTGATCTGCTCGGCCACGTGGTAGGAGCCTCCGGGAACACCCTCAGCCACAATGACCATAAAATGGGTGCGTCCGCCCAAACGGGCCCGACGAATGGGTTCAATGACATCCTTTTCAAAGTCCACTTCCTTTTCGGGCACCAGTACCACGGTGGCGCCGCAGGCAATGCCCACGGAATAGGCCAGGTGGCCGGCCCGGTGGCCCATTACCTCCACTACCGAGCATCGCTCATGGGACTTCATGGTGTCACGAAGGCGGTCAATGCTCTCCAGCGCCGTATTACAGGCGGTGTCGTAGCCAATCGTATAGGTGGAGCAGGCGATATCGTTGTCGATGGTGCCAGGGATGCCGATGACGGAAATACCGCTGTTGGCCAGACTGAGCAAACCCTTGAAGGTGCCGTCGCCGCCGATGCCGACCAGGGCGTCAAGGCCTAATAGTTTACAGGTAGCCAAAGCCTTTTTGCGGCCGGGTTCCTCAATAAATTCCAGGCTGCGGGCGGAATAGAGCATGGTGCCGCCCCGACGGGAAATATCGCTGACGCTTTCAAAATCCAGCCTGGTAAAATCGCCATTGAGCAGGCCGTGATACCCCCGCCGGATGCCAATGCACTCAATGCCATAGTATAGGGACGCGCGAACCACAGCGCGGATTGCCGCGTTCATGCCGGGAGCATCGCCGCCGCTGGTAAACACGCCGATTCGATGGACCGCAGATTTCATGGTAATCAAATCCTTTCCAATTCATTATTATAGTTGCCGTTTCAATCAAACCTTTAATTCCACAGCTTGATCAAACAAAACAGATTTATGAGCATCCAGCACCGGCTGAATATAGTCATTCAAGAAATCAGTTACCTGCTCCGGGCAGCGGCCGATATATTTCGAGGGCTCCAGATGAGAAGAGAGCTCCTCCCGGCTCATGCCAAATAGGGGGTCTGAGGCCAGAAGATCAATGAGATTATTTGTAAGGCCAAATTCCTTTACATTCCGTCCCGCTTCAATGGAATGAACACGGATGCGTTCGTGAAGCTGTTGCCGGTCCCCTCCCCTTTTCACTGCATCCATCATGATGTTCTCGCTGGCCATAAAAGGGAGCTCTTCCAAAATATGCTTTTCAATTACCTTCTCGTGAACCACTAGGCCGGAGGCTACGTTTTCGTAGATATTGAGAATAGCGTCCACAGCCAAAAACGCCTCGGGCACCGAGATGCGCTTGTTTGCGGAGTCATCCAAGGTGCGCTCAAACCATTGAGTGGCGGAGGTATACGCAGGATTGGCGGCATCGGCAATAACATACCGGGCCAGGGAGCAGATCCGCTCACACCGCATGGGATTGCGCTTGTAGGGCATGGCGGACGAGCCAATCTGACTGGTCTCAAAGGGCTCCTCCACTTCCTTCAAATGGCAGAGCAGACGAACATCAGTGGCAAATTTACAGGCGGATTGGGCAATTCCAGACAGCGTAGATAGTACAGCAGCGTCCACCTTCCGGGAGTACGTCTGGCCTGACACAGGAACCGTATTCTCAAAGCCCATTTCCCGGGCAATCCGGCGGTCAAGCTCTTTACATTTCTCGTGATCGCCCTCAAACAGCTCCAAGAAGGAGGCTTGCGTACCGGTAGTACCCTTACAGCCAAGCAGCCGTAATGTGGAAATGCGGTACTTCACCTCGTCCAAATCCTGGAGCAGTTCATTCATCCACAGCGTGGCACGCTTGCCCACTGTGACCAATTGAGCAGCCTGAAAATGTGTAAATCCAAGTGTTGGCAAGGATTTATACTTGTCAGAGAATTGTGCGAGAGAATTAAGCACGCGCACCAGCTTATTCTCGACAAGGGTTAATCCTTCCCTCATAATGATAATATCTGTGTTATCGCCGACGTAGCAGCTGGTTGCGCCAAGATGAATGATAGGCATTGCTTTGGGGCAGAGCGCGCCGTATGTGTGGATATGGGCCATCACATCGTGCCGAAGCTCGCGCTCCTTCTTTGCAGCCAGGTCATAATCAATATCGGTAAGATGGGCCTCCAGTTCGCTGACCTGTTCCTGCGTTACCGGCAGGCCAAGCTCCATTTCAGCCCGGGCCAGCGCAACCCATAACCGCCGCCAGGTGGAAAATTTCTTATCTGGAGAAAAAATATACTGCATCTGATCGCTTGCGTAGCGGGAGGACAGCGGACTTTCATAATTTGATTTGTTCATGGAGGCATCCACCCTTTCTTAGCGCGGCTATTAATCCACCGTTACCAGCCGCGAAACAGCTTATAATGATGGTACAACGCCTGAAACAAGGCATTTTCAAGTCAAAATGCCTTCCGCCGTGCGGGCCGCCGCGCATTCCCTGACGGTTTCAAATATTATATCACATTCCCTTTTCCGGGACAAGTTGAAGCCCTAAAAAACTTTATCTCCAACGATAAAAAAGAGCTGTGCCACAGCACAGCTCTTTTTGTTGGATTAATCTACCTCTCAGCCCTCGCCGCGCATCTTGGCAAAGCACTCGCTGCAGTAGACCGGACGGTCAGACTTCGGCGCAAAGGGAACCTTCGCCTCGCCGCCGCAAGCGGCGCAGACAGCGGTGAAATACTCGCGGGGACCACGGGCAGCGGCCTTGCGGGCATCACGGCAGGCCTTGCAGCGCTGAGGCTCATTCTGGAAGCCGCGCTCTGCGTAGAATTCCTGCTCACCGGCGGTAAACACGAACTCCTGGCCACACTCTTTGCATACTAAGGTCTTGTCTTCGTACATGAAAAATACCCTCTCTTTTGATGCCCAGAATCGGAAATACAACCTGCTGGGACTGTAATATTTGCGTCAGCTCTCGCTGAAAACGCCAAAACCACCGGCAACCTTACGCCGGATCCGCTGGACCGCATTGTCCACGGATTTAATGGATCGTCCCACCTGCTCGCTGATCTCTTGATAGGATAAGCCGAGAAGAAAGAGCTTCAAAACCTTCCGCTCCAAGGGAGACAGCTGCCTTTCCAGACGGTCTAGCCGCTCTGTCTCCTCTTCCCTGCTGATATAGAGCTCCTCCGGGCTGACATTGACTCCAAGCATCGGGGATTCGAATGGTACACTGTCGTTGAGGGGGGCGTGCTTGTTCCGCGCCGCGTGCGTAACGGCTGAGCGAATACAATTGCGTATGCAGATTTCCGCAAAGGTTTTAAACCGGGTGTCACGACTGGGATTAAACTCCCGGATGGCCTTGAGCAGACCGAACATGGCCTCCTGAATCAAGTCCTCGCTGTCGCCTCCGGTCAAAAAGTAGGGGCGGGCACACACCCGAACCGTACGGAAATACCGTTTGACCAACTCCTCCTCCGCCTCCCGGTGGCCTTCCGCCACCAAAGCGCAGAGTTCCTCATCACTGTATTCTGTTATCTGGAACATGATTTCACTCATAAATCTGACCTTACTTATTTAATCACAGAACAGCTGAATTGTCAATTGTTTTTGGCGATTATTTTAGAAAAACTTCTAAAATTGCCCAGCATTTCATAAGAATATACATTTCTGCATGAATTTTCCAGAATCGGCCGTCCCCTGATCTCAAAATGTCAGCTGTTCCAGGGGCTCTCCCCCGCGGGGCGGCGCCAGCCCCAGGTGCTGATACGCCTTGGGCGTCACGCAGCGCCCGCGCGGCGTTCGGGTAAGAAAACCCAACTGCATTAAATAGGGCTCATAGACATCCTCCAGCGTCACGGACTCCTCATTGATGGTTGCGGCCAGCGTATCCAATCCCACCGGACCGCCGCCATAATTGGTAATGATGCTCTCCAGCATCCGCCTGTCCACGTTGTCCAGCCCCAGTCCGTCGATCTCCAGCGCCCGCAGCGCCCGGTCAGCCACAGACCGGGTCACTACGCCTCCGGCGGTGACCTGGGCAAAATCCCGCACCCGGCGGAGCATCCGATTGGCGATGCGGGGGGTTCCCCGGCTTCGGCGGGCAATCTCCAACGCTCCCTCCCGTTCAATGGGCACGTCCAGAATACCGGCAGACCGGGTGACAATCAGGGCCAATTCCTCTGAGGTATACAGCTCCAGCCGGAGGGTAACGCCGAAGCGGTCCCGCAGAGGAGCCGACAGCTGACCCGCCCGGGTGGTGGCGCCGATGAGAGTGAATTTGGGCAGGTCCAGCCGGATAGAATTGGCGGAGGGACCCTTGCCGATGATGATGTCGATGGCATAGTCCTCCATAGCTGGGTACAGGATCTCCTCCACGGAGCGGTTTAGACGGTGGATCTCGTCCACAAACAGAATATCATTTTCCTGAAGATTGGTCAGCAGAGCCGCCAGATCGCCGGGCTTTTCAATGGCTGGGCCGGAGGTGATGCGGATATTGACCCCCATCTCGTTGGCGATAATGCCGGACAAGGTGGTTTTGCCCAGCCCCGGAGGACCGTGGAGCAGCACATGGTCCAAAGGCTCCCCCCGCATTTTGGCGGCCTGGATAAAAATGGACAGATTGCCCTTGGCCTTTTCCTGTCCTATGTACTCGCCCAGGGTTTTGGGACGCAGAGACCCCTCCCCCTCGTCTTCCCGGGTCAGAGAGGTGGTTACAAGCGGAGCTTCCGCCTCAAAGCCGCCGTTGTCGGAAAAATCAATACTCAAAAGTTCCCCTCCCCGCCAATAATTTGTGCCGCAATCTCCTCGGGAGATAACTCATCGGTCATGATTTTGAATGTGTCCTGGGACGCATAAAGCGGAAGATAGCTCAGGCTGTGTTCCAACGCCCCGCTGTTCCGCAGACCTGCCTGGATATCCTGAACGATTCGGCGGCGCAGAGTGCTTTCACTGCATAAAAGCGTATACCGGCACACCTTTGTCTGCGCCAGGTCCAGCCGCTCTAAAATGGAGCCGGCGATCTCCGGCTGATGCATAACCCAAGAAAAAATGACATAGTCCAACTCGGGACAGGCCAAAAACCGGGAAAGCACAGCGGTGATATTATCCAGCACCATGGCCTTTGTCTCATCCGTCACTCGGAAGGGATTAATCTTCCAACACCAATCGCCGTCCAAATAGGCGCTTGGCGCCAACCGTTCCAGCCGTTTTTGACTTACAGCCGTTTTGCCCACTCCCATGGGGCCGTTTACAAAAATTAAAGTTTTCACCCTTTAACCATCTTTTTCAGCGCATGTTTGATGACGTCCTCCAGGGAGAGCGTCTCCAGATCAATCCCCTTCAACGCCGCCGCGATCTCGCTCTGGCTGTAGCCCAGCACCGCCAGAGCCGCAGAGGCTTCGCTGGCCTTGTTCTCCGGAATGATGGTGACGCCGCCCGAGAAGGGTTCTCCCCCGCCCGCTGTAGCAAGCTGGCCCTTTGCCAGTTTGTCCTTCAGCTCCAGGATAATGCGCTGAGCGATCTTTTTGCCGATTCCGGGAGCGGAGGTCAGCGCCTTCTCGTTGCCGGACACGATGGTCATGGCCAGCCCCTCCGGACTGTTGGAGGACAGGATGGCCAGCGCCGCCTTGGGGCCCACGCCGGACACGCCGATGAGCATCCGGAAGCATCCCAGTTCGCTCTCGCTGGAGAAACCATACAGCTCAAAAATCTCTTCCCGAACATTTAAGTGGGTATAAAGCTTTGCGGCCTTCCCCACCGCAAGCTTGCTGATGGTGTAGCTGGTGGTGCGGCAGGCATAGCCCACCCCGCCACAGTCGATGACAGCCAAATAGGGCTCTACATGGGCCACAGTTCCGTTTACATAGTAAAACACAGCAATCTCTCCAAGTTAATGATGTATATGTTGCAGCAGAGAGGTGGATGACCGGGCATGACACAGGGCAATGGCCACCGCGTCTGCGGCATCGTCCGGCTTTGGAACGGCGTTCAGGTTCAACAGCCGTTTTGTCATGTCCATCACCTGCCGCTTTTCCGCCTTGCCGTAGCCCACCACCGCCTGCTTGACCTGAGAAGGATTGTACTCACAAATGGGCAGACCTAGCTTCTCCGCCGTCATGAGGATAACGCCCCGGGCCTGAGCCACCCCGATCCCGGTCGTGACGTTGTGATTGAAAAACAATTCTTCAATTGCCATCACGTCCGGGCGAAATTTTACAATCAACTCCTCCAGATCCACAGAAATACGCCACAGACGGGCGGGCAAAGGTATTCCCGCCGGGGTGTTGATGGCGCCGCAGGCCTTTAACCGGTGTTTTCCCTGAGCGGATTCCACTAGGCCAAAGCCCACGATAGCATAGCCGGGGTCTATCCCAAGAATGAGCACCGGTTCACCTCCCAGCGCGATTTTTTCAATGATACCACAATTAAACGACAAAAACAAGCGCCTGGGCAGATGATCCTGTCATCCGCCCAGGCGCCGGCCGGTCAGGCCCTGGGGTGGGCCTTTGCGTAGACATCCCGGAGATTTTGATTGACTACTTGGGTATAGATTTGGGTGGCGGAGATATCCGCATGACCCAGCATCATTTGGATGGACTTCAAATCCGCCCCGTTTTCCAGCAAGTGGGCCGCAAAGGAGTGGCGCAGGGTGTGCGGCGTGATATCTTTGTGGATGCCTGCCTTGTCCTGATAGCCTTTGACTATTTTCCAAAACCCCTGCCGGCTCATCCGCTCGCCGTTCATATTGACAAACAAGGCGGTTTCCCCCGGGTCCTCCAAAAGCTGGGGCCGAACCTCGTTGACATACGCGGCCATGGCTCTCACCGCTCCCTTATAAAGGGGCACCACCCGCTCCTTTCCCCTGCCCCGGCAGTGCAGAAAGCTGGCGGACAGGTTCAGGTCCTGGACATTCAGCGAGATGAGCTCGGACACCCGGATGCCGGTGGCATAGAGCAGCTCCAGCATGGCCTTGTCCCGGCAGCCCTTTGTATCGGTGAGATCGGGCTGATCCAAAAACAAATCCACCTCGTGGCTAGTCAGGATGGCCGGCAGCTTGCGCTCCACACGGCTGGGCGTAAAACCCTTTACGGGGTTTAGCCGCACGGCCCGGACGGAGAGCAGATATGTGTAGAACGACTTCAGCGCCGCCATTGAACGGACTATGGTGGCGTTCGACTTTCCTTTTTTGCCCAAGTATTGGGCATACTGCCTGATGTCATCCTGACTGACCTGAAGCAGAGTTGGCTCAGGCATCCCTACCCATTCCGCAAACTGGCGGACATCACGCAGATAGGAACTGAGCGTATTGGCGGCGGCCCGCTTTTCTCGGGTCAGCCACCCCTCATAATCGGAAATATAACCCATTTTGCTCAGCTCCTCTCTCAAGTGACAAACAGCTTGGCGCATATCGCAGCGAGAAACACAGGCATAACCGTTTGCTGCAAAGCGACAGCCAGCACAATCAGACCGGCGCATGGGGCAAGCGCCTGAGCTCTCTGACTCCACCCTGGAGAACGGTCGCCGGATAACCGGCCCAAGGACTGCCGAAAAGCGTCTGACGCCACCACAAATAAAACCGGGACCGCCACCAAAGCGGCCATTCCAAAGGACGCCAGAGACACCGCCATACCGGAAAGCCCAAACAAACGGGCAAACGTTGCGGCGGAATAGGAAAGCAGAAAACCACGCGTTCCCATCAGGGCGGGGATACCGACCGCCCCCAGAGCTGTGGAACCCAGCAGAAACGCTCCAAGCAGCCAACGGGTCAGGTCCCAGATAGAGGACCACAGGGAGGGCGCCACGGCCTCTCCCCTGCCAATCATTTGAAAGTATTGACGGAGGTAATCCGACAGTTCCGGATCCTTCCCGCCCCAGCAGGAAAAGAAAAAGCCGCTTAACGTTCCAACCCCAAAGCAGAGGCCCAGTACGATCAGCTGGGTTGGGCCATCCCATACCGGAACAGGCCTGAGCCGAGCGCCCGCTTTTCGGACAGCCATCTTCATCACCTCAGCTCCATATCATAATCGCAGTGCTGTCTTATGATATGCCGGGCGGAGGAAGCATATGTCTGCCGTGCAGGCGTCAAATCCCACTCCTGCATTCACAGAGCCCACCCCACAATTTGTCAGGGCGGCGTCAGGGGTGATTACAGTTCGTAATCGCATTCCTCTCCTCTGCATCAGGAAACCTGCCTTCAGCAGGCGCTGCCCTTTTACTATAAACCTCTTCAACTGGAAACGCAAGAGAAATCGTCTAAATTTTTGCAAATCTTTTATTATGTTTAGTTGTTATGTCTTCTATATTATGTAAACTATACGAGCTCATGAAGGCTATGCCGGCACTTAGTACAGGATATGGTATTAAAATAAGCTGGGACCTCAAAATGTTGAGATCCCAGCCCATGTGACAAAATTTTATCAATTTTGGGGAAAAGAGCTCACTCCCCCGCCATCCCAGCCCGGACTGCCTTCATGGCAATGGCGCACTCCAGCCGTTTACGCTGCATCTCACATCCAAACTGATTCGGCTTTTTTATGTCGCCATTGACAAGCAGGTTGGAGGCGGAGCACCCCCCGCTGCAATAGAATTTTGCCCAGCAGTCTTTGCAGTCGGGCCGGGTGTAGATGTTCAGCCCGGCAAATTTTCGGGACAGTTTCATATCAAAGCTGCCGTCATAAAGACTGCCCAGCTTGTATTCTTCATTGCCCACAAATTGGTGGCATGGGTAAATGTCCCCCTCCGGCGTGACAGCCACGTACTCGCACCCCGCGCCGCAGCCCCGCATCCGCTTGATCACACAGGGGCCTTGGGCCAGATCCACGTTGAAGTGGAAGAAATTTATGTCGTCCCGTTTCAGCAAAGCCTCCGCCAGCCGCTCATATTCCTCCAGAATAGCGGGCAGATCTTCCTCTTGCAGGGCATAGCCGCAGTCAGGGCTCCCCACTACCGGCTCCACCGACACATGGCGGAAGCCCTGATCCGCGATGTGCATCACATCGGCGGCAAAATCCAGATTATGATGAGTAAAGGTTCCCCGAAGATAGTAGTCCTTCTCCCCCCTGCCCTGTACCAGCTTCTGAAATTTTGGAAGAATGACGCCGTAGCTTCCGCCGCCGCTCACCGTTTTGCGCATCCGGTCGTTGACCTCAGGCCGGCCGTCCAGAGACAGCACCGCGTTTGACATTTCCCGATTGATATACGCAATATTCTCATCGTCCAGCAGCACGCCGTTGGTGGTAATGGTAAAGCGGAAGTTTTTGTTGCGCTCCGCCTCCAGAGACCGGGCGTACTCCACAGTGGCCTTTACCGTATCCATGGCCATCAGCGGCTCGCCTCCAAAGAAATCCACTTCAATATTCCGCCGGTTGCCGGAGCGCTCGATCACAAAATTGATGGCTTTTTTGGCAGTCTCCACATCCATTGTCATGCGGCGTCCGGTACCGAAATCTCCTGTGGAGGCAAAGCAATACTGGCAGCGCAGGTTACAGTCGTGGGACACATGAAGGCACAGCGCTTTGATGGGGGCATCCTGCTTCATAAGGGTGCCCTTAGCGGGATCGATGTAATTGTCATCGGTGAACAGAAGGCCGTTTGCCTGAAGCTCCAGCAGTTCGTTCCAGGCCTCATCTACCACAGCGTGGGAATACTGGGGCAGCTGGGCATAGATTTTCTCGGGGCAGGCTTCTGCCATGGGCTCGTTCAGCAGGGACAGCACATCATAGGCGGTTCCGTCCAGCACATGGACGGCGCCGCTGTTCACGTCTACCGCTACGGGAACCCCCAGGCAGATAAATGTATGGACCATTTTGATTGTCCTCCTTTGACACGCAGAAAAAGGGTGGGACAAGCCCACCCTTTCCGGCGTCCTCTGTATTACTTGTTATTTTCGCACTTCTGATTAGCCACAGTGCAGGAGGTCTTGCAGGCAGACTGGCAAGAGGTCTGGCACTCGCCGCAGCCCCCGCGGGCCGCGGTCTGCTTCAAAGTAGCGCCGTTCAGCGTCTGAATGTGAGTCATGGATTTTTCCCTCCAATTCAAAAATATTGGAAATATTATATCATACTGTTTTGAAGAATTCAACACCATTATTTTTCGACATTTTCTGTGTCAGCCGCCGGTCCGGCCGCATAAGCTGAATTGACGGTACAGCCGTCAGACTCTGATCAAAGGAGAGATTTCTTTGAATTCTGATACTGGAACCACCAACCGCCCCTGCGCGGATGCCTGCGGCACCATGCCCTCCTGCGCGCCTCTGGCGGTGCCATATGTGCCCTTCCAGCAGAGGGGCAGCCAAAAATACGACCAAACCGACGCCTTGGCCAACGGAACCATTTACCCCAGCTTAAACCTTCCCTTTCATTTAAAAGTGGATGCCGCCGCCCTGCCGGACAGCCACTCTACTCAGCTCCAGGCCCTTCTGTTTGTGGTCACTGAGCTCGGGATGTATCTGGACACCCATCAGGATGATGAGGAGGCGTTCCGGCTATTCCAGCAGTATACCGAGATGGCCCGGACGGCGAAAAAGCAGTATGAGCAGATGCATGGCCCGCTGACCAAGCTCAGCGCTGGACAGGACACTGCCTATCGCTGGTTAGACGATCCGTGGCCCTGGGAGTTTAAAAAAAGCGAGGAGGGCTGATCATGTTTGTATATGAAAAAAAATTACAATACCCCGTACGGGTCAAAAACTGCAACCCCAAACTGGCCGCTGTAATTATTTCCCAATATGGTGGACCCGACGGTGAGCTTGGCGCCTCTCTGCGCTACCTGTCCCAACGCTACGCGATGCCCTATCCCGAGCTGAAGGGATTGCTCACTGATATCGGTACAGAGGTAGCAAAGTGCTCCTCGTCGCCGCCGGTTTTACCGAAATCTCCCGGCAGTTTCGCTAACACAAAAGACCACTTGCAAGGGAGCAGGTGTAAGTAAATCTCAATATGTTCCCTGCTGCGGACAACAATCTTTTCCACAATGTTCCGGTAGAAAGTGTCGTCCCGTTCTTCTCCCAAAGTCAAGGAGCGGATTGTAGCGGCAATATCTACCGTCATTTCTTCCTGACCGGCAGGAATCTCTTTCCGCTTTTTAGCCTCTTTGATCTGATGTTTTAGATTTTCCGCATCCATATCACAGCGCTCAGACATCCGGCGGTATTCGTCTTTGGAAATATCCTGTCCCAAATACAGGTCAAGGAGTCTCTGCTTTTTCCCCTGAATCATTTCAAGTTTTTGTTCCAATTTGCCAATGTCCATTTCCCCGCCTGCAGAGGCTGACAAGACTAACTCGACGATTTCAACCAGATCAGAAATGAGCTGTTTCTTGTTGTGTCGTAAATGTTTGATAACCATTTGCAGCATTAACATAAAGTTTTCGTCACGAATTTGACGCATGACTTCACAGCCAATCTGATTGCCTGCCTTATCTGTCTTTGGAAGTCCATGCTGAGCTGCTTCATAGCAGCGCCACGCCTTGTACTGGCTCCCATCTTTTCGCTTTTTCGCTCTGGAAACAAACCGGGAGCCGCAGCACCCACACAAAATTTTGCCGGAGAGGCAATACCGGTTGCTGTGTTTCGCTCTTTGTTCTTTAGAGGGAGAACGGCGTTCCAACTCCTTTTGCGCCTCCTCAAAGGCTTCTCTGCTGATGATCGGTTCATGGTGATCCCGCAGGATCACATATTCCTCCTGACCACGGTTATATTTCTTTTCATGGCTCAGGTAATCGGGAGTATATGTCTTTTTCTGAATTAAATCACCGCAATACTTTTCATTTCTCAAAACACGAAGTATCCCTGTATTTGACCATTCCTTCATATGAGCAGAAGTCTCGATACCAGCCTCCCGCAGTTCACGAGCAATTGTATATGCGCCTTTTCCTTCTTCTAAAAATTTGTGGTAAATCAGCCGCACCGTCTCCGCGCCATTCGCGTTGATATACAGCTTTCCACCGCGAACGTCATATCCAAGCATATTACGGCCAAATACAACCCCCTGCTCCATTCTGCGCTTCTGGCCCCATTTCACGCGTTCGGATGTCTTGCGGCTTTCCTCCTGTGCGATGGAGGCCATGATTGTCAAGCGCAATTCTGCATCAGGATCTTTTGTATTGATATTGTCATTCACAAAAAAAACATAGACACCGCTTTTCTTCAAATCACGGGTGTATTGCAGCGTGTCCACCGTATTGCGGGCAAACCGGCTCACCTCTTTTGTGATAATCAAATCCATTTCGCCAGCTTTGGCCAGCCGGATCATGCGGTTAAATTCTTTTCGCTTTTTTGTACTGGTTCCTGATATGCCTTCATCCGCAAAAATCTGTGCCAGTTCCCACTCAGGGTTCCGGCCGATATATTCACGGAAATATTTTTGCTGGCTTTCAAACGAGTTTGCCTGATCGTCCTTGTCTGTGGATACGCGGCAGTAAGCGCCTACTTTCAGCATAAAATCAACTCCTTCCCAAAAATCAAGCTTATCGGGTGTTGATTTTACTCTACCTGTGCCCCTTAAATCTGACAATGATACCGATTTCAAGAGAAACTGGCTGAATACTTCTGAACCACTTTATCCATACAAGCCTCAAATTGTGCCTGTGTCAATTTTCGGCTTTCCAGGAGAGAACGTAAAATTGCCCGTTGAAAATTGATCTTAAAATCCTCGCAATTCAGTTTGTCAATATCTGGCTGTTCCGCAGTCTCAAGAACATATTCCTCTTTTTTCACAGGCAGCACCTCCCTAAAGGAACCTATGCAAATAGGGTTGTACGATATTATTTTTTAGGAAGGACTGATTCAATCGGCAAGAGCGATTCACGCGAGATTTTTTGCCACAGCGAATCGGGATGACCCAACTAACGGAGAATCCGCACGATCTTACAAATGAGAAAAAGCCTGCCTGGAGGCAGACTTTTTCCACGGACCGGAGCAAGAACACACAGAGGCTTTGTTCCCTCGCCCCAGTTTATGCGCTTAGGCGCCGTTTGAAAATGGACAAGATGCCTTGCCCGGAGGATCTTTTGATCGAGGCATCATCCTTCACACAGGAACCTTCACAACAATTTTTTTCACAGCCATAGGCGCTCCGGCAGCACATCGCGGCTTATGGGCATCCTGCGGTGAGAGTACCACGAAATCACCCGCGCGAAGCAGTACGGCGCCGGAATGTTCCGGGTCGTAGAAAAACGCGATATCATTTTCCGGATCATAGGGAATCTTACCGGCCAAGTCCCGAACGTCCACGACGCCTACCAGCTCTACGCCATCCACCATGTACTGCACGTCAAAATACTTCTCGTGCGTCTCAAAATCAAGCTCCGCCGCGGGACTGGTCGTGTAGCGCTGTACGCTGGCCCGAACGCCGCGCTCCAGCTCCACCCAGCCCTCAGGAAGCTGGCCGAGATCCTTCCGGCGCAAAAAGTCAAAGGCAGCCTGAAACTTGGGCTGAGAAAGGTCAAATCGGAATTCATTGGGAAGAAACGCTTGATACATACTGATATGCTCCTATCATTTGCCCCGTACGGACCACCGCCCGCACGGGGCTTAATTATCTAAAAAAGGAAAGGCCGCAGCTCAGAGCCGCTTCAGCTGGATGCAGTAGTGATCCTCGTTGGCAGTATTGGGGAAGAGGAACAGATCGCCCTTGCTGTTGCAGGCGATGCCGTGGGCCCTGAGCTCGCTGTTGAAATATCCGATTTGGGCCACCACGTCAAATTCAGGGGTAAATATAGTGAGATAGCCTCCGCGGCCCACACAATAGATGTAGTCCTTATCCGCCACAATGCCGGAGGGCTGGCCCAGATTACCCTTGCAATAAGCCAGAACATTACCCTCCTCATCAAAAACGTGGACAGCGTTCTGGTCGCGGTCACAGACCCAGATCTGATCCTTGCTGTCGATGGTGATGGCGTGGACCATCAGGAACTTGCCCGGCTCATCGCCCATGCCGCCCCAGGTTTTTACCAGCTTGCAGTCTTTGTCAAAATGGTGGACCGCCACGTTTCCATAGCCGTCGGCAAAGAAGTACTCCCCTTTGGAGTTGACGGCGCAGTCGGTGGGCATACAGAAGGGAGTGCCCAGCTTCTTGATCGTATTGCGCTCAGCCTCGGTGAGCATTGTCAGGTCGGGGATGCGGAAATAGGGCTCGGGCGGATAGAGGTTGCCCAGCCGGCGCTGCTGGCGGTAGTAGTTCAGATTGAAGCCGCTGTCGCCCGGCTTGCCGTAATTGCCGAACTCCCGGATCATTTTGCCATTCTCGTCGATCTCGCGGAACACGTGCATGGCGGCGTCGGCGATTACCACAGTGCCGTCCTTGGTGGCCTCCAGGAAGTGGCAGTTGCGGATCAGGCCGCCGCCGAATTCACCCGCATAGTTTCCCTCTGGGTCCAGCTTGACCACAGGGTTGGGCATTCCGCGCACCCCCAGAAGCAGGTTGTCCTCAATATCACAAGTGCCGCCGGCAATGCCGGTATAAGTCAGGTAGCCAGGCAGGCCTTTGGCAAAGTCGGCGATGAACTCATATTTGAGACCGCCGCCCTGATAGACGATAGACATATGCTTTTCCCGATCATAATCGCATTTCATCAATTTCATAATTTATGTCCTCCTGTTTTCAAAAAATATCAAGGTTATGTCAAAGAAATGTACTTACAGCAGAAGAAGGAAGAAGCGCTGATGGCGGCCTCGTCATAATAGAATACGCCCAGGCCGTCGAAAACCAGCCGCTTGTTCCGGAAGGCGGACCGGTCTACCCCGTCTACATAGCTCCGATACGCCTGGTAAGGCGCTTTGCCAAAGCCCAGCGTGACGTTCCGGCTGCCGGTGACGCCGTCCTTGCCCGGAACCTCCAGCCCCAGCTCTTCCCGCAGGGTTCCGACTGTCCGCAGGCGCAGCGCGTCCAGTTCGGCTTCGGTCTCAAACTGGAAGCAGTAGTTGCCTGTGGAATCGCCCAGCGGGGCGCAGGCCATGTCCGTCAAGGTTGCCTCAATGGGCCGCAGCGTTTTGGCGTACCGCTCGGCAAAGGCAAGGTAGGCATCGAAATCTTCCACCTCATAGGGCATGCCCAAAGAGATATGCCGCGGCAGTGAGGCAGCGGCCACGCCCAAACCGCCTCGCATCGCTCCGTCCAGCATAAATGTGCGGCAGAAATTTTCCGCCTCCAGACTGGCTGTATAAACCAATGTGCCTTTTTTCATATTCACAGCTCCTTACAGCACCAGGTTGGGATAAAATGTGACGATTGCCGGAAAAAAGACAATCAGAACCACAAACAGCAACAAAACCAAGATAAAGGGAATGGATTCCTTCGCCACCTTCATGGCGTCGGTGTCCGCAATCTTTGCCGTCAGGTAGAGCAGAGCGCCCACCGGCGGGGTGTTCAGGCCTACGGCAGTCACGATGGCGGCGGCCACGGCAAAGACATAGGGGTCCACACCTGCGGCCACCAGCGGCGTGGCGAGAACAGGCAGAAACACCAGGGTGATGATGTTGGTCTCCAGGATCATGCCGAGGATGAAGATGATCAGCAGGGCCAGCAGGAACATTGCGGTGCCGGACAGGCCTGTGCCGGCCATGAAAGCAGCCAGCTTGCCGGAGATGCGCAGAGTTCCGATAATCCAGATAAACACTTGGGCGGCGGCCAGCATACTCAGGACAGTGCAGATCTGACGGCCCGTTGTGTACAGCGCCTTTGCCAGTCCCTTCAGGTCCATTTCCTTGTAGACCAGGGAGGCAATCAGAAACGCCAGCACGCAGGAAACCGCGCCGATCTCCGTGACGGTGCCGATCCCCACAGTCAGACAGATTACGATGCCCACAGGCAGCAGCAGGGCCCAGAAATTCGTCTTGAACTCCACCCAGATATTTTTCCAGCCGCCAAACGGAACGGAGGGATAGCCGCGCTTGTGGGAAATGTACACGGAATAGCCCAACTCCACCAAGCCCATGCCGATACCGGGGACCAGCCCGCACAGAAACAGCTTGCGTACCGACAAGTCCATCATACTGGCGATGAGCACAAAGGTGGTGGAGGGCGGGATAATGGGCCCGATGATGGAGGACATCTGCGTGACGGCGGCGGAATAGGGCGCGTCATACCCCTGTTTTTTCATCATGGGGATCATCAAGTTGCCGATCGATGCGGTGTCGGCGGCGGCCGAGCCGGAAACGCCGGCGAAAATCACGGATACGATGATATTGATGTGACTCAGGCTTCCCTTGAGATGGCCGATACAGGCGTTTCCGAAGCGGACCATTCGGTCCCCCAAACCGCCCGCGTTTAAAATCGCGCCTAACAGGAAGTAGAAGATGACGGCGGCGTAGGTCTGATTGCTCAGGCCCTGCACAAAGGTCTGTCCAAAGACGAAGACAGGCATGCTCCCGGGCCAGATGACGGCGTAGGCCCCCGCCGCGATGAAGCAGGACAGAAAAAACGGAAAACGCAAAAACATGGCCAGAAACAGTACGCCAAAAATTACAGCCAGCTTTAATACCAGATCAATTGTCACGCCTCAGCGCCCCCTTCCTTCCATTCGGCAAACCGCTCCGCGATGCACTCCAATGCCGCCACGATGAGCAATCCGCCGCCCACCAGCACCGGCCAGTACCGGAAGGACTCGTCAAAACCGATGACCGACTGGACGAATCCTGTGTTGGCAGCCTGGGACATCCGCCCCAGCCAGATCATAGCCGCTCCAGCCGCCACACCCACGATATCCTGAAACAGCAGAAGCCGCTCCATCCCGCGCTTGCCGAGAAACTGGTCGATCAGATTGATGAGCAGGTGTTCCCGGTTGATCCAGCCCACGCTGACCCCCAGGCCCATGATCCAGAGCATACTGATGACGGTGATGTCCTCTGTGTAGGTAAAGCTGGCGCTGGTCAGATAGCGCACCACCACATTGACCACGTTTATGACCAAAATAAGGGTACAAAGCACCGCGCAGATGGAGACCAGTGTGTCCGTAAAGAGCTTTTTAAATCGTTTCAGTGCAGTTAACATATTGCATCCTCCGCGTAAAGGAAGGGCTGATTAAGCCGGCAAGAGCGGTTGGTGAGAAATTTTTGTCACCGAGATGTGGGATTTCACAGAAATAATTGTGTCTATTTCAAGAAATCACAACAAAGCTGTGGCAAATAAATCCGCAAAGCGCCGCAGGCGCATTGAATCAGCGCTTCCTAAAGTCTGTAACGGGAGGGCGTGCCCTGGGGGCACGCCCCTGTGTCCTCACTTCTGATAAAGGGACTGGATCTCCTTGTATAAACCGGCACGGAAGTATTTGCCGTCAAATTCGTTGAGGACGATGTCGGTGAAAAACTCCTTCCACTCGTCGTAATCGAACTCTACGATGGTACCGCCGTTGTCAATGACCTCCTGCTTGGCATCCTCGTACTTGCCCACATAGGCGTCAGTGCACGCCTCGCAGGCATCCGCCAGAGCCTCGCTCCACCAGCCGCGCTCCTGCTCGTTCATTTTATTCCAGGTGATCTCAGACATATAGACCATCAGGCACTGGCGGATATAGTCGATCTCCGTGTAGTAGGGGCACACCTCGTAGATTTTCAGGCTCCCGGAACCCACAATGTCGTTTTCCTGTGCGTCGGCCACATTGGTATCCAGAGCGGAATACATCTCAGTGGCGGCAATCTGCATAGGGGAAGCGCCGGCCTGGGTCCAAACGCGGATCTGTACATCAGACTCAGGCACTCGGATCTTCAGACCCGCGACATCGGCGGGATGGACAATCTCACGGGTGCTGGTGAGGATGCGGGGCAGCTGATGGCCGTACAGCCCGGCGTAGACGACGCCGTTGTTGGTGCGCATGCTCTCCGTCATCTGAGCCCACAGGTCGGACTTTAGGAAAATCTCCATATGCTCATCGTTGTCAAAAACGAAGGGCATGGCCACGGCGTAGAAGTCTTCGGTGCCGGTCAGGTTGGTGGCTACGTCAAAGCCGGAGATAAAGCCGTCCAGAGTGCCGGCCTTGAGCTGGGCAAAGTGCTGCACCGTTGAGCCGTAGACGCCGCCCATGACCAGCTCAAAATCCATCGTGCCGCCGGACAATTCCATCAGACGCTCGCTGAGCACCTCGTTGGCCCGGACAAAGCCGTTGGTGGGGTCGGTGGTGTTTGGAGCGGTGCAGCCGGCGGTGATGACATAGGGGCTTCCGGCGGTGCCGCCCAAGCCGAGACCGTAGTTTTCAGAGGGCGCGACGCTCTGGGCGGGTGCGCCGGAGGGCTGTGCCTGAGAGGGAGCCGGCGGGTCAGACGGTTTGCTGGCGGCGGGCGCACACGCGGCCAGCGACAGCGTCATGACGGCGGCGAGAAGCAGCGAAATCCTTTTCTTCATGGTTTTTTCCTCCTGTTTTTGTTTTTGTGGATCATTTTGCGTCCTTATTCCAGCCCAGCCATTCATCGGTGCGGTTCAGTTTATACATCAGGGGGCGGGCCTGGACCGCATCGATTTTTCGAATGATATCAAAGTCATTTCCCTCGCGCAGCGCGGAGGCCGCGAAGTCCTGAATGCCGACAATGGCGCCCAGCATGCCGATGGTGGGCATGGACATCATGGTAAAGCCGAGATCGGCGCAGTCCTGGAAGGTGCGGCTCATCTGTTCTTTGGTGGCGCCCAGCGCGCCGGGGACGCTCATATACTCGTACATCTTGTAGCCGGGAATTTCCCGCATATAGCGCTGGATATCCGCTTCCTCATACATCCCGATGGCCAGGGTCATCTCCGCGCCGTGGTCGGCGGCAATCTTCAGGCGCTGCAGCGTCTCATCAACTCCATATTTCACCCGGGCGTCGGTCCGGCCAATCAGCATGCAGTCACTGCCCCGCAGGCCATACATCGCCGCGTCCAGCCGCCGCTTCCAATCGTCCTGAGAGACAAGGGAGAAGGTGGGCACCATGGGATTGATTTTGGGGAAGGTCTGATCCTCCAGGTGGACTGCGGCGGCGCCCGCGTCCGCCATCATCTGGCAGGTGCGGATGACGTTGAGCTCATTACCGTAGCCGCTGTCAATGTCCACAATCAGGGGGATGCTGGTACACCGGGTGATTCTTCGGACCATCTCCGCCACCTCGGTAGGGGTCACAATGCCGATATCCGGCACACCACAGTAAGCCAGCGCCAGGCCAAATCCGCTCAAGCACATCGCCCGGTAGCCGGCCATCTCCACCACCCGGGCGGAGAGGCAGTCGTACACGCACGCCTCAAAAAACGGACCTTCTTGGCAGAGCTCACGAAGGGGTTTGCTCATGTTTCCAACCTCCTATTACAATAGATTTACGGTTCAAGGCACGGCAGCCAGCCGTGTCTATTACAATAGATTTACGGTTCAAGGCACGGCAGCCAGCCGTGTCTTTTTCCGCATCGTTGCCAAAGCTGTTAGAATGGGAGGGCATTGGCCTGACGCCAACCTCCAAGGACTGACACGTCCGAATGAAAGTCCGTCAGCCAGCCTCTCATTCGCAGCGTTCGATTTATGCAGGTAGAGCCGTCTCGTCAGGGCAGTATTGCTCCGGCCCGGCGCGTCTGCGTCATCAAATAGATAGAATCGGCAATGATGGAAGGGCTGGACGCCAATCAAAT
>CAJTLI010000002.1 GCA_910577525.1 uncultured Oscillospiraceae bacterium | reverse complement strand
CGCTTGATTTTGTTACCCCCCTTTCCGCCGAAAAACTACAAAATTTCTTCGGCGTCTTCTTACAATTTCAGATTGGCGTTGACAGGCGTTCATGGAGGCGCTGACCGCGGGCCCGGCTGAGGTCGCTGTGGAAAAGCCCGCCGCGGGGCCGAGGCAGGTCGAGCCGGTCACGGTGGGGGAGTGGATGGACCGCTGGCTGGAAAAATACGCCAAGCCCACGGTGAAGCTGTCCACCTATTGCAGTTACGAGCAGCTCATCCGAAGCCATGTCAAGCCTCAGCTCGGCGGCCGTTATCTGAGTACCATGACCGGCGAGGACTTGCAGGACTTTTTCAATGAGCGGCGGGCCCAGGGAAATCTGAAACGAAAGGGCGGCCTCTCCACCAAAACGCTGATAAACCTGCGCAATATGCTGCACCTGGCGTTCGGGCAGGCCGTGAAAAACAAGCTGCTGACGGAAAACCTGGTGGAAGGGGTCCGTCTTCCCAAAGCGGAAAAGCATGAGATGCGGGTGCTGGACCGGGAGGAGCAGACCCGGCTGATCCTGGCCGCTCGGCGGGCCCCGGAGCCCGCCGCCTTCGGTATCATTTTCGATCTGTTCACCGGTCTGCGGATGGGGGAGCTGTGCGGCCTGCGCTGGGAGAACGTGGATATGGAGGGCCGTTCCTTTAAGGTCTGCGAGACCAGGAACCGCCTGCGCAATTTCGACGACTCCGTGGAGACCTCCACCAGCGTAGAGACGGTGAAGTCCACCAAAACGGACAACTCCCGGCGGACGGTGTTCATCATGGACGGGCTGTACCAGGACTTTTTGGACTATCAGGCCATCCAGATGTCCATCCAAAAGCAAAATCCGGGCTACAACCCGGACGGTTACGTGTTCTGCCAGGAGAACGGTGACCCCTATGAGCCGCGGACCTACCAGGACCTGTTCAAGCGCTGTGTCCGGCAGGCCGGCATCCCGGACGCCAACTTCCACTCGTTAAGACATACTTTTGCTACGAGGGCGCTGGAGCAGGGGATGGACGTGGTGACCCTGTCCCGGCTGCTGGGACACGCCACCCCGTCGGTCACGCTGGACAAGTACGGCCACGCCCTCAACGACCACAAGCGGGCCAGCGTGGAGAAGCTGGGCGGCGTTTACAGCGCGGGCCGGGGGATTCGCCGGGGGCAGGAGCGGTAACTTTTTGGGAGGTTTCGGTTTTACAAAAGAGGGGAGGAGCGGCCGCTCCTCCCCAACTTTTTTGACGCGGACGTCCGGGTGCCTGCATCAGCGGAAAAAATAAAACTGCAAAATATGCATCAGATAAGCATCACAAAAAATCGGCCCGAACTTTTTCAAAGGAAAAACCGCTGATTTCTCTCGAAATCAGCGGTTTTCTGGTTGCGGGGGCCGGATTTGAACCGACGACCTTCGGGTTATGAGCCCGATGAGCTACCAGACTGCTCCACCCCGCGATATAAAATTGGTGCCGGAGACCGGGGTCGAACCGGCACGGGATTGCTCCCACGGGATTTTAAGTCCCGGGCGTCTGCCAATTCCGCCACTCCGGCCTGTTAAGGCTAGATCATAATAGCACATCTCCTCACTCCTGTCAAGCCCTAATCGGGCCGATAGCGGCTTCTTTTTTTGTCTGGCGTCCGACACTTGACGGCGGGGAAAAAATGTGCCAAACTATGATCAGATAAGGAGGCGTTTCCCATGCACAATGAACTAACCGAAAAAGATATCGCGCTGATGCGCCAGGAACTGGAGTACCGCCGGAGCGTTCTGCGGCCACAGCTCATTGAGGACGTGCAGACAGCCCGGGCCTTTGGGGACCTGAGCGAGAATTTTGAGTATAAGGCCGCCAAACGGGATAAAAACCGCAATGAAAGCCGCTGCCGCTACCTGGAAAATATGATCAAGACTGCAGTGGTTATCTCGGACCGGTCCAAGGAGGGCGTGGTGGGACTGTACGACAAGGTCACGTTTTACGTGGAGGAGGATGACGAAACCGTCACCTGCCAGATCGTCACCACCATGCGTCAGGACGCGCTGAAAAACCTCATCAGCAAGGAGTCCCCTGTGGGAAAGGCTGTGCTGGGCCGAAAAGTGGGGGACCGGGTGACGGTGCAGGTCAACGACAGCTACAGCTACGACGTGGTCATTCAGGCAATCGAACCCGGCGAGGACACCGGGGAGGCCCCTCTGGTGGGCTTCTGACAGGCGCTGGGCCGGACAGTTAAATTTAGAAAGCGCCCCGCGCGCCCGGAAGGAGATGGAGCGAGTGAACCGCGCCGCCCCCAGCCGAAACCCCATTCTGCTGCCTGCGTCCGCCCTGTTTGGGCTGGCGCTGATCGTGTTTGGCTTCTGTCAGGCTCCGTTCTCGGAGGTGCTGTCCGGCCTGTACGCCATTTTTACCATGGAGGACGTGCTGATCACCGACTACATCGCCGTGGCGGGAACGGGAGCGGCCTTTGTCAATGCGGGGCTGGTGACGCTGGTGAGCGTGGCGATCCTCTGGAGGTGGGACAACACGCCCAACGGCGCCACCATGGTCACGGTCGGGCTGATGTCCGGCTTCTCCCTGTTCGGCAAGAACATCGTCAACATGTGGCCCTTCTTTTTCGGGACGGCGCTCTATGCCCTGGTCAAGCGGGAGGGCTTTTCCAAGCACGTCAATCTGGCGCTGCGGGGCACCGCCCTGGCCCCCATGGTGAGCTTCATGGCGGTGCGGTTCAGCCCCTGGCTGGGGATCGCCGTGGGCCTGCTCGTGGGTTTCCTGCTCCCCCCCGTGGCGGAGCACGCCCACCGGGTACAGAACGGCATGAACCTGTACAGCGTGGGTTTTTCCTGCGGGCTGCTGGCCATGATGATGGTGCCCGCCTTTAAGGCCTTCGGCCTGAATCCGGCTTCCGCCCACCACTGGTCCACCGGAAACAATTTCCGCCTGGGGCTGGCCCTGGCGGCGCTGTGCCTTACCTTCACTGTCTGCGGCCTGCTCCGGGGGCCCAGGCCGGTGCTGGCCAAATATTGGGCCCTGCTGCGTACCTCCGGCCGGGTGCCCAGCGACTACGTGCGCACCTTCACCCCCGGCCCGGTGCTTGTCAACATGGGGGTGAACGGCCTCATCGCCACAGGCTATATCCTGCTCACCGGCGGCGACCTGAACGGCGCCACCATCGGCGCCATCTTTACCATCATCGGCTTTTCCGGCTACGGAAAGCACGCGTTCAACATCGTCCCCGTCATGGCGGGAGTGCTGCTGGGCAGTCTGACCAACCACGTGGACCCCAACAGCAGCGCGCTTCAGCTGGCGGGGCTGTTCGGCACCACCTTGGCCCCCTTTGCCGGGGTGTTCGGGTGGCCCTTCGGGGTGCTGGCGGGGCTGATCCACTCGTCGGTGGTGCTCCAGGCGGGCCTGCCGCTGGAGGGCATGAATCTCTACAACAACGGTTTTTCCGGCGGTCTGGTGGCTATTGTGCTCTATCCCATTCTCACCTCGCTGGTGAAGCGCCGCCGCCCGGTGCTGATGGAGGAGGATCTGTACGCCATGTTTGCCTCCGACGAGCCTCAGCCGCCGGAGGAGCTGCCGGGGAAGGACGGGGCGGATTGCTGAACAGGGAAATCAAACCACAAACGCGCTGAGCGCAACATAGAAAAGGGGGAGTTTATATGGGGCCGGGCATATGGGAGTATATTCTGCGGCTGATGCTTTCCGCCCTGTTTGGGGGCGTGATCGGGCTGGAGCGGGAGATCCGGCTGAAAGGGGCGGGTATCCGCACCCATCTCATCGTCTGTTTTGCCTCGTGCATGATGATGCTGGTGTCCAAGTATGGCTTTTTTGACATGCTGTCCTACGAGGGAGTGGGGGTAGACCCCGGACGCATCGCCGCGGGAATCGTCACCGCCATCGGTTTTTTGGGGGCGGGCACCATTTTCTCGCGCACTCAGGGAGTCACGGGGCTGACCACCGCCGCCGGCCTGTGGGCTACGGTGGGCGTGGGGATGAGCGCCGGGGCGGGCCTGTACGCCGTCAGTTTTCTGGGAACGGTCATCATTTTGACGGCGGAGCTTATCCTGTACCGGGACCACCCCATTCTGGGCCGTCCCACCGCTGTTTTGTACATTGAGATGGACGACCAGCCCGACGTGATGGAGCGCCTCCAGCGGTCGCTGGCGCGGCTGGAACTGGTTCCCACATCCTCCCGGTATAACCGTGGCGGCGGCATACTCAGCGCGGAGCTCTACATAGACCATCTGCCCTGTCCCAATGAGGAGCTGGGGAGCCTGATGGCCCGGCTGATGCAGGAGCCGACGATCCGGTCGGTCCGCTGGTGACAAGCGCTGTTTTTTGATCGCGCGCATAAAAAAAGCCTGCCCGCGCATACTGACCACACTTACGTGAGGAAGGCGGCGGTCGGCTTGGCTGGTTGGAAAAAGCGGGTAATAGCGGGCGCGCTGGCGCTGGCAGTTCTGGCAGCCGGCTCGCTCCTGCCCCGCCCGGGGCGGGAGCGGGAGGCGGAGGCGGCGGGTCCCGCCAAAATTCCGGCCGGCCCTTATGTGGCCCTCACATTTGACGACGGGCCCAAGGCCTCCACCACGGCGGCGCTGCTGGACGGCCTGTCTCAGCGGGGGGTGCACGCCACCTTTTTTGTGGTCGGGGAGAATGTGGAGGGAAATGAGCTCCTTCTCCAGCGCATGGAGGGGGAGGGGCATCAGGTCGGCCTGCACACCTACCATCACAAATCGCTGGCGGCGCTGAACGCCTCCGATTTTTACGCGGAGGTGGACAGCCTCCGCGCCACCCTCACCGCATTGCTGGGCCGGGAGCGGTTTATGCTCCGCCCGCCCTACGGTATGATGAACGAGGCGACCCAGGCCCGGGCCGCCTCGCCCCTCATTTTATGGTCGGTGGACCCGGAGGATTGGTCCGACCGGGACACAAAGCGGCAGGTATCCGTTATTTTGGACAACGTGAAGGATGGGGATATCATCCTTCTGCACGATATATATCCCGCCAGTGTGGACACAGCCCTCCAGGTGGTGGACGCGCTGCTGGCGCGGGGCTACCGCTTTGTCACGGTGGAGGAGCTGTTCGCCGTCCGCGGCCGGACGGCGGAGAACGGAAAGGTGTATCGGAATCTCCCGCCGCAGGAATAGGGCCCGGCATTCGCCCGGACCGCCTGTCTTATGATGGACAGGCGGTCCGGGCGAATGGCATTGCCGGCAAGGATGAACTTACCAGCAAAAGATCCGCATATAAAAATTCGCTTGGCCCAAACTATGCTCGGATTCCCGATCCGACAGAGCAACAAACGACAACGATATCGAAAAGGAGAACAAGGATATGTCTAACACGAATAACTCTAACCGTCTGGTGGTTCCCGGCGCCCGCGAGGCCATGGACAAGTTCAAGATGGAGGCCGCCAACGAGGTGGGCGTCAACCTGAAGCAGGGCTACAACGGCGACCTGACCAGCCGTCAGGCGGGCTCCGTGGGCGGCCAGATGGTCAAGAAGATGATCGAGGCCTATGAGAACGGCCTGAAGTAACACCCACAGCATTTCCCGTTTCGCATGAAATAAACACAGGAGGGGCTCCGCTGAGCCCCTCCTGTGTTTATAGCCGCCGCGGCCCTTGCGGGGTCCCGTCTTGAGGAAGCACTGATTCAATGCGCCTGCGGCGCTTTGCGGATCTTTTTTGCCGCACCTTCGTTGCGATTTCTTGAAATAAACACAATGATTCCTGGGTCATCCCGCCTCGCTGTGGCAAAAAATCTCGCGCGAATCGCTCTTGCCGATTGAATCAGTCCTTCCTTGAAAATCAGCCGCCGTTTTTCTCCAAGCCGCCCTTGCCAAAAAGTGCCTCATGTGGTATGGTAAAAGGGTATATTTTGGGACGGCACCGGCCCTCCCATTTTGAATGAGGTGAGCGCAATGTCTAACTGTACCCAGCTGCTGGCAGCCCTTCGGAACGGCGCCTGCGACCCGGCCCTGTCCGCCCTCTACGCCCTGGACGGCAGCGCCCGTCGTTTGGATGAAGCCCGTGAGCGGGCCGTCCGCACGGTGGAGGCCTTTTCCGCCCGGTATGGGGCGGACGCCCAGGGCGCGGCTCTGTTTTCCGGCCCCGGCCGCACGGAGATCGGGGGGAACCACACCGATCATCAGCATGGCCGCGTGCTGTGCGGCAGCGTCGATCTGGACATGCTGGCCTGTGCGGCGCCCAACGGGCTGGACGTGGTCCGTATCCAGTCCGAGGGCTATCCCGCCCTGGAGATCAGCCTGAAGGATCTGTCCCCAAAAAAGGGGGAGGAGAACACCTCCGCCGCCCTGGTGCGGGGGGTGGCGGCTAAGATCGCCGAGATGGGGTACGCTCTGTCCGGCTTTGACGCCTGCGCCAATTCCACGGTGCTGTCCGGCTCCGGGCTGTCCTCCTCCGCCGCCTATGAGACCCTGGTGGGCAACATCTTCAACCACTTCTGCTGCGATGGCAGGCTGGACGCCGTCACCATCGCCAAAATCGGCCAGTACGCCGAAAACGTGTATTTCGGCAAGCCCTGCGGCCTGATGGACCAGATGGGCTCGTCGGTGGGGGCCTGCGTGGCCATCGACTTCAACGACCCGGCCAGCCCGGTAGTGGAGCGGGTGGATTTTGACTTCTCTAAATCCGGCCATGTGCTGTGCATTGTGGACACCTGCTCCAGCCACGGCGATCTGACGGACGACTACGCCGACATCACCCGGGAGATGGGGGCGGTGGCGGCCTATTTCGGCAAAAAGGTGCTGCGGGACGTGCCCCAGCAGCATTTCCGGGCGGCTATCCCCGCGCTGCGGAAGCAGTGCGGCGACCGGGCGGTGCTGCGCGCCCTGCACTTCTACGACGATGACCGCCGGGCGGTTCAGGAGGCCCAGGCCCTGAAGGACGGGGATTTCGGCCGGTTCCTGGAGCTGCTGAACGCCTCCGGCCTGTCCTCCGCGCTGCACCTGCAAAACACCTGGTCCACCGCCGACCCCCGCCAGCAGGCCATTCCCCTGTGCCTGGCCATGGCCCGGGAGCTGCTGGACGGGACGGGGGCCGTCCGGGTCCACGGCGGCGGCTTCGCGGGCACCATCCAGGCCTTTGTGCCGGAGGACAGGCTGGCCCTGTTCAAGTCCGGCATGGAGGCCCTGCTGGGCCAGGGCAAGTGCCATGTGCTGCACATCCGGCCTCAGGGCGGATGCGTCGTCGCCGCAAGCTCCACATCCCTCGCATCCGGCTGATGCCGGAAGCACGCCTGTTTTGCTGAGGCTCCTCTCCCCACAAAGCCAAAGGGCGGCTTTGCGGGGGCCCTAATATTTTGCCGAAAGAACGGAAGTGTTACCATGATTGATTCTGCCATTTCCAAGCTGGTTACATACGCGTTGCAGACGGGCCTCATCCAGCCCTGCGAACAGGACTGGGCCGTCAACACGATTCTGGACGCCCTAAAAATTGACGGTTATGCCGGTCCCGGACAGGACTGGGGCCCGGTGGAGCTGGCCCCGGTGCTGGAGGAGCTGCTGGACGACGCCTATGCCCGGGGCGTGCTGGCGGAGAACTCCGTGGTGTACCGGGACCTGTTCGACACTGAGCTCATGGGCCGCCTCACCCCCCGGCCCGCCCAGGTGATCGACGCCTTTCAGGCTCTGTACCGGGAGGACCCGAAGAAGGCCACCGACTGGTATTACAAATTCAGTCAGGACACCAACTACATCCGCCGGGACCGCATTGCCAAGGACGTGAAGTGGAAGGCCCCGACGGAGTACGGCGAATTGGACATCACCATCAACCTGTCCAAGCCGGAAAAGGACCCCAAGGCCATCGCCGCGGCCAAAAACCTGCCCGCCTCCGCCTACCCCCGGTGCCAGCTGTGCGCCGAAAACGAGGGCTACGCGGGCCGGGTGAACCACCCCGCCCGGCAGAACCACCGCATCGTGCCCATTACCATCAACGATTCCCCCTGGTTTTTGCAGTACTCCCCCTATGTGTACTACAACGAGCACTGCATCTGCTTCAACAAGGTGCATACGCCCATGAAGATCGACCGGGCCTGCTTTGCCAAGCTGCTGGACTTTGTGGGCCAGTTCCCCCACTACTTCGTGGGCTCCAACGCCGACCTGCCCATTGTGGGCGGTTCGATTCTGGCCCACGACCACTTCCAGGGCGGGCGGTATGAGTTTGCCATGGCCAAGGCCCCGGTGGAGACGGCGTTTACGTTCCCCGGATTTGAGGACGTGGAGGCGGGCATTGTCAAGTGGCCCATGTCGGTGGTGCGCATCGCCAGCGAAAACCCGGACCGGCTCATCGATCTGGCGGACAAGATTTTGACCGCTTGGCGGGGCTACACCGACGAGAAGGCGTTTATTTTCGCCGAGACGGAGGGCGAGCCCCACAACACCATCACCCCCATCGCCCGGAAGCGGGGGGACAAGTTCGAGCTGGACCTGGTGCTGCGCAACAACATCACGACAGAGGAGCACCCTCTGGGGGTCTACCATCCCCACGCGGAGCTCCACCACATCAAGAAGGAAAACATCGGCCTCATCGAGGTGATGGGGCTGGCGGTTCTCCCGGCCCGGCTCAAGGAGGAGCTGGCGGCGGTGGCGGAAGGGCTGGCCCGCGGCGCGGACCTGCGTGCCAAAGAGCTCACCGCCAAGCACGCGGACTGGGCGGAAGGCTTTGCCAAGCGCTGCGCCGTCACACCGGACAACGCGCTGGACATCGTAAAGGCGGAGACGGGCAAGGTGTTTGCCCAGGTGCTGGAGCACTGCGGCGTCTACGCCCGGACCCCTGAGGGCGGGGAGCGGTTCCTGACCTTCCTGCGGACGGTGTAAAAGGAATTTCCCCCGGCCTTGCCGGGGGAAATTCCGTCAGTCCCACAGGTTGTCTGGATACAATCCCTGGGCCGTCATCTCCGCGATGGCAGCGGAGACGGCGGGCTTGTCCGCCTGGTATGTGACGCCGTACCACTTGTCTCTGGAGGAGAGGGCCCGCACCGTGGCCTCCCCCTCCTGGATGAGCTGGCCCACCAGGGTGGGGAGGAGGTACTCTCCCTTCATGGGGTTTTCCGCCAGCGCCCGGTCCAGGAAGTCGGGGAACCGCCGCCGGGCCTGCTCCAGCAGGGAGGGGGTGAAGCCCCAGAAGTTCATGGACACCATGGCGTCGCCGGGCAGCTCGGTCCAGGTCTCGCCCCCGTCCTCGGTGAAGCGGGGGGGCGGGCCCTTCTCAATGCGGGTGCGCTCCACAATGCCGGTGAGCAGGCCGTCCTCGCCCACCTGGCACACGCCCCGGGCCACGTGGCCGAAATCGGTGACGGTGTTTTCCAGCCGGTAGGCAACCATGGCGTATTCGTTCCCCTGGGGGTGGGCGCTCAGGTAGCCGTAGATGACACGGAAGGCCTCGGGGCCGTAGTAGTCGTCGGCGTTGATGATGGCGAAGGGGCCGTCGAGGAAGGGCTGGGCGGCCAGGGCCGCCTGGGCGGTGCCCCAGGGCTTGACCCGCCCCTCCGGGACCGCGTAGCCCTCCGGCAGGCTGTCCATGCGCTGAAAGGCGTAATGTACGTTCATGCGGCGCTCCACCCGGGAGCCGACGCGGGCCTTGAAGTCCGCCTCGATCTCGTCTTTGATGACGAAAACCACCGTCTCAAACCCGGCGCGGCGGGCGTCGTAGATGGAGTAGTCCAGGATGACCTGGCCGTGGCTGCCGACGGGGTCCATCTGCTTGAGGCCGCCGTAGCGGCTGCCCATACCCGCGGCCATGATGACGAGAACCGGCTTTTTCATGATGGAAAAACCTCCTTTGGGGCGGGTGGCCCCGGATCATATGGTGAACTGAACGGCGCAGAACGCGCCGTAGACGACGAGCAGGGCGACGCCCTGGAACCGGCTGAGCCTTCCCCTTTTGAGGGCGGGGAGGGTGAGGAAGGCCATGACGGCGAGCATCACCGGGATGTCCAGCATCAGCGAGGTGTTGAGGCCCAACTTGTTGACTTCATCGGGGATGGAGAAGGGGGCCAGGGTGACGGATACCCCGGACACCAGCACCAGGTTAAACAGGTTGGCCCCGATGACGTTGCCCAAGGACAGGGCCCCGTGGCCCTTGATCAGGGAGGTGACAGCAGTGACCAGCTCAGGCAGGGAGGTGCCCAGAGCCACAAAGGTGAGGGCGATCACCGACTCGGGCACGCCCAGGGCCTCGGCGATTTTCGTGCCGTTTTCCACCAGCAGGTTTGCCCCGGCGGCGATGAGGACCGCCCCCAGCACCAGCAGCGCCACGTCCCGGAATATGGAGCCCTCCGCCTCCTCGGACCGGGTCCGGGCGGCGCGGTCCTTTGGACCGGACTTCATCTGCCACACCGTGGCGAACATATAGGCGCAGAACATAGCCAGCAGGATCAGGCCGGAGATCCGGCTGAAATAGCCGGTGGTATAGGCGATGCCGGCATAGACGGCGGCGGCGGTGAAGAAGAAGGCCACCGGCAGGCGCAGGGATTTGGGGTCCACCTTTCCCGGCCGGACGGCCACGGTGATGGCGGCGATGAGGGCTGTGTTGCAGATGACGGAGCCGATGGCGTTTCCGTAGGCGATCTCGCCGTGGCCGGCCCAGGCGGAGGAGGCGGATACCATCACCTCGGGCAGGGTGGTGCCGATGGACACCACTGTGGCGCCGATGAGCAGCTCAGGCAGGCCGAACCGCCGGGCGATGCCCACGGAGCCGTCCACGAACCAGTCGCCCCCCTTGATGAGAAAGACCAGACCCACGGTAAATAAAAGAACGGGCACAACCATAAGAAAATAACCTCCCGAGACCCCGAACAAGCTTTGCCGGAGCCAGGCTCTGATGTGAACTGTCTATCCTCGCGCTCGGATTGGACACGCTGCCGGGCCGCTTTCGCTGCGTCTCAGGCAAAACCCGCCTCCGCAGTGCAGAGGTCTGGCTTTTGCCTTCGCTCCGCTCCAAACGTCCCTGCGTGTCTATCTTCGCGCTTCTTTCTAGTTTAACCACGTTTCCCTGCTTTTGTCAATGGCTACAAGGGGGAATAAAGTGTATATTATTCTTAAAATTTTACATGGCTATTTATGCCAGGCATGTTTATAATCAAGTGACCTCAGGAGGAGTGAGACGATTGGGAAGAGCAGACGGCTGGATGACCATTCCAACGTGGGATGCCCGGCGGGCTGGAGGGCCGGAGGACGGGCCCCGGAATGTCCATGTGCTGGTGCGGGGACGGGTTAGGCTGCCCCGGGGGCGGTGTGTGCTGCGGCTCAGCGCCGACGACTGCTATCAGGCGTGGCTGGACGGGAAATGGCTGGGTCAGGGGCCCGCGCCCGCCCGGCACGACGGCTATTATTATGAGGAATACCCCCTGGAGGGGGGACGGACGGTGACGGTGGCTCTCCATCTCTACTATCAGGGGCTGGTAAACCGGGTGTGGAACAGCGGGGACGGGCGGTTCGCGGTCTGGGCGGAGATTGTCCGGGGAGGCAGGGTGATCGCCCGGTGCGATGGGAACTGGCGGTATCAGGTGTGCCGCGCCTATTCTGGGGACGCTGTGGGCTACGACACTCAGTTTTTGGAGAACTTTGATGGCCGCCGCTGGCCTGAGAGCTGGGAGCGGCCCTGGTTTCGGGCCAGCGGCTGGGGGCGGCTGGTTCCGGCCGGCTGGGCGGACTACAGCCTGTCCCCCCGGCCCACCGCCAAGCTCCAGTGGGAGCGGGCGGAGCCCGCGTCTGTCCGCGCAGTCCCGGGCGGGGTGCAGATGGACTTCGGCCGGGAGCGGACGGGGACCTTCCACGCCATTGCCCGGGGCAGGGCAGGGGATAGGCTCACCCTCCGCTACGGAGAGGAGTTGGACGGAGCGGGCCGGGTGCGCTTTGACATGCGCTGCGGCTGCCGCTATGAGGAGAGCTGGACCCTGAGAGAGGGGGAGAACACGCTCCACCCCTACGACTACAAGGGCTTCCGATACGCGGAGGTGCTGGGGCTGGAGGACGGCGGGCCGGATCTGGTCCAGTGCTGGGTGTGGGAGCGGCATTATCCCATGGAAGACGGGAAGTGCGTCCTGTCCTGTCCTCAGGACCAGCTGGAGGATATCTTCACCATCTGCAAAAACGCGGTGCGCTGCGGCAGTCAGGAGGGCTATCTGGACTGTCCCACCCGGGAGAAGGGGCAATATCTGGGGGACGCGGTGATCACCGCCCGGTCCCAGGTGTGGCTGACGGGGAAAACGGACCTGCTGCGCAAGTGTATCCGGGACTTCATGGCCTCGGGGCGGGAGACGCCCTCTCTGCTGGCGGTGGCACCCGGGTCGCTGCAGCAGGAGATCGCCGACTACTCCCTGCTGTTTCCCGCCCTGGTTCTGACGGACTACGAGTTCACCGGCGACAGGGCTTTCCTGCGGGAGTGCTGGCCCGCAGTCCAAGGGATCGCGGGCCGCTTTGCCGGGTACCGGCGCCCCGACGGCCTGCTGGAGAACGTGACACACAGCTGGAACATGGTGGACTGGCCGGAGAACCTTCGGGACGGCTACGATTTTCCCCTCACCCGCCCGAAGGTGGGGGAGGGCTGCCACAATGTGGCCAACGCCCTGTGGTTTGGCTTCCTGCGCATGAAGGAGAAGATAGAGCGGGTGCTGGGCCTGCCCGGGACGGGGGAATCCCAGCGGGTGGCCGCCGCCTTTCTGAGCACCTTCTGGCGCTGGAAGCCCCGGCTGTTCGCCGACAGCGAGACAAGCGGCCACTGCTCTGTCCACGCCAATCTCTATCCCGCGTGCTTTGGCCTGACGCCGGCGGTGGGGGAGGACTCCTATGAAAACCTGCTGCTGGCCCCCGGGCGGGTGTGCGGGCCGCTGCCCATGTACTTTGCCCTGCGGGGGCTGGGGCGGATGGGGAAATATGGGACGCTGCACCGCCTGCTCGCCCGGGAGGATGAATATGGTTGGCGGAATATGCTTCGGGAGGGGGCCACCGCCTGCTTCGAGGTGTGGGGCAGGGACCAGAAGTGGAACACCAGTCTTTGCCACCCCTGGGCCAGCGGGGCCATCCCCCTCATCATCGAGGAGCTGGCGGGGATCAAGCCGGACCCGGATATGCCCGGCGGGTTCCGGTTCGATCCCCATCTGCCCTGGAGATGGGAGAATTTCGCCCTTCAGGCCCCCTTTCGGGGACAGCTGCTGCGGGTAGAACAGCAGAAGTGGCGGGCCGCGCTGACGGTCCGGCCAATGAACGAGAAAGGGGAATGAATCATGCTTTATCCGAAAATGAACCGCTCCCGGATGGTCTTCGACCTGGGGGGCGTGTGGGACTTCCAGACCGCCGGGGCAGCCGACTGGCCCCATGAGTGGGCCCAGGGTCCCCTGCCGGAGCCCATGACCATGGCGGTGCCCGCCTCCTACAACGACCAGAAGGACGACGTGAACCTGCGCGCCCACTACGGCTGGGCGGTGTACCAGCGCACTTTCACCCTGCCCCGGCAGGTCCTGGACCAGCGGGTGGTGCTGCGTTTCGGCGCGGTGACTCACCACGCCCAGGTCTATCTGAACGGCAAGGAGCTGGTGGAGAACAGATGCGGCTTTCTTCCCTTTATGGTCCAGGTGAACGAGTTTCTGGCGCCGGGGGAAAACCGCCTCACTGTGGCGGTGGACAACCGGGTGGACTTCTCCACTCTGCCCGTGGGAAATGAGGGGGGCGTGGCCTTCTTCGGCTCGGACAACCCCGGCATCCCCTCCATCGAGCTTGCCAAGACCCGGTGCAGACCCCAGAACCGGCCCAACTTCGACTTTTTCAACTACGCGGGCATTACCCGGCCCGTGGTGCTGTACACCACCCCCTGGGACCACGTTCGGGACATCTCCATCGTCACCGATTTCGCCGGGACGGACGGTTTCGTGGACTACACAATTGGCACAGCCGGGACCGGGGAGGTCCGGGTGGAGGCGCTGGACGAGGAGGGCAAGGTGGTGGCCCAGGGCTCCGGCCACAAGGGGCGGCTCACCATCCCCAACGTCCGTCTCTGGGAGCCCGGCGCGGCCTACCTGTACCGCCTGCGGGTGCTGTTCCAGGAGGACGAGTACGAGCAGACCTTCGGTGTGCGCACCGTGAAGGTGGAGGGGGACAAGTTTCTCATCAACGGCAAACCCTTCTACTTCAAGGGCTTCGGCAAGCATGAGGACTCCTTCTTCCATGGCCGGGGGCTGGACCAGTGCCTCAACGTGAAGGATATTTCCCTGATCCGCTGGCTGGGGGCCAACTCCTTTCGCACCAGCCACTACCCCTACGCCGAGGAGATGTACGACCTGTGCGACCGGGAGGGCATCGTGGTCATCGACGAGACCCCCGCCGTGGGCATCAACGCGGGCGGGGCCCAGAACCCCTATGAGGTCATGCGCATCCACGACCACCACTGGGCGGTGCTCCGGTCCATGATCGAGCGGGACCAGAACCACCCCTGCGTGGTGATGTGGTCCATCGCCAACGAGCCGGACACCGAGCACTTCCCCCAGGCCGCCTACGACTACTTTTACCCGCTCTATGAGCTGGCCCACGCCTGCGACCCCCAGGACCGCCCGGTGACGCTGGTGTGCTGCCAGAACGACTATACAAAGGACATCATAACCCGGGCCATGGACGTGTGCTGCGTGAACCGCTACTACGGCTGGTATAACCTGAGCGGCGACCTGGACGCCGCCTGCGACGCGCTGAACACCGAGCTGGACTTCTGGGCAAAAATCGGCAAGCCGCTGATGCTCACCGAGTATGGCGCGGACACCTACCCCGGCGTCCACAACACCAACGGGGAGATGTTCAGCGAGGAGTACCAGCTGGACTACTACGCCCGGCTCAACGCCGAGCTGGACAAGCGCCCCTTCTTCATTGGGGAGCAGGTGTGGAACTTCGCCGACTTCGCCACCATCCAGGGCCCCATGCGGGTGGACGGAAATAAAAAGGGCCTGCTCACCCGGGACCGCCGTCCCAAGCTGGCCGCTCACTACTTCCGCCGGCGGTGGAATCAGATTCCGAATTTCGGCTATAAGGGTTAAAAAGGCTGCCGGGTTGTGGAAATACCATAATCCGGCGGCTTTTTTCCGCCCCTTTTCGGCGGAACAGGGATTGACAAACTGGACAGGCAGGTCTATGATATTTTGAAAGTCAAATAATTTGAATATCAAAATATTTGACTTTCAAAGTTTAAGAGAGGAATTGATGGATATGGTACGCATCATCACTGACGGCACCAGCGATATGTCCGCCCAGCGGGCGGCGGAATTAAACATTGACGTGATCCCCATGCGGGTATTTTTTGGAGCAGAGAGCTTTTTGGACGGGGTGGACATCACGCGGGAGGAGTTTTTTGCCCGCCTGGCTTCCAGTGAGGAGCTGCCCACCACCTCCCAGCTCAACCCGGACGATTTCCTGGAGCTGTTCCAAAAGTACGCGGACCAGGGGGATCAGGTGGTGGGCATCTTCCTGTCCACCGAGTTGAGCGGCACCTGCCAGTCCGCCTGCATCGCCCGGAATATGGTGGAGGGCGGAGAGATTTACGTGGTGGATTCCCGCACCGTCACCTTCGCCCTGTCCCTGCTGGTAGAGGAGGCCGTTCGGATGCGGGACAGCGGAATGTCCGCCGCCGGGATTGCCGCCGGGGTGGAAAAGCTGGCCCAGCGCACCAAGCTGCTGGCCATGGTGGACACCCTGACCTATCTGAAAAAGGGCGGGCGGATCTCCGCCGCCACCGCCGCCGTGGGCGGCCTGCTGGGCATCAAGCCCATTGTGGAGGTGGACAGCCGGGGCACTGTAGAGGCCGTAGGCAAGGCCCGTTCCATCGCCGCCTGCCTGGAGTGGATCGCCCAGCATATCAAAAAAGAGCCGGCGGACCCGGCCCATCTGGTGGCCTACGGCCACTCCAACTCCCCCGAGCGGGTTCCGGTGTGCATGGAGGCCATGAGAGAGGTATTGCCCCAGGACCGGCCCCCGGTGATGGGGTCCATCGGCGCGGTGATCGGCACCCACGTGGGGCCCGGGGCTGTGGGCGTGGCCTACATCGCGGCGGAGTAAGGGGCCCATGGAGAGCCAAGGCTGTGCTCAGGAGCTGAACCGCTTTCTGGTGGAGGTATTCAATGGCGTTCTGAAAACGGAGGAAACATATGTGGCCCGCAGCTGTCCGGATCTGTCCCTGCGGGAGGTCCATGTCATCGAGGCGGTGTGCCGGGCGGTGGACCGGGGGGAGGACAACCGCCCCTCCGCCATCGCCGCCGCCCTGCGGGTGACAGCGGGCACCCTGACGGCGTCGGTGAATCAGCTGGAGGCCAAGGGCTATCTGGAGCGGGCCAGGGACAGCGGCGACAAGCGGTCGGTCCGCCTGCGTCCCACGGAAAAGGGGCGGGAGATTGACCGCCGCCACGCGGAGTTCCACCGGGAGCTGGTGGAGGCGGTGGCGGACCGGCTGGAGCCCCGGGAGGCGGAGGCGCTGGTGCGGGGGCTGATGGGCATCGCCGCCTTTTTCCAGGCGGAATAGCCATCCTCAAAAGAAGAGCCGGGGCTTACGCCCCGGCTCTTCTTTTGAGGATGGAGGATAGAATGAAAAAGAAAGGATATCTCTTGCAAGGATTAGGATAGAGGAGAGACGTTACGAAAATTCGGGTTAAAGCATTACAAAAGTATTAAATCTTCCCGGCGGGCTGGGCCTCCAGCTCCACCGCCAGGCCGTTGACCTCCACACCCTCTCCGGCGGGGATAAGGATGTACTTGCGGCCCTCCAGCACCCGCGCCTCGACTTGGCCGGACAGCTCCGGCTTGACGGTGATGGTGATCTCCCCGGCCTTAATCTGGAACCGCCTGCTGTCGATGAGGTTGGCCGGGTCCATGGCCGCCTCCTCGCCAAGCCGCTGGGCGCAGTAGTCCTGGAAGGAGGACACCCGCTCCTCCTCGATGCCGCACTCCCGCAGCATTCCGCCCATGTCCCTGGCTGTGACGGTGAGCGGTTCCGGGTCCCGGCTCTCCTTGTGGAGCTCAATGCGTTCCCGCAGCTGCTCATGGACGGCCTGGACCAGCTCCATGCTGCACTCAACCCCCAGGGCGTCGGACAGGGCGGACTCGAAGGCCTCCTTCTGCTCTGGGGCGGACAGGGGGGCGGAGACGCCGAACACCCCTTCGATGAACTCGCCGTGGAGGAATTCCGGCCTGTGGACATAGTAGAGGGCGCTGTACAGATTGGCCGCCCGGCCGTCGAAGGCGGGGAACAGGAAGCCCAGCTCCGGCGGCGCGGCCAGCTGCCCGGCGGTTTTCATGTGGAGCACGTTGTCCGCCGGCAGGTAGCCCAGCCCGGGCTTGCCCTCCCGCATGGGACACAGGGCGCACACCAGGTAGGAGAACACCGTGTCGGAGGAGTCCTCCAGCAGTTCGTCGTTTTTGGACTTGAAGGGCACGTCGTAGGTGTCGTGGGCCAGCAGAATGAGGTAGCTGTCGTCCCCCATATCCACGCTCTGAATGACCTTTTCATAGAACCGGCGGCGCAGGGCCGGGTCCTTCAGCCTGCTGTCCCGCAGCTCCCGCAGCAGCCTGTGGTCCTCGCCTTCCGCCACCTGCCGGGTGGTGAAGCCCACGTCTATGAGGTTCCGGCCCAGGGAGCCGGACAGGGCCTTTTTCAGCAGGGACAGGCAGCCCTCCGCGTCGTCCTCGCTGAGCAGGGCCAGGGACTGGTCCGCCTCGCCGATAATCTCCTTCGTGGCGCCCACATAGCAGCCGTAAACATGGCTGACGGCGTTTTTGCCCGGACGGAACCGGCGGCGCAGCTCGCCCACTTCTTTGGTATTCATATGGGATATCCCTCGCTTGTTATGGATTCGCCGCCCGCGGACGGCAGAAGCTATCATATCATATCCGGCCCGTTTTGTCACTCAGCTGTTTTTGTTGCATTTTTTCCCTGTCTGCTGTATAATACGGCATAGGGCTTTTGCCCGAGAGAGAAGGAGGTTACATAAATGGGGTATAACCGGGTACAACTGAAGGAAGGCGTGAAGCAGTCCATGCGTATGACCAGCTCCAAACCGTTGCTGGTTACGCTGGTCTTCTCCGTCATCGTGAGCGTAGTCAGCGGGATGCTCAACTGGATTCTTGGCCTGGTGTTCAACAGGGGCGGCGCCGACTATTTCAGCATCCTGATGCACTATCTGGAGCGGGGATATGATTTCGATGAGGCTATGTCCAGAACGATGGAGACCGTGATGGAGGCGCTGATGTTCAGGGGGCCCGCGATTCTGCTGGGGACCATGGTGGGCGGCTTTGTCGTGTCCTTTGTGGTCTCTCTGTGGCAGAGCACCATGAATGTGGGCTACAAGGGCTACTGCCTGTCCATGGTCCGAAATGAGAATCCGCCCCTGGAAAAGATCTTCTGTGCCTTCCCCCAGATCGGGACGGTGGTGGTGTCCAGACTGCTCACCAACCTGTTCATCTTCCTGTGGTCGCTGCTGCTGGGCGTCGCCTACATCGTGGCGCTGTTCGTCCTGGCGGCGGTGCTGAGCGTTTTGGGCGAGGCGGGCCTGGCGCTGCTGATGCTGCTGGTCCTGCCCCTGACGGTGGGGCTCTGCCTGGGCATCGTCTACATCACCCTGCGCTATGCCCTGGTGGACTACGCCCTGCTGGACCGGGGCCTGGGCGGCATGGACGCCATCCAGGAGAGCAAGCGGCTGATGAAGGGCAGAATCGGCCAGGCATTCGGCCTTGAGATGTCCTTTTTCGGCTGGTATATGCTGCAATCGGTGATCGTTTACGCGGCAGTCATCGCCGCGGTGGTGCCCCTGATCATGTCCGTTTCCAGCGGTGCGTCGAGGGGAGGTCTGATCGCCGGCGCCGGATTCTCTCTGCTGGTCCTTCTGGCCGCGGTGGCGGGCACGGTGATTCTGTCCCTGTGGCTGAGGGCCTATACCACGGGCGCCATGGCGAAGTTTTATGACTGGGCCAAGTCCGAGGCAAACATGTATGGCGGCATGAGCGGTTACGGCGGCGGCTACGGCGGCTATGGCGGCGGTCAGGGCGGTTACGGCGGTGGCCAGAGCGGCTATGGCGGCGGCCAGGGCGGCTCCAACAACTGGAAGTGACCGCGTCTCATACCTCTTTCCCATGTGAGCCATGCGCGATTGACCGGATCAGAGCGGCGGGGGACAGCATGCTTCCCCTGCCGCTTCTTGGAGTCTGTATTCACAACGGGAATCACTGAAGATTCCGCTCGGGCAGGGAATTAAGGCTGTGAACGCAGATCCTGAAACAAAAGGAGCGATATACCATGGATAAACTGCAAATGAAAACCCCTCTGGTGGAGATGGACGGGGACGAGATGACCCGCATCCTCTGGCAGCAGATCAAGGAGGAGCTGCTGGAGCCCTACATTGACCTGAAAACGGAGTACTACGACCTGGGCCTGCCCCATCGGGAGGAGACCGGGGATCAGGTGACCATTGACGCGGCCCAGGCCAATCAAAAATACGGCGTGGCGGTAAAGTGCGCCACCATCACCCCCAACGCCCAGCGGGTGGAGGAGTACAAGCTGTCCCAGATGTGGAAATCCCCCAACGGCACCATCCGGGCCATTCTGGACGGCACCGTGTTCCGGGCCCCCATCATGGTCCGCGGGCTCAACCCGGTGGTGAAGAACTGGAAGGCCCCCATCACCATCGCCCGCCACGCCTTCGGCGACGTGTACAAGGCGGCGGAGCTCAAGATTCCCGGCCCCGGCAGGGCGGAATTGGTGTTTACGGACGAGAACGGAAAGGAAACCCGTCAGGCGATCCACCAGTTCGATGGCCCCGGCGTCCTCCAGGGGCAGTTCAATCTGAGCCGGTCCATCACCTCCTTCGCCCACTCCTGCTTCAAATTCGCCCTGGACACCAAACAGGACCTATGGTTCTCCACCAAGGACACCATCTCCAAGCAGTACGACCACACCTTCAAGGACATCTTCGCCGGGGTATATGAAAAGGACTATCGGGCCCAGTTCGAGCAGGCGGGAATCACCTATTTTTACACCCTGATCGACGACGCGGTGGCCCGGGTCATCCGGTCCAAGGGGGGCTTTATCTGGGCCTGCAAGAACTACGACGGCGACGTGATGAGCGACATGGTGTCCACCGCCTTTGGTTCCCTGGCCATGATGACCTCCGTGCTGGTGTCCCCCGACGGCAATTATGAGTATGAGGCCGCCCACGGCACCGTCACCCAGCACTACTACCGCTATCTGAAGGGGGAGCAGGTGTCCACCAACCCCATGGCCACTCTGTTTGCCTGGACGGGGGCCCTGGCCAAGCGGGGTGAGCTGGACGGCCTGCCTGAGCTCACCGCCTTCGCCAAAAGGCTGGAGCAAGCGTCTGTTGACACCATCGAGAGCGGCGTGATGACCGGCGATCTGGCGGGGCTCTGGGAGGGGGAGGCCAAGGTCCGGAAGGTCACTGGGCTGGAATTCCTCCGCGCCATCCGGGAAAGGCTCTGACTCCACGCTGCTTAGCCCGCCGGCGGCGGGGGAAAACGCAAAACCGGGGAGATCCGGCGGTTGCACAGGGTATAAAATAAAAATGGTGCAAAAATCTTTTCTTTCTCCCAATCCTGTGGTATACTGGCACAACTGTGATTTTATAGGAGGTCCTTCCAATGTAAGAGCGCTTTCTGACGAAAAAACGATATGGAGGAAGAACCTATGTCACAATATGAATCTGAAATCAAGCGGCGGAGGACGTTTGCCATCATCTCCCACCCGGACGCGGGCAAAACGACGCTGACGGAAAAATTTCTGCTCTACGGCGGGGCTATCGCTCAGGCCGGGGTGGTGAAGGGCAAGAAGAACGCCCGGGCCGCCACCTCCGACTGGATGGAGATTGAGAAGCAGCGGGGCATCTCCGTCACCTCCTCGGTGATGCAGTTCCAGTACGAGGGCTTCTGCATCAACATTCTGGACACCCCGGGCCACCAGGACTTTTCCGAGGACACCTACCGCACCCTGATGGCGGCGGACTCCGCCGTCATGGTCATCGACGCCGCCAAGGGCGTGGAGGCCCAGACCCGAAAGCTGTTCAAGGTGTGCCGCCTGCGGGACATCCCCATTTTCACTTTCATCAACAAGATGGACCGGGAGGCCCGGGACCCCTTCGAGCTGTGTCAGGAGCTGGAGCACGAGCTGGGCATCGACACCTACGCGGTCAACTGGCCCATCGGCTGCGGCAAGGCGTTCCAGGGTGTCTACGACCGGGCGCGCAAACGCATTATCCACTTCACCTCCAACGGCGGCTCCAAGGCCGCCACCGCCACCGAGGTGTCCCTGGACGACCCGGCGCTGGCGGACCTCATCGGCCAGTCCTACCGGGACCAGCTCAGCGGCGAGATCGAGCTGCTGGACGGCGCCTCCTGCGAGTTCGACATGGACCGGGTGCGCCACGGCCAGCTCTCCCCGGTGTTTTTCGGCTCCGCTCTGACCAACTTCGGCGTGGAGCCCTTCCTGGAGGACTTCCTGCGCATGACCACCGCCCCCTTGCCCAGAACGGCGGGGGACGAGCTCATCGACTCCTTCGACGGCGGCTTCTCCGCCTTTGTGTTCAAGATTCAGGCCAATATGAACAAGGCCCACCGGGACCGGATCGCCTTTATGCGGGTGGTGTCCGGCAAATTTGAGGCGGACAAAGAGGTCTATCACGTTCAGGGGGGCAAAAAAATAAAGCTCTCCCGGCCCCAGCAGCTCATGGCGGCGGAGCGGGAGATCATTGAGGAGGCCTATGCCGGGGACATCATCGGCGTCTTCGACCCCGGCATCTTCTCCATCGGGGACACCCTGTGCACCCCGGCCCACAAGTTCCAATTCGACCCCATCCCCACCTTTGCCCCGGAGCATTTCCGCCGGGTGCGGCCCCTGGACACCATGAAGCGCAAGCAGTTCCTCAAGGGGATGGAGCAGATCGCCCAGGAGGGCGCCATCCAGATCTTCAAGACCCCATACTCCGGCATGGAGGAGGTCATTGTGGGCGTGGTGGGCACCCTGCAATTCGACGTGCTGGAATACCGCCTGAAAAACGAGTACGGTGTGGACCTGTACGCCGAGGGCCTTCCCTATGAGTACCTGCGCTGGATGCGCCACGAGGGGGAGGAGCCCCTGCGGGCGGAGGACCTCACCCTCCCCGGCGACGCCATGCTGGTGGAGGATTACCGGCAGAATCAGCTTCTGTTGTTCGCCTCCCAGTGGTCCATCAACTGGACGGCGGAGCGGAACAAGCAGATCACCCTGTCCGAGTTTGGCGGCGCGAAGTTTTGAGGGCGGGGCAAAGGATCATTGAGCGAACAAGCGGGCGCGGCGTTGAGCCGCGCCCGCTTGTTCGCCGTTGTGGGGCAGGGGACAAATACGGTGGGGTAGAGGAGGGCGTTCAGTCCAGATTGGTGTACCCCATGAGGTATTCGTCCACCTCCCGGGCGGCGCCGCGGCCTTCGGCGATGGCCCACACCACCAGGGACTGCCCCCGGCGCATATCCCCGGCGGCGAACACCTTGTCAACGTCTGTGGCGTACCGGCCCGGAGCGGTGGACACGTTGGAGCGCCCGTCCCGGGCCAGCCCAAAGGCGTCTGGCGCGCAGTCCTCCGGCCCCAGGAAGCCCGCCGCGACGAGCAGCAGCTGGCAGGGCAGCTCCTCCTCCGAGCCGGGGACCTCCGCCATGACGGTTTTTCCGTTTTCCTCCTGGGACTCCAGCCTCACGGTGACAACGGAGGACAGCGCCCCGCTCTCATCGGTTCGGCACTCCTTCACCGTGGTCTGCCAGCGCCGGGGGTCCGCGCCAAACACCGCGATGGCCTCCTCCTGGCCGTAGTCCGTTTTGCAGACGCGGGGCCACTGGGGCCAGGGATTGTCCCCGGTCCGCGTGTCCGGGAGTTTGGGCAGCATCTCCAGCTGGACCACGGACCGGCAACCCTGCCGGACGGCGGTTCCCACGCAGTCGTTGCCGGTATCGCCGCCCCCTACGACAACCACGTCCTTCCCGGCCGCGTTAATGGGGGGAGCGGCCTCCAGCAGGGCGCGGGTGGCGGCGGTGAGATAGTCCACCGCGAAATACGCCCCCTGAACCCCCTCGGCGGCGGGCAAGGACCTGGGCTTTTTTGCCCCGCAGCACAGGATGACCGCGTCGTAGTCCTCCATAAGCTGCTGGGCGGGCAGGCCCCGGCCCACATCGCAGTGAGTGCGGAACTCCACCCCCTCCGCCGCCATCAAATCGACCCGGCGCCGGACAATCCTCTTTTCCAGCTTCATGTTGGGGATGCCGTACATCAGCAGGCCCCCCACCCGGTCCTCCCGCTCGAACACGGTGACGGTGTGCCCCCGGCGGTTCAGCTGCTGGGCGGCGGCCAGCCCCGCCGGGCCCGACCCCACCACCGCCACCCGCTTTTCCGTGCGCACCTGCGGGGGCTGGGGGACCACCGCCCCCGAGGCGAAGCCCGCCTCAATCACGGCCAGCTCGTTTTCCTTCACTGTCACCGGTTCTCCGTTGAGGCCGCAGGTGCAGGCCGCCTCGCACAGAGCGGGACACACCCGGCCGGTGAACTCCGGGAAGCTGTTGGTCTTGCACAGGCGGCGCAGGGCCTGGTCCAGATTTCCGGTGTATATCAGGTCGTTCCACTCCGGCACCAGGTTGTGGAGGGGGCAGCCGGTGAACATACCCGCCAGCTGTACCCCAGACTGGCAGAAGGGAACGCCGCACTCCATGCACCGGGCAGCTTGACGCCGCCGTTCCTCCTCGGGGAGCATAGGGTGGAACTCGTTCCAGTGGAGGATTCGCTCCAGGGGCGGCCGGCCGGGGTTTCCCCGGCGGTCATATTCAAAGAATCCAGTGGGCTTTCCCATTATCCGGCACCTCCTGTCACGGCGCAGAACGCCTCCATCTCCGCCTCGTCATGGCCCACACCCCGCTCCTCGCACTGGGCAATGGCCCGCAGAATCCTATCGTAGTCCCGGGGCAGAATCTTTTTGAAGCTGGCAAAGGCGTGTTCAAAATCCGCCAGGATGGCCTTGCCCTTCTGGGAACCGGTGGCCTCCACATGTTGGGCGATGAGGGAGCGGAGCTCCTCTATGTCGTGGCGCGATTCCACCGGTTCGATGGACACCAGCTCTTTGTTCACTCGGAGGTACAGATCCCGCCGGGGGTCCCAGACGTAGGCCACGCCGCCGCTCATGCCCGCGGCAAAGTTTTTGCCTGTCTCGCCCAGCACCACCACCCGGCCCCCGGTCATGTACTCGCAGCCGTGGCCGCCGACCCCCTCTACCACCGCGCATGCCCCGGAGTTGCGCACGCAGAACCGCTCCCCGGCCCTGCCCGCGATAAAGGCCTTGCCGGAGGTAGCCCCGTACAGGGCTACGTTGCCGGTGATGATATTCTCATCCGCCTTATATTGGGCGGCTTTGGGCGGATATACGATGAGCTTGCCGCCGGACAGCCCCTTGCCGAAGTAGTCGTTGGCGTCCCCCTCCAGCTCCAGGGTCAATCCCTTGGGGATGAACGCCCCGAAGGACTGGCCCCCGCCGCCGGTACAGCAGACGGTGATGGTGTCCTCCTCCAGCGCCTGGCCGTGAAGCCGGGTGATCTCGGAGCCGAGAATAGTGCCCACGGCCCGGTCAGTGGAGGTGACGGTCAGAGAAATCTCCTTTCTCTGGCCCTTTTTCAGGGCGGGGCCCAGCTTAGCCAGCAGGACGGATTGATCCACCGTCTCCTCCAGCTTGAAATCGTATACGTCGGCCGGGTCAAAATGGGCTTTGTACGCCCCGCCAATATAGGGATTGTCCAAAATGGCGGACAGGTCCACGGCGGCGGCCCGGCCATTCACCGCCTTGTCCCGTTTTTTCAGCAAATCGGTGCGGCCCACCAGCTCGTCTACCGTCCGCACACCTAATTTTGCCATGTGCTCCCGCAGCTCCTGGGCGATGAAGCGCATGAAGTTCACCACATACTCCGGTTTGCCCCGGAAGCGCTTGCGCAGCTCGGGATTTTGGGTGGCGACGCCCACGGGGCAGGTGTCCAGGTTGCACACCCGCATCATGACGCAGCCCATGGTCACCAGGGGCGCGGTGGCGAAGCCGAACTCCTCCGCCCCCAGCATACAGGCGATGGCCACGTCCCGGCCCGTCATCAGCTTGCCGTCGGTCTCAAGGACCACCCGGGAGCGCAGGCCGTTTTGAATCAGCGTCTGGTGGGTCTCCGCCAGCCCCAGCTCCCAGGGCAGGCCCGCGTGGTGGATGGAGGTCCGGGGGGCGGCGCCGGTGCCCCCGTCCCAGCCGGAGATGAGCACCACCTGAGCGCCCGCTTTCGCCACCCCCGCCGCCACGGTGCCCACCCCCGCCTCGCTCACCAGCTTGACGGAGATCCGGGCCCGGCGGTTGGCGTTTTTCAAATCAAAGATGAGCTGGGCCAGGTCCTCGATGGAGTAGATATCGTGGTGGGGCGGCGGGGAGATGAGGGCCACGCCGGGGGTGGAATACCGGGTCCGGGCAATCCAGGGGTACACCTTTTTCCCCGGCAGATGCCCGCCCTCCCCCGGCTTGGCCCCCTGGGCCATTTTGATCTGAATCTCCTGGGCGCTGACCAGGTATTCGCTGGTGACACCGAACCGCCCCGAGGCCACCTGCTTGATGGCGGAGCAGCGGTCGGACTTCAGCCGCTCGGGCCGCTCGCCCCCCTCGCCGGAGTTGGACTTGCCCCCAAGGCTGTTCATGGCCTGGGCCAGGCATTCGTGGGCCTCCTGGGAGATGGAGCCGTAGCTCATGGCCCCGGTTTTAAACCGTTTGACAATGGAGTCCACGCTCTCCACCTCCTCCAGGGGGATGGGCGTTTCGGCATACCGCATCTCCAGCAGTCCCCGGAGGGTGTGGGGACAGTTTTCACCGTCCACCAGGGCGCTGTACTGCTTGAACAGGGCGTAATCGCCGGTGCGGGCGGACTGTTGGAGCAGGTGGATGGTCTGGGGGCTGTACATGTGGTCCTCCCGGCCCGCCCGGGCCTTGTGAACGCCGGAGGAGTCCAGAGTGGGGTCCAGCCCGAGTCCCAGGGGGTCGAAGGCTTTGGAGTGATTCCGGTCCGTCATGGCCCCGATCTCCTCCAGGCCGATGCCCCCCACCCGGGACACGGTGTTGGTGAAGTACTCGTCCACCACGTCTTTGGCGATGCCCACCGCCTCGAAAATCTGGGCGGACTGGTAGGATTGAAGGGTGGAGATGCCCATTTTGGAGGCGATTTTCACGATGCCCTTCAAAATGGCCTTGTCGTAATCATCCACCGCCGCGCCGAAGTCCTTGTCCAGCAGCCCCTTCTCAATCAGCTGGCCGATGGTCTCCTGGGCCAGATAGGGGTTGACGGCCCGAGCCCCGTAGCCCAGCAGGGCGGCGAAGTGGTGCACGTCCCGGGGCTCGGCGGACTCCAGAATGACGGACACCGCCGTGCGCTTGCGGGTGCGGACCAGGTGCTGCTCCAGGGCGGACACTGCCAGCAGGGAGGGGATGGCCACGTGGTTCTCGTCCACCCCCCGGTCGGACAGGATGAGGATGTTGGCCCCGTTGCGGTAGGCCCGGTCGGCGGCGATCTTCATTTGGTCCAGCGCCCGCTTCAGGGGCATATTTTTGAAATATAGCAGGGACACCGTCTCCACGCGGAAGCCGGGCCGGTCCATGCGCTTGATTTTCATCAGGTCCACGGAGGTGAGAATGGGGTTGTGGATTTGCAGCACCCGGCAGTTGCCGGCGCTCTCCTCCAGCAGATTGCCGTCGTCCCCCACGTAGACTGTGGTGTCGGTGACAATCTCCTCCCGAATGGCGTCGATGGGCGGGTTTGTCACCTGGGCGAAGAGCTGCCGGAAGTAGTCAAACAGGGGCCGGTCCCGGCGGTCCAGCACCGCCAGGGGGATGTCCGCCCCCATGGCGGCGGTGGGCTCCGCCCCTGTCAGGGCCATGGGCAGGATGGCGTCCTTCACGTCCTCCCAGGTGTAGCCGAAGGCCTTCTGCACCTGGGCCCGGCGCTCTGGCGTATATGTTTTTACCCGGTGGTTGGGAATGGGCAGGTCCTTCAAATGGATGAGGTTCCGGTCCAGCCACTCGCCGTAAGGGCTGCGGGCGGCGTAGCCCTCCTTGATCTCCCCGTCGCCGATGATGCGGCCCTGGACCGTGTCTGCCAGCAGCAGCTTCCCCGGCTCCAGCCGGGACTTTTCCACGATATGGGCGGGGTCGATGTCCAGCACCCCCACCTCGGAGGACAGGATCAGCCGGCCGCCGTCGGTGACGTAGTACCGGGCGGGGCGAAGGCCGTTGCGGTCCAGCACCGCCCCCACCTGGTCCCCGTCGGTGAACAGAATGGCCGCGGGACCGTCCCAGGGCTCCATCATGGCGGAGTAATACTGGTACAGGTCCCGGCGGGCCCGGGACAGGTTGGGATCGTTCCGCCATGCCTCCGGAATGCACACCATCACCGCCAGAGGCAGCTCCATGCCGCTCATTACCAGGAATTCCAACGTGTTGTCCAGCATGGCGGAGTCCGAGCCGTCCGTGTCCACCACCGGGAAGACCTTGTCCATGTCCTCCGCCCAAACCGGGGAGCGCATGGTCTCCTCCCGGGCCAGCATCCGGTCGGCGTTGCCCCGGATGGTGTTGATCTCCCCGTTGTGGAGGATAAAGCGGTTGGGATGGGCCCGCTCCCAGGAGGGGTTGGTGTTGGTGGAAAACCGGGAGTGGACCAGGGCGATGGCGGAGGCATAGGCCTCATCCTGGAGATCCGGATAGAACTGCCGCAGCTGGCCCACCAGAAACATGCCCTTGTACACGATGGTTCGGCTGGACAGGGAGGCCACATAGGTGTCGCCGCCGGACTGCTCGAACTCCCGGCGGGCAATGTACAGGCGGCGGTCGAATTCCAGGCCCTTGGCCAGGCGCTCCGGACGGCGGACGAAGCCCTGGACGATGCGGGGCATCTTGTCCAGCGCCTTCCGGCCCAGCACCTGGGGGCGCACCGGCACCTCCCGCCAGCCCAGGAACTCCATGCCCTCCCGCTGGACGATGAGCTCAAACATCTTTTTGGCCTGGTTCCGGCGCAGGGTGTCCTGGGGGAAGAAGAACATGCCCACGCCGTAGTCCCGCTCCCCGCCCAGGGAGAAGCCGCACTGTTCCGCCTCCCTGGCGAAAAATCCGTGGGAGATTTGCAGCAGGATGCCCACGCCGTCGCCGGTCTGGCCCTCGGCGTCCTTGCCCGCCCGGTGCTCCAGCTTTTCCACGATTTTCAGGGCGTCGTCCACTGTCCGGTGGGTCTTGCGGCCCTTGATGTCCACCACGGCCCCGATGCCGCAGGCGTCGTGCTCAAACCGGGGGTCGTACAGCGGTGGGGCGGGCCGTATCTCAGTCTGTTTCATGGTCAAAACCTCTTTTCAAGGGGTGTCAAAGAGGGGGCGGCTAAGCCGCCCCCTCTGCCGTCAGGCGTCCTTGCCCGGTGTGAGCTCATCCAGCACCCGGCGGGCGGTGTCCGCCAGCCGCGCGCCGCTGTCCATGCTCCGCTTCTGGAGAAAACGGTGGGCCTGATCCTCCGCCATGCCCTCCCGGGCCATCAGCAGTCCCTTGGCCCGTTCGATCAGCTCCCGCTCCTCCTCCGTGCGGTGGGCGGGGACCTCCCGGCTCTGGGTGAGCTGGGCCAGCAGGCGCACGGCGGTCAGCAGCTCCGTCCGGCCCACCGGCGTGGGCAGTCTGAAAATGCCCGGGGCGGCGCACAGGTCCAGCCGGGCCTGAGGGGCCACCATCAGCAGGCTGCACCGCTGGGGCAGGTCGAAATACAGCGCCTCGCCGCTCTCGTCGGCCAGCTTGAAGCCGCATACCACCAGGTCCAGCCGCAGCTTGCCCACCGTCCGCTTCACCTGAGCGGCGCTGCGGCACACCAGGCAGGTGAATTCTCCGGTGCTCTCCAAAATCTCCCGGAGGCGGTCGCAGTTGGACTGCCGCTCAAAGGCCACCACGATCTGCCGCATGGGCGCTCCCTCCATTCCCAGAACGGATTTAATAGTTCATCATATATTTGTCCCGCTCCCAGGAGGACACCCGGGTGCGGTACTCGTCCCACTCCGCCTCTTTTCCGGCGATGTACTGGGAGCTGACATGCTGGCCCAGGGTGTCCATCACCAGTTTGTCCTTCTTTATGGCGGCGAGGGCCTCCTCCAGGGAGCCGGGCAGGGCCTCAATGCCCCGGCGGCGGCGGACGGCCGGCGTCATGGCGAAGATGTTCTCGGTGATCTCCTCCGGGGGGGTCAGGTCCTTCTCGATGCCGTCCAGCCCCGCCGCCAGGCAGACGGCCAGGGACAGATAGGGGTTGCAGGCCGGGTCGGGGCAGCGCAGCTCCACCCGGGTGGCCTGGCCACGGGCGGCGGGAATGCGGATGAGGGCGGAGCGGTTGGAGGCGGACCAGGCCAGATAGCAGGGGGCCTCATAGCCGGGCACCAGCCGCTTGTAGGAGTTGACCAGGGGGTTGGTGACGGCGGCCATCCCCTTCATGTGGAACAGCAGGCCCGCGATGAAGGAGTACGCCTCCTTGGACAGGCCCCGCCGGTCCCTCTCGTCAAAGAACACGTTCTTCCCGTCCCGGAACAGGGACATGTTGGTGTGCATCCCCGAACCGTTGATGCCGAAGATGGGCTTGGGCATGAAGGTGGCGTGGAGGCCGTTCTTCTGGGCCAGGGTCTTCACCGCCAGCTTGAAGGTCATGATCTTGTCGGCGCACTGGAGGGCGGGGGCGTACTTGAAGTCGATCTCGTGCTGGCCCTGGGCCACCTCGTGGTGGCTGGCCTCGATCTCATAGCCCATCGCCTCCAACGCCAGGCAGATCTCCCGCCGGGTGGACTCCCCGTGGTCCAGGGGGCCCAGGTCGAAGTAGCCCGCCTCGTCGTTGGTCTTGGTGGTGGGCTTGCCCTCCTCGTCGGTCTGGAACAGGAAGAACTCCGCCTCGGGGCCCACGTTGAAGGTGTCGTAACCCATGGCCTTCGCCTTTTCCAGTACCCGCTCCAGCACGCCCCGGGGGTCGCCCACGAAGGGAGTGCCGTCCGGATTATGTACGTCGCAGATGAGCCGGGCCACCTTGCCCTGCTGAGGCCGCCAGGGGAAGACCACAAAGCTGTCCAGGTCGGGCCAGAGATACTGGTCGGACTCGTTGATGCGGACAAAGCCCTCGATGGACGAGCCGTCGATCATAATCTGGTTGTCCACCGCCTTCTCGATCTGGGAGGCGGTGATGGCCACGTTCTTCAGCTGGCCGAAGATGTCGGTGAACTGCATCCGGATGAATTTCACATCCTCCTCCCGCACCATGCGGATGATATCCTCTCTGCTGTAGCCCATGATGAAAACCCCTTTCTGTTTCCCGCGATAAAATGAAAAGCGGCGCTCCTTCCCCCTCCGGGTCGGAACGCCGTTGTTCTCGCCTGAACTGTGGTCAGTATAGCCCTTTAATATGGAAAAGTCAAGGCTGTTTTTGCATTTAAGACAGATTTTATTGCGTATTACAAGGTTTTAAAGCCGGTAAAATGCCTGTTTATGCAAGTTATACATATAGAACTTGCATTTTGGAGCGGAGATCAGGACGGAGGACGGCTGTGGCCGTCATACGGTGAGGGGATACTCGCCTGTGAAGCACCCGCGGCAGAAGCCGCAGGAAGCCCTGGGCGCGATCCTGCCCAGTGCCTCCAGGCTGAGAAAGCCCAGGCTGTCCGCGCCGGTCCGCTCCCGTATTTCCTCCGTAGAATACCGGCAGGCGATGAGCTGGTCCTTGTCCGGGATGTCGGTGCCGAACCAGCAGGGGGAGACGAAGGGCGGCGCGGAGGAGCGCAGGTGGACCTCCCGGGCCCCCGCCTCCCGCAGCAGGGTCACGAGCTGGCGGGAGGTGGTGCCCCGGACGATGGAGTCGTCCACCATCACCACCCGTCTGCCCTCCACGCAGCTTTTCAGGGCCCCCAGCTTAATGCGCACCGCCTCCTCCCGGCGGCCCTGGCCGGGGGTGATGAAGGTGCGGCCGATGTACCGGTTTTTCACCAGCCCCACCCCGTAGGGGGTGCCGGACTCCTCCGCGTAGCCCATGGCGGCGTCCAGTCCGGAGTCGGGTACGCCGATGACTACATCCGCTTCCACCGGGTGCTCCTGAGCCAGAAACCGGCCCGCCAGCCGCCGGGCCTCGTGGACGGATTGGCCGCAGAGCACCGAATCCGGCCGGGCAAAATAGATGTACTCAAACACGCACAGACTGCCCTTTGAGACGGGGTCCCGGACGGTGCGGACCTGGCCGTCCTCCACGGCCACGATCTCGCCGGGGCCCAGATCCCGCTCGAACTTTGCCCCCACCGCGTCCAGAGCGCAGCTCTCCGAGGCGAACACCACCGCCTCCCCCCGGCGGCCCATGCACAGGGGCCGGAACCCCCAGGGGTCCCGGGCGGCCACCAGCTTCCGGGGGGACATGACGATGAGGGACCAGGCCCCCCGCAGCCCCTCCAGCGCCCGGCACACCGCCTCCTCCACCGAGGGGCACCGCAGCCGGGCCTGGGCGATGGCGTAGGCGATGAGCTCGGAGTCGCTGGTGGTCTGGAAGATGGCCCCCTGGTACTCAAATTGGGTGCGCAGCTCGTCCGCGTGGGGCAGGTTCCCGTTGTGGGCCAGGGCCAGGGTGCCCTTGACGTAGCGCAGGGTCAGGGGCTGGGCGTTCTCCCGGCGGGCGCCCCCAGTGGTGGAATAGCGCACATGGCCCACCGCCATGGTGCCGTTCAGCCTGTCCAGGGTCTGCTCGCTGAACGTCTCTCCCACCAGGCCCACGTCCTTGTGAAAGGACAGCTCCCGGTCATTGATGGCGGCGATGCCGCAGGCCTCCTGCCCCCGGTGCTGGAGGGCGAACAGACCGTAATAAGCGGTGCGGGCGCAGTTTCCAGCGGGGTCATAGACGCCGAACACGCCGCACTCCTCATGAAGCTTCATTTGTAACACTCCCTTATGTCAACGCCCACAGGGCAAGGGTGATAGACCCTTGCCCTGCGTTTGCGCTTATTCCTCGCCCTGGAGGGCGTCGTAGCCCCGCTCGTTGGTGCGGACCTTGACGGCCTGCTCCACGCCGTAGACGAAGATCTTGCCGTCGCCGATGCGGCCGGTATAGAGAGCCTTCCGGGCGGCGTCCACCACCTGGGCCACCGGCACCTTGGACACCACCATATCCACCTGGAGCTTGGGCAGCAGGTTCATGGACAGGGGCACGCCGCGGTAATACTCGGTGCGGCCCTTCTGGATGCCGCAGCCCAGCACCTGGGTGACGGTCATGCCGGTGACGCCGATGTCGTTCATGGCGGCCTTGAGCTGCTCGAACTTGGCCTGATTGCACATCACCGTGACCTTGGACAGCTTCACGTCGGAGGCTGGCATGGGGGCGGTGACCACCTGGACGGGGACGGCCTCGTCCACGCCCCGGCCGCTCTTAGCCGCTACAGGCTCGGGGAAGGCGTTTGCCCCGGGCATGGCGGTGAGGGTGGTGGAGGGCATGAAGTCGGCGTAGGCGGAGGGCAGGCCGTGCTCGGTGGAGTCCAGTCCGGCGATCTCCTCCTCGGCGGACACCCGCAGGCCGTTGGTGTGCTTGATGATCTGGAACACGATGGTCATGGTGACTACGGTGTAGGCGGCGATGGCCAGCACCCCCAGGCACTGGACCCCCAGCTGGTGGAAGCCGCCGCCGTAGAACAGGCCGCCGTCGGTGGCCAGCAGGCCGGTCAAAACGGTGCCCGTCAGACCGCAGCCGCCGTGGACCGCCACAGCGCCCACCGGGTCGTCGATGTGAAGCTTGGTGTCCACGGTCTCCACCACGACCACCACCAGGATACCGGTGACAAGGCCCACCACGGCGGAGCCCAGGGCGTCCAGGCTGGCGCAGCCGGCGGTGATGCCCACCAGCCCGGCCAGGGGGGCGTTGAGGCACATGCCCACGTCGGGCTTGCCGTTCTTGACCCAGGTGAACAGCATACAGGCCACGGTGGCCACGGCGGGGGCGATGGTGGTGTTGCCCAGAATCTGGGCCATCTGGGTGGTGTCGGAGGCCGCCGCGCCGTTGAAGCCGTACCAGCAGAACCACAGGATGAAGGTGCCCATGGCCGCCAGGGGGATGTTGTGGCCCAGGATGGCCCGGGAATTGCCCTTCCCGTCATATTTGCCGATGCGGGCCCCCAGCAGGATGGCCCCGATGAGGCCGGAGATGCCGCCCACCATGTGGATAACGGCGGACCCGGCGAAGTCGATGAAGCCCATACGTGCCAGCCAGCCCTGGGCGTTCCACACCCAGCCCGCCTCGATGGGGTACACCACGGCGGAGATCACCGCGGAGTAGATACAGTAGCTGGAGAACTTGGTGCGCTCCGCCATGGCCCCGGAGACGATGGTGGCGGCGGTGGCGCAGAACACCAGCTGGAAGAAAAAGTTCGACCAGTCAAAAGCGTAGAAGTCGGTGAACAGCTGGTACTCCGGCAGTCCGATGAGCCCGAAGAAGTAGTTCTCGCTGTTCATGATGCCGTAGCCCAGGGCCACGAACACCACGGTGCCGATGCAGAAGTCCATCAGGTTCTTCATGATGATGTTGCCCGCGTTCTTGGCCCGGGTGAAGCCCGCCTCCACGGCGGCGAAGCCGCACTGCATGAAGAACACCAAAATAGCGCCCACCAGATACCAAATTGACATATCCATTGAAATTCCTCCCTCAAAACAGATTGGGGCGCGCCCGCAGGCACGCCCCATTGCGTGAACAGGAAAAGCGCCGGGAGCGGGAAAGCTCTCCGGCACCTTTGCCTGATGGGGGCAGTATAGACCTGCTTTTGCAGGATGTCAAGCAGTGTGATTCAATTTTGGCGGGCGCTACAAACATTTATCGTATATTTTATTTTCCTTGTGCATGTTAAATGCGAATTGCCTGCAAAAATGGGAAACTATACGCTCCGCATCCCAGATAGAGCGGGATATGGACAATATTGTTCCGGGCCTGCGCTGTGATTTTGGATGGCGAAGGCCTGGGCGCTGTCCGGGCGCTCAGAAAGGGGCTTGCGTAGGCGTGGAAAATGCGGTATAAATATAGGCGCGACTTAGGGAGGCACTGATTAAATGGATCTGCCACAACCTTGATTGACCGTTTCTAAACTGAAAGGAGAATGAAATGAAGCCATACGCGGAAATGACCAGGGAAGAGCTGGAAAGTCTGAAAGCCCAGCTGAAGGCCGAGTATAAAGAGTATCAGGGAAAGGGCCTGAGCCTGAACATGGCCAGAGGCAAGCCCTGCACGGAGCAGCTGGATCTGTCCATGGGGATGATGGACGTGCTGGGCAGCGGCGACGACCTGACCTGCGAAGACGGCACCGACTGCCGGAACTACGGGGTCCTGGACGGGATCAAGGAGGCCAAGGAGCTCATTGGGGACATGATGGAAAACCCCATAGACAGCATCATTATCTATGGAAATTCCAGCTTGAATGTGATGTACGACACTATCTCCCGGTCCATGACCCACGGCGTCATGGGAAGCACGCCCTGGTGCAGGCTGGATAAGGTCAAGTTTCTGTGTCCCGTTCCGGGCTATGACCGGCATTTTGCCATCACCCAGTATTTTGGCATTGAGATGATCAATGTGCCCATGACGCCCACGGGCCCCGATATGAACCTGGTGGAGGAGCTGGTGGCCTCCGACGAGGCCATCAAGGGAATCTGGTGCGTTCCCAAGTACTCCAATCCCCAGGGAATCTCCTACTCGGACGATACGGTCCGCCGCTTTGCCCGGTTAAAGCCGGCCGCGAAGGACTTCCGCATCTATTGGGACAACGCCTACGGGGTCCATCACCTGTACGACCACGATCAGGATCATCTGATTGAGATCCTGGCGGAGTGCAAGCGGGCCGGAAACCCGGACCTGGTATATAAATTTGCATCCACCTCCAAGATCAGCTTTCCCGGCTCCGGGCTGGCGGCCATCGCCACCTCCCCCAACAATATGGAGGAGATCAAGGCTCAGCTGGCCATCCAGACCATCGGCCACGACAAGGTCAACCAGCTCCGCCACGTGCGGTTTTTCGGCGACATCCACGGCCTGGTTGAGCACATGCGGCTCCACGCGGATATTCTCCGCCCCAAGTTTGAGATCGTCATCAACACGCTGGAGAGTGAGCTGGGCGGCCTTGGAGTCGGGACATGGACCACGCCCAAGGGGGGCTATTTCATCTCCTTTGACTCCCTGGACGGCTGCGCGAAGAAGATTGTGGCCAAGGCGAAAAAGGCCGGCGTGGTGATGACCGGGGCGGGCGCGACCTATCCATACGGCAGAGACCCCCACGACAGCAACATCCGCATCGCGCCCACTTACCCGTCTCAGGCGGACCTGCGCACGGCCATGGAGATCTTCACCCTCTGCGTCAAACTGGTCTCCATCGACAAGCTGCTGGAGGGTGCCGCTCAGTGAGAAGAGGCCCGGCAGCGCCGGATTGTGGTAAAAAGCCCGTCTCCAGCCGATGGAGACGGGCTTTTGCTCTGTGTTTATCGAAACACCCGGTTGAAATCCCGGGGCATCTTGGCCTTAAACGTGACCGGCTCCCTGGTGGCGGGGTGGGTGAAGGACAGCTCGTTTGCGTGAAGGCACAGCCGCCCGACGGGGTTGGTGCGGGCGCCGTACTGCTTGTCCCCGGCCACAGGACAGCCCAGCTCCTTCATATGCACCCGGATCTGGTTTTTCCGTCCCGTCTCAATGCTGATATCCAGCAGAGAGAAGCCGTTCCCAGACTTGATTACCTGGTAGCTGGTGACGGCCTCTTTGGCGTTGGGGCCGGGCCGGCCGGAAAAGCTCAGGTGGGTGTCCGTCTCCACCAGGTGGGAGCGGATGGTGTTCTGGGCGGGCTTGGGCGTCCCCTCCACCACCGCCAGATAGCCCCGGCGGGTGACGATGTCGTTCCAGCGGGACTGAAACAGCTCCTTGGTGTCGGGGTCCCGGGCGAACATCAGCACTCCGGACGTGTCCCGGTCCAGCCGGTGGAGGACAAAAATGCGGTCGTCCACCCGCCTGCTTTTCACGTAGTCGGTGACTATGTGGTAGGCGGTGCGGGCTTTTTCCTTGTCGTTCGCCACGCTGAGCAGCTTGGCGGGCTTGTTTACCACAATGAGATGTTCGTCCTCATAGAGGATGGGGAAGGGCAGGGGACCGGCCTTCGGAGCGGAGGCGGACAGGATAGACACCTGCTGGCCGGGGGACAGCGGCGCGTCGAATTGGGAGACGGGCACGCCGTCCACCGCCACCAGCCGGCGGGACAGCAGGGATTTCACGTTGTTGCGGCTTTTGCCCTTGAGGGCGGCCAGAAGGAAGGGGAGCAGGGCGGCGGGCTCGGCCACGGTATAGATGGGGGGTTCTTCCCCGCGCTTGCGCTTGTATTCCATAAAATCCGCCTTTCCGGACGGGCCCCGCGCTGCGGGCGGGACCCGGTGAGATTTATGAATATTGTATCACAGAGGAAAAGAAAAGTCCATGAAATTCCCGGGGACAGGCAAGGAGGGGCGCCCCCCGGCATATCCTTGCCAGAGGTGATGAACGTGGGAGGAAAAGAGGGACTGCTGCTCCGGGCGTCCCGGATGTTTGATCTGCCCGCCGACGCGGTGGCCAACGTTCCGCGGGTGGAGGTGGTGGGGAACGGCGAGCTGCGGATGGCGCCCCATCGGGGAATCCTGGCCTATGGGCGGTCGGAGATCCACATTTCCGGCGGCAGCATGGTGGTGATGGTGCGGGGCAGCGAGCTGGAGCTCCGGGCCATGACCCCCGACGAGCTGCTCATCACGGGGACCATCGCGGCGGTGGAATTCATGGGGTAGCGCGTGGAAGGACAGACTGTGTTTGAAAAGGAATTGAGGCTATGAAAAAGCTCATCAATCTGCTGCTGGGTTATGTGGAGCTCCAAGTCACCGGGGCCTTCCCCGAGCGGCTGCTGAATCTGTGCGCCCAGAACAGGCTGCAATTTTGGAAGCTGTGCTGGCTGGACGAGACCAGCTTTACCTTCCGAATCTCCCTTAGAGACCGCGGGCGGCTGGAGGAGCTGGCCCGGCGCGCCATGTGCGAGCTGGACGAGCGGGGCCGCCGCGGGGCGGTGGTGACGGCGGGACGCCTTGTGGAGCGGCGGTGGGGCTTTGTGGCGGGGCTGGCGCTGTGCTTTCTGGCGGTGAGCTTCCTGTCCCGGTTCCTGCTGGTGGTGGAGGTGACGGGAAACGAGACCGTTCCGGCGGCGGTGATTCTCTCCCAGCTCCAGCGGGTGGGGGTGCGCCCCGGGGCCTATGGCCCCGCCATTCAGGAGAAGGAGGCGGCAAACGCCGCTCTGCTGGGTCTTCCGGAGCTGTCCTATCTGGCCATCAACATCTATGGGACCCGGGCGGAGGTGGTGGTGCGGGAGGCGGAGAAAAAGCCCCAGGTGCTGGAGGAAAACGTCCCCACCGACATCGTGTCAAGGACGGACGGCATGATTGAGGACATCCATGCCGAGGCGGGCCGGGCGCTGTTCCAGGACGGGGACATTGTGGCCAAGGGAGAGGTGCTCATCACCGGGGAGCTGGATTTGAAGGAGCCGGAGGGGAGCACAGTGGATCTTGGCCGGCTGGTTGTCCATGCCTCCGGACAGGTGACGGCCAGAACCTGGCGGATTCTGGAGGAGACAATCCCCCTCTCCGCCCAGGTAAAGGAGTACTCGGGGGAGGATCAAACCCGGCATGGCATAAAAATTTTATGGTTCGACCTGGATTTTTTTGAAAACAGTAGCATTTCCGGTGAGAGATATGATAAAATAACCAGGACTGAACAGCTGAGGCTGTTTGACCGCCCCTGGCCCGTGTGGCTGACCACGGAGACGGCCCGGCCCTATACGCTCAGCGAGGGGGCCGTTGACCGGGAGGAGGCGGAGGCCCGATTGGAGCGGGTGCTGCTGTTCCGGCTGGAGAAGCTGATGGAGGCGGGCCGGGGAGAGGTCCTGCGCACCGACTTCGCGGTCAGAGAGGAGGGCGGACGGCTCACCGTCACCCTGCTGGCGGAGTGCCGGGAGGAGATCGGGCGCACGGTGGAGCGGCCTGGGGAGACCGGGCGGAGGCCGGGCGGCGCGGAGTGAGGCCGCGGACGATACCAAGGAAGGCGGCCGGAGGGGCCGCGCACAAGGAGATTATACAAAATGACAGAGCAGAGCATCAGCATTGAGCGGATGGAGGAGGCCGTCAACCTGTTCGGCCTGTTCGACGAGAACATCCGCCTGATTGAACAGGAGCTGGACGTGTCGGTGGTGAACCGGGAGTCCAACCTGAAAATTTCCGGCGAGGGCGAAAACGTCATGTGGGCCGTCAAGGCGATTCAGGGGCTTTTGACGCTGTCCGCCAAGGGGGAGGCCATCGGCCAGCAGAACGTGCGCTATATCATCGAGCTGGTCCGCTCCGGAAACGAGGGAAAGATCGCCCAGCTGGCCGGGGACGTGGTGTGCGTCACCGCCAAGGGCAAGCCCATCAAGGCCAAGACCATCGGCCAGCAGAAATATGTGGACGCCATCAAGAACAGCACCGTCACCATCGGCGTGGGCCCCGCCGGCACGGGCAAGACCTATCTGGCGGTGGCGGCGGCGGTGGCGGCCTTTCGGGAGAAGCAGATCAACCGCATTATTCTGACCCGGCCCGCCGTGGAGGCGGGGGAGCGGCTGGGGTTCCTGCCGGGGGACTTGCAGTCCAAGGTGGACCCCTATCTGCGGCCCCTGTACGACGCGCTATTTGACATGCTGGGGGCGGAGACCTATCAGAAGTATCTGGAGCGGGGGAACATTGAGGTGGCCCCCCTGGCCTATATGCGGGGACGCACCCTGGACGACTCGTTCATCATCCTGGACGAGGCCCAGAACACCAGCCGGGAGCAGATGAAGATGTTCCTCACCCGGCTGGGGTTCGGCTCCAAAATCGTCATCACCGGCGACGCCACCCAGATCGACCTGCCGGCGGACAAGGTGTCCGGCCTGAAGGAGGCCATGCGGGTGCTGAAGGGCGTGGAGGACATCTCCATCTGCCAGCTCACCGGGGCGGACGTGGTGCGGCACGTTATTGTGCAGCGCATCATCAAGGCCTATGAGGAGGATGAAAAGCGCCGTTCCTCTAAACGGCGGTAGGAGGGCCGCCTCCGGCGGGGTACTTTCTCTCACGCGAGAGAAAGTACCCAAAGAGCGCGCATAGGGGCTCCGCCCCTATGTACCCCCTTTACGGGGGACGCCCTATACGGGAAGAAATATGGACCCTTCCGGCGCGCGCGTCTTTCGACGGGTATCCCCCTATTAGCGCTGCCGCTTGTATCCGGACACTGAACACAGGCGGGGTCCACACCCCGCGCCTGGGCGGCGGACCGTGCGGCTCGGGGTCTATAGTTGCCCCAGGCAGGCGGCGGAGAGGCGCATTCCCAACTTCAAGCCCTGATAAAACGACCATAATCCGTGACCTTGGACTGGATTGTTTTCAAGACCGCCAGCCCAGCTCTCAGGGACAAGCTCATGGGAATAGTGATTGTAAAGATCTTCAACCAGAAAAGGGATTTCTTCTATCATAGAAAATACCTCCAAACGTATACGCACATGTGACGTGTTTCTAATATAACACGTCACATGTGGAATGTCAAGGGGTGGCGCAAATGATTTTTAATGATAGACTAAAAATACTACGGGCCGAACGTGGGCTAACGCAGGAACAAGCGGCAAAAGCCATGCAAATCCCACCTAGGAGCTATCAGCGGCTTGAAATGGATGGGCAAAAAACGCTTTACGATACCCTTATAATAATCGCGGATTTTTACGATGTGTCGGTGGACTGGCTGATGGGGCGGACAGAGAAGCGGGAGGTCAACCGGTAGGACGGCCAGGGCCGGACGGCGCGCAGGCCCAGGCGCGGGGCGTGGACCCTGTTTGTTTTCAGTGTTTGGAGACGGGCGGCAGCGCTAATAGGGGGAAACGCGTCGAAAGCAGCACGCGCCGGAAGGGTGTGGGACCCGGCGCGTATAGGGCACTCCCGTAAGGGGGTTCTTAGGGGGGACGCCCCCTAAGCGCGCTCTTTGGTTCCTTTCTCTCGCGAGAGAGAAAGGAACGCCCCCGGCAGGGCGCTCCCCGGAGAGGGAGCGGCGCCCCCGGCAGGGTGCTCCCCGGAGAGGGAGCGGCGCCCCCGGCAGGGCGCTCCCCGGAGAGGGAGCGGCGCCCCGGCAGGGGAGCACACAGGAAAGGAGAATTCCCATGCCGAAGCATGAAATTATGATTTCCGCCGACGTGCCGGGGGTAGACGAGGGCCTGCGGTCCTTTCTCCGAAAGGTCATCCGCGCCGCCCTGGACGCAGAAGAGGTGGAGACAGACTGTGAAGTAAATGTGCTTGTCACCAATGACACAGGCATTCGCCGGGTCAACCTGGACATGCGGGAGGTGGACGCCCCCACCGACGTGCTGTCCTTCCCCATGTTTGAGCTGGCGCCGGGGGACAAGCCGCCGGAGGAGGACGCCGACCCGGCCACCGGCCTGGTGCCTCTGGGAGACATGTGCATTTCCCTGGAGCGGGCCAAGGCCCAGGCCAAGGAGTACGGCCACTCCAACCGCCGGGAGCTGGCCTATCTGGCGGTCCACTCTGTGCTGCACCTGCTGGGCTACGACCACCTGGACGAGGGCCCCATGAAGGCCCGAATGCGGGAGCGGGAGGAGGCCATTATGTCCGGGCTGGGCCTGGAACGGAGGGAAACTACATGAAAATGCGTCATATTTTATTGGCTGTGGCCCTGACGCTGCTGCTGATGGGATGTCAGGCGGAGGAGCCGGTGGGAACCGTCTCCGTTCCGCCGGAGACATCCCTCAGCGCGGTGGTGAGCACGCCGTTGGAGGACACTCCCGCACCAGCGCCCAGCCGGCCGGCGCAGCCCACCCCGGAAGAGCTGCTGGCCCAGCATCCCATCGACGGGACCCACGACGCATTCCTGGTGGACACCGGGGGCAGGCTGGGGACGCTGCTGGTGACGGCGGAGAAGGGGGAGCGCATCCCGAAATCGGAGCTGGGCGATTTCGCGGTCACGCTGTCTGTCTGGAACCCGCGGAATATGGAGATGCCGCTCCAGACCATGGAGACGGAGGTAGAGGACTGGTGCTTCGGCCGTCACGAAACGGTGGACGCCAACTTTGACGGGCACATGGATTTCAGCGTCCTGTGCTTCATGGGGAACCAGCCCAACTACTGGTATCTCTGGGTGTGGGACGAGGAGGCCGGACAGTTTACAGAGGTGCCGGAATATACAGAAATATCCTCTCCCCGCTGCAACCCGGAGACAGAGGTCATCGACGGCTGGGAGCGCTACAGCCCCGACGGGGACGGGGTGACCACCTTCCATCGCTGGGAGGACGGGAAACTGGTGTGCGTGCGGCGGATTGAGGTGTGGTGGGAGCCGGACGAGGCCATTCGTACAGAGGAGGAAATCACGGTGTTCCCCATGCACCTCAAAGTGGAGGATCGGATTGACGGGGAGCTGACCCAGGTATATTACCAGTATTTTTCCCCGGGCGAGAGCTTCTCTTCGGAGCAGGAGAAATGGGAAAACCTGGACTACCACGGCGAATAAAAATGCTCAAGAAAGTTGAGGATCACCTAATGGACATCAAAAAATCAGGCATCATCACCATCTGCGGACGGCCCAACGTGGGCAAGTCCACCCTGACCAACACCCTGGCGGGGGAGAAGGTCGCCATCGTCTCCCCAAAGCCTCAGACCACCCGGAACCGCATCTGCGCCGTCCTCAACCGGGGGGACAGCCAGTTCGTCTTTGTGGACACGCCGGGGCTCCACCGGGCCCGCACCCGGCTGGGCGACTATATGGTGAAGGTGGTGCGGCAGAGTGTGGCGGACGTGGACGGAGTGATGCTGCTGGTGGAGCCGGTGGATCACATCGGCGGGCCGGAGGAGGAGCTCATCTCCCGCATTAAGGCATTGGGGGCTCCCGCCGCCCTAGTCATCAACAAGATCGACACGGTGGAGAAGGAAAAGCTGCTCTCCGTGATGGCGGTGTACGGCGGGGCCCACGACTGGGACGCGGTGGTGCCCATCTCCGCCAAAACCGGGGAGGGGGTGGACGAGCTGTTGGAGGTTTTAGGGGGCTGGCTGCCCGAGGGGCCCCAGCTGTTTCCCGACGGGGCGGTGACGGACCAGCCCGAGCGGCAGATCATGGCGGAGATCGTCCGGGAGAAGCTGCTGCGGGAGCTGGACCAGGAGATTCCCCACGGCACGGCGGTGGAGGTGACGAAGTTCTCCCAGCGGGACAACGATATCATCGACTGCCACGTGACCATTTACTGCGAAAAGGCGTCCCACAAGGGGATCATCATCGGCAAGGGCGGGGGAATGCTGAAGAAAATCAGCACTCAGGCCCGGCAGGACATGGAGGCGTTCATGGGGGCCAAAGTGTACCTGGAGACCTGGGTGAAGGTGAAGGAGAATTGGAGAGATAATCCCGCCGCCATCCAGAACTTTGGCTATACGGAGGACTGAGCCATGGTAGAGATTGTACGCTGGATGGCAGAGCTTGCCGAAAAGCTGGCCGCTGTCTTTGGCCCCCGGCTGCTGTTCCTGGGCCTCCAGGGCAGCTATGGCCGGGGAGAGCCCAGCGAGGACAGCGACATCGACGTGGTGACGGTGCTGGACCGGGTGGAGCTGGCCGGCTTGGACGCCTACCGCGCCATTGTGTCCGCCATGCCAGAAGGGGAGAGGGCCTGCGGCTTCCTGTGCGGGGCCGGGGAACTGAAAAGCTGGCCAAAGTACGATTTGTGCCAGCTGGCGGGGGACGTTCGGGCGTACCGGGGGTCGTTGGAGCCCCTGCTGCCGCCCATGGGCCGGGACGATCTGGCGGAGGCGGCGGCCATCGGCGCGTCGGGGATCTACCACGCCGCCGTTCACACCTATCTGTACGCGCCCCGGGAGCGGTGGCCCGGCTTTCTGCGGGAGGCCCACAAAGGGGCGTTCTTCGCCCTGCGGGCGCTGTATGAGCTGCGCACCGGGGAGAAGGTGCGGGCGAAACGGGACCTGCTGCCCCGGCTTTCCGGGGATGAACGGGAGGTTCTGGCCTACAGTCTGGCCCCTGGGGATGAGCCGCTGGAGGATGTGTTTGCCCGCCTGCTGCGCTGGAGCGCCTCCGCCATGGCGGAGGCTGGCGGCGGTCAAATCCCTGAATTGATGGAAACGGGCGCAGAATTTCCCTGACATATTCGCCGCGCCCCGGCCCATGCTATCCCTGTAGACAGGAGGGATGGCAATGAATGACGGGTATTGGAACCTGTTTTGGATGACCGGGATGCCAGCGGCCTGGGCCCTGAGCCACGGCCGGTCGGAGGTATCCCCCCGGCGGGACGAGACTGCCCCTGAGGGCCCGGCCGGCCCGCTGGCCTATGGGCCCAACCTGTCGGGCAACGTCCCCGGGGGCCCGGAGCGGCTGTATTGAATTCCATGGTCCCGGTCTGGTCCGGGGCCATACATAGGAGCGGTTTTATGCACCTGACCACCAACGCCCTCGTGCTGCGAGAGGTGAACTACAAGGAATCGGATAAGATCCTCACCCTGCTTACCGAGAAGGAGGGCAAGCTCACCGTGTCCGCCCGGGGGTGCCGGAAAAAGGGGAGCCCCATTGCCGCGGCCTGCCAGCTGCTGGCCTGGGGGGAATTTACCCTGTACGAGTTCAACGGGCTGTGGTCGGTGAAGGAGACTGCCTCCGAGCGGCTGTTCGATGGAATTCGGAGCGTTTTGGAAAAGGTCGCCTTGGCCAGCTACTTCGCGGAGGTCACAGAGGCCCTGGCGGAGGAGGGCCAGCCTGACCCGGGCCTGCTGTCGGTGACGCTGAACTGCCTCCACGCCCTGGACAAGCTGAACCTGCCTCTGCCCCAGGTGAAGACGGCCTATGAGTGGCGGGCCATGGCGCTGGCGGGCTATGAGCCCCAGCTGGCCCGCTGCGGGGTGTGCGGCCGGGAGCAGCCCAGACAGCCCCACATCCACCTGGGGGAGGGCACCGTCCACTGCGCCGCCTGCCGGGAGCAGCTGGGAGAAGGGGTGTCTATGCCCCTGACCGCCGGGTCGCTGGCCGCTCTGCGGCACATTGTATGGGGACCGCGGAAGCGCCTGCTGTCCTTCCGGGCGGATGAGGAGAGCCTGCGCCGCCTGTCCGACGCGTCGGAGACCTATCTCATGACCCGGCTGGAGCGTGGGTTCCGCACCATGGACTTTTACAAAGCGATTACTTATAAACCGGCGGCAAGACCGCCCCGTGAAAGCTGAAACAGCGAGGAACATGATATGATGACAAAGCTATTTGAAAAATCCATAGAGACCTTGGAGCTGCCCCGGGTGCTGGCCCTGCTGGCCAATGAGGCTGTCACCGAAGAGGGCAAGGAGCGCTGCCTGTCGCTCCGGCCCGCCCCGGTCCAGAGCGACGTGAGCCGCCTGCAAAAACAGACCTCCGCCGCCTTCGACCTGCTGGTCAAGCACGGTACGCCCTCCCTGTCCGGGGTAAAGCCGGTGGCGGCGGCCCTCCAGCGGGCGGATCGGGGTGGCGCACTGAACACCCGGGAGCTGCTGGACATCGCTCAGGTGCTGCGGTGCGCCCGGAACGTCCGGGAGTACGGCTCGGGGGGCGGCGAGGTCAAGACGGTGCTGGACGGCTATTTTGAGAGCCTCACCGCCAACCGGTTTCTGGAGGACAAAATCACCGGGTGCATTTTGAGCGAGGACGAGATCGCCGACGCGGCCTCCCCCGAGCTGTCCGACATCCGCCGGCACATCCGGGCGGCGGCGGGCAAGGTGCGGGACGTGCTCAACCGGCTCATCTCCTCCAACCAGTCCAAGTATTTGCAGGACGCCATCATCACCATGCGGGGCGGGCGGTACGTGGTGCCTGTGAAGAGCGAACACAAAAACGACATCCCCGGCCTGGTTCACGACGTGTCCGGCTCCGGCGGCACCTTCTTTATCGAGCCCATGGGGGTGGTGAACGCCAACAATGAGCTGCGGGAGCTCCAGGCCAGGGAGCAGAAGGAGATTGAGCGCATTCTGGCTGAGCTGTCCGCCGACTGCGCCGGGTTCAAGGAGAGTATTGAGGACAACTACCAGACCCTGGTGTCCCTGGACTGCATCTTCGCCCGGGCAAAGCTGTCCTCCGCCATGGGGGCCATGGAGCCGGTGCTGGGCAGCCGCATCGAGCTGAGAAAGGCCCGGCATCCTCTGCTGAATCCCAAGACCGCCGTGCGGAACGACCTGGCCCTGGGCGGGAAATTCGACACCCTGGTCATCACCGGCCCCAACACCGGCGGCAAGACCGTCACCCTCAAGACCCTGGGCCTGCTCACCCTGATGGCCCAGTGCGGCCTGCACATCCCGGCGGCGGACGGTTCCACGGTGAAGGTGTGCTCCGCCGTGCTGGCGGACATCGGCGACGAGCAGTCCATTGACCAGTCCCTGTCCACCTTCTCCTCCCACATGACCAACATCGTGGCCATTCTGGAGCAGGCGGACAACGAGACCTTGGTTTTGTTTGACGAACTTGGCGCGGGCACCGATCCGGTGGAGGGCGCGGCCCTGGCCGCCGCCGTCATTGAGTCCGCCCGGGCTATGGGGGCCCATGTGGCCGCCACCACCCACTACGCCGAGCTGAAGGTGTACGCCATGACCACCAAGGGGGTGGAAAACGCCTCCTGCGAGTTCGACGTGGAGACGCTGGCCCCCACCTACCGGGTGCTGACCGGCATCCCCGGCAAGTCCAACGCCTTCGCCATCTCCCGGAGGCTGGGCCTGCCCGACTATATCATCCAGAAGGCGGCGGACCGCATCGACGCGGAAAACGTGCGCTTTGAGGACGTGCTCAGCCAGCTGGATCTCCAGCGGCAGGCCATGGAGCGGGAGAAGGAGCAGGCGGCCAAGCTGCGCCGGGAAATGGAGGAGGCCCGCACCCAGGCGGAGGAGTACCGGGCCCACATTGAAGGGGAGCGCCGGAAGGCCACGGAAAAGGCCCAGGCGGAGGCCAGGGCCATCATCGAGCAGGCCAGGGACGCCGCCGACCAGACCTTCAAGGAGCTCAACGAGATGCGCCGCCGCCAGGAACAGAGCCGGGAGTGGGTGGACGACAATGAGCATCGGGCCCAGCTGCGCCGGAAGCTCAACGAGGCGGACGCCGCCCTGGGCGGCAGGCAGGAGAATCTGCCGCCTCCGCCCCCCACCCGGGACGCCGTTGTGGGCGATACGGTGGAGCTGCTGAAAATGGGAACCCAGGCGGAGGTGGTGGGCGTCAACAAGGACGGCACCCTCCAGCTTCAGGCGGGCATTTTGAAGATGAAGGCCAAGCAGAGCGAGGTGCGGGTGCTGGAGGAGGTCACGGCCCGGAAAAAGCAGAGCGCCAAGGACAAGCAGAGAACCGCTTCCATATCCCGGCCCTTCCGAGCGTCCGCCGCCAAGGCCGAGCTGGACCTGCGGGGCATGATGGTGGACGAGGCCCTGGGGGCGGTGGACCTGTTTCTGGACAACGCCCTCATGGGCAAGCTGGAGACTGTGACCATCATCCACGGCAAGGGCACCGGCGCCCTGCGGAAGGCGGTGCGGGAGCATCTGAAGCGGAGCCGCTATGTGAAGGAGTACCGCCCCGGTGTTTACGGCGAGGGCGAGGACGGAGTCACAGTGGCCACGCTGAAATAATCCGCCTCCGCCGGCTGGCTTTTTACGGCGGGGAGGGGAGACTCCGGCGGGGGAGGGCGGTCCAGCCGCCGCCAAAGGGTGAAAAGAGCCTGCCGGTCGTGATTTCTAGGCGGTTTCCATGAAAGAGAAGGTGAGAATTTGGTGAAAATGCTCTTGACGATGCCGCCTAAATTTGGTATCCTATCATAGTACAAAGATTCGGAGTTTGGCCGGGTGACGGCGCGATATGCCCGGAGCCGAGTTTATGATGGAGGGAATCATTCATGTTCATGAAAGAGACTACGGTAAACAACCAGGTTGGTCTGCACGCCCGTCCGGCCACGTTCTTTATCCAGAAGGCCAACGAATTCAAGAGCTCCATTTGGGTGGAGAAGGATGATGACCGCCGCGTCAATGCGAAAAGCCTGTTGGGTGTCCTGTCACTTGGAATCGTGAAGGGCACGACCATCAACCTCATCGCCGATGGCCCCGACGAGGAGGCGGCCATCAACGCTTTGGTGGAGTTGATCAATTCTGAATTCTCCGAGTAACCAAACGCTGACCACGGAAAAGCGCCGCGACACGCGGCGCTTTTTTTGTAAGAAGCGCGGATAGGGGCGGATGGACCGGAGCGAGGGGCGGTGCTTGCCAGCGGCAAGCGTCTACCGCCGACCGAGCCGAGGGCGAGACTCAAAAGCCTGGCCGCCGTAAAGCGGAGGCGGGTTTCGCCCGAGACGGAGGTAAGCCGCCCCTATGCGCCCAATCGGAGGGTGACAACGTCGGAGCAAGCTGCGTATCGCTTGTTTCCGGCGATGCCGAAAACTCGCTTGCCGCTCCCCCTCTCCCCACAAAACCAAAGGGCGGCTTTGCGGGGGCCCCGGTAGAAGCGTGGAGCCGTCGTGAGCAGGAGGTGACCACTTTGACATTCGACGAACTGAGGGACAAGGCCCACGCCCTGCCCCTCAAGCCCGGCGTATACATCATGCAGAACGCCGGCAGCGAGGTCATCTACGTGGGCAAGGCCAAGGCGCTGAAAAACCGGGTGAGCCAATACTTTCAGGATCAGTCCCGGCACAACGAAAAGACCCGGGCCATGGTGAGCCAGATCGACCACTTTGATGTCATCGTGGTTCAGTCCGAGTTTGAGGCCCTGGTGCTGGAGTGCGCCCTCATCAAGCGCCATCAGCCGCGCTATAATATCCTGCTCAAGGACAGCAAGGGCTTTCCCTATATCCGCCTGTCGGCCGGAGACTACCCCCGGTTCTCCCTGGCCTCCAGGGCGGAGGACGACGGGGCCCGGTACTTTGGACCCTACGGCTCCCGTTTTGCCAGTCAGGGCATCATCGACGCTTTGCGTCAGGCCCTGCGCCTGCCCGCCTGCCGCCGGAAGTTTCCCAAGGACATCGGTAAGGAGCGGCCCTGCCTCAACTTTCACATGGGCGTGTGCGACGGTTACTGCCGGGCTGAAATGGATCAGACCCAGTACAAGCGGTCCATCGATCAGGCGGTGCGGCTGCTGGAGGGCCGTCTGGATGAGGTAGTGGACGAGCTTGCTGCCGAGATGGAGCTGGCGGCAGAGGAGCTGCGCTTTGAGAGAGCCGCCCAGCTCCGGGACCGCATCCGGTCCATTCAGATGCTGTCCACCAGGCAGAAGGCGGTGGCCGGGTCGCTGGCGGACACCGACGTGGTGGGCTACCACCGGGGGGAGGCCAAGAGCTGCTTCGTGGTGCTGCACTACATCGGCGGGGAGCTGGCCGCCAAGGACTGGGAGCTGCTGGCCGTCCCAATGGAGGACGAGCAGACCACGGTGTCCACCCTGGCGGCCCAGTACTATGGCGGGCGCATCCAGCTCCCCAAGCAGATCCTGCTGCCCTGCGACATCGACGAGCAGGTGGAGCTGGCCCGGATGCTCACCGAGGCGGTGGGCCGCAGGGTGGAGGTGCTCACCCCCCAGCGGGGAGCCAAGATGGAGCTGGTGAAGCTGGCCAACGAAAACGCCGCCGAGGAGGCGCTTCGGGCCACCACGGCGGAGGAGCGCCGCTCCAAGCTCACTGAGGCGTTGGGGGCGCTGCTGGGTATGGAAAATCAGCCCCACAGAATCGAGGCGTTCGATATCTCCAACACGGGCAGCTCGGATATTGTGGCCTCTATGACGGTGCACATCGACGGCAGGCCGCTGAAGCGGGATTACCGCCGGTTCAAGTTGAAGGATATGCCCCACGCCGACGACTACGCCTCTATGGAGCAGGTGGTGGAGCGGCGGTTCCGGCGGTATCTGGACGGGGACGAGAAGTTTGCGGAAAAGCCGGACCTGCTGCTGATGGACGGCGGCGCGGGGCAGGTGAAGGCGGCACGGGAGGCCATGTCCAAGCTGGGGCTGGACGGCATTCCGGTATACGGCATGATTAAGGACGACCGCCACCGGACCCGCGCCCTGGTGGCGGGGGACGGCCGGGAGATCGGCATACAGGCCAATCAGGCCCTGTTTGCCATGGTGGGCCGCATTCAGGAGGAGACCCACCGCTTTGCCATTGAGTTCCACCGCCAGCAGCAGGCGGGGCATTTGAAGGGCTCGGCGCTGGACGGAATTCCCGGTGTGGGACCAACCCGAAAGGCTCAGCTCTTGAAGGCGTTTAAAAGCGTGAAGGCGGTGAAGGCCGCCTCGCTGGAGGAGCTGTCCGCTGTGGTTCCGAAGAACACGGCTTCGGCGGTGTACGGCTATTTCCACGGGTCAGAGGCGGATCAAGGAAAGGAAGAGACATCATGAGAGTCATCACTGGCCTGGCAAAGGGACGCAGGCTGGAGGACCTGCCCGGTTTGGACACGCGCCCCACCACCGACCGGGTAAAGGAGGGGCTGTTCAGCGCCATCCAGTTTGACATTGAGGGCCGGCGGGCGCTGGACCTGTTCGCGGGCACGGGGCAGCTGGGCATTGAGGCCCTGTCCCGGGGCGCGTCGTTCTGCGACTTTGTGGACAGCGCCCCCGCCGCGCTGCGGGTGGCGCAGAAAAATATCAGGGCCTGTGGTTTTGAGGACCGCTCCGCCTGCCACGGAAAGGACTTTGCCGCCTTCCTCGGCAGGGTCCGGGAGAAGTACGGCCTGGTGTTCCTGGACCCGCCCTACGCCTCCGGAAATTTGGAGCGGGCCCTGGAGCTGATCACGGCGATTGACATTGTGGTGGGAAATGGTATAATAGTGTGCGAAAGCTTGGCGGACCACAGCCTGCCGGAGGTGGACGAGCCCTATGAAAAGGGCAGGGAATACCGGTACGGCAGGATCAAATTCACCCTATACCGCAGGAGGGCCCATTCATGAGACGCGCCATCTATCCCGGCAGCTTTGACCCGGTGACGCTGGGTCATCTGGACATCATCAAGCGTGCCGCCGCCATTTTCGACGAGCTGATCGTGTGCGTCAGCGTGAACTCCGCCAAGCCCTCCGGGCTGTTCTCCCCCCAGGAGCGTGTGGAGCTCATCCGGGCGGTGACGGAGGACCTGCCCAACGTGAGCGTGGACTGCTGCCAGGAGCTTGTGGCGGAATACGCCAAGAGCCACCGGGCCCGGGTGCTGGTGAAGGGACTGCGGGCGGTGTCCGACTATGAGTCGGAGATTCAGATGGCCATGCTCAACGCCAAGCTCTACCCCAAGCTGGATACCGTGTTTCTCTATACGCGGCCCAAGTACGCCTTTCTCAGCTCCACGGTGGTCAAGGAGCTAGCGCGGTACGGGGCGGACCTGTCCGATTTTGTGCCCCGTCAGATCATCGGCCGGGTGCGGAGCAAGGTGACGGGCGGCGTCCCGAATCCCATGTGACGGCTATTCACAAAATAGGAGGAATGACGCATGGCGACAGCCGTGGACGAACTGCTGGATATGCTGTTCGATATGATCGACGAGGCAAAGAATGCCGCTTTCAGCGGAGACAAGTGTGTGATCGAGCGGGATAAGGCGCTGGATCTCATTGAGGACGCGAAAAAGCAGCTGCCGGTGGATTTGGCGGAGGCGCGGAAGATTCTCAACGCCCGGAACGAGTACATTGCCACCGCGAAGCGGGAGGCGGAGGAGATCCGCAAGCGGGCGGAGATCGAGGCCAACCAGATGGTGAGCGAGGCCCCCGTGATGAATCAGGCCCGGCAGAAGGCGCGGGAGGTGCTGGCCCGCGCCGACGAGGAGGCAAAAAAGACCTGCCGTGAGACCAATGAGTACTGTGCGGATTTGCTGCGCCGGACAGAGGACGCCTTGGCCGCCGCCCATGCGGAGATGCGGCAGGTGCACAATCAATTCCGGTCCGGCATGGGGAGCGGAGGAAGCGACCGCTCCGGTTCCTCCGGGAGCAGCCGGATGTATGACGCCGAGGCGGACCGGTAGATCCCGGGCTGAAAATAGAAAAAATTGGGATAAAAAATTCCTGCCGTGGAAAAAATTCGGCGGGGATTTTTTTATGTCATATTGGGAGGAGAGGGGGAAACGGCCCAATAAACGGCACCAAAAGTAAAAATTAAAATCAATAAACGAATGCCCGTTCGACATAAAATGACAAAAAATTTACCCCAAATGGGCAAATTCACCGAAAAAAAGTCCTTGCATTTTATGGGTGGCTACGGTATACTGAAAAACGTGGTGGAGGGAAATGGAGTAAATCTGCTATAATTAGGAGAGAAATGGAGGGAGAGGGATGACCGGCACTTATGAGCACAGCATTGACAGCGCTGGCCGCCTTATCGTTCCCTCCAAGCTCCGGGACAAGCTGGGCTCCAGTTTTTATCTGGCGGTGGGAGTAAAGGAAAACCTGACCCTTTACCCTATGGAGACCTGGGACAAGCTTCGCCAGCGGGTGTCCGAGCTGTCTACCACGGACGCGGCCTCCATGGATTTGTTCTTTGCCTCCGCCCAGCTGTGTGAGGCGGACAAGCAGTGGCGGTTTCAGATTCCCTCCTACCTGAAGGATTATGCCAAGATCGACCGGGACGTGGTGGTCACAGGCAACAACGACCGGGCCCAGATCTGGAGCGCGGAGAGCTGGAAAGCCAAGGCCCGCCAGCAGCTCAATCCCGAGACCATTGCCAGCCTGATGAAGAACCTGGGGATTTAACACAATGACGGAGTACACACACAAGCCGGTGCTCCTGCGGGAGTGCCTGGAGGGTCTAAGCATCCGGCCCGACGGAATTTATGTGGACGGCACCCTGGGAAGGGCGGGCCACTCGCTGGAGATCGCCAGGCGGCTCACCACCGGGCGGCTGATCGCCGTGGACCGGGACAAGGCCGCGCTGGACGCGGCGCCGGCTCTGCTGGGGGACCGCATGGACAGGGTGACGCTGGTGCGGGGGAACTTTGGAGACCTGCCCGAAATTCTGGCCTCGCTGAACGTGGCCGGAGTGGATGGGATGCTGTTCGATCTGGGGGTGTCCTCCCCTCAGCTGGATGACGGCAGCCGGGGGTTCTCCTATCTTCAGGACGCTCCGCTGGATATGCGCATGGACCAGTCCGCCCCCCTCACAGCCAGGGATGTGGTGAACGGTTGGAGCCAGGAAGACCTGAAGCGCATTCTCTGGCAGTACGGCGAGGAGCGCTATTCCGGCCTAATCGCCGCCGCCATCGCCCACCGGCGGGAGGGCGGCCCCATAGAGACCACGGGCCAGCTGGCCCAGCTCATCCGGGACGCTATGCCGGCCAAAGCCCGCCGGGAAAAGCAGCACCCGGCCAAGCGGTCCTTTCAGGCCATCCGCATCGCGGTGAACGACGAGCTGGGCGAGGTGGAGCGTATGCTGGGCGGCGCGCTGGGCGCGCTGAACCCGGGCGGGCGGCTGGCCGTGATCTCCTTTCACTCGCTGGAGGACCGGCTGGTCAAGACGGCCTTCGGGGAGTGGGCCAGAGGGTGCACCTGCCCGCCGGATTTCCCGGTGTGTGTATGCGGCAGGACGCCAAAGGCAAAACTGATCGGAAAGCGGCCCATCGTGGCCGGGAAAGAGGAGCTGGAGGAGAATCCCCGCGCCCGAAGCGCCAAGCTGCGCGTGGCGGAAAAGCTCTGAGGCAAACGGATAGAGCCTGCTTTGCGGATACCAGCGCGGGGCAGGGACCAAGTACGGAGGAGTGTGCCCTATGGCAGAGCAGAAGAGGAGTACAAAACGGTACCGTACCTATGGAAATGTGGCGTATAAGCCGGAATTTGAGCAGGATCCCGTCCGCAGAAGCCGCCGGGATCAGATGAACGCCGCGCCGGCGCGACGGCAGGAGCCCCAGCGCCGTCCTCAGCCCCGGCCCCGCAGGCGTCCGGCGGTACGGCCCAGCGTGCAGGTCCGGGCTCAGACCGCCATCTCGCCCTTCGCCGTGGTGGGGATCTTCTCCGTGCTGGCGTGCACGCTGCTGCTGGTGGTCAACTGCGCCCGGCTGGCGGTGGTGAACAACGACATCGTGGAGCTGCGCGGCACGCTGTCCGATTTGCAGGACGAGAACCGGACCCTTCAGGCCAAGTACGAGCTGGTGTACGATCTGGAGGCCATTGAGGCCCAATTTCTGTCTAACGGTACCATGGTGCGGCCCAACGAGAATCAGACGGTGTATCTGGACCTGTCCGGCGGGGACAGCGTGGTCTATTATGACGGCTCGAAGAACGGCCTGTCCGGTATCCTCCAGCGCGCGGAGCGCTTTTTTGCCGGCTTACTGTCATAAAGGACCTGTTCCGGCATATATTCACCCATAGAGAGACTGGAGGGGCGTGAGGAATGTAACTCGTTCCTGCGCCCCTCTCCCATAGTGATCCGACGATTTTCAGGAAGGCAGGAGCGAAAACCATGCAGCAGCCCAATCGTAAGCCCCGCCGCTCCGACGGCAGAAACAACCGCAGCCTGTTCCGGCGCACCATATTCCTGATGGTGGTGCTGGGAATCGGCATGTTTCTGCCCCTCATCGCCCAGCTCTACAAGCTCCAGGTTTTGGAGCATCAGGAATGGGAGGAGCGGGCGGCCAACCAGCAGACCCGGAGCGTGTCCGTAGCCGCCAACCGGGGCACCATTTACGACCGGGAGGGCCGGCCCATGGCCATGTCCGCCACGGTCTATAAGCTGATTCTGTCTCCCATGGGGGTGCTGAGCGCCGTGAACAAGGACCGCTACACCGATGGGAACGGCACTCTGGATCAGGCCGCCTATGACAAGGCTCTGTACGACCTGCGCAAAACCATTGTGGACGGCATCGTGGAGCTGTTCGGCTATGACGAGGACCTGCTTTGGAAGCGGGTGGAGCGCACCAATTCCGGCTATGAGGTGCTCTACTACGAGATGGAGGAGGAGGACGCGGAGAAGGCCCGGCAGTTTATCCGGGAGAAGAAGCTGTCCGCCGCCCTCCAGCTCACCCCCAGCAGCAAGCGCTATTATCCCTATTCCTCGGTGGGGGCCCATGTGCTGGGATACATGGGCCAGACCAAGGAGAGCGGCGAGAACAAGGTGGGCAAGGCAGGCATCGAGGCCCTCTATGAGGACGCGCTGTCCGGCGAGCTGGGCCGGGTGGTCACCTCGGTGAACGGCATGCGCATGGATATGCTCTCCGGCTATGACATGTACTTCGACGCGGAGGACGGCTATGACATCCACCTCACCCTGGACGAGCGCATTCAGGCCATGCTGGAGCAGACCCTGGAGGAGGGCATCGAGACCTACGACGTGCAGAAGGGCGCCTTCGGCCTGGCCATCAATCCCCAGACCGGGGCGGTGCTGGCCATGGCCAGCTCCCCGGACTTCGACCCCAACAACTGGGGCGTGCTGCTCAGCGAATCGCTCCAGGCCGAGGTGGAGCGGGTGAAAACGGAGGAGGGGGACGAGGCCGCCGACAAGGCCTGGGACGAGGCCTGGAAAACCCAGATGAAAAACCGGGCCCTGGCCGAGGCCTATGAGCCCGGCTCCGTGTTCAAGCCCATCACCGTGGCCATGGCCCTGGAGGAGGGCATCGTCTCCATGGACGACCACTTCTACTGCGGCGGGTCCAAGGTGGTGGGAGGCCGGACCATCGGTTGCCACAAGCCCGCTCCCGGCCACGGCGACCAGGATCTGACCCATGCGGTGATGAACTCCTGCAACGTGGCTCTGATGAAGATCGGGGAGAAAATGGGCCCGGACATCATGTGGAAGTACTTCGGGGACTTCGGCCTGTTCAACAAGACCGGCATCGACCTGGCGGGGGAGGGCACTCAGGTGTTCTGGCTCGAGTCGGAGTTCAAGGCCCCCTCTGGGGCCCAGTCGGTGGCGGTGGGCTCCTTCGGCCAGCGGTTCAAGGTGACCCCCATCCAGATGATCTCGGCCTTTGCCGCCGTCATCAACGGCGGACACCTGCTCCAGCCCTACGTGGTGCAGTCCATCACCGACGGGGAGGGCAACACCACCTTCTATCACGAGGTCCAGGAGGTGCGGCAGGTCATCAGCGAGTCCACCTCGGAAAAGATACGGGGCATTCTGGAACAGGTGGTGGGCACCCGGGAGGGCTCCGGCCACAACGCCAACATGATCGGCTATTCCATCGGCGGCAAGACGGGCACCTCCGAGCTGCTGGATCGGAAGTACAACCCGGACTATAATAAGGACGTCATGTGCTCCTTCATGGGCTTTGCCCCGGTGGACGATCCCCAGGTGCTGGTGCTGGTGGTGTACGACACCCCCAAGCGCTCCGGTCCCGACTCCAGCTACACCGCCTCGGGCACCTACATCTCCGGCGGCAACATCACCGCTCCCATGGTGGGTCCCCTCATCGCCAATATTCTGGACTATATGGGCATTGAGAAGCAGTACAGCGCGGACCAGCTGGCGGGCGCGGACACCCCCATGCCCTACGTCATCGGCAGGGAGCTGACGGTGGCCAAGGGAACCATTCAGAGCGCGGGCTTTGAGTGCCGCACTGTGGGGACGGGCAGCGTAGTCACCTATCAGGTGCCTGCCGCGGGAGTGTCCATACCGGGCGGGTCCAACGTGATTTTGTATCTGGGGGACGCCGTGCCGGAGGATCAGGTGGAGGTGCCGGATCTGTCGGGCAAGTCGCCCACGGCGGCCAAGGAGGCGCTGGAGGCGCTGGGGCTGTTCATGCGGGCCTCCGGCGTGGTGGACTACACCGACCCGCAGGTGGCGTCCTCGGCGCAGTCGCTGGACCAGGGCACCATGGTGTCTCCCGGCACGGTGGTGGAGGTCAGATTTGTGACCAAGGTGGAGTATGGAGACAATTAGCGGTACAATAAAAGCTCCCGTGGCCGTGGTGGGCCGGGGAGGAACCCTCACCGCCGGGCTGCTGCGCTCCCTGGTGCCCGGCCCGGTAGTGGAGCTCACCCCCTGTCAGGCGGCCATGTACGAGGGAAGCTGCCGTGCGGTGGTGGTGGAGAATTTCGACCGCCCCGACAGCCGGACCCTCAGCGGCTGCGCCGCCGCCCGGTGGGCCCTGTCCCGTCGGGCCGGGGTGACGGTGGTGGGGCTGGACGACCCGGAGGGGCGGCGGATGGCGGTCGCCATGCCGGGGGCGGTGTACGCCTATTCCGACGGCAGGCCCCAGGCGGACCTGACGGCAAAAAACGTCCGTCTCCGGGGAGAACAGCTGGAATTTGAGGCTTTTACGACCCAGGGGGAGCTGATGCGGGTGCGGGTGCCGGCGGGGGAGAGCCCCCGGCTGTACGACCACCTGGCGGCGCTGGCGGGGGCGCTGGCCCTGGGGGTGCCCCTGTCCGACGCGGTGGCCAGGCTGAACGCCTGATTCCCGGGAGAGAGGGAATACAAAAGAGAGTGCGGAGGAGAAAGCTATGGTACGGATACTGCTGGCGGCGCTGACCGCCTTTGTGATCTCGGCGGCGGTGGGATGGTTCCTGATCCCCGCCCTGCGGGCCCTGCACGCGGGCCAGTCCATCAAGGAGATCGGCCCAAACTGGCACAAAAACAAGGAGGGCACCCCCACCATGGGGGGCATCATGTTCATCGCGGCGGTCATCGCGGTGGTGCTGGCCTTCGGCTGGCGGGACATGGCGGAGGGAAGCTGGCAGGCGCTGTTTGTGCTGGCCTTTTCCCTGGTGTGCGGAGCCATCGGCTTTGTGGACGACTTTGCCAAGATCCGCAAGCATGAGAACACCGGCCTCACCGCCGGGTGGAAGTTCCTGCTCCAGCTGGCGGCGGCCATCGCCTTTCTGGCCCTGCTGCGGTGGAGCGGCCACTTGACGCCCAATCTGTACATTCCCTTTGTCAATCTGTCTCTGCCCCTGCCCTGGGGGGTGTACCTGGTGTTCGCCGCCTTTGTCATGGTGGGCTGCGTCAACGCGGTGAACCTCACGGACGGTCTGGACGGTCTGGCCGGGTCGGTGACGCTGGCGGTATCGGTGTTCTTCGCGGTGCTGTCCAAGTGGTGGGATTACGGCGCGGTGGGCATTTTCGCCGGGGCGCTGGCGGGGGGGCTGCTGGGCTTCCTGGTGTACAATTTCCACCCCGCCAAGGTGTTTATGGGGGATACCGGGTCCCTGTTTTTGGGGGGCGCGGTGTGCGGTATGGCCTTCGCTCTGGATGTGCCCTTGGCGCTGGTGCCCGTGGGCGTCATCTACATCGCCGAGACCGTGAGCGATATCATTCAGGTGGGCTATTTCAAGCTGACCCACGGCAAGCGCTTTTTCCGCATGGCGCCCCTTCATCACCACCTGGAGCTGGGCGGTTGGAGCGAGGTGCGCATCGTGCTCACCTTCACAGGAATCACCGTGGCGTTCTGCCTGTTGGCCTTTGTGGGCGTGATGTACAGGTATGCCATCTGACCGCGCGGCATCCCGTAGGGGCGGATATTATCCGCCCGATTCCGAAAGGCTGCCGCGCGGGATTTACGGGCGGGTGATAACCGCCTCTACAGAGCCGGTATCGTCATAAGCGGAGAGGAGCGTGAGGCCCATGGCCAGAAAAGCAAAACGGGACCTGACCATCGAGCAGCAGCTGGCCCGGGGCCCCATTGACCTGCCCTTTTTGGCGCTGGTGCTGGTGCTCACCGCCATCGGCCTGATTACGGTGCTGTCGGCCTCCTACGCCTCCGCCATGTACGATCTGGACCCGGACGTGTTCACTGGCGGCGATCCGCTGTACTACTTCAAGCGGCAGTTTGGATTTGCGGTGCTGGGTGTTGCGGCCATGTTCATCATCTCCAAAATTGACTATCAGCAGTTCCGCTGGATGTCGGTGTTCGCCCTGGCGGGCTCCATCATGCTGCTGGCGCTGGTGTTCACCCCTCTGGGCCGGACGGCGGGCAACACCGACGTGAGGCGCTGGATCTATCTGTTCGGCATCCGCTTTCAGCCCTCCGAGGTGGCCAAGGTGGGGGTGATCCTCTACTTTTCCGCCAGCCTTTCCAAGCGGAACGATCAGCTCAAGGGCCCGCCCAAGAAGTGGAACCGGCGCACCTTTTTGGGCAGGGCAGGGGATTGCCTGGACCGCATCGGTTTTATGGAGCTGGTCCCTTACGCGGCCATTTTGGTGGTGGTGCTGGTCCTGCTGCATAAGGAGCCCCACATGTCGGGCATGATCCTCATCACGGTGGCGGCGGCCTCCGTGCTGCTGGTATCGGGGATCAGCCTGGGCTGGTTTGTTGCGGGGGGGACGCTGGTGGTGGGAGCGCTGGCCTTTCTCATCACCCAGACCGAGTATATGACCAAACGTATCACCATTTGGCTGGACCCCTTCGTGGACTATACGGGGGACGGCTTTCAGCCCATTCAGTCCATGATCTCCATCGGCTCGGGAGGACTGCTGGGGGTGGGGCTGGGCAACAGCCGGCAGAAATACCTGTTCTTGCCTGAAGAACACAACGACTGTATTTTTGCCATCTGGTGCGAGGAGATGGGGATGGTGGGGGCCGTGCTGCTCATGGCATTGTTCTCCCTGCTGATCATCCGGGGCTACTGGCTGGCTCTCCACGCCAGAGACCGGTTCGGCACCCTGCTCATCGTGGGCATCATGACGCTGCTGGCTGCCCAGGTCTTTTTGAACATTGCTGTGGCCACCAATTTCATGCCTGTCACCGGTATTTCTCTGCCCTTTTTCAGCTACGGCGGCACAGCCTTGGCCATTCAGCTGGCGGAGATGGGTATGGTGCTCAGCATATCCAGACAAATTCCCGCAGTTAAGGCGGAGTAGGAGGTGCGGCCATGCGCGTGATTTTTACCTGCGGAGGCTCAGCGGGGCATGTCAATCCCGCCCTGGCGGTGGCCCAGGTGTTTGAGTCCCGCCATCCCGGCTGTGAGATACTGTTTGTGGGCGCGGAGCAGGGGATGGAGCAGCGGCTGGTATCTCAGGCGGGCTATCCCATCGAGACAGTGAAGGTGTCCACCTTTGAGCGCTCCTGGAGCTGGAAGGTGATCAAACACAATGTGAAAAGCGCCCTCAAGCTTCCCGTGGGCGAACGCGAGGCGGCGGATCTGATCAAGCGGTTCAAACCCGATCTGGTGGTGGGAACGGGGGGCTACGCCTCCTATCCCGCCGTCCATGAGGCGGCCCGGCGGCGCATCCCCACCGCCATCCATGAGTCCAACGCGTATCCGGGCCTGACCACCCGAACGCTGGCCAACAAGGTAGATCTGGTGATGGTGGGCTTTCCCGAGGCGGCGGAGTACTATAAGGACGCGAAACGGGTGGCCGTCACCGGAACCCCCGTACGGGGGGAGTTCTTCTCTCTGGACCGGGAGCGGGCCCGGCTGGAGCTGGGGCTGAAGGACGCGCAGCCGCTGGTGATCTCCTTTTGGGGCTCCCAGGGGGCGGGCCATATGAGCGCGAAAACGGTGGATTTTGTGGAGCGCTGGGCGTCGGAGGGACGCAGGTTCCACTATATCCACGCGGCGGGGCGGGACTACGACGAGATGCCCGGGGAGCTTGCCAAACGGGGAATCGCGGTCTCCGGCAGCGAGGTTCGGCCCTACATTGACAACATGCCGGTGGTGATGGCGGCGGCCGACCTGGTGATCTGCCGGGCGGGGGCGTCCACCATCGGGGAGCTGACCGCCCTGGGCAAACCGGCTATTCTAGTGCCCTCCCCCTTTGTGGCGGCCAACCACCAGTATAAAAACGCCAAGGTGCTGGCCGACCGGGGCGGGGTGGAGCTGATTGAGGAGAAGGACTGCACCGGCGCGAAGCTGTATGACACGGCGCTGGCGCTGCTGTCCGACGGGAACAGGCGGGCGGCCATGGGCCGGGCGCTGAGAGCGGCGGCGTCCCCCAACGCCGCCCAGGATATTTATGAAAATCTGATTTCGCTGCTGAAATAACGGCCTAAGGCCCCTCCGCATAGAATGAAACGAGATTTCTTCTATGGGAGGCTTTGCCATGAGCGTGATGTATCTTCGGGGCGGACGGCCGCTGGAGGGGGAGCTGACGGTCCACGGGGCGAAAAACAGCGTGCTGCCGATTCTGGCGGCCTGCTTGCTGGCGGGGGGGCCGGTGACGCTGAGCAATTGTCCTAAGCTCACCGACGTGACCACGGCGCTGGATATTCTGCGGCGGCTGGGCTGCAAGGCGGAGCAGGAGGGCCACAGGATTGTGGTGGACCCCACCGGGGCGGAGGGAAACGCCATATCGGAAAAGCAGATGCAGGCCATGCGTTCGTCCATTATTTTCCTGGGACCGCTGCTGGCCCGGATGGGAGAGGCCCACCTAACCTATCCCGGCGGGTGCGAGCTGGGGCCCCGGCCCATCGACCTGCACCTTGCAGCCATTCGGGCCATGGGATGCGGGATAACAGAGGACCATGGAATCCACTGCGCGGGCAGGCCGGCGGGGGGCGAGGTTTATCTGTCCATTCCCAGCGTGGGGGCCACGGAAAACGCCATGCTGTGCGCTGTGGGCGCGTCGGGAGTCACCACCATCTCCAACGCCGCCCGTGAGCCGGAGATCGGAGATTTGCAGAGCTTCCTCAACAGCCTGGGCGCCAGGGTCCGGGGGGCGGGGAGCTCCACCATCACGGTGGAGGGAGGACGGCCGCTGTCCGGAGGAGAATTTCATATCATGGGCGACCGGATCGTGGCGGCCACACTGTTGTCCGCCGCCGCCGCGGCGGGGGGACGGGTGCGGCTGAGCGGGGTGGACTGGCGGCATTTGGCCACCGTTCTGTCGGTGCTCCATCAGGCGGGATGCCGGGTGGAGAGCAGGCTGGAGCATGTGGAACTGGAACGGGACCGGGCTATTGCGCTGAGAGGCGTGCCCACGGTCCGGACCGCTCCCTATCCTGGCTTTCCCACCGATGCCCAGGCCCCCGTCATGGCCGCGCTGGCGGTCTCCCAGGGGTGCACTCTGTTTGTGGAGACCATGTTTGACAGCCGTTACCGCCATGTCCCTGAGCTGATCCGGATGGGGGCGGATATCACCACCGAGGGCCGGGTGGCCCTGGTGAGAGGGGTGGAGCGGCTCCACGGCGCCAAGGTGGAGGCCCATGACCTGCGGGGCGGCGGCGCGCTGGCGGCGGCGGCGCTGGGGGCGGAAGGCGTTACGGTGCTGTCCGGGCTGAGCCATATTGACCGGGGGTATGAGGGGCTGGAGACGATGCTCCAGTGTCTGGGTGCCGACGTGGAGCGGAGAGAAGCGTGAGGAGATAGATCAGAACGGAGATGATACCGTGGCAAGACAGCGCAGACACAGCAGAACCCGCCGCAGGGGAGGCCGTTTCGGCGGGCTGTATAAAATGCTGTCCATCCTGCTGGTGGTTGCGGCGGTCATCATGGCGTGTGTGGTCTTTTTCCGGGTCAATACTGTGGAGGTGACGGGGAATCTGCGCTATACCACAGAGGAGATCATTGAGGCCTCCGGCATTCAGACCGGCGATAATCTCATCATTTTGTCCGGGAGCCGGGTATCGGCCGCCATCCGGGCCCGCCTGCCCTATGTGGAGGGGGTGGCCATTCGGAAGACGCTGCCCGACGGCGTGTCCATCAAGGTGACGGAGCGGGTGGCGGCGGCGTCGGTGGAGAGCGCCGAAGGCCGCTGGCTGATCTCCGCCCAGGGCAAGCTGCTGGAGAAGGACAACGGCTCAGTCCGCACGGTACAGATCGAGGGGTTGACGGCGGTGGGGCCCTACGCCGGGGGTATGGTTCAGACGGCGGAGGAGGAGAGCCTGACGCTGGAATATGTGAAGGAGCTGCTGGGGGTGCTGGAGGGCCAGGGGATGCTGGAGAGCTGCACCCAGCTGGACTGCACCGCCGCGGCATCTATGACGCTGCATTACGGCGTCTACCGCCTGAAGCTGCCCCGGGACGGAAGCTATGACTACCACATCCAGTTGGCCCAGGCCGCCCTGTCCGAGGGGCTGAAGAGCGGCGTCATTCAGGAGGGGCAGAGCGGCCTGCTGGATCTGACGGTGATGGACGGGAAGGCCCACTGGCGGCCCGATCGCCAGTGAGAAGGGCATCATGATTGAATCTGGCGCCGGTGAGGCCGGCGCGGAGGCTTGACCGGGGAATTGGACTGTATTGTGCCGGAAACCACCGGAATCCGCCCCTCTGATTGGAGCAATTCTTCTTAAGTTTTTTCCAGACGGCAAAAAACTGCGATTTTCTATTGACCGTTTTGGGAAAAAAGGGTACAATACACCAAGATACAGTTATGCGCTTGATTTGATAAGCCGTTATTGGTTTTACATAGGAGGGTCACAGGATGGCATTTGTAATGGATTCCGCTGCCAGTCACGAGGACGTATTAAAGGTCATCGGCGTAGGCGGCGGCGGCAATAACGTGGTCAACCGGATGGTCCGGGCGGGGATGCAGGGGGTGGAGTTCATCGCGGTGAACACCGACCGGCAGTGCCTCAACGCCTCCGAGGCCACGCAAAAGCTGGCCATCGGCGAGAAGCTCACCGGCGGCAAGGGCGCGGGGGCCAACCCCGAGGTGGGCCGGGAGTCCGCCAAGGAGAGCAAGGAGCAGATCAACGCCCTGCTGGAGGGGGCGGATATGGTGTTTGTTACCGCCGGTATGGGAGGCGGCACAGGAACCGGGGCAGCCCCCGTGGTGGCGGAGATCGCCAAGGAAAAGGGAATCCTCACAGTGGGCGTTGTCACCAAGCCCTTCAGCTTTGAGGGCCGCCGCCGTATGGACCAGGCCGCCAGCGGAATCGAGGAGCTGCGCCAAAAGGTGGACTCTCTGGTCATCATTCCCAATGACCGGCTTCAGTATGCCACCGACGAGAAAATTACCTTTGCCAACGCCTTCGCCATCGCCGATGACGTGCTGCGTCAGGCGGTGCAGTCCATTTCCGACCTGATCAAGACCACCGGCCTCATCAACTTGGACTTCGCCGATGTCACAGCGGTGATGAAGGATGCGGGGCTGGCCCATATGGGTGTGGGCCGGGCCGCAGGGAAAAACAAGGCGGAGGAGGCCACCCGCATCGCCATCAACAGCCCGCTGCTGGAAACCTCCATCCAGGGGGCCAAGGGCATTATCGTCAACATCACCGGGCCCATGGATATGGGTCTGGAGGAGGTGGAGCAGGCCGCCGAAATGGTCAAGCAGGTGGCCGACCCCGACGCCCTGTTCATGATGGGCACGGCGTTTGACGACACCCTGGAGGACGAACTGCGGGTTACTGTCATCGCCACCGGCTTTGGTACGGTGGACAATCCCGTCCCCACCGGGGAGGAGAAGACTCAGTCCGTGCAGACGGCCGCCCCTCAGCCCGCCGCCAGGCCCCAGGCCGTGCCGGAGGACAAGCCCAAATGCGTCCCCGCCGGGGTGGGCCCTATCACGCCCCCCAAGCCCCTGTTGGAAACCGCCGCCGAGCAGGTGGAGGACGATCCCTTCGACGATATCTTCCGTATTTTCCACAAACGCTGATCAATAACCCCTTCCGACCAAACGCCGGAAGGGGTTTGCGCCTATCCGGCGGGAAAGCGCGATCAAAGGAGGAGAAAGCAGATATGGAATATGTGGCCGCCAGGCATCTGCTCCACCGCAGCAAGTCCACCGAGTGGTTCGGCACCGACCACACCATGAATATATACCGGGGCTGCTGTCATGGCTGCCTATACTGCGACAGCCGCAGCGACTGTTACCAGATCGATAGCTTTGACACAGTGCGGGCCAAGGCGGATGCCCTGCGCGTCCTGCGGGACGATCTGGCCCGAAAGGTCCGGCCCGCTTTCATCTGCACTGGGTCCATGAGCGACCCCTACAACCCCTTTGAGGAGGAATTGGAGCTCACCCGTCACGCGCTGGAGCTCATCGACGCATATGGCTGCGGCGTGGCCATCGCCACCAAAAGCGATCTGATTGTCCGGGATATTGACGTTTTGACCTCCATTCAAGACCATTCCCCAGTGATCTGCAAACTCACTGTCACCACCGCGGACGACGCCTTAGCGGCCAAAATCGAGCCCAACGCGCCGCCGCCCGCCCGCCGTCTGGCGGCGCTGGAGAAGCTGGCCGGGGCGGGACTGTTCGCCGGGGTGCTGCTCATGCCGGTGCTGCCCTTTTTGGAGGACAGCGGCGAAAATGTGCTATCCGTGGTGGAGGGCGTGGCCGGCGCGGGGGCCAAATTCATCTATCCCGCCTTTGGCGTCACCATGCGGCAGGGCCAGCGGGAGTTTTTTCTGGACGGCCTGGAGCGGGCGTTTCCCGGTCAGGGGCTGAAGGAACGCTATCTGCGGCAGTATGGGGACCGCTACCAGTGCGCCAGCCCAAGGGCCCGGACGCTGTGGCGGGTGTTTACGGAGGCCTGCCGGAAACGGGGCATTCTGTACGATATGAAATCCATCATCCGGGCGGCCACCCTGGGCTATGGGGACCGGCAGCTCACCTTTTTTGACTGACAGGGGAGAGGACCTATGGAGATAAAGGGACGGTTCGCCCCCACCCCCAGCGGGCGGATGCACCTGGGCAATCTGCTGGCGGCGCTGCTGGCCTGGCTGGACACGCGGAGCAGCCGGGGCGTGCTGGTGCTGCGCATTGAGGACCTGGACACCCAGCGGACCAGCCGGTCATTTGCCGCCCAGCTCATGGACGACCTGCGCTGGCTGGGGCTGGACTGGGATGAGGGCGGACTGGAGCCCGCCTATATGCAGAGCAAGCGCACCGCTTATTACGAAGAGGCATTTCGGGTTTTGGAGGAAAAGGGCCTCATTTATCCCTGCTACTGCTCCCGGACGGAGCGGATGGCGGCGTCCGCCCCCCACCGGGAGGACGGGGCGGTGGTATACAGCGGGAAATGCTTCCATCTGACGGGGGAGGAGCGGACGGCGCTGGAGCGGCAGGGACGCCGTCCGGCTTGGCGGGTGCGGTGTCCCAACCTGACTGTGGCGCTGAAGGACGGGAACTGCGGGCCCTACGCCGAAAATCTGGCCCGGGACTGCGGGGATTTCATCGTCCGGCGGTCCGACGGGGTGTTTGCCTACCAGCTGGCGGTGGTGGTGGACGACGCGCTGATGGGAGTGAATCACGTGGTGCGGGGGAGGGACCTGCTGTGCTCCGCCCCCCGGCAGGCGTGGCTCCATCGGGTCCTGGGCTATGAGCCGCCGGAATTCTTCCACACGCCCCTGCTGCTGGCCCCTGACGGCCGGAGACTGGCCAAACGGGACCATGATCTGGATATGGGGGCGCTCCGGGAGCGGTATACGTCTGAGGAGCTCACCGGCCTGCTGGCCTTTTACGCGGGGCTGCTGGACAGGCCGGAAAAAGTGACAGCCAAAGAGCTGGTCCGCCGATTCTCATGGGCAAAAGTGCCGAAAAATGATGTAATGGTTTGTACATCTTGACATTGACGGGTGCGAAGCGTAAAATAGGAAAAATTATAAATAGGAGGTTGGATTATGGCGCAGATGGATTGGAACGACAAGTTCGGCAAACGGGGCTTTACCTTTGACGATGTGCTGCTCATCCCGGCGGAGAGCAATGTGCTCCCGGCGGATGTGGACCTGCACACCCGGCTGACCCGCAGGATCACGCTGAACATCCCGGTGATGAGCGCGGCTATGGACACGGTGACGGAGTCCAGGATGGCCATCGCCCTGGCCCGGGAGGGCGGCATCGGTGTGATCCATAAGAACATGTCCATCGGCCAGCAGGCGGAGCAGGTGGACATGGTGAAGCGCAGCGAGAACGGCGTCATCACCGATCCCTTCTGGCTGGGCCCGGGCCACACCCTGGCGGAGGCCGACGAACTGATGGCCAAGTTCCGCATCTCCGGAGTTCCCATCTGCGACGGCGGCAAGCTCATCGGCATCATCACCAACCGGGACATGAAGTTTGAGACCGACATGAACCAGCTCATCGACAATGTGATGACCAAGGATCACTTAGTCACCGCCCCCGAGGGCACCAATCTGGACCAGGCCCGAGAGATCCTCCGCAAATATAAGATTGAGAAGCTGCCCATTGTAGACGACCAGTTCCGCCTGAAGGGTCTCATCACCATCAAGGACATCGAGAAGGCCCAGGTCTACCCCAACTCCGCCCGGGACGAGCAGGGCCGTTTGCTGGTGGGCGCGGCCATCGGCGTCACCCCCGACGTGCTGGACCGGGTGGCCGCCCTGGTGGAGGCGGGGGCCGATGTGCTGTGCCTGGACTCCGCCCACGGCCACTCGCGGAATATCCTGGAGTGCGTCATGCGCATTAAGGCCCTGTACCCCAGCGTGCAGCTGGTGGCGGGCAATGTGGCCACCGCCGAGGGCACCCGTGCCCTCATCGAGGCGGGGGCAGACTGCGTAAAGATCGGCATCGGCCCCGGCTCCATCTGCACCACCCGGGTGGTGGCGGGCATCGGCGTGCCCCAGGTCACCGCTGTGTTCGACGCGGCCCAGGTGGCGGCGGAATATGATATCCCCATCATCGCCGACGGCGGGATCAAGTACTCCGGCGACATTGCCAAGGCCATCGCGGCGGGGGGCAATGTGGTCATGCTGGGTTCCCTGCTGGCGGGCTGTGAGGAGTCCCCCGGTGAGACCGAGGTGTATCAGGGCCGGCAGTTCAAGGTCTATCGGGGCATGGGTTCCCTGGGGGCCATGGCCAAGGGCTCCAAGGACCGCTACTTCCAGCAGGACAACAAGAAACTGGTGCCCGAGGGAGTAGAGGGCCGTGTGCCCTACAAGGGGCCGGTGTCTGAGACCATCTATCAGATGATGGGCGGCTTGCGCTCCGGCATGGGCTACTGCGGCTGTGCCACCATTGAGGACCTGCGGACGAAAGCTCAGTTCACCCAGATTACCGCCGCCGGACTGAAGGAGTCCCATCCCCACGATATCTATATCACCAAGGAAGCGCCCAATTACACCATCAATCCGCAATGAGGATAAAAATTCCCCCGGCTGTGCCGGGGGAATTTTTGATATGAACAGGAAGCGCCCAACGATATCATAAACCTTCCGCAAGAATTGAGAATCTCCCCGGGCTGTGCCGGGGGAAAATTCTGATATAGGCGGGATGCCCTCAGCGACACCGTCAGCCTGCAATAAAACCAGCCCTCCGGCACGGCCGAAGGGCTGGTTTTACGCTACGAGGCGATGTCCTTTTTCGTATACCGCCACAGGCCGAAGCCAGCGCCCAAAATACCCAGAGCGCAGCCCGTCAAGATGGGGGCGGCCAGCGCTTCGTTGGCGAAGATACGGGCGGCGTCGGCATAATAATAGGGAGTGACGAACCGCAGCCAGTCCAGCCCCTGGTCCAGGTTGACCAGCAGTCCCGCGAAATAGAGAAGGGCGGTCAGGCCCATGGCCAGCCCCAGTCCGCCCCGGCGGAGCAGGGCGGACAGCCCGAAGCACACAGCGCCGATCTCCAGCTGCATCAGCAGCAGGGCGCCGTGATAGCGCAGCAGATCGCCCCAGTCCGCCTCTTCGCCGATGGCCAGGATGCCCCACGCGCCGCAGGCGAAGCACACCAGGTTCAGCCCGACCACCAGGACGGCCAGCGCCGCCAGCTTCTCCCCCGCGACCTGGAGGCGGCCGACGGGGTGGGCGAGCAGGAATTCCGCCGTGTGGCCCCCTTCCTCGCCCGCCAACAGGCCCATGGCGGTGAGGGCGGCGAAGAACGCCCCGCCCAGCCCCAGGATATTGCCGCACTCTGTGCCGTAAAAACCCGAAATAGTGCCAAATCCCAGCTTGTCCAGCCCAAAGGCGGCGGAAAAATCCCCCATCCCGGCAAATAGGGCGGACATGTCCTCCATGGACCCCGCCATGGACGGGTACAGTCCCACGCACACCGCCATCAGTCCGCCCACCACGGCGGACCACACCAGAAAGCTCACCGCGCACGTGCGCAGCTCCTTGCGGAAAATGGTCATCGCGCCGCCCTCCCCTCGTAGTAGTCGAAAAATTTGTTCTCGATGTCCAGCTCCTGAGTGGTCCCCTCCACCACCAGCCGCCCCTCCCGGATGATGGCGGCCCGGTCGCAGTGCCGCTGGACCTCGTAGAGCACGTGGGAGGACAGGAACACCGTGGCCCCCTCCTGACGGCGCTGTTCCAGCTCGGACCAGAAGGCCCGCTGGATGAGAGGGTCCAGGCCGCTGGTGGGCTCATCCAGGATGTACAGCCGGGGCCGGTGCTGCATGGCGCACACGATGGACACCTTTTTCCGGTTGCCCAGGCTCAGCTCCCGGATACGCTTGTGAGCGTCCAGCTCCAGCGCCTCGCACAGGGCGGCGGCCTGGGCCCGGCAGTCCTGCTTGCGCAGGTCGGCGGACAGCCGGATCACCTGTCCCACCCGCATATCCGGGTAGAACATGGCCTCGGAGGGCATGTAGCCCACCTGGGCCAGGATGGCGCTGCGCTCCCGGACGCAGTCCAGCCCCAGCACCCTGGCCGACCCGGCGGTGGGGGAGAGGAGGCCCAGCAGGGTGCGGATGGTGGTGGATTTGCCCGCCCCGTTGGGTCCGATGAAGCCGAAGCAGCCGCCCTCCGGGACGTGAAGGGTCAGGTCCGTCACCCCCCGGGCCCTGCCGTAGGTCTTGGTGAGGTGGTCAATTTGGATCATAGGTATTCCTCCTTATAGAGATGCTTCCGCAGCATATCCGCGTATTTTTTGTACTCCTGGAACAGCTTGTCGATCTCCTCGGCGGTGCAGGCCCCGGTCTCAGCCAGCATCCCCTCGGCGGCCAGCATCAGCAGCCGCACCACCGCTTTGGGGTCCACGCCGTCCTTGAATTTGTGCAGGTCCATCCGGCTGAGGAACTGGTCCGTGGAGTGGGCCAGCACGTCGTCCAGCTTTTTCCTCAGCTTTGGGGTGAGGATGCTGTCCCGCTCGTAGTAAGCCCGCATGACGAACCGAAACATCCCCGGCATCCGCCGCACCATGCCCATCTTGATCTCCTGCCCCTTTTCCAGGGCCAGAAAGAAGTCCCGCTCGTCAAAATAACGGAAGGAGGACAGGAAAACCTCCATACAGGCGTCGATGGCGTATTGGAACAGGTAGAGGTACAGCTCCCGTTTGTCTTTGAAATAGTGGAATAGCAGTCCCTTGGATACGCTGGCCCGCTTGGCGATGGCGTCGGCGGAGGTCTTTTTGAAGCTCCCCTCGCCAAATTCCAGCATGGCGCTGTTACGGATGAGGTCCTGCCGTTCTTGGGGAAGACTGAAGAATTTTGGATTCATGGCCGGTCCTCCTTTCCACTCCACCATACTGCCGTTGACCAAATCGGTCAACCCCCCGGCGGCAAGAAATTTTGTCTGAATTTGGGCTTTGCAATTCTGATTTGTAGTTTTGCGCATAAAAACGCAAAAAATACCAGGGTGGAATTCGTCGGTCCGGTACATAATGAGTCACGGGGACATGTAGAAAAAGTTAGGAGGCAGAAACGATGAAGCTGAAATTTTTTGCTCTTTCTATGGCCTGTGTCATGGCCGTGGGGCTGGCGGGCTGTTCCGCAAATCGTGATCCCGGCGGCACGGATTCCGAGCAGCCCAGCAGCAGCGTATCGGACAGCGGTGATCGCGCCAGTGAGGGCGTGGGTGGAAGCGCCCAGGGAAGCCACGGCTTTGCCGGCGCGCAGAGCGGCACCGGCATAAACCACGGTGCGGGCGATGACGCGGCCCAGGGGGGCGGCGCCGGGGGCACCGACGACGCCTCCCGGAGCGGCAGCCCTTCCGGCGGAAGCGGGCTGATTGACGACATCGGGGACGCCGCGGGAGACCTGGCCCGGGGCGCGGGGGACGCCATTGGCGATGTGGCCGATGGCATTGACCGGGCCATGCGTTAAAGGAACAGGGCGGCTGGAGTTTCCAGCCGCCCTGATTTTTGAGCGGAAAAGACCCGAAAAGCGCCGCGGACGGCTGACTCAGAGGGTCTTAAGATTGGAGCGCTATGCGGAAGCTTCCGGAGAAGTGGTCCATCCGCAGGGAGACGGAGCAGTGTTTCAAGCGGCTCACGTCAAACAGAAGGCCAGCGTCCTGTCCGTAAGAGCCGGAGACGGGGGAGAGGCGGGAGCCGTCTGGGGCCATGATCTCGACCTCAATGGAGCCCGAGGCGGTTTCAATTCCTACGGCCAGGGCGGAATATCGTTTAAAAATCACGAAATTCCGGCGCATGAAGCCGGCGGCGTCTGAAAATTTTCCCTCCCAGCGGGTGGGGAGGCTGTAGGAGGCGTTGAGGATAAAAATGCCCGCTTTGGTGACACCAAAGCCGAAATAGTAAAGAATCAACACCAGCGGGATGAAAATGACTGCCAAAATCAGCGCGATTTTCATGCGGACAGCCCCCTGTCAAAGCTCCAGACCGATGTATTTCTCCATGGTGTCCAGATGGCCTATGCCGCCGGGCTCTTCGCCCACCTTGTAAAAGCCGTGGGAGGTATAAAACCGCTTGGCCCGGTCATTTTCCGGCGCGCACCGCAGCCGCAGCACCTGCCGTCCCATGGCCCGGTAGGTGCACACCGCATGCCCCAAAAGCTGGACGCCCAACCCCTTGGAGCGGAACTCAGGAGCCATGTAGAAGAAGGGAACCCGGCCCGCCTGATCCTGGGCGTCCTGCTCCCAGTCCATCTGGAGAACGCCCACAGGAGTGTCGCCCAGCAGGGCCAGCAGGACGCAGTTCTCATTTTGAGCGCTGTTTTGCTCTGCCGCTTCCAGGAATTTTTCCCCGTTAAAGCCGTCCATGGTGCCGTGGCTGGCCTGCCAGCCGTCTTTCCTGGCAGCTAAGTACGTCTCCCGCTCCTCGGGCAGAAGCAGAGGACGGAACCGCAGGGCGTTGCGCTCCATGCCGGGGATTCCATAAGCGGTGCTGGCCTTGGGCAGAGGGGAGGCGTTTTTCAGGTGGCTGTCGTCGTTGTAATAGACGACGTTGACCTGGCCGTTTTCCACCTCCAGTTTGGCAACGCCGGTGTTGTTGGACAGAGGAATTTGGTCCATATCCTCCGGATTCAGTCCCAGCCAGACGGACAGGCCGCACTTGATGGCGCAGCCGTGGGAAGTCACCGCCACCGTCTGGCCCGGATGGGCGGCGGCGATGCGGCGGATAGCCTGGTCCATTCTCTGCCGGACGGCGGGAAAGGTCTCGCTGCCCTCCACCTGCCAGCCGGGGTTGCAGGTCAAAAAGTCGGTGAGGCTGTCCCGGTGGTCGTGGAGAAGCTGCCCCCAGGGCACGTCCTCCCAGACACCCGCGCCGATCTCCCGCAGGTTGGGGTCTACATGCAGGGTGAGGCCCCGGGGGCGGTAGATGGCCCCGGCGGTGGACATGGCCCGGTAGAGGTCGCTGGAGTACACGGCATCAAAACGGACGTCCTCAAACCGTTTTTCCAGGGCCTTGACCTGCTCCCGGCCCTTGAGAGTGAGCAAGCCATTGTGCCAGCTGTGACAGCGGCGGTAGAGATTGCCCTCCGCCTGGCCGTGGCGGATGAGGTATATGGTGGTCATTGGGATACCTTCTTTCTGTGTTACCAGGGCCGCACGCCGCCGGTGAGTTCCCGGACGGCGGACAGGCCCTGTTTGACGGCGATCTCCGCCAATCCGTCCCGCACCTTCAGCGGAGCGTAAGGGTCGGCGAACAGGGCGGTGCCCACCGCCACGGCGGAAGCTCCCGCCAGCATGAGCTGGGCGGCGTCCCCGGCTTTGGACACGCCGCCCATGCCCAAAATGGGCAGGTCCACGGCGTTTGATACCTCCCACACCATGCGCACGGCCACGGGGAGGACGGCGGGGCCGGACAGCCCCCCGGTATTCATTTTCAGAATGGGACGGCGGGTGTTCACGTCGATGCGCATTCCCCGCAGGGTGTTGATGAGGGACAGGGCGTCGGCTCCGGCGTCCGCCACGGCCCGGGCGATCTCGGTAATATCAGTGACGTTGGGGGAGAGCTTCACCATCACCGGAACGGCGGCGTGGCTCTTTGCCAGCGTCGTGACCTCGGCGGCCAGCTCGGGCCGGGTGCCGTAGGCCAGCCCTCCGGCCTTCACGTTGGGGCAGGAGATGTTGACCTCAATCATGTCCACCCCGGCTGCCGACAGCTTTTCGCACATCACGCCGTACTCCTCCGGGGTGTTTCCGGAGATGTTGGCGATGACCTTTACGTCGTTCCGCCGCAGGAAGGGCAGTTCATCCGCGATGAACGCGTCCACGCCGGGGTTTTGCAGACCCACGGAGTTGAGCATCCCCATGGGGGTCTCGGCAATCCGAGGCGGAGGATTGCCCTCCCTGGGATAAAGTGTTAAGCCTTTACAGCAAATAGCTCCCAGCTCAGACAGGTCAAAAAACTGGCCATATTCCCGGCCGAAGCCGAAGGTGCCTGAGGCCGCCACCACCGGATTTTTGAGGGTAACGCCCGCCAGCTCTACCGACTGGTCAATGTGGGAGATGTCCGGCTTTTCCAGGGCGGGGAAGACCTTTTCAGGTGCGCAGCCGTTCCCGGCCTGGCCAATAGTGGGATCGGGCGGAAAAAATTGCTTCTCACGCATCCCAGTCCACCTCCTCCGCATTAAACACCGGGCCATCCTTGCAGACGTGCTTTATGGTGCCGTCCTTCATCTGAATGGCGCAGCACAGGCAGGCCCCGACGCCGCAGGCCATCCGCTCCTCCATGGACACCTGGCAGGGGATGCCGAACTGAGCCGCTGCCGCCGCCACGCTTTTCAGCATGGGTTTGGGTCCGCAGGCCAAAATATCTGTAAAGGAATTATCCTTTGCAAGGATTTCCCGCACCTGTCCGTCCACAAAGCCGTGACGGCCCAGGGAACCGTCGTCAGTGCAGAGATATGTCTTCTCACATGCCTCCTCAAACCGGTTGACCAGGTTGGGGAACGCTTTTTCTTTGGTGCGGAAACCCAGCACCGCCGTCCGGGGCCAGGGCAGCGACCAGCCGTACATGATGAGGGGCGGGACGCCGATGCCGCCGCCCACCAGAAGATAATGGCGTTCTTCTACTTCCGCGTAGTCTTCTTCTATCTCAGGCACGTAAAAGCCGTTGCCCAGAGGGCCCAGCACATCCAGCTTGTCTCCCACTTTGCGCTGGGACAGCCAGCGGGTGCCCTCGCCCCGCACCTCGAAAATCAGGGTGGCGAGGTCCTCCGGGTCGTCCCACTGGGTGATGGCCACGGAGATGGGGCGGCGGAGAAGCTGACCGTCTCCGCATTTGATATGTAAAAACTGTCCGCCCCGCAGGCCGTGCTGTTCCACCAGCTTGCCGGCCTCCAGCACCATCCACCAGGTGACGGCGTCCAGCTGAGTCATCTCCACCACGGTGCAAATTTGCCGAATTGCCATTATATCTCTCCTATATTTTATAAAAGTACAAACGTTTTTTCTTTCTGCTTCTCTTTCTTTTCTTGAAAGAAAAGACCCTTACAACATGGTTACGTATCCCCGAATCTCGTCCCGCATCTTTTCCGCGGCGGCCCGGGCGGCCTCCTGATAATCTGCGCCGTCCTTTCCGGTCTTTTGCCAGGCGCACATGATGGAGCGGGAGGCGTTGACAATGGCCCCCCGGCCCAGCTCGTCGAAGGCGAAGCGCACGTCGGCGGCGGTGCCCCCCTGGGCCCCGTAGCCGGGCACCAGGAAGAACACCCGGTCCAAGCGGCGGCGCAGCTCCTTGAGGACGGAGGGGTGGGTGGCGCCCACCACCGCCCCCAGGGCCTGATAATGGTATTTGCCTTCGGTGCCCTGGCCCCACCGCTGGATCAGGTCGCCCATGACGGTATAAACCAGCCGGTCTCCCGCCACGATGTCCTGGAGCTCCACGGAGGAGGGGTTGGAGGTCTTGGCCAGCACAAAGGCACATTTGTTCCGCTCCGCGCAGTCCTTCAGGAAGGGCTTGATGGCGTCCGAGCCCATGTAGCCGTTGAGGGTGACGCAGTCGGCGTCAAATACGGGGCAGGCGGTCCCGCCCACCTGTGTGGTGCCCAGCCAGGCCTCGCTGTAAGCGGCGGCGGTGGTGCCGATGTCTCCCCGCTTCACGTCGGCGATGACGAACAGGCCCTTTCCCTTGGCGTAGGCGATGACCTCTTCCAGAGCTTTCATGCCCCGCCAGCCCAGCATTTCAAAGTAGGCGGACTGGGGCTTGACGGCGGGCACCACATCTGCCAGCGCGTCGATGAGGCCCTTGTCGAACTCCAGCACAGCCTCAGCGGCGGCCTCCAGGGTCTCGCCGTATTGACCGGTGTATTTTTTTAGGATGAACGGGGGGACGTACTCCACCCGGGCGTCCAGTCCGGCCACGGTGGGGTTCTTTTTTGCCTTGATTTTGTCCTGTAAAACGTCGAATGACATGGCTCAGCCCTCCATATAAATAATGTTTCCCTGGGAAATGGTGTATTTGACCTTCCCTCGCACAGCCCGGCCGTGGAAGGGAGTGTTGCGGCCCTTGGAGACAAACTGCTCTTTGTCAATGACCCATGCCTCATCTGGGTCAAAGATAACCAGGTCGGCGTCCCGGCCCGGGGACAGCGTGCCCTTGTCCAGTCCCAGCAGGGCGGCGGGGGCGGCGGACATGAGGGCCAGCACCCGTGCCAGCGGCAGCAGCCCGGTGTGGTACAGCCCGGTGAGGGCCAGGGCCAGAGAGGTCTCCAGCCCCACCATGCCGCTGGGGGCGTCGGGCAAGGGTTTCGCCTTTTCCCCGGCGGTGTGGGGGGCATGGTCGGTGACAATGGCGTCGATGGCGCCGTCCGCAAGGCCCGCCCGGATGCCCTCCACGTCCGCCTGAGTGCGCAGAGGGGGATTGACCCGGGCCATGGTTCCCTGGCGCAGCACCTCGTCCTCAGTGAGGGTGAAATACTGGGGGCAGGTCTCGCAGGTGACGGGCACGCCCCGGGCCTTGGCCTGCCGGACAATCTCCACACCCTTGGCGGTGGAGATGTGGCAGATGTGGACATGGGCCCCGGTCTCCTCCGCCAGCATCACATCCCGCATGATTTGCAGCTCCTCGGCGATGGCGGGCCGGCCGGGCAGGCCCAGCGCCTGGGACACCCGGCCCTCGTTGACGGCGTAATTCTGCACCATGTCCCGATCCTCACAGTGGTCCAGCAGGGGAAGACCCAGCTTTTTTGCCTGCTGCATGGCCTGACGGAGCAGGTTCAGGTTCTGGATAGGCACGCCGTCGTCGGTGAGGGCGGGGACGCCCGCCGCCTTCAGCGCGGCGAAATCGGTGAGAGCCTGGCCCTTTTGGCCCACGGTCACAGCCCCGGCGGGGAGGACGTTCACCCCGGTGGGGGCGGCCTTGTGCCGCACCAGTGCCACAATCTCCGGGCAGTCGGCGGCGGGCCGGGTGTTGGGCATGGCCACCAGGGTGGTCACGCCCCCCCGGGCGGCGGCGGCGCAGCCGGTGGCCACCGTCTCTTTGTCCTCGAAGCCGGGCTCCCGCAGGTGGACGTGCAGATCCACAAGGCCGGGGGCGACGGTCAGCCGGCCGGCGTCCAGAACCTGCGCGGAGTCCACGTTCAGATTTTGACCTGTCTGGACGATTTTTCCGTTCTCAATCAGAATGTCCAGGGCGCCGTCAACACCCTGGGCGGGGTCAAGGACCCGGCCGCCTCGAATCAAAAGCCGCAAGGGGAAATCCCTCCTGACAATGTTGAATAAAAAGCTTTTATCCATTATATAGTATAAAAAGGCGAAACGCAACGGACAAAAGAAAAGAAATTAGCGTTCCGCGGAGTCTGGGCTGGGATAAGATAAACAAGGGAAAAGCGGGGCCCCTCTCGGAGTCCCGCTTTTGGTGCAAGTGAGCCTGTAAGCCGGGTTCTGTCATTTAAGACAGCCATCTATCTAGGCGCACCGTTGCCGGTGCGCTCCAGCCGCCTCCTGAACACGGCCGGGCCGGCCATATGTGTTCCCACGGCGTTGCTCCGGATAGAGTTTACAGCAATGGGCGCTTGACACGCCATTGGGTGAGCTCTTACCTCGCCTTTCCACCTTTTCCCCGCCGCCGCGCCTCGGACAGACGGGACGGGGTAGTCTATTTCTGTTGCACTTTTCCTAGGGTCGCCCCCGGCGGGTGTTACCCGTTATCCCTGCCCTGTGGAGCCCGGACTTTCCTCACGGACGGCCTTTCGGCCTGGCCGCGCGGCTGTCCAGCTCACTTGCGATTTTGATTGTACTTCATCTTTAGGTGATTGTCAAATGGATTTCATTGGGGTATAATAACTGGGTATGCGAAATTTTCCATTCCTGCATAAAGGAAGCACTGATTAAAAACCGGTGATTTGGAGGTTCAGATGTCAATGAAATCGGCGTTGAAGGAATATTTCAGCTCGTTCAAAGGGAAAAAGGTGGCGGTGATCGGTCTGGGAGTATCCAACCGTCCGCTGGTGGAAGGACTGCTGGACGCGGGAGTCAGGGTGCTGCTGTGCGACAAGCGCCGCCGGGAGGATTTCAACGGCCTGATTGAAGGTCTGGAACGCCGGGGGATGACCGCCGCCCTGGGGCTGGATTACCTGGACCGCCTGGAGGGTGCGGATGTCATTTTCCGCACACCGGGCCTGCGGCCCGACGTACCACAGATCGAAAAGGCGGTGGCGGCGGGGGCCGAGCTCACGTCGGAGATGGAGGCGTTTCTTGATCTGTGTCCCTGCCGGATCATCGCGGTGACGGGGTCGGACGGCAAAACCACCACCACCACCATTATCGCGGGACTGCTGAAGGCGGCTGGGTACCGCACCTTTGTGGGGGGGAACATCGGACATCCTCTACTGTGTCAGGTGGACGATATCCGGCCGGACGACATGGTGGTGCTTGAGCTGTCCTCCTTCCAGCTGATGACGGTGCGGCAGAGCCCCGGTATCGCGGTGGTCACAAATCTGGCCCCCAACCATCTGGACGTACACAGGGACATGGAAGAGTATGTGGGAGCTAAACGGAATATCTTCGCCTATCAGGACTCCGGCGACCGTTTGGTGCTGAACGCGGACAACGAGATCACGGCGGGTTTTGCCGCCCAGGCCAGAGGAGCGGTAATCCTGTTCAGCCGGAAAAAGACGATAGAGGGCGGCGTGTGCCTGAGGGACAAAACGGTGTACTGCGAGGGCCGTCCGGTGCTGTCCACAGACGATATTCTCCTGCCCGGCCTCCACAATCTGGAGAATTACATGGCCGCCATCGCGGCGGTGGACGGATTGGTGCCGGACGAGGTAATCCGGGACTATGCCCGGACCTTCGGCGGGGTGCCTCACCGCATCGAGCTGGTGCGGGAGCTGGACGGAGTGCGGTATTACAACGATTCCATCGCCTCCAGCCCCAGCCGGACCATCGCCGGCCTGAGGTCCTTTGCGCAGAAGGTTATTCTCATCGCGGGGGGCTACGACAAGCATATTCCCTACGACGTGCTGGGGCCGGAGATTGTGGAGCGCGTCAAGGCGCTGCTGCTCACCGGGGATACCGCCGAAACCATCAAGGCGGCGGTTCTGAAGGCCCCCGGTTATCAGGAGGGCCAGCCGGCGGTTTACGACTGCGCCGATTTACAGGAGGCGGTGGAGCGGGCCAGGGCGCTGGCGGCCCCGGGAGACGTGGTCATCATGTCGCCGGCCAGCGCGTCTTTTGACCGCTTCAAAAACTTCGAGGAGCGGGGCAATGTGTTCAAGGATTTGGTGAACAGCTTGAAATAACAAAAAAGGAGCAGAGTTGAAGTGGAAACAGAACAGGTACTGGAGCGGCTGTGCGCGGCCGGGGCGCCCTCCGGCTTTGAGCGCGCCGCCGCATTGGAAGCGAAAGCGCTTCTGGAGCCGCTGGTGGACGAGGTGTGGACCGACCGGCTGGGCAGCGTGGTTGGCCTGCGCCGGTGCGGGAAGCCCGGGGCGAAAAAGCTGCTGTTGGATGCCCATCTGGACGAGGTAGGGCTGATTGTCACCGGGTACAAGGACGGTTTTCTGCGGTTTTCCGCCAACGGGGTGGACATCCGGATGCTGCCCGACCGGGAGGTGACGGTGCTCACCGAGCCGCCCATGCTGGGGGTGGTGGCCTGCCTGCCGCCCCATGTGCTGTCGGAGGAGGAGCGGGAGAAGGCCCCGGAGCTGAAGGATTTATTTATCGACGTTGGCCTGAGCCAGGAAGAGGCGGAGCGCCGCATCCCCGCGGGCACCCCTGTGGTGTACCGGGCGGGCCTCACGTTCTTGGGGGAGCGGCAGGTGTGCGCCAAAGCCCTGGATGACCGGGCCTGCTTCGCGGCCCTGCTGCGGGGGCTGGAGCTGCTCCAGGGCAGGGAACTGGATGTAGACCTATACATTTTGGGCAGCGTCTGCGAGGAGTTCAGCGACGCGGGGGCCGCGGTGGGCGTTCAGACGCTGGCGCCGGATTTCTGCGTGGCGGTGGATGTGACCCATGGGCGGACGCCGGACAGCCCGAAGAGTGAGGCTTTTGTCATGGGCGGCGGCCCTGTGGTGGGCATCGGCCCCAACTGTGCCCGCTGGATGAGCCGCCGGCTGCTGGATAAAGCGGCGGCGGCAGGCATTCAGGCCCAGCGGGAGGTTATGGAGCGCAGCAGCGGCACCAATGCCTGGCCCATGCAGATCGCCAACGAGGGCATTGCCACCGCCGTGTTGTCCATTCCGCTGAAATATATGCACACCCCGGTGGAGGTGGTGGAGCTGAGCGACATCGAGGATACTGCCCGGCTGCTGGCGGAGTTTGCCGTGGATCTGGGAAAGGAGGGACCGTGCTGTGATTGAGACGTTGAAAACCCTGTGTTCCCTCTCCGGCGTGTCCTCGCGGGAGGACCAGGTGCGGGACTATATCCGCCGCCGGGTGGAGCCCCACGCGGACGGAATCCGAGTGGACGCTCTGGGCAATCTCATCGTGTTTAAGCGGGGGGCAAAAGCTGCTGAAAACAAGCTGATGCTGTGCGCCCACATGGACGAGGTGGGACTCATTGTCAAGTCTGTCACCGATGAGGGCTATCTGAAATTCGGCTGTGTGGGCGGCATTGACCGCCGCATTCTGCTGGGTAAGCGGGTGACGGTGGGGGAGAAAGCGGTTCCCGGCGTCATCGGGCTGAAGGCCATCCATCTGACCACCGCCGGGGAGCGGAAAAAGGTGCCCAAGCTTACGGACCTCTATATCGACATCGGCGCAAAGGACAAGGAGTCCGCGCTGGCTCAGGTGGAGCTGGGGGATATATGCACGTTTGTCAGCGACGTGGTAGAGTTCGGCGGCGGGATGCTCAAGGCCAAGGCCATTGACGACCGGGTGGGCTGCGCCGCGATGGTGAAGCTGTTGGAGGAGGAACTCCCCATGGACTGCACCTTTGTTTTTTCCTCCATGGAGGAGGTGGGAACCCGGGGGGCCTTCGGCGCGGCTTTTTCCGTGACGCCGGAGGTGGCGCTGATTCTGGAGGGTACCACCTCCGCCGATATCCCCGCCTTGAAGCCGGAACGGCAGGTGTGCTGGCCGGGGAAAGGACCTGTGCTGTCCTGGATGGATTCGGGCGCCATCTATGACCGGGAGCTTTTTGAGCTCCTGCGGGGTTTGGCGGAAGAAAACGGCCTGCCCTGGCAGATGAAGCACTATCTGTCCGGCGGCACCGACGGACAGGCCATCCAGCGGACCAAGGCGGGGGTGCGGGTCGCCGGGATCTCGGCGGCGGTGCGCTATCTGCACGCGCCCAGCAGTGTGTGCAGTATTTCCGATGTGGAGCAGATTCTCGCCCTGGCCAGGCTGTTTATTCAAGCCATGGCGGAGCGTTGACAGGAGGTTTTTGATATGGATATGATAAAAACGCTGAGGGAGCTGGTGTCCGCCTTTGGCCCCTCCGGTTGTGAGCATGAGGTTTCCCGGGTGATCGAAGGGCTGGCCAAGCCCTATGCGGACGAGATTTCCCGGGACGCCCTGGGCAATCTGATCTGTCATAAGCGGGGGAGCGGCCCCAGGGTGATGTTCTCCGCCCATATGGACTCCGTCGGGCTGGTGGCCACCCACATTGACGAGGAGGGTTTTGTCCACGTGGGGCCTTTGGGCGGCCTGAGCGCCGGGGAGGTGCTGTATGCCCCGGTCCGCTTCCAAAACGGCGTCACGGGGCTGGTCTGCGAGGGCAGCGACAAGGAACAGGGCAAACTTAAGGTGTCCGACCTGCTGATCGACGTGGGCGCGTCCAGCGGGGAGGAGGCCAAAAAGCTGGTGCAGGTGGGGGACGCCATCATGTACGATACGCCCACCCGGACGGCGGGTAAGCGGGTCATCTCCCCCTATCTGGACAATCGGACCGGCTGCCTGGTGCTGCTGCTGGCTATGGAGCGGCTGGGGACGGCGGATAACGACCTGTACTTCGTCTTCTCCGCCCAGGAGGAGGTGGGGCGCCGGGGGGCCAAGACCGCGGCCTGGGCCATCGACCCGGACTACGGCATCGCTGTAGATGTCACCTGCGCGGATGACGAGCCGGGGAGCGAGCATGAGTCCAGCGCCGTGTGCGGCAAGGGGGCGGCGGTGAAGGTGATGGATCATTCCATCATCTGTCCGCCGGCGCTGGTGGAGAAGCTGATGGCCCTGGGAGAGGAACAGGGGATTCCCGTCCAGCGGGACGTGCTCCAGTCTAGCGGCACCGACGCGGGGCCCATTCATCAGACCAGGGCGGGGGTGTATACCGGCGGGATCTCCATTCCCTGCCGCTACCGCCACACGCCCACGGAGCTGGTGGATCTGGGCGATGTGCAGGCCTGCGCCGACCTGGCGGCTGCCTTTGCCGTCAGCAAACTGGAGCGATAACACACAAGATAGGGCGGTGACGGTAAGTGGATTTCACTTTACAGATATCAGAGCGGGTAAGGGCCTTGGCGGCCCAGGCGGAGCAGGGGCTGGGGGAGCAGTTTGCCCGCATCGGCGCCATTGCCCAGGTCAACAGCCAGCGGGTGCTGGCGGCGTTTCAGAAGCACCGGGTGGCGGAGAGTTATTTCGCGGGAACCACTGGCTATGGCTACGACGATCTGGGCCGGGACAAGCTGGATGAAATTTACGCCAGCCTGTTCGGTACAGAGGACGCTTTGGTGCGCATCCAATTTGTCAACGGAACCCATGCCATCTCCTGCGCTCTCTTTGGGGCGCTGAAGGCGGGGGATGTGCTGGTGTCCGCCGTGGGCGCGCCCTACGACACCCTGTTGGGGGTGGTGGGGGCGGCGGACAAGGGCCACGGTTCGCTGAGGGACTACGGAGTGGAGTACCGGCAGGTGGAGCTGGTCCATGACGCCCCGGACCGGGCGGGCTTGGCTCAGGCGGTTCGGGACTCCAGGGTGAAGGCGGTGCTGATCCAGCGCTCCAAGGGGTATGCCACCCGGGCCTCCCTGTCAGTGGACGAGATCGGGGAGCTTTGCGCGATTGTGCGAAAAAACAACGCCAATGCCGCCATTCTGGTGGACAACTGCTACGGGGAGTTTGTGGAGGAGCGGGAGCCCACCCATGTGGGGGCGGATCTGGCGGTAGGGTCCCTCATCAAAAATCCCGGCGGCGGACTGGCCCCCACTGGGGCCTACATTGCCGGGCGGCGGGATCTGGTGGAGGGGGCGGCCATGCGTCTGACCTGTCCCGGCATCGGCCGGGAGTGCGGGTCCACTTTGGGCAACAACCGCCTGCTCTATCAGGGGCTGTTCCTGGCCCCTCATACTGTGGCTCAGGCGGTGAAGACCGCCGTGTTTGCCGCCCGGCTGATGGAACTGCTGGGTTATGAGACCCAGCCCTGGTCGGATGAGGTCCGGCACGATATCATCCAGATGATTCACTTGAAAGAGCCGGAGGCGGTGAAGCGATTTTGCAGGGGCATCCAGTCCGGAGCTCCGGTGGACTCCTACGTCACTCCTGAACCCTGGGATATGCCAGGCTATGACAGCCAGGTTATCATGGCGGCGGGGGCTTTCATCCAGGGCGCCTCCATCGAGCTATCCGCCGACGCGCCCATGCGGGAACCGTACACGGTGTACCTTCAGGGAGGGCTTACCTACGAGTCGGGCAAGACCGGCGTGATGTTGGCGGCGGAGGAACTGCTGCGCTGACGGCATAGGCCGAGCTGTCGTCTGCATACAGTGCCCTATGGGGGGTGGCTGTATGCCTGTAAAGCTAAAACACCTGCGTATATGTTTGCGGCAGGGCGGGCCGCTTGCTGTGCTGCTTCCGGCGTGTGCGGCGCTGGTGCTGGCCGGACTGCTGGTGCACGCGCTGAACGGCAGGCTGCGCCCCGTGCTGGAGGCTGCGGCCTCCAGCCAGGCCGTCAACCTGATGACCCAGGCCATAGACACGGCAGTGGACAACTGTCTTCAGGAAAACGGCATGAGTTACGGGGATTTTGTCACGATGGGTATAGACCAAACGGGTCGTGTGACCTCCCTCACCAGCAATACGGCGGCCAACAGCCGCTTCAAGCGTCAGGTGGTGGAGGCGGTAGCGCGCCAGCTCGGCAATTTGGACAGCGACGCGCTGGGCGTGCCGTTGGGCACGCTCACCGGCCAGCCGCTTATGTCGGGAAAGGGACCGAGCATCCGGGTCCATGTGGATTCGGTGGGAGAGATCACGGCTGAGTATGCCAACACGTTTACCGCCGCCGGGGTAAATCAGACCCTGCATAGGATTTGCTTGGACGTCACGGCGACCATACACCTCTTTATGCCGGGTGAGGTGGTCCCCGTGTCAGTCAGCAGCAGCGTGTGCGTGGCGGAGACCGTCATTGTGGGCGAGACGCCTGACACGTATTTGAATTTGGAAAAGGGGGGCGGCTGATATGGAGTTTGAAGCCCGTGCCGGGCAGCTTCGCAAAGCGCTGAACGAGCATAATTACCGCTATTATGTTTTGGATGATCCGGAGATCTCTGATTTTGAGTACGATAAAATGCTGCGGGAGCTGGAGGAATTGGAGGCGGCGCACCCGGAACTGGTCACGCCGGATTCCCCCACCCAGCGGGTGGGGGGCAAGGCGCTGGACAGCTTTCAGCAGGTGGTCCATCGGGTGCCTCTGCAAAGTCTCCAGGATGTGTTTTCCCCGGAGGAGCTGCTGGATTTCGACCGCCGGGTGCGGGAGAATGGGGCTCAGCCGCAGTATCTGTTGGAGCCCAAGGTAGATGGGCTGTCTGTGGCACTGGAGTATGAGAACGGCCTGTTTGTCCGGGGAGCCACCCGGGGGGACGGCCAGGTGGGGGAGGATGTGACGGAGAACCTGCGCACCATCAAGTCCATCCCTATGCGGCTGGAAAACGCTCCGGCGTCGCTGATCGTCCGGGGGGAGGTCTATATGCCCCGAAAAACCTTTGAGCGGCTCAACGAAGAGCGGGAGCTGCGGGGGGAGAGCCTGTTCGCCAATCCCCGCAACGCCGCCGCCGGCTCCATGCGGCAGCTGGACCCAAAAATTGCCGCCGCCCGGGGGCTGGACATGGTGGTATTCAACATCCAATACACCGACCACGAGCCCTTTGAGACGGACAGCGCCGGATTGGACTGGCTGCGCTCCCTGCGCTTCAAGGTGATCGATGTTCAGCTGTTCGACGATATGGAGCGGGTCCAGTCCGCCATCTTCGAGCTGGGGGACCGGAGAGAAAAATATCCCTTCGATATTGACGGAGCTGTTGTAAAGGTAAATAGATTGACAGATCGTGATGCTCTTGGAGAGACGGCCAAATTTCCCCGTTGGGCGGCGGCTTACAAATATCCCCCGGAGCAGAAGGAGAGCGTGGTGGAGGACATCATTGTCCAGGTGGGGCGCACCGGGGTGCTCACCCCCAAGGCGGTGGTATCTCCCGTCCGGCTGGCGGGCACCACTGTCACCAACGCCACCCTCCACAACCAGGACTTTATTACGGAAAAGGATATCCGGATCGGGGACACAGTGGTGGTTCAGAAGGCGGGGGAGATCATTCCGGAGATCGTGTCCGTGGTAAGAGAGAAACGGCCTGAGGGGACCGTGCCCTATCTGCTGCCCAGTCTCTGCCCGGTGTGCGGGGCGGCGGTGGCCCGGGACGAGGACGGCGCCCATATCCGGTGTACCGGGGCGGAATGCCCCGCTCAGCTGCTGCGGAACCTGACCCATTTCGCCAGCCGGGACGCCATGGACATTGAGGGCCTGGGTCCGGCGGTGGTGGAGGGACTGGTGAACGCAGGGATGGTCAAGACCCCCGCCGACCTCTATTGCCTGGACCGGGACCAGGTGGCGGGATTGGAGCGGATGGGCAGGAAGTCGGCGGACAACCTGCTGGCGGCCATTGAAAGGTCCAAACAAAACGATTTGTCCAAGCTGCTCTTCGCCTTTGGCATCCGGCAGGTGGGGCAGAAGGCTGGGAAGATCCTGGCCGCCCGGTTCGGCTCCCTGGACGCTTTGGCTCGGGCCACGGAAGAGGAGCTCACCGCCATCAACGACGTGGGCGGCATTACGGCGAAATATCTGACCGAGTGGTTTGCCGCCCCCCAGAGCCAGCACCTCATCGCCGCGCTGAAGGAGGCGGGGGTGAACATGGACAGTCAGGTGGCCCCCGTGGGGGACAAGCTGGCGGGCATCACCTTCGTGCTCACCGGCGAGCTGTCCGCCTGCTCCCGCAAGGAGGCCGGAGAGAAGCTGGAGGCCCTGGGGGCCAAGGTGTCCGGCTCCGTGTCCAAAAAGACGGGCTGCGTGGTGGCCGGTGAGGCCGCGGGGTCCAAGCTGCGGAAGGCCCAGGAGCTGGGCGTGCCCGTGCTGGACGAGGAGCAGTTTCTCATTCTGGTGGGCGAACAGGACGGGGATGGCGAGGCGCTGCTTGCCCGGCTGAAAAAATAGAGAGAGGAGACGGGCCCATGAACGTGAAATTTGCCCGCCGAATGGACGGCTTTGAGCCGGGAATTTTTAATGTGCTGGACGACCGGAAAAAGGAGCGGCTGGCTCAGGGGAAGCCGGTGTACAATCTCTCCATCGGCACGCCGGACTTCCTGCCCGAACCTCACATAGTCCAGGCGCTGGCCCAGGCGGCCTCCGACCCGAACAACTACCGCTATTCTCTGGGGGAGACGGCGGAGCTGACCCAGGCGGTGCGGGACTGGTACGGCCGGCGGTACGGCGTGGAACTGGCGGCGGACGAGCTGATGTCGGTGTACGGCTCTCAGGAGGGGCTGACCCATATCGGCTGGACGCTGTGCGACCCGGGGGACGTGGTGCTGGTGCCCGACCCCGGCTACCCCATCTTTGAGCTGGGGCCCTGTCTGTGCGGAGCGAACTGCGTTCACTATCCCCTGCTGGCGGAAAACGATTACCTGCCTGATTTGGAGCGTTTTGACCCGGACCTGGCGGACAGAGCCCGGTTTATGGTGGTGTCCTACCCCGCAAATCCGCTGGGGAAGGCCGCGCCCGATGAGTTCTACCCCCGACTGATTTCCTTTGCCAGAAGACATGGGATCGCAATCCTTCATGACAACGCCTATTCCGACATCATCTTTGACGGGCGGGTGGGCAAGTCCTTTTTGGCGTTCGACGGGGCGAAAGAGGTGGGGGTGGAGTTCAACTCCCTGTCCAAAACCTATAACCTCACCGGGGCCCGGGTGTCCTTTGTGCTGGGCAATCGAGAGATTGTGGGGGCATTTAAGCGGCTGCGGTCCCAGATTGACTATGGAATGTTTCTGCCGGTGCAGGCGGCGGCGGTGGCGGCCCTCAACGGCCCCCAGGACAGCGTGGCGCGCAACCGCGCGGAGTATCAGGCCCGGCGGGACGCCCTGTGCGGCGGCCTGCGGTCTGCCGGCTGGAATGTGCCGGACAGCGAGGGCAGCATGTTCGTCTGGGCGCCGCTGCCGGCGGGGTACGCAGACTCAGTGAAGTTCTGCTTTGAGCTGCTGGACCGCACAGGGCTGCTGTGCACGCCGGGCTCCGCCTTCGGACCGCTGGGGGAGGGCCATGTTCGGTTCGCTCTGGTGCGGCCTGTGCCGGTGATGGAGGAAATCGTGTCGGCGGTGGCCGCCAGCGGAATTCTGGAGGACCGGTCATGAGCGCCCGCACGCAAAAACGCCGCCATGGGACAATCAAAAAGGAACGGCTGATTCTGGCGGCGGTTTTGATAGCCGTTGTGGTGGGACTGACCGCCTTTAGCCTGCACAAAAGCGGCTCGCTGACGCTGGATAACCTGCTGGTCGAGTTGGGGCTGAAGCCGCCGGAAGTCACGGTGGCGGATATTCCGGAATACTCCGGCGAACCCTATGTGGTCCTTCAGGAGAACCAGCCGGGTTTCGACCTGGAGGACCTGACGCTGGAGCCCTTTGAGACCTACAGCGATCTGGACAGCTTAGGCCGGTGCGGTGTGGCCTATGCCAACATCTGTCTGGAGATCATGCCCACGGAGGAACGGGGGGACATCGGACAGGTCAAGCCCACCGGCTGGCATACGGCAAAGTACGACTGCATTGAGGGGAAGTATCTGTATAACCGCTGCCATCTCATCGGCTATCAGCTGGCGGGGGAGAACGCCAACAAGCTGAATCTGATTACCGGCACCAGGTACTTAAACGTCACGGGAATGCTGCCCTTTGAGAACATGGTGGACGATTATGTGGAGGGTACAGGCAATCATGTTCTCTACCGGGTTACTCCCGTGTTTCAGGGGGAGGAGCTGGTGGCCCGGGGCGTTCAGATGGAGGCCTTCTCTGTGGAGGACGAGGGGGAGGGCGTATGCTTCAACGTCTATGTCTACAACGTCCAGCCCGGCATTGTGATTGACTACGCCACAGGGGAGAGCTGGGAGGAGGCCGCATAAGGACATCAAAAGCTCCCGGACGGGAGCTTTTGATATTTGAAAAAATTTCCCGGGAACGGAAAATAACAGGTGTCAAATGCCGTCTGATGATGTATAATATAGTTTACTGCTTTGAAGGCGATCTGTACAGATGAGGAGGAAGACTATGCAGCAGCATTGGAAACGGCTGGCGGACGGCGTGGAGCTGGCGGTGAGACAGACCGGACAGTTCAAAACCGGCCTGCTGTCGGCCACGCTGACCATACCGCTCAGGGCGGATACTGCCGCCGCCGGGGCGCTGATTCCGGAGGTGCTGAGCCGGGGCAGCAAAAATTATCCGGATATGGAGAAGCTGTCCTCCGCCGCGGACGCGCTGTACGGCGCATCCCTGGGGCCCGCGGTGCGCCAGCGCGGGGAGAGCCAGTGCGTCAGCTTTTTGTGCAACTTCATCGACGACCGCTACGCTCTGGACGGCTCGGCGGTGCTTGAGCCCGCCGCGGAGCTGATGGGGGAGATCCTGCTGAATCCCGCGGTGTGTGAGGGGATTTTCCGCCGGGACTATGTGGAATCGGAGGGGGCCAATCTGGCCGACCGCATCCGCGCCCGTATGAACGACAAGCGGGGCTGGGCCATTTTCCGCCTGATTCAGGAGATGTGCGCCGGAGAGGCCTACGCCGTGGACAAGCTGGGGGACGAGGACCAGGCCCGATCCATGACGGCTGAACGTCTGTGGGCGGCATACCAGAGCCTGCTGAGGGAGGCCAAGGTGACGTTCTATTACGGCGGGGCGGCCGAACCGGAACGGGTGGAGGATGCGGTGCGCCGGGTTTTTGGCCCGCTGCTCACCGGGCGGACCGCCCCGGTGGACTGCCGGGTGGAGGCGGAGCCCAAGGGCCCCGTGCGCACCGTAACCGATTCTATGGACGTGACCCAGGGCAAGCTGGCGCTGGGCTTCCGCACCGGCGGCGTGACCATGGCCAGCGAGGATTATCCGGCCCTGCTGGTGTGCAACGCTCTGTTCGGCGGCAGCGCCAGCTCCAAGCTGTTTCTCAATGTGCGGGAAAAAATGAGCCTGTGCTATTACGCCTCCTCGGTCGTTGACAAGATCAAAGGGCTGATGGTGGTGTCCTCCGGGGTGGAGTTTTCCCAGTTCGACCGGGCGCAGGAGGCTATTTTGGCCCAGCTGGACGCGGTAAAGCGGGGAGATTTTACCGGAGAAGAGCTGACAGCCGCCGTGCGCAGCGTGGCGAATAATCTGCGCGGACGCAGAGACAGCCAGGGGCAGATGGAGGACGACCAGCTCACCCGCCTGCTGTTTCACGCCGCCCAGGAGAGGGAGGAGCTGATTGGGGCGGTGGAGTCGGTGACGGCGGACCAGGTGGTTCAGGCGGCCCGGAGGCTGAAGCTGGACACGGTCTACCGCCTGGCGGGGAAGGAGGGATAAGGCCATGGAAAAGCTGGAATATACGGCTCTGGGCCAAACCGTCTGGCACGGCGTTCTGGCCAACGGGCTGAATGTCTATGTGGATGTGCGGCGGTCGTACAGCAGGCAATTCGCCTTTTTTGCCGCCCGGTACGGCGGAATGGACCTGCGGTTTCGGGGAGAAAACGGCCAGTGGCTGGACACTCCGGCGGGGGTGGCCCATTTCCTGGAGCACAAGACCTTTGACACCGAGGACGGCAACGCGCTCCAGCGCATGGCGGCCAACGGCACAGACCCTAACGCCTTTACCTCCTCTGCTATGACCGGCTATTACTTTGACGGGATACAGGGGTTTGAGGAAAACCTGCGCACCCTGCTGTCCTTTGTATCGGTGCCCTGGTTCACCCCCGAGAGCGTGGACAAGGAGCAGGGGATCATCGGCCAGGAGATCCGCATGTGCGAGGACGACCCCAACGACGAGGCCTATTACCGCCTGCTGGAGGCTATGTACGCGAACCACACCGTCCGCAGCCGGGTGGCCGGTACGGTGGAGTCCATCTCCCGCATTACGGCGGACACCCTCTATCAGTGCCATCGGGCGTTCTACCGGCCGGGGAATATGGTGCTGTGCGCGGCGGGGAACATCGATCCCCAGCGGGTGGCGGACATCGCCCGTGAGGTGCTTCCAGAGGAACGCTCTACGGCCACGCCCACGGACCACGGCCAGCCGGAGCCCATGCGGGTAGGGGAGCGGCTCACCCGCCGGACCATGCCGGTATCCATGCCCCTGTTTGCCCTGGGCGTCAAGGGGGAACCGGCGGAAAAGGGGAAGGGCCTTCGCCAGCGGCTGGTGGCGGAGCTGGTGTGCGACGTGCTGTTCAGCCCCTCGGCGCCGCTGTACAACCGTTTGTATGAGCAAGGTCTGCTAAACAGCTCCTTCAGCAGCTTCTACGCCTCCGGGCCGGGTTATGCCCTGATTATGGCGGAGGGAGAGAGCCGGGACCCGGAACGGGTTCGGGACGAGGTGCTAAAGGAGGCGGCCCATCTGGCGTCGGAGGGGATTGACGAGGAGCTGTGGGGCCGTCTGAAAAAGGCGGCCTACGGCACAATGGTTCGTCATCTCAACTCCATGGAGGACACCTGCATTGAGATGGCCGAGGCCCACTTCAGCGGGGAGGACTATCTCAGCTTTCCCCAGGTGTTCCAGAGCATTGAACGGGCCGACGGCGAGGCTCTGCTGCGGGCGTGGTGCGTGGAGGAACGCACGGCTGTGTCGATCATCGACCCGGAGAATTCATAGAGATAAAGGGGAATGACCATGACAAACACCGTTTTTTTCCCGGGACTGGGGCTGGAATTCCAGCTGAACCGGGTGGCGTTCAGCCTGTTCGGCCACAATATTTATTGGTATGGCCTTATCATAGCCACAGGCTTTCTGCTGGCTGTGGCCTTTGGCCTTTGGAAGTGCAGGGAATTTGGGCTGGACCCGGACACCATCACCGACGCCATTTTTGTGGTGGTGCCCTCGGCCATTGTGGGCACCCGGGCCTACTACGTGATCTTCAATCCGCAGATCTGCTTTGACGCGGATGGGTCCTTCAGCTTTTTGCGGATGATCGCCTTTTGGGACGGAGGGCTGGCCATCTACGGCGGCATCATCGGCACCGTCGTCTCCGCGCTGATTTTCTGCAAGGTGCGGAAGGTGGATTTCTGGAGCGGCATGGACATCACAGCATACGGCCTGCTGATCGGTCAGCTCATCGGCCGCTGGGGGAACTTCGTCAATGTGGAGGCCTACGGCGGCGTCACCAGCCTGCCCTGGAGGATGTGCTCGGAGTCCATCGCCAACGAGCTGTGGCGGGATAGGCTGCTGGAGTCTCAGGAGATGTATCAGAGCGTTTTGGACGGGACCTTGGGCGTCCATCCCACCTTCCTCTATGAGTCGCTGTGGAATCTGCTGGGCCTTATCATTTTATTGGTGCTGATGAAGCGGGGCCGGAAATTCAACGGTCAGATGTTCCTCAGCTATGTGATCTGGTATGGTCTGGGCAGGGCGGTGATCGAGGGAATGCGTACCGACAGCCTGTATTTCTTCGGCACCCCCATCCGTTCGTCTCAGATGCTGGGCCTGGTGTCGGCAGCGGCGGCCATCGGCCTGTATGTGGTCCGCCGCCGGACCGCCGGACCCGCGACGCCCCCGCTGCGGCCTGCGGCTGAGAAGGAGAAGGCCGGGGAAGGGGTTGAAGAGGCCCTGGAGCCCGCTCCCGAGGAAGAGAGCAGCTCAAAAGCCGGGGAAGGCGCTCCGGCGGGGAAATCCGCAGATGAAGCAAAGCCCAAGGCAGAAAATAAGGAGGAGAATAATCATGGCGGCGACACTGATTGACGGAAAGGCCTTGGCGGCCAAGCTGAAGCAAAACGTCCGGGAGTCGGCGGAGGCCCTGCCCCGGAAGCCCGGCCTGGCCGTGATTCTGGTGGGGGACGACCCCGCCTCCCGAGTGTACGTGACCAGCAAGCGGAAGGACTGTGAGGAGTGCGGCTTTTACAGCGAGGAGTACGCTCTCCCGGCGGAGACCACCCAAAAGCAGCTTTTGGACCTGGTGAACGAGCTGAACGGCAGGGAGGATATCGACGGCATTCTGGTCCAGCTGCCCCTGCCAAAGGGATTGGATGAGCGGGAGGTGCTGCTGGCCATCAATCCGGCCAAGGATGTGGACTGTTTCCACCCCTATAACGTGGGCCAGCTCACCATCGGTACGCCGGTGTTCCAGCCCTGCACCCCCGGCGGCGTGATGGAGATGCTGCGGGAGTACGGCATTGACCCGGCGGGGAAGCGGTGCGTGGTGCTGGGCCGGTCCAACATCGTGGGCAAGCCCATGGCGCTGCTGCTGCTCCACGCCCACGGCACGGTGGTACTGTGCCACTCCAAGACGCCGGACCTGAAGGAGCTGGCGGCCTCCGCCGACATCCTGGTGTCCGCCGTGGGCAAGACCGGGCTTGTCACCGCCGGTATGGTGAAGGAGGGGTCGGTGGTGATCGACGTGGCCATGAACCGCAACGAGGCGGGCAAGCTGTGCGGCGACGTGTGTTTTGAGGAGGCTGCCGCAAAGGCGTCCTACATCACCCCGGTTCCCGGCGGCGTTGGCCCCATGACCCGGGCCATGCTGATGAAAAACACCCTGACGGCGGCAAAGCTGCATCAGGGCGTAGAGTAAAAATAGGCTCCCGGCCGAATCTTCGGCTGGGAGCTTTTTGTCAGGAACGGAGAACGGCGATCTGTTTGGGAAAAAGGACCTGGACGGGGAGGGAGAACAGCGCCCCGATGAGCACCCCCAGAAAGTTGAGGAAAATGTCGTCCACATCGAAGCTGCGCCCGGTGAGGGGCTGAAGCAGCTCGATGGTCAGGATGAGGACCAGCCCCACAGGCAGCACCCGCAGGCCCCGGAGGCGTTCCCACAGCAGAGGAGCCAGAAAGCCGAAGGGGACCAGCATGAGCACGTTGCCCGCCATCATGGCCCACACCCAATTTCCGGCGGTGTACTCCCCCCGGGTCATAGCCAGCAGGGTGGAGTTGAACTCATAGCAGCCCAGGTAGGGGGTGATGCGGAAGGGAAAGAAGGTCAAGGAGAACACCGCGCAGAGGTACAGCGCGAACAGGGCAAGTCCCGCCTCATGGGGGACAGAGCGCCGGGCAAGCACCCCCCTGCGGCATAGGAGATACCGAACAAACAGGAACAGGGCGGTCCCGGCCAGCAGGGCAGGCAACTGTTCCTGTGCAAAAGTGAGGGCGTAATCAAAAAGCATTGTCAGCATGGACATGCCTCCTTTTTCTTGAATATAGCAGAGAATTTTTAAGAAAAAAGAAAAATTCCCTGATTATTTGTTGAATTTAGTCAAGTGTATCTACGACGGGCGGGGCGGAACCGCCATAATGATTGAAAAAATCTTTCCTGCCATCAACATTTCCTCCCCCCGGATTGTGTAATAGGCAGAGAGACAAAAGGAGGCGATCCCCATGGGACGCGGGGCGTTTTCACAGGAGGAGATGGCCGGCCTCTACCAGCGGCGCTTCGGCATGGTCTATCAGATCTGCCTGGTGCTGATGAAAAACGTGCCCGACGCGGAGGACGCCGCCCAGACCGTCTTTCGCAGGGTGATGGAGCGGGGCCAGACCTTCCGTGATCCGGAGCACGAGAAGGCGTGGCTCATCGTCGCGGCCCGAAACGAGTGCCGCAACCAGCTCAAGCACTGGTGGCGCACCCGACGGGCGGGGGAGGAGGCCATGGAGTCCCTTGCCTGGGAGGACCCCCGGGACGGGGAGATATGGGACCAGGTGGCGGACCTGCCTCAGCCCCAGCGGCTGGCGCTCTATCTCCATTATTACCAGGGCTATACCACTGGGGAGATCGCGGACATGCTGGGGGAGAACCCCTCCACGGTGCGCTCCCGGCTGGTGCAGGCCCGGAAGAAGCTGAAACTGAAGCTGGAGGAGGAAGGTTATGGACAGGCATGAGCTGAACCGGATGTTCGACGGACTGGCCCCAGACCTACGGCGGGAGCGGGAGCTATTGCGCCAGCTCCTCCAGGACGATATGAGGAGGAAACGACCGATGAAAAACTGGAAACGAGCAATGATAGGCGCGGCCGCGGCCGCTTTGCTGGTGACAGGCGCCGCGGCGGCGGTGGTTGTGCCAAGGCTGAATCAGGGGTTCCTGGACTATCTGAACGTGGAGCCGGAGGACACTGAGGCGGTGGCTCAGGCGGAGAACCTGCTGCTGCCCGGGGCGATGGAGTTGGACATCACCAAGGAAGACAACGGGGCCACGCTCCATGTGACCCAGATCCTGCGGGACCGCTGTGAGGTCATGATCCTGGCGGACTTCACCGCCCCGGAGGGGACGCAGCTGTATATGGGCGAGCCGGATCCCGATGGGTGGACGACGTACAAAGGATTTCATGATGGCTCCGGCTACTCCGTCGGTTTTCTAGACGCGGAAGGTGCGCGCATGGGCGACGGCCTGGTGTCCTCTTATGGTTGGGAGGTGCTGGAGGACGACGACCCCATGGACAACCACCTTGCCGTGATGTTCACTCTGTCCCTCCAGATGGGGGAGGACGAGGCAGTCTGGAGCGCGGCGTCCCTGCGGGTCCCGGCGGTGGACCTGGCCTATTACGACAGGGAGCAGCAGGGGACCGTGACAGTCTATGAGGGTGACTGGTCTTTCCAGACGCCCCTTCCCCAGAAGGACATCGGCTGGGCCGTACAGCTGGGCCAGGCTGTGGGGGAACTGGACGGGGCCGCCGTCACTGCGGGGGAGCTGTACCTGTCCCCCATGACGCTGGCGGTCTCCCTGCGGCGGGAGGGCGGCCTGGACTTCGTCGGAGTTGCGCTGGATGAGGAAGGCGAGGCGGCGTACGGCCGCTGGATGTCCATCGGGAACAATGTCCAGCGGCTCACCCTGACCACCGGGGACGGAGAGACGATCCCGCTGGAACTGACCAGCGGCGGCGGTGGAATCGACGAGAATGAGAAGATCGTTGTGCACCGTCTTTCCCAGGTCACCGACCCAGCCAAATTCCAGGGCGGCACCCTGACCCTGGAGTGGGACTTCCACAATTCCGAGGAATCCGGTTCCGTCACCCTCTCCCTGGACAACCTGGCGCCGGTAGCGCCGTAACATCGCGGTAAACGAAAAGAAGCCCCGTCCCAGACACCGGGACGGGGCTTTGCCTATGCCTTGAACTCCGTATTGGCGTACCTGCACCAGGGGGCGCACACGCACTCGCCGCATTTGGCCTTCCGGGCGGTGCACACAGCCCGGCCATGGAGCACCATCCGGTGGCAGAAGTTGTTGGACTCCTCCGGCGGCAGGATTTTGCGCAGCTGGGCCTCCACCTTGGCGGGGTCCTTGGTGCCGTCGGTCAGCCCCATCCGCCCGGAAATGCGGATGCAGTGGGTGTCCGCCACCACCACGCCGGGGGTGCTATGGATGTCGCCTAAAATGAGGTTGGCGGTCTTGCGGCCCACGCCGGGCAGGCGCAATAAATCCTCCATGGTGTCGGGCACCTTTCCGCCGTATTCGCTGAGCAGCATTTGGGCGCACAGCACCATGTCCCGGCTCTTGCCCCGGAAAAAACCGCAGGAGTGGATGTACTGCCCCACCTCCTCCGGGTCCGCTTCCGCGAAGCTCTCCAGGGTGGGGAAGCGCTCATACAGGGCGGGGGTGACCTTGTTCACCCGTTCGTCGGTGCACTGGGCGGACAGGCGCACGGCGAACAGCAGCTCGTAGTCCTTCTCATATTGCAGGGAGCACAGGGAATCGGGATACAGCTCCTTCAGGGCTTCCACGATAGCGCGCACGTCTTTTTTTGTCATAAAGCTCACCTCCTGAACAGGATAACATAAAAAACACCAAAAAGCGAGAGCGATTTTTTAGCTGGTGACAGTTGTGCTTTTTGGCAAAACCATGTATAATGTCAGGGACTAATTTTTTGAAAGGCGGAGACAGATATGGTTTTGGAGTATATGGATTTTGTATCCCGGCACGATCCCGAGGTGGGCGCGGCCATCCGGGCCGAGTACCAGCGCCAGTGCGACAACATTGAGCTCATCGCGTCGGAGAACATCGTGTCCGAGGCTGTGCTGGCCGCTATGGGCAGCGTGCTCACCAACAAGTACGCCGAGGGCTATCCCGGCAGGCGGTACTACGGCGGCTGCCAGTGCGTGGACATCGCGGAGAACCTGGCCATTGAGCGGGCCTGCAAGCTGTTCGGGGCCAAGTTCGCCAACGTCCAGCCCCACTCCGGCGCCCAGGCCAACTACGCCGTCTATATGGCCCTGTGCCAGCCCGGCGACACCGTGCTGGGTATGAACCTGGACCACGGCGGGCACCTGACCCACGGAAGCCCCGTGAACTTCTCCGGCAAGTATTTCAAGATGGAGGCCTACGGCGTGGACGAGGCCACCGGCCGCATCGACTACGACGCCCTGGAGGCCAAGGCCAAGGAGTGCAGGCCCAAGATGATTATCGCGGGGGCCTCCGCCTATCCCCGGATCATCGACTTTGAGCGGTGCCGCGCCATCGCCGACGAGGTGGGGGCGTATCTCTGGGTGGACATGGCCCATATCGCCGGTCTGGTGGCGGCGGGGCTCCACCCCTCTCCCATTCCCTACGCCCACGTCACCTCCACCACTACCCACAAGACCCTGCGGGGGCCCCGGGGCGGCCTGCTGCTCACCAACGACGAGGAGCTGGCCAAGAAGCTGAACTCCGCCATCTTCCCCGGCTCCCAGGGCGGTCCGCTGATGCACGTCATTGCCGCCAAGGCCGTGGCCCTGGGCGAGGCGCTGACCCCTGAGTTCAAGTCCTACCAGCAGCAGATCGTGAAGAACTCCGCCGCTTTGGCGGAGGGCCTGACCCGCCGGGGGATGAAGCTGGTGTCCGGCGGCACCGACAACCACCTGTCCCTCATCGACCTGCGGGACATGGGCGAGCTCACCGGCAAGGAGCTGGAGCGCCGCCTGGATGAGGTGCGCATCACCGCCAACAAGAACAAGGTGCCCGGGGATCCCCGCTCTCCCTTCCAGACCAGCGGCCTGCGGGTGGGCAGCCCCGCCGTCACCAGCCGCGGTTTTGTGGAGGCGGACATGGACAAGGTGGCGGAATATATTATGCTGGCGGCCACCGACTTTGAGGCGAAGGCGGACTATATCCGGGAGGGTGTAGGTGCGCTCACCGCGAAATACCCCATCTACCGCTGAGCCGCGCCGCAAAACTAACACAGAAAGGGTGATCCATGATGAAAAACAACTGCGTATGGAGGGCCCGCAGCGATTGACCCTCCAATATAAAAATGGAGGCAGTCAAGTATGACAGAGCAGCTCAATCCAAGCCAAGCGTACACGGACTTTTTGATCAGCGACTTTTTAGACCCCAGGTTTCAAAGGGCGTTCCAGCGGTATTTTGCGGAGCTTGGAATTCAGGTGAGAGACTGGGACGGCCTGTTCCGGGAGATGGACCGGGGCGACGCCGGGGAGAAAAATGCGGCCTATGTCCGGCAAGGGCCGGAGGGCGGCGTCATCGGATTTATTCTGTTTATTCCCATCCGCTTCACCAGCTGGTTTTTTGAGGGGACCTGCGGCTTCATCCGGGAGTTCTGGGTGGCGGAGGAGTATCGGGGCCGGGGCCACGGAAGCGCGCTGCTGGACCTGGCGGAGACATGGTTTGTGGGGCGGGAGCTTTACGCCGCGATTCTGACCACCAATACCGCCAAAGCTTTTTACCAGCGGCGCGGCTACGCCAAGGCTTTCGGGTGCAGGGCAAAAAACCAAGACGACGTTTTTTTGAAAAAGCTGAAATAGAGAAACGGAACGCCCCGGCGGTCTTGCCGGGGCGTTCCGCTTCCCAAAGCCCGTCTTGCGAACGTCTGTATAATGTGATATAATGCCACCGGAGCTGCGCGAAACGCGGCGCGCACCGAGAGAGACACGAAATGTCTTTGACCGCTGAGTGAAAGGAAGGGAGGGACCGCCCATGTATCAGCCGCTGGCCGACCGCATCCGTCCCCAGACCCTGGACGAGGTGCTGGGGCAGACCCACATTTTAGGCCAGGACGGCCTGCTCCGCAGGGTAATTGACAGCGGAAAAATTCCCAATATGGTTTTTTACGGCCCCTCCGGCACCGGAAAGACCACCGTGGCCAACATCATCGCCCAGCGGTCCGGCCGCGCCCTGCGAAGGCTCAACGCCACCACCGCCTCCTTAGCGGATATCCGGGAGGTGATGGATCAGGTGGGCACCCTGCTGGCCCCCAACGGGGTGCTGCTGTATCTGGACGAAATTCAGTACTTCAACAAGAAGCAGCAGCAGTCGCTGTTGGAGTTTATTGAAAACGGAAAGATCACCCTGATCGCCTCCACCACGGAGAATCCCTATTTCACTATTTTTAACGCGATTTTATCCCGCTCTACGGTATTCGAGTTTAAAATGCTTACGGCGGAGGACCTGCTTCCAGCAGTGGACAGGGGAATCGCTTTACAGGCCGCGGAGCTGGGGGTGAAGGCCGCCTGCGAGGACGGCGTGCGGGAGCACCTGGCCGCCTCCTGCGGCGGGGATGTGCGCAAGGCCCTCAACGCGGTGGAGCTGCTCATGACCGCCAGCCGTATCAGGGACGGCATCCTCACCATCACGCTGGAGGACGCCCGGCTGGTAGCCCAGCGCTCCGCCATGCGCTACGACCGGGACGGGGACGACCACTTCGATATTGCCTCCGCGCTGATGAAGTCGATGCGGGGGTCCGACCCGGACGCGGCCCTCCACTACCTGGCCCGGCTGCTGGAGGCGGGGGACATGATTACCGCTATCCGGCGGATTTTGTGCTCCGCCAGCGAGGATATCGGCATGGCCTACCCCCAGGCGGCCTCCATTGTGAAATCCTGCGTGGACAGCGCCCTTCAGCTTGGGCTGCCGGAGGCGCGGCTGCCTCTGGCCCAGGCGGTGATCTTACTGGCCACCGCTCCCAAATCCAACAGCGTGCTCAACGCCATCGACGCGGCCATGGCGGACGTGCGGGCGGGGCGGACAGGGGACTATCCCCGGCATCTGCAAAACGTCCACGCCGACGGGGCGGGCTTTGAGCGGGAGCAGGGCTATCTCTACCCCCATATGTTCCCCGGGCACTGGGTGGAGCAGCAGTACCTTCCGGACGCCATCAAAGACCGCGTCTACTATGAGTACGGCCCAAACAAAACAGAACAGGCGGCAAAGGCCTATTGGGATAAGGTCAAAAACCAAGGAAAGAGGGCGGATTGAAATGCCCATGAATATTCAAGTCGGTGATGTGCTGGAACTGAAAAAGCTCCATCCCTGTGGCAGCAGGGAGTGGAAGGTGCTCCGGGTGGGGATGGATTTTAAGCTGAAGTGCCTGGGCTGCGGCCATGAGGTGATGACGCCCAGGGCCAAAGCGGAGAAGTCCGTCAAAAAAATCAGGCGGGAGGAACAGACGCAATGAATCAGTTTTGGAGCAGACGAATTCGGGACATCGTCCCCTATACGCCGGGAGAGCAGCCCCGGGACCGCAATTTCATCAAGCTGAACACCAATGAGTGTCCTTACCCGCCCTCTCCCAAGGTAATTGAGGCCATTCAGGCGGCGGCGGGAGACGCCCTGCGGCTCTACCCGGACCCGGAGTGCATGGAGCTGCGCTCCGCCATCGCGGAGCGGGAGGGTCTTGGGGTGGAGCAGGTGTTCTGCGGCAACGGCTCGGATGAAATTCTGGCCTTCGCTTTCCAGGCGTTTTTTAATCCGGACCGGGAGGTGGTGTTTCCCAAAATTACCTATAGCTTTTACCCGGTCTATACCGACTTTTTTGGGCTGAGCCGCCGGGAAGTGACGATGAATCCGGATTTTTCCAACCCCATCGGTCTTTTGTGCGGCTTAAATGGGGGCGTGGTGCTGGCCAACCCCAACGCTCCTACCGGCATCGCGGTGGGGCTGGACGCGGTGGAGCGGCTGCTTGAAGCCAACCCGGACGTGGTGGTCATTGTGGACGAGGCATATGTGGATTTCGGAGCGGAGAGCGCGGTGAGGCTCATCAACCAGTATCCCAACCTGCTGGTGGTCCAGACCACTTCCAAATCCCGGGCGCTGGCAGGGCTGCGGGTGGGCTGGGCCATGGGAGACCCGGGATTGATTGACGGCCTGTGCTGTGTGCGGGACTCCGTCAACTCCTACACAGTGGACCGGCTGGCGCAGGCGGGCGCGGCGGCGGCCATCCGGGATGAGGAATACTTTCAATCCATCTGCCGGAGGGTGATGCGCACGCGGGAGCGGACCGAAAAAGCACTCAAGGAGAAAGGCTTTACAGTGCTCCCATCTCAAGCGAATTTTCTGTTTGTCAGCCTTCCGGGACGGGATGGAAGGGAACTGCTGGACGGCCTGCGGAAGCGGGGCGTCCTGGTGCGCTGGTGGGACAAGCCGGAGATCAGGGACTGGCTGCGCATCAGTGTCGGCAGCGACGGAGATATGACGGCGCTGCTGGAGGCGCTGGACGAGCTTGTTAGCAAATGAACAGGAAAAGCGGTCTGCCAGGAATCCGGCAGGCCGCTTTTTATTTTGTTTTGGACTTGCTTCGGCTTTTTTTGATGGCCGGTAGGGCTATAATTTGGGACAGACTCTGGGAAAGGAGCGCGGCTTATGACGGTGGTATATGTCGATCTGCTGTTTTTGCTGAACCTGATCGCCAATTATCTGCTGCTTTTGGCGGCGGGCCGGATGGCGGGGGCGGTGCTGGTCCGCTGGCGCATTGCCGCGGGCGCGGCGGCGGGAGCCCTGTATGCGGTGCTTGTTTTCCTGCCCGGACTGGAGTGGCTGGCGCCCTGGCCCTGCAAGCTGGCGGCGGGAGTGGGGATGGTCCTTATCTCCTATGGCGGGGAGCGGTATCTGCTGCGGGTAACGGTGCTGTTTTTTGGCGCGTCCGCCGGACTGGCGGGAGCGGTGTTGGGCCTGGAGCTGCTGGGGAGCGTGCCGCTTACTCTGGAACGTGGGGTATTCTATACGCCGGTTGATATCCGCCTGCTGCTGCTCATGTTTGTGGCGTGTTATTTTGTGCTCTCCCTGTTTTTCCGCCGGGTGGGACGGCATGGAGGAGAGCTGGCTCAGCTGAACATTGACCTGGGCGGCGGCGCGGTCAACCTTACGGCGCTGCATGATACCGGCCATACCCTCACTGACCCGGTGGACAACCGACCGGTGGTGGTGGCCAGCTGGGACGCCGTGAAAAGGGCGGCTCCCACGTGGGCCGATCCCGCCGATCCCATCCGCTCTGTGGAGCGCTGCCGAGAAGCGGGGTCCGCGCAGGCCCGGCTGGTGCCCTATCGGGCGGTGGGGGTGGAATGCGGGATGCTGCTGGCCCTGCGCGCCAGGCAGGTGGTTGTGGACGGCAGGCCTCAGGGTCCGCTGCTGGTGGCGCTCTCACCCACGCCGGTGGACGATGGCGGCGGGTATCAGGCGCTGATTGGAGGCATATAACATGATTTTAACCGATACATATCTTTGGCTGTGCCGGCTGATGGCCCGTCTGGGTGTCCGGCATTACGGGGCGCTGCACTACATTGGCGGAAGCGATACGCTGCCCGCGCCGCTCACCCGAGAGGAGGAGGGACGGCTGCTGGCCCGGATGGAGGGGGAGGAGACCCGGCAGGAGGCCCGCTCCCGGCTCATTGAGCACAATCTGAGGCTGGTGGTGTATATCGCCCGGAGGTTTGAAAATACCGGGGTGGGGCTTGAGGACCTGATTTCCATCGGCACCATCGGTCTCATCAAGGCGGTGGAGACCTATAAGCCCGCTAAGAACATCAAGCTGGCCACCTATGCCTCCCGGTGCATTGAAAACGAAATCCTGATGTACCTGCGCAAAAACGCCAACCGCAGGGGAGAGGTGTCCCTGGATGAGCCGCTGAACACGGACTGGGACGGCAACGAGCTGCTGCTGTCCGACGTGCTGGGCACCGAGGGCGACAGCATTGAAAAGCCCCTGGAGGACGATGTGGACCGTGACCTTCTGCTCACCGCCATCACCCGTCTGTCGGAGCGGGAGCGCACCATCATCACGATGCGCTTTGGACTGGACGGCAGGCGGGAGCGGACTCAAAAGGAGGTGGCCGACCAGCTGGGAATCAGCCAGTCCTACATCTCCCGACTGGAAAAGCGCATTATTGACCGGCTGAAAAAGGAGATTCTGCGGATGATGTGATTCAAAAAATTTGAAAATAAGAAGTCCATCGAAAGTGGTCTGACGATAAAAAATATAGCCCGTCCCGCCACCGTATGAAAGAGCGCCCACCGGAAATACTGATTTTGAATCCATTCCGAGCGAGGTGTTTTGCGGTGCAGGGCAAGGTGGAGATATGCGGCGTCAATACGGCCAAGCTGAAGGTGCTGAAAAGCGAGGAGAGCATGGAACTGCTGCGCCGGGCCAGGGCGGGGGACATGCAGGCCAGGGAGGAGCTGATCTCCGGCAACCTGCGGCTGGTGCTGTCGGTCATTCAAAAATTCGCGGGCAGGGGAGAGAATGTGGACGACCTCTTTCAGGTGGGCTGTATCGGGCTCATCAAGGCCATCGACAACTTTAACATCGACATGGACGTGCGGTTCAGCACCTATGGCGTGCCCATGATTGTGGGAGAGATCCGCCGCTATCTTCGGGACAACAGCGCCATCCGGGTGTCCCGGTCAGTGCGGGACACGGCCTACCGGGTGCTCCAAGCCAAGGAGAAATATATGGCGGAACACCAGAAGGAGCCCACTGTGGATGAGATTGCCCAGATCCTGGAGCTGAAGCGGGAGGACGTGGTGATGGCCCTGGACGCGGTGGTAGACCCGGTGTCCCTGTTCGAGCCGGTGTACTCCGACGGGGGGGATACGGTGTGCGTCATGGACCAGGTAAAGGATAAGAAAAACACCGACGAGGCGTGGCTGGAGCACATCGCGCTGGGCGACGCCATCGGCAAGCTGGACGAACGGGAGCGGCGCATTCTGGCCCTGCGTTTTTTTCAGGGAAAAACCCAGATGGAGGTGTCCGCCGAGGTGGGCATATCTCAGGCCCAGGTATCCCGGCTGGAGAAAAACGCGCTGAACCGGATCCGAAAAGAGCTTTGACGCCGCGCGTTGCCGCGCGGCGTCAAAGCAGACTGCCTATGGAGCGGTCCGGCGAAGGCGCCGGAGGCTTTGTGTTCAGTGGAGCTGGGCGCCCCGCTCACAGCGGTTGCCCCAGAAGTCGATCAGCTCGCTGCCCCGGTAGACGCAGATGATCTCACAGTGGTTGGAGCAGCCCCCGCAGCTGGCCTCCCGGGTGCGGAACTCCATGTTTTCCACGGAGAAGTCGAAATCCCGCCGTCCGCTGCCCCGGCGGGCCAGGATGGCCACCCCCAGCGCCCCCATCAGGTGCCCGTTGGGATCCACGATGACCTTGCAGCCCAGGGTGCGCTCAAAGGCGGCCACCACGCCCTGATTTTTGCTCACGCCTCCCTGGAACACCACCGGGGAGACGATTTTTTTGCCCTTGCCCACGTTGTTCAGGTAGTTGGCGGCCACCGCGTTGCATACGCCGGCGATGATGTCCTCCCGAGGATGGCCCATCTGAATCTTATGCACCAGATCGGACTCGGCGAACACAGTGCACCGGGCGGCGATCTGGGTGGGGTGGGTGGAGCGCAGGGCGTAGTCGCCGATCTCCTCAACCTCGATGCCCAGCCGCTTGGCTTGGCTGGACAGGAAGGCCCCGGTGCCCGCCGCGCACAGAGTGTTCATGGCGTAGTCCACGGCCACGCCGTTTTCCACCAGGATGATCTTGGAGTCCTGACCGCCGATCTCCAGGATGGTGCGCACGTCGGGGTAAAAGGTGGTGGTGCCCACGGCATGGGCGGTGATCTCGTTCTTCACCATGGTGGCGCCCAGGATGACCCCCACCAGCTTCCGGGCCGAGCCGGTGGTGCCGGTGGCCACGATCTTATAGTTCGACCGGTCAAACTGTTCCTCCAGCAGGCCAACCAGCTTTTTCACCGCGCCGATGGGGTCCCCCTGAGTCCAGATATACTGGCTGGCAAGGATATTGTTTTTCTTGTCGATGATGACGCCCTTGGTGGAGATAGACCCCACGTCAATGCCCATATATGCGTGTTCCAAGTCAGATTACCTTCTTTCTCATGTCAATCATGTCGTAAAACGCCTCAAGCCGGGTCATCAGCCCCACGTCGCTGGTCTGGGCGTCATAGGTCAGGTAGAGCACGGGGATTTTGTAATCCGCGCTGATGTTTTGCAGCACCGGCATCACGTCGATCTCCGGGGTGCAGGTGGCGGACTTGATGTGGATGAGTCCGTCATAGCCCCGTTCGGCGCACTCCCGGGCGTACCAGATGTTTGCGGTGGAGGTGGGGCCCATGTCGTATTGGCACAGGTCCTGGATTTTCACCCGCAGGTTTTTCTGACCGCTGCCATAGCGCAGGAACTGGTTGGTGACGTTCATCCAACGGTGGACCTCCACCCCCATATCCGCCAGCTTCTGCTCCAGCTCCAGATTGGAGAAGGCGTCCATGGCGGTATAGAACTCGCCCACAATGCCAACCCGCAGAGGCCGCTGGGGCTTGTCCAGCGGAACGGACTGGAGCGCCCGCTTGGCCGCCCGGTAGCCGGTCTCGACATCGTTTCTTCCCTGAGCGGTATACATGGCGGTGAGAAAATCCTGGTACGCCTGCTTATACTGTCCCTTGGTGGCGTCAAAGCCGCAGTTTTTGTAGTATTCACAGGTGATCTCGTCCACATACTCCGTCATCCGCAGCCCCTCCATAAACTGGACCAGAAAGCGGGCGTAGTTCACCTTGGGATTAAACCGCCGGACAATGCGGATATATTCCTTTTTCTTGCTCATATCGTAGGACGACAGATTGATGAAGTCGAACTGATAGCCCATGTCCCGCAAAATCTGCTCCAGCAGCTCCCCATAGTAGCCCAGGCGGCACAGGCCATGGGTCATAAACAGGGTGTCCGCTCCCGCCTCCAGCGCTTCGATCATGCTGCCAAGCATGGTTTTGAAGGGGGTGCACACAAAGTCCGGGCTGTGCTTGGTGCCCAGCTCCATGGTCCGCTTCGTAAGGGCGGGGGGCATGACATATTTACAGCCCAGGGCCTGCTCAATGATGTATTTGAAGGCGCAGTTATACTCCGCGTACCGGGGGAAGGATACGTTTCTGGTTTTTGCCTCTGCCATTACAGCTTGCCCTCCTTAAAGCGGATGATGTCGATAAAGCTCTCCAGCCGGGTCTCCACCCCGGCGGTGCCGTTCTGGCTGTCCAACACCAGGTTCAGCAGGGGCACGCCCTTCACCCGCCGGGTGATGAGCTCGTTGACCATGGCGTCGGGACCGCAGGGGAAAGCGCTGAGCAGAATAATGCCGTCCACATCGTGCTGGCGCATGGCGATGCCGCCCAGAATCTCCCGGTTGATCTCCCACTTGCAGGTAGGGGACAGCTCCCGGCTCTTTTTCAGCGCCGCCTCCCGGTCCGCCAGGTTCGCCCGCAGGGGAATGACGCCGGAGCGCTTCAGGTACTCAATGACGGGCCTGCCCATATAGGGGTCCTCCAGCACATAGCTGTGGGCGGCGATGAGCACCTTCATGCCCTCCTGCCGGCAGCGCAGCTCGTGCCGCTGGACTCTGGCTCTGAAGTCGTTTAATTCCGCCTTCTTTGCCAGCTTGTAGGCCCGCCTGGCAGCCTTTACGGGATACCCCAGGGAGCGGCCCATCTCCGCAAAGGCGTCCGACTCCTCCTTTTTCAGCAGCGCGTCCACCTCATAAGAGAGGATTTTTTGCCGTGAATCCCGAAAGGCGCTGCGGACCAGGTCCGGCATGGCTTCAAACCGGGTGCACATGTTCCTCTGATTACCAAAATTACTGATCCGGGGCACCAGGATATAGTCGCATTTTCCCACCAGCGCCGCCACGTGGCCCAGATAGATTTTCAGCGACAGGCATGCCTCGTCAATGGCCAGGGCGGTTCCCCGCTCCAGAATGTCCCGGTCGGTGGGGGCGCTGATTACAGTCTCAATTCCAAGCTCCTGAAAAAAGGCGCGCCAGAGGGCATGATACCGATAGTACAGCATGGCCCTGGGCAGGCCAATCGTAATTGCCTGTTTCTCCATATTGAAATCCTCATATCATCTGTATATTGAAGGCGCTGAGGCCTTCTGCGGTTGTCTATTCTACTCCTAATCTCACTTTCTGGCAAGAGTATTTTTTGCTGGACTCTTTTTCCGGTTTATGTTATACTAAATGTGAAACATTTGTTGTGGAGGGGCTTATGAAATTTGTCATGTCCTACAGCTGTGGGAAGGACAGTACCCTGGCCCTGCACAGGATGGCGGAGGCCGGGCATACTCCGGTCTGTCTCCTGGTCATGGTGAAAAAGGATGCGGGCCGATCTTATTTCCACGGCGCGGACCCGGCCATGCTCAAAAAATATGAGCAGGCCCTGGGACTTCCCATGATCTTGTGCCCATCCGACGGGGAAGATTATCACATGGCTTTGGAGGAGGGCCTTCTGCGGGCGAAGGAGTTGGGCGCGGAGGGAGCCGCGTTCGGCGATATCGACCTGGAGGGGAACCGGGCCTGGGAAGAGGAACGGTGCGCCCGGACCGGCCTGGTCCCCTTTTTTCCGCTGTGGCAGCGCGGAAGGGAGGAGAACGTGGAGGAGCTGCTCCGGCTGGGCTACCGCTGCCTGATCAAGAGCGTCAACAATACGTTGCTGCCGGAGAGCCTTTTAGGGCGGAATATTGACTGGGACACCATACAGATTATGAAAAACGCCGGCGTCGATGTGTGCGGGGAAAACGGCGAATACCACACTCTTGCGGTGGACGGACCCATATTCAAGGTCCCCCTGCGGTTTCAAACCGGCGTAATCCTCCGCTTTGGCGATTACTCCGTGGCAGATGTGAAATAGGGAGGCGCCCGGCGGCTATGGGATGAGGGACAGTCAAAGGACCACAAAGAAAACCACCCATATGGGTGGTTTTCTTTGTGGTCGGGGTCACTCGTCGCCGAAGCTGATGCCCAGCAGCTTGGCCTCGGTGATGATGTCGGACTTGGGATCGATGGTTTTGAGCTTGCCCGCGATCTCCTTCAGGGGCACGGAGGTGATGACCCGGTCATGGATGGCGACCATGCTGCCAAACTCGCCCTTGGAGATCATCAACGCCGCCGTGGCCCCCAGCCGGGAGGAGAGCACCCGGTCGTAGGCGCAGGGAGTGCCGCCCCGCTGCATGTGGCCGGGGACGGTGACGCGGACCTCCTTGCCGGTCTTTTTGAGGATCTTGTCGGCGATGGCGTAGGACACGGAGGGGTACTGCTCCAGCAGCTCGGCCATGTGCTTTTTGTACTCCTTCTTGGACATGGCGGCCTCTTTTTCGGACAGAGCACCCTCGGCCACCGCCAGAATAGTGAAGCCGTGGCCGGCGCTGGCACGATGGTTGATTTTGGACACCACGGAGTCAATGTTATAGGGGATTTCAGGGATGAGAATGATGTCCGCGCCGCCTGCCATGCCAGCGTTCAGAGTGAGCCAGCCCGCCTTGTGGCCCATGATCTCCACCATGAACACCCGGTTGTGAGAGGCGGCGGTGGTGTGGATGCAGTCGATGACATTGGTGGCGATGTCCACGGCGCTCTGGAAGCCAAAGGTCATGTCGGTGCCCCACAGGTCGTTGTCTATGGTCTTGGGTAGGCCGATGACGTTCAACCCCTCCTCGCTGAGGAGGTTGGCGGTCTTCTGGCTACCGTTGCCCCCCAGTACCACCAGACAGTCCAGCCGCAGGCGGCGGTAGGTGTATTTCATAGCTTCTACCTTGTCCAGGCCGTTGTCGTCTGGCTCCCGCATCAGCTTGAAGGGCTGGCGGCTGGAGCCAAGGAAGGTGCCGCCCCGGGTGAGCAGGCCGGTGAAGTCGATGGGGGACAGCTTTTTGTAGTTTTCGTACATCAGGCCCTTATAACCGTCGATGAAGCCGACGATCTCTACCCCGTTGCCATAGATGTTGTAGAGACCCTTGGCCACGCCGCGCATGGTGGCGTTCAGGGCTTGGCAGTCGCCGCCGCTGGTGAGCATTCCGATTCGTTTCATGACTTTGCATCCTTTCCAACACTATTTTTAAGCCCTTCCGGCTTGAGTCAACAGCGTCATTTCCGGCCCAGCAGGCGGCCCAGCAGACCGGAGCGCTTTGCCTTCACTTTAACGGTGGGCCGGGGCTTGGAGGCGGGCGGGGCGGTCACGTAGGCGCCCGGCCTGACACTGGAGGCGGGCCGCCGCTCCAGCGGAACGGAAGGCTGTTTCGCCGGCTTTGGGGTGGGTGTCTTCTGAAGCCCGGGCAGCGTCCACGCGCCGCTGTAAGCCTGATCGCAGAAATACTCCTGGGAGTTAAAGAGTTCTCCATCCCGGCGTACATAGTCCCCGTTAGGCAGCTGGACCCGGCCCTTGGCGGTGTCCCGCAGCTGATCTCGGAACACCTGTTCCAAGTGGGAGCGTAGAGCGCCGTCGCAGACAGGTATGGCCACCTCCACCCGGCGGGTGGTGTTGCGGGTCATAAAATCGGCGGAGGAGATATAGACCCTGCGGCGCTCCCCCTTCCCGAAGAGATAGATACGGGCGTGCTCTAGGTAGCGGCCCACGATGCTGGAGACATGGATATTCTCCGTCAGTCCGGGCACGCCGCCTACCAGGCAGCAGATGCCCCGGACGATTAGGTCAATCTGGACCCCGGCCTGGGATGCCTCAATGAGCTTGTCGATGATGAGCTTGTCGGTGAGGCCGTTGAGCTTGAAGCCCAGATAAGCGGCATTGCCTTGACGGGCTTGAAGCATCTCCTCCTCAATGAGGGCCACAACTTTATTGCGCAGACAGGCGGGGGCCACCATCAAATGGTGGCTGTCCTCCACTACCTCGCCCATGGACAGGCAGTTGAATACCTGGGCGGCGTCCGCGCCGATTTCGGGGGAGGCGGTCATGAGGGCAAAGTCGGTATACAGCCGCACCGTGTCCTCGTTGTAGTTCCCCGTGCCCACCTGGGTGATATATTCCACCTGACCCTGGTGCATCCGGGTGATGAGCAGCAGCTTGGAGTGGACCTTCAGCCCGTCCAGGCCGTAAATGACCCGGCAGCCGGCCCGTTCCAGCACACGGGACCAGCCGATGTTGTTCTCCTCGTCGAACCGGGCCCGGAGCTCCACCAGGGCCACCACCTCTTTGCCGTTCTCGGCGGCATCCACCAGGGCCTCCACAATTTTGCTGTTATGGGCCACCCGGTATAAGGTCATTTTGATGGAGACGACCTCCGGGTCCTGACCCGCCTCCTGAAGGAGGCGCAGCAGGGGCCGCACACTTTCATAGGGGTAGCTGAGCATCAGATCCCGCTTGCGAATCTGCTCCGTCATGGGGACCAGGGCGTCCACGTTGGGGGAGTTCTGAGGCACCCGGCGGGGATAGAACAGCTCGGCTTTGTCCCGGAGCATATCCCGCAGAGCGCCCATAAAGGACAGGTCCAGGGGGATATCACTGGAGAACAGGTGCTTTTTGGACAGGTCCAGACAGCGGCACAGGCTGTCCCGCATGGTGTCGGTAAGCTTGCCGTGATAGTCCAGCTTCACTGGGCGCAGGCGTTTGCGCTGGCGGATCATCTTCTCCATGCTCTTGCGGTATTCCTCCGCCAGCATATCGCTCATCTCTGAGGAGGCCTCGTCCAGGTGGATGTCCGCGCTGCGCAGCAGGCGGATAAGGACGGCGCCCTCCACCTTGTAGTGGGTGAAGATCCTGGGCAGGAAGCTGGCGATGAGCTCTTCCACCAAGATGAACCGCTGGCTGTCCCCGGGCAGGGGCACAAGGCGGCGGAGCACCCCGTCCCCGCAGGGGACGATACCCATGCGTTCGCCGCCGCTCTTGGTCTTGAGCGTAGCCACGGCGTAAATCTGCTTGTTGCGCAGGAAGGGGAAGGGCTGCTTGCGCCCGATGATCTGAGGCGACAGCAGCGGCAGGACGTTGGAGGTAAAGTACTTCTCCAGGAAGGACTGGGTCTTGTCCTGGAGGCTGCCGAACCGGCACAGCTCCACCCCCTGGCCGGACAGCTCCCGCAGAAGCTCCTTGCAGATCCGGTCCTTATCCGCCAGATAGCCCCGGGTCCGCTCCAGCACGGCGGCGGCCTGCTGGGAGGAGGTCATGCCGGTTTTGTCGTCGGTGGCGCCCAGGTGCTGGGTGTCCATGAGCATACCCACCCGGACCATGTAGAACTCGTCCAGATTGCTCTGGAAGATGGAGGCGAAGTTCAGCCGCTCGCACAGGGGGTTGGCGGGGTCCTCCGCCTCCTCCAGCACCCGGCGGTTGAATTGGAGCCAAGACAGCTCCCGGTTGACATAGCATGGGCTGGCGCTTGGGGCGGGAACCGCGCTCTGCGGGTCTTTCATGGCACATCACGTCTCCTTGCTTCCGATATGGTATCCCCATAAATGTATCATTCTTTCCCGGCGCGCGCAAGCCCCTTTTGCGACTTTTCCGGGCCGGGTCAAAGGCGGCGTCAGGACCGTTTCCAGGAGCTGCCGCTGAACAGCACAAGAATTGGATACATCTCCAGCCGCCCCAGAATCATGGCGAAGGACAGCACCAGCTTGCTCAGGACGGAGAAGGCGGAGAAATTGCCTGCGGGGCCCACCATCTCCAGCCCCGGGCCCACGTTGCTGATACAGGTGATGACGGCGGTGAGGGTGGTGCCGAAGGAGAAGTTGTCCAGCCCCACCACAATGGCCATGCCGAACACCAGAAACAGGTTGGCGATAAAATAGCCCTGGGCGGTCCGAATCGCTCCCTCTGACACCGGCGCGCCGTCCAGCCGCACCACGGATACCGCCCGCGGATGGATGATGGTGCGCACCTCCCGCTGGGCGGAGCGGAACAGAATCAAAATGCGTCCGCATTTGATGCCGCCGCCGGTGGACCCGGCGCATGCCCCGATAAAAGTGAGTACCACCAGCAGCATTTTTGAGAACTCCGGCCACAGGTCATAGTTGGCGGAGGAGAACCCAGTGGTGGATACGATGGAGGCCACCTGGAAGGCGGCGTAGCGCACGCATTCCCCGACGCCCTGGTAGATTTCCCGGATGTTCCAGGCGATGACGGCGACGGAGACCGCCACCATAATGAGGAAAAAGCGCAGCTCATCACTTTTCAGCGCCTGCCGGACCCTGCCGGTGAGGATGAGAAAATAGATGGAGAAGTTGACGGAAAACAGCAGCATGAACACAGTGATGATGATCTCAGCTGCGGGATTCCCAAACGCGCCCACGGAGGCGTTCCGGTCGGAAAAGCCGCCGGTGCCTGCGGTGGACATGGCGTGGGTGACGGCGTCATACCAATTCATCCCGGCCAGCTTCAGCAGCAGGGTCTCCATGACGGTGAGCGCCAGATAAATGCCATACAGAATCTTGGAGGATTGGGAAGCCCGGGGCACCAGCTTGCTTTTGACCGGGCCTGGGCTCTCCGCCCGGATGAGGAAGTTGGAGCTGATCCCCAGGAAGGGCAGCAGGGCGGCGGTGAGAATGAGCACACCCATGCCCCCCAGCCAGTGGGTAAAGGAGCGCCAGAACAGCAGCCCCATGGGCAGCCCCTCGATAGCGGTGAGGATGGTGGCTCCGGTGGTGGTGAAGCCGGAGATGGTCTCAAAGAAACAGTCGATATAGGGCCCGAATTGGCCGGAAAACCAGAAGGGGAGGGCGCCGAATATGCCGAACAGTACCCAGATCAGCCCTACGGTAAAAAAACCCTCCCGGGCAAAAAAATCAGGTTTTGGCTTGAACAGAAATACCGGGATGGAGGCCGCCGCCAGAATGAGCAGGATAGCGGTCAAAAAGGGAATGGGGCTTTCCCCGTACAGCAGGGACACCACCATAGGGATGAGCATGGCCGCCGCCTCGATGAAGAGGGTGATGCCGGCGATGCGCAGCACCAGTTTGAAGTTCATGCCCTCAGCCCCCCGCGCCCAAGCCGTCGTCGGCGTAGATGTCGTTCAAGTCCAGAATGCCGCTGTCCCGGGCGACGACAATGACATCGTCTCCTCCCTTCAGGCAGGTGGAGCCCTCGGGAATGATGACCTTGTTGTCCCGGACGATGACGGCGATCAGGATGCCCTTGCGCAGCCGCAGGTCCTTCAGCGGGATGTTCAAATTGCGGGTGGTGGAGGAGACCAGAAACTCCATGGCCTCAGCCTTGCCCCCGGCGATGCGGTACAGAGCGTTCATCACGGTCCCTTTGGAGTTTTGCAGTCCCCGAATGAACCGCAGGATGAGCCCCGCAGTGGCCAGCTTGGGGGAGACCACAGACTCCACCCCGGCGGACCGGGCGATAGCGGTATAGTTCTGACGGCTGGATTTTGCCACCACCTTGGGCACCCCTGCCTGGTGGGCGTAAAGGGAGATAATGAGGTTGTCCTCATCCCGGTTTGTCAGGGCGATAAAGGCGTCGCTGGACACCATGCGCTCCTCGGTGAGCAGTTCCGGGTCGGTGCCGTCTCCGTGGATGATGAGCGAGTGGGGGAACTCCTCCGCCAGCTCCCGGCAGCGGTCGCTTTCCTTTTCCACCACCTTGCAGCGCATGCCCAGCCGCTCCAGCTGGATCAGCAGATAGAAGGCGATGCGTCCGCCGCCGATCACGAATACGTCCCGGATGCGGTGGGCCTGACGGCCCAGCAGCTTGAAGAACTGGTGGACGCCGCTTGGGGTTCCGGCCACGGACACCCGGTCCCCCACAGCCAGCAGGGAGGCGCCGTTGGGAATAAACACCTCGTCTCCCCGTTCCACGGCGCACAGCAGCATGGGCAGCCCCTGAAGCTTGGAGGATAGGGAGGCCAGAGTTTTCCCGGCCAGAAAATCCCCATTCTGGACGGTGAAAGAGACCAGTTCCACCCGTCCCCGGGCAAATGTGTCAATGTTGGCGGCGCTGGGGAAGCGCAGCAGGCGGGAGATTTCCACAGCGGCGGTGAGCTCGGGGTTGATGAGCATGGTGATGCCCAGATCATTTTTCAGCGTGTCCAGCTCGTTCACATACTCCGTGCCGCGCACTCGGGCCACCGTGTGAGCCACGCCGATGTTGTGGGCGCAGTGGCAGCACAGCAGGTTGATCTCGTCGGAGCCGGTGGCGGCGATGACCACATCGGTTTCCCGGGCCCCGGCCTCCAGCAGGACATCCCGGGAGACGCAGTTCCCCTTCACGCACATGACGTCCAGCTGATTGGACAGGCGGTCCAGGGTGTTATTGGATACGTCCAGGATGGTGACACTGTGGCCCTCGCCCGCCAGGTGCTCGGCCAGGGTGGAACCCACCTTGCCGCCGCCAGCGATGATGATTGTCAAACAAATCAACTCGTTTCCTTGATGATGAGGGAAAGGCTTTAGGGAGCAGAAGCAATTATATCATCATCCCCAGGGAAACGCAACGGGGATTGAACGGCCAGTTCTGCGGCAAAAAATGTTTTTTAAATTTGTTAAATATTACAAAAGTTAAGCCATTTAATGCCTCTTATACGTATATAATTTACAAGTCGATGGACATATCTGCCGAAATAAAGAAACTTATGGAAATCTTCTTGACAGAAGGAAGGGGGAGGGGTATACTTTAAACAAAAGAAAAAGGAAAGTTTTTACTTTTGATATGTGAATCAGCGTCCACTGCCCGTGTCCCACCTTTCATGGCGGCAAAACGCCGCCCGAGCTGGAGTGCACGACGGCATGGGCGCTTTTTATAGGCTTTGCCGGGGCGGTTGGGCAGGGCCTGCGTGGGGCCCGGGCGGGGAGATTTGCCCGGCTCTGGAAGGAGAGAGACCATGAAAAGCGCGCTGATAAGGTTGAGAGAGAGCCGGGATTCCATGAGCGCCACCGAGCGGTCCGTTTCCGACTATCTGCTGGACCATCAGGGGGAGGTCATGGGTCTGAGCATCCACCAGTTGGCGGAGAAAACCTTCGCCTCTCCGTCCACGGTCATCCGCATGTGCCAGCGCATCGGCTTTGCGGGGTACAAGGAGTTTCGTCAGGCAGTGACCTGTGAAGTGGCGGTGCACAGAATGAGCCGGCAGCGGGAGCGCCGCGAGATTACTCAGTCCGACAGTCTGGACGACATTGTGGATAAGGTCACATATAAAAATATCATGTCTCTGGAGGACACTAAAAATCTGATTGACACCGATACGCTCCAGGCCTGCGTGGAGCTGGTGCGGGGTGCCCGGACGGTGCTGCTGTTTGGACTGGGAGAGTCGCTGAGCGCCGTACAGGACCTGAATTTGAAATTGCTCCGCATCAACAAGTCCTGCGTTGTCAACGACGACTGGCGGGCTCAGCTGCTCCAGGCCAGGAATGCCGGCAGCAATGATTTGGGCATCGTGGTGTCCTGCTCCGGCGAGACGGCGGAGGTAATCGAGTGCATGAAGGCGCTGCGGGAGCGGGGTACGCCTATCGTGGCCATCACCCGACAGGTGTCCTCGCCGGTGGCTTCGCTGGCGGATTACCGCTTGTATTCCGCCGACGGTGAGTCCATGGTGAACGGCGGAGCCATATCCTCCAGAATGTCCCAGCTAAATCTAATTGACATCTTGTTTACCGCTTTTGCCAACAGTGAGCATGAATATGGCCTGGACCAACGCCCCAGGGCTCGGGTAGTAAAGACGCAGACGGCCAGAAGGCTGGGGACAGCGTGACAGTTTGCTTTGTCTGTAAAAAGTCCAGGGTGCCGCAGCAGCGGTGCCTGGACTTTTTTCTTGCGCCGCGGCCGGTTTTCCTGTATACTGAACAGTAATTTCAAAGTGCTGGGAGAGAATCAAATGAAAATCACCACAGTTATGTTCGATCTGGACGGCACCCTGCTTCCCATGGACATGGAGACATTTACCCGGGGATATTTCGGCCTGCTGATGAAGAAGATGGCCCCTCACGGATACGATCCGGAAAAGCTGGAGGAGGCCATTTGGGCGGGCACCGCCGCCATGGTAAAAAACGACGGCAGCCAGAGCAACGAGGCGGCGTTTTGGGCCAAGTTCAGTCAGATTTTTGGGGAAAAGGCCTTGAAGGATATTCCGCTGTTTGAAGAGTTCTATGCCAACGAATTTCAGGCGGCAAAGGATCTCTGCGGCCATAACGAGTGGGCGGCCAGGGCTGTTCGGGACATCAAGGCCTCGGGGCGCCGGACCGTGCTGGCCACCAATCCTATTTTCCCCGCCGTGGCCACCGAGACCCGGCTGCGCTGGGCGGGGATGGACGTGTCGGAGTTTGAGCTGTATACCACCTATGAAAACAGCCGGTTCTGCAAGCCCAACGTAAACTATTACCAGGACATTTTAGACGAGCTGAAGCTGTGTCCGGAGGAGTGCCTCATGGTGGGCAACGATATGACGGAGGACACCGCGGCGGCGGAGCTGGGCGTGCAGGTGTTTCTGATTACGGACTGCCTTATCAACAAGGAGGGAAAGGACGTAAACGCCTGGCCCCACGGCGGTTTTGAGGATTTGATCCGGTTTGTTTGCGGATGACCGGCACAATGCGCGCTTGATTGACAGCCCGGGACGGCCACTAGGGTGGCCGTCCCGGGCTTTTCGCCAAATCTCTGCGGCTGGGCTGATATTTTCGGGGAGGGGCGTAATATCAGGCCCCGGATGTTGTCTTATGGGGTGAAGGCCTTCACAAGTAAGGTGAAGAGGAGGGACGCGGGTGGAAGACAGCGAGATCGTGGAGCTGTACTGGCGGCGGGATGAGGCGGCTGTCAGCGAGACGGAGGAGAAATACGGCCCACTATGCAGGAGCGTCGCTGGCCGCATTCTGAGCACGGAGCAGGACGCGGAGGAGTGCGTCAACGACGCCCTCCATCAGGCGTGGACGTCCATCCCGCCTCAGCGGCCCGACAAACTGGGGGCGTGGCTGGGAAAGGTAACCCGCAACCTGGCCCTGAACCTGTGGAGCAAAAACCACGCGCAAAAACGATACGCGGGGATGGAGGCGCTGCTCAGTGAGCTAGAGGACTGCATCCCCGCGCCGGGCGGCGTGGAGCGGGAACTTGAGGATAAGGAGCTGTCCGCCGTCATCGACGGATGGCTGAGGAATCTGGGGCGGGAGGACCGGGTGCTGTTCCTGCGGCGGTACTGGTACGGCGTGGAACTCCAGGAGCTGGCGGAGGAGCGGGGGACATCCCCCAACCGGCTGGCGCAAAAGATGTTCCGCCTGCGGCGGAGCTTGAAGCAGACATTGGAAAAGGAGGGCTTTGCTTTATGAAGGACGAAAAGGCAGAAAAGCTGTTCCGGGGCATTACAGGGGTCGGGGAGGACCTTATTGAGGAGGCGGAAATGATGCAAAAACGAAAGAAAACCACCGCATGGCGGTGGGCATTGGTTGCGGCCTGCCTGAGCGCGGCCCTGCTGGGTACGGCGGCTGCGGCCAACGTGATTGCGTGGCAGTCGAGAACACACCTCATCAACGAAAAGGATGAACTGTGGAACGTGGTCGAAAGCGCGATGGCGGACAAGGAGGACGGCGATGTGCCCGCGGCGGTGGCTGTCGGCGGCGGTTATGATGGTGCGTATGAATATAAGACCTCGGCGGATGACCTGGAGAATTGGTGGAACGCCTATGGAGATACCCCGCTGGAAGAGGTTGAGGGAACGGAAGAGGACGGGTGGACAAAAATGAGAACATTCCAGCGTGAGGGCACCCTGGAGCACAGGTATTTGGGAGAGACGATATCCGACTTCAACAGCCTCTGGGACGGGACGCCCATAGACGCCTCCTGGCTGGAGGAACACTATACTCCTGTACCCGATACGCAAACTGCCTATATGAAGTTCATTTCGGGACAGAAAGAACATTTTTCTTGTAGTGGGGCGTTCCGAGGCCAGGATGATGCCGCTTTTACGGTACAGGTCAGTCAATGGGACAGGCCCTTTGCCGACACCACCTTCCAAATGACGGAGGGTTATGACCATGTCGAACTTTACCAGACCAGCGACGGTGTGGAAGTGCTCATTAAGATTGGAACGTCCAATTCGGGAAAATCCGTCTTTTGGGCGAGCTTTACCGCCGGATGCAATAGCTTTAGCTTGCACGGAACAGAAATGGAGCTGGAAGGCATCCGCGCTGTTCTGGACAGCCTGAGCCTGTCCAACCTGTTGGAATATACGGCGGCGGAGTAAAGCAAAAATCCCTTCTGCGCATTGCGCAGAAGGGATTTTCCATCCTGTCAGAATTCCGCGTTGCCTACGGTCCGGGGGTGGAGCTCCACGTCCCGGATGTTGGACACGCCCGTCAGGTACATGACCATCCGCTCGAAGCCCAGCCCGAACCCGGCGTGGCGGCAGGAGCCGTAGCGCCGCAGGTCCAGATACCACCAATAGTCCTCCGGCTTGAGGCCCAGCTCCTTCATGCGCGCCTCCAGCACGTCGATGCGCTCCTCCCGCTGGGAGCCGCCGATGATCTCGCCGATGCCGGGCACCAGGCAGTCGGCGGCGGCCACGGTCTTGCCGTCGTCGTTCATGCGCATATAGAAGGCCTTGATGTCCTTGGGGTAGTCGGTGACGAACACCGGCTTTTGGAACACCTGCTCGGTGAGGTAACGCTCGTGCTCGGTCTGGAGGTCGCACCCCCACTCCACCTTATAGTCGAAGCTGTCGTTGTTCTTCTTGAGAATTTCGATGGCGTCGGTATAGGTGACGCGCCCGAAGTCGGAGGAGGCCACGTGCTGGAGCCGCTCCACCAGCCCCTTGTCCACGAAGGAGTTGAAGAAGGCCATCTCGTCGGGGCACTTTTCCATCACGTAGTTGATGATATATTTAATCATCGCCTCGGCCACGTCCATGTCGTCGGACAGGTCGGCAAAGGCCATCTCCGGTTCGATCATCCAGAACTCGGCGGCGTGGCGCTGGGTGTTGGAGTTCTCCGCCCGGAAGGTAGGGCCGAAGGTGTAGACGCTGCCAAAGGCCATGGCAAAGTTCTCCGCGTTGAGCTGGCCGGACACGGTCAGGTTGGCCCGCTTGCCGAAGAAGTCCTTGGACCAGTCAACGCCGCCGCTCTTCAGACGGGGCGGGTTTTCCACGTCCAGGGTTGTCACCTGGAACATCTCTCCCGCGCCCTCGCAGTCGCTGGCGGTGATGATGGGGGTGTGGACATAGACGAAGCCCCGGTCCTGGAAAAAACAGTGGATGGCGTGGGCGGCCACGGAGCGGACCCGGAAGGCGGCGGAGAACAGGTTGGTCCGGGGGCGCAGGTGCTGGATGGTGCGCAGATACTCTACGCTGTGACGCTTCTTTTGCAGGGGATACTCCGGGGAGGACGGGCCCTCCACCGCGATGGAGACGGCCTTCACCTCCAGCGGCTGCTTGGCCTGAGGGGTGAGCGCCACCGTACCGGTGACGATGAGAGCCGCGCCCACGTTCTGGCCGGAGATCTCCTTATAATTGTCCAGTACGTTGGCGTCCATAACGATCTGGAGGTTCTTGAAGCAGGAGCCGTCGTTGAGCTCGATGAAGCCGAAGGTCTTCATGTCCCGGATGGTGCGGGCCCAGCCCATGACGGTGACGGTCCGGCCATCCAGGCGTTCTCCGTCGGCGAAGACAGAAGCGATGGTAATGCGTTCCATATGTGTTCCCTCTATTCTAAAAAAGATAGTAGGAATAGTATATCATTTTTTCCGCGTTTTGCAAGGGGTGGCTGAAAAAACCGGCGGCTGGTAGAGAAGTCCGCCGGGGGAGGGGGGCCGTTCGGGGGACGGGCGCGTACCGGCTGTTCCTTTTTTTGGAGAAGAACCCCTGTTTTTGGCATGATTTGTCAGATGCTGGATGGGCGATGTAAAAATATTCTTTTGTGCCGCAATTCTATAATTGATTTGCGCTGCCCTTTATGGTAATATGAATATAAATGGAAGACTGTGCCCTAGGAGCCAGTATGGCCCTGGACCACCATATATTGATAGAACCGTTTGGAGGAGATCAATTTGGACAGCAACGATTTTGAAAAGCTGAGGGGCGCTGAGATCATACCGAAATTGTACAGCTCGGAGCTGGTGGAGGATTGGGCTTACATTATCAGCGGGCTGAGCAGTCTGTTTTTCTCCACTTATTACCTGGATATTGAGCATGACACCTACCGGCCTGTCACACAGCTGCGCCGGGTGGAGGACCTGCTGGGCGATGAGGTGAGCTGTTCCGCCGCGCTGATGATCTATGCCAACCACTTTATTCACCCGGACGACCGGGAAGAGTACCTACAGGTCATGAGTATGGAGAATCTCAAGAAAAAACTGCGCTGGTGGCAGCCCTGTGTGGCCATCGAGTACCGCAGGATACCGGATGAACTGGATGTGTCGCCCAACTCCTGGACTTGGGTGCGGGCCTCGGTGGTGCTGGCACGGAAAGGGGAGGACGACACGCCCCAGACGGCGGTCTATGTGGCCCAGGATATCACAGGCGGAAGAAAGGCCGGTTGAGCGAAACTGGCCCACGCGCCTTGAAAATTTGCATAGTCCCGCCGGTGCGCCGGATGGGAAAACAGATGAGAGGGAAAAGTCATGGATAAAATACTGGTGATCGACGACAGCCCGGTACAGAGCGGGTTTTTGTGCTCGATCCTGAAAAACGATTACATTGTTGAGGCCCGCCATACCGCGGAGGAGGGGCTTGCGGCGGTTAAGGAGGGGGGGTACTCCCTGATTCTTCTGGATGTGGTGATGCCGGGAATGGACGGATTTCAGCTGCTGGAGGAGCTGAAATCCACCAAACTGACCCAGCATATCCCGGTGATTCTGCTCACCAGCCTGACCGACGTTCAGTATGAAGAAAAGGGGCTGCTGCTGGGGGCGGTGGACTATGTTACCAAGCCCTTCAACCCAGTGATTATCCGGGCCCGGGTAAACACTCACATCCAGCTCTATCGCTATCAGATGCAATTTATGGAGCAGGCCATGGTGGACGAACTCTCCGGCGTTGCCAACAGGCGCCGGTATGAGGACGAGGGTGCCGCCCGTTGGCAGGAGGCAATGCGTTTTGAGCTTCCCTTCTCCATCTGCATGTTTGACATCGACAAGTTCAAGCTGTACAACGACACCTTTGGACATCCGGCGGGGGATCGGGTCATCGCGTCGGTGGCACAGCGGGTGGCTTCCTTCTTCCGGCGCTCCACCGATCTGTTTGCCCGGTACGGCGGCGAGGAGTTTGTGGCGGTGTTTATGGGGAGTCAGGCCATATCCGCGTTTGAATTTATGAAGTCTGTCCGCCAGGCGGTGGAGGATCTGCATATTCAGCACAATTCTCCGGTGTGCCCTTGGGTAACGGTCAGTGTGGGGGGAGTCACCGTTGTTCCTAAGACGGGGGACAAGTTGGGCACATGCCTTAAGCTGGCGGACACCATGCTGTACGACGCCAAACGGTTTGGGCGGAACATGGTGGTGTGGTCTAATCAGAACGGGGAGCAGTGGCGGGAGAAGTGACCGGGTTATCTCCCAAATACTATGAAAATATCCGCCCGGCCCGCTTTTTCAGCGGACCGGGCGGATATTTCTCTGCTTTTAGGCTGGGCACCGCGTCCCCGTAAGCTCTTCAATGGTGGATACCAGCAGGGCCAGATCCATAGGTTTGAGCAGGTGGGCGTTGATGCCGCAGTCCCTGGAGCGCTGCTGGTCGCTGTCCAGCATGTTGGCGGACAGCGCCACGATGGGCAGCTGAGACAGCGCCGGGTTGGGCAGGGCGCGGATGGCGGCGGCGGCCTGCCAGCCGTCCATCACCGGCATTTGAAGATCCATGAGAATGAGATCGTAGCGCCCCGGCGGAGAGCCCGTCACCTTGTCCAAAGCGATTTGCCCATTTTCAGCGGAGTCAATGTCAAAGCCCATCCTGCCCAAAAGCTCCTCGGCAATTTCCCGGTTGATGTCGTTATCCTCAACCAGCAGGAGGCGCTGGGCGGTCTTTTTGGAGGAGATCGGGGCCTGGAGCCGGTCTGGGTCAGGCAGCACCCGGAAGGCCAGGGTGACGGTAAAGGTACTGCCCACGTTGACCTCGCTCTTGACATCCAGCGTGCCGCCCATCATGTCCACCAGATTTTTTACAATGGCCAGACCGAGCCCGATCCCGTGGACGCCGCTGAGGGTGGTGTTTTTCTCGCGGCTGAAAGGTTCGAACACTTTCTCCAGAAAATCCGGACTGATGCCGATGCCCGTGTCCTCCACCACAAAGCGGTAGACCGCGTAGTCGTTGGGAAGTTCCTCCGCCTCGGCGGCGGAGATAGATACCCGACCGCCGGGATTGGTGTAGGTAACGGCATTGTTGACCAGGTACATAATGAGCTGCTTCAGCTTTTCCTGGTCGGCGTAGGCAATGGTGTGGGTCAGCTTGGAACAGTCCAGAGTAAAGGTGATATCCTTTTCCTCTGCCTGGGGGCAGAGAAATTCATAGATGTTTTCCACTGTCTCCCGCAGGTTGCATTCTACGGTGTCCACGCCGGCGGATTTCTGGGACAGAGCAGAGGCCCGAAGCACCTTGTCGATCATGTCGAGCAGCTGCCGCCCGGAGGTCTCCACCCTATCCAAATAGGACCGGGCCAATTCTGGATTGCCCAGATTGAGCTTGGCCAGGGAGGTAAAGCCGAAAATGGCGTTCAGCGGGGTGCGCATGTCGTGGGACATATTGGAGAGGAACGTATTCTTGCTGGTGATGGCGGAATTGGCTTTATCCAGCGCCTCAGCCAGCAGGGCCTGCTGCTCCATCTGCTGTTGAATTTCCTCGTCAACCCGGCGGCAGCCCAGCACCGCCATACACCGCCCGCTTTCGTGGCTCACGTTTACCACCCGGAGCTGAAGATACTGGGTCTCGCCCTCCACCAGCACGCGGTAATTGAAGTAATAGGTCTGGCTTCCGGCAAGCTTTTCCCGGATATAGTCGGGGGAGACGGCCCGAATAACCAGCTCCCGGTCCTCAGGATGAACCCACAGATCCACATAGCCCTGGATGAACTGCCGGTAGGAGCGGTTGGAGAGCTGGTCGTAGAGCAGGGCAGAGGTACGGCGGCTGAGCCGGTAAGGCAGGACCATGTCCTCGTCCAGGCTGATAAAGCAGATGGATTCATAGTTGATGCTGAGTCCTTCGATGACCTCCAGCTGGCGGAGATATTCCTGGTTGATGAGGCTGCGCTCCTGATCGTACTGCTGAATGAGGCTGCGGAGCTTTTCCTCCTTCTCCCGCCCCTCGTTGATGAGCAGGGCCCGTTCCCGTAAAAGCCGCTCGTGCTTGACGGTGGCGTCGCCCAAGAAAACATAGAACACATCGCCCACACTCTCGCTGTGAACAAAATGACCATAATCCTCAATCCAGCCGATGGAGCCGTCCTTTCGGCGAACACGGTACTCCACGTAGTCCAGATCATACTGGCTGGCCTCGATCTGGGATCGGATGCTCTCCTCCACCTCGTCCAGGTCGTCCGGATGGACCAGACCCCGAAAGGAGTTGCCGGTGAGGGCGCGGAATTCCTCCATCGTGTCGCATTGGAACATGCGAAGCAGGCTCTGGTTGGCATAGATAATCTCTTCGCCCCGGTCGGCGTAATAGAGCAAAAAGCCCCCCGGCATTTCGTCCATGAGCTGGATGAAGGCTTGGGCCGCTTGGGAGTGCTGCCCGGCGGTTTGCGTGCTCGCCGGGCAGCACATCCGCAGAATCTGTTCGATCATATCGTGCTCGCTGTTCTGTCCACTCATGGTCATTTCCCCTTTTTCACAAACGCCGGTAAATTGGCGCGCCCTCTCTGAATTTTATTATTTTAGCACAATGAAGCGAGGTTGTCATTATTTCTAAGGAAAAAAATTTGTATTTTTGTAAAACTAACAAATATAGGAAGGCGGGCGGCGCATCGAAGCGTTCCGCATCGGGCGCCGGAGGGAGAATCAGCCTCTGGCGCGACGGGCGTCCTCATCCCGCTGCTTGCACACCTGAGCCCAATCGGGAATCTTTTCGATGGCCTGGACCAGTTCCTTCAGGGCCGCCGGAACGTCGATGCCCTGGGGGCAGGCGCGGGAGCATTTGCCGCAGGCAATGCAGGCGGAGGGCCGTTTGTCCTCCGGCAGGGCGTCAAACCGCATCCGGATATTGCTGCTGAGCTGGAACCGGGCCTCGTTGCAGGCGGCGATCATAGCGGGAATATCCAGGCCCATGGGGCAGCCGTCGCAGCAGTAGCGGCAGGCGGTACAGGGGATGGCGTTTTTCAGGCGCTCCGCCAGCTCAAGCAGGGCGGAGCGCTCCTCCCCGGCCAGAGGGGCGTCTCCGGAAAAAGTGGCCACATTTTGCTTCATCTGCTCCAGATTGGACATGCCGCTGAGGATCATCTTCACGTTGGGCAGGCCCTGGAGAAAGCGCAGCGCCCAGGCCGCGGGGGCCTCATCCGGCCGGAGGCGGCGCAGAGCCTCCAGGGAGGACTGTGGGAGATTGGCCAGCCGGCCGCCGCGGACAGGCTCCATCACCCAGACCGGAACGCCCCGCCGGGTGAGCAGGCTGTATTTTTCCCGTCCGTTCTGAAGGGTCCAGTCCAGATAGTTCAGCTGAATCTGGCAGAACTCCATTTGATCCCCGCAGAAATCCAGAAACTCCTCTAAAAGTTTGACGCCGCCATGGCAGGAAAAGCCCAGGTGCCTGATGCGGCCCAGCCGTTTCTGCTCCACAAAGTAGTCCAGGATGCCCCATTTGGGGTCTTGATACACCTGAATGGAGTTTTCATATACGTTGTGAAGGAGGTAAAAATCAAAATAGTCCACGCCGCATTTCTTGAGCTGCTCCTCAAAAATAGCGGCGGGATCATAGGTGCTGGCAATCTGATGGCCGGGGTATTTGTTGGCCAGATACCAGCTGTCCCGGGGATGACGGGCCAGGGAACGGCCGATCACACGCTCGGACAGCCCGCCGTGGTAGGGATAGGCGGTGTCGAAGTAGTTGACGCCGTGGGCCAGGGCATAATCAACCATGGCGTCCACCTGGTCCGTGTCGATGGCGGTAGGACTGGTCTGGCCGGGGAGCAGGGGAAGGCGCATGGCGCCGAAGCCGAGCCGGGACAGCTCAAGCTCCTGAAAATGGCTTGTGAGCATATCGTTTCCTCCGGAGTAACATAGTTTAAGATACTAATCAATCTTGCCAACAAAGCGGTAAACAATCTCGATTTCCTGCGTCCTGTTGCCGTCTGCGTCCTTGGTGGCCTCGTGGACAAGGATTTTTTCAATCAGAGTATTCAGCATTTCGGCGGTCAATTCCGTAGGGCTGGAAAACTGCTTGATTAAATCAATCCACTTATTTACACCGTCCTCCTGCTCTTTAGTACTGGCAAGCTGGGCCGTCAACGCCTCAATCCTCGTTTCAAGTTCTCCCTGCTCCTGCTGGTACTTTTGGGACAACATGGAGAAATTCCGTTCTGTGATTTTCTCATTTAGCCTGTCCTCGTAAATCTTGGCTAACAGGTTGTCAAGCTCATTCAGCCGCTTTTCCGCACGCTTCTTTTCCTGCGTGGCCCGCTTGGTTGCGGCGGCTTGCTCTGTGACATTGGACTTGGAAAGCCGCTCCAATATGGCTTGCTCGTCCTGATGGACGGCGTTAATCCAGTATTGCAGACGGGAGAGGACGAAGCTATACAGCACATCATAGCGAACGTAGTGCATGGAACATTGACGGAGGCCCTGACCGTTTTTGCTACAATGATAGTAGCCATACGGCTTTTTGTTCTGCTTGTTCATCCCGTAGGCCAGCGACCAACCGCAATCAGCGCACTTTACCAGCCCGGAGAAAATCTGTGTTGTGCCGTGTCAACGCCAATCTGAAATTGTAAGAAAACGCCGAAGAAATTTTGTAGTTTTT
>CAJTLI010000001.1 GCA_910577525.1 uncultured Oscillospiraceae bacterium | reverse complement strand
CCCCCACCCCCGAGGCCACGTTCAGCCCCGAGCCCACCTTTGAGCCCGGCACAGACCCCTGGTCCGGGGTAGAAACCGGCTCCTGGCCCTGGCCTGAATCCACTCCCGCCCCCTCGCCTGAGCCCACGACCGTCACCGTCTCCCGCGAGATCAAGGTGGCGGGCTTCAACGCCTACCGCAACAACAACTACCTGGGCGGGCTGTATCTCTACAACAAGGAGTTTTCCTCCCGGGTGACCGCCCACGGAACCAGCGTGTCCGCCATTCTCCGCCCCCTTGGGGAGGGCGGCATGAAGATGAACGGCTCCATGGTCTTCGAGGTGGTGTCCGTCACCGACACCGCCCTGGAGGGCGTAACCTTCGACGGAAACATCCCCGAGGGCTGCTACATGCTCTACGCCGAGGACCACAACAACGCCGACCTGTTTCAGGCCCTCCGGGGCCTGCCGGTGGGCGGCCAGGTGACTGTGTCCATGAGCGGCGCGTCCGGCCAGTGGCAGGAGGCGGCCTACGGCGTCAGCGGCCTGTACACCCTGCTGCGGGACGGGCAGATCCCGGAGGGCCTGCCCGCCGCCGCCAACCCCTACACCGCCGTGGGCCTCAAGAGCGACGGCACCGCCGTGTTCTACACCATCGACGGGCGGCAGAGCGGCTATTCCATCGGGGCCTCCTACCGCCAGGTGGCCCAGCGCCTCCAGGAGCTGGGCTGCGTGTCCGCCGTGGCCCTGGACGGCGGCGGCTCCACCACCCTGGGGGCCACCCTGCCGGGCAGCGCCGGTTTCTCCATTGTAAACAAGCCCTCCTCCCCGGGGCGGCGGATCAACAACACCATCGCCCTGGTGTGCCCGGAGGGCGCGGATATCTTCACCCCCGGCGCCTACGTGACCGCCGGAAGCCAGGTGGTGCTGGCGGGCTCCCAGCTGCCCCTGACCGCCCTGTCCTACGACAGCCAGGGCCGGCCCAGCGGCCAGCCCCCCCAGTGGAGCGCCGCCGGCGGCACAGTGAGCCAGGATGAGAACGGCGCGGTCTACACCGCCGGAAGCGAGGCTGGCTCCTATGTTGTGGCCGCCTCCCCCAGCAGCCCGGGCGTATCCGTGCGGGTGGTGGACCGGCTGTCCAGCCTAACGGTGTCCAGAAAGGGCAGCAATGTGCCACTGACCTCCCTCATCCTGGAGCCGGGGGACATGGTGGACCTGTCCGTGGCCGGAGCCTGGTGGAACCTGCCCGTGGCCATGAGCCGGGACAGTATCTCCTGGACCATGGACGAGGGCCTTGGCGCCATCAATGAGGAGGGACAGTTCATCGCCGGCCAGCGCAACATGGAGGGGGAGATCACCGTCACCGCCGGCGGCATCACCCTGACCATCCCCGTCAAAATCGAGGGCGGCTGCCCCTTCACGGACATCGGCGGACACTGGGGCCTGGACTATATTGTGCAGCTGTACAAGCTGGGCCTGACCACCGGCTCCACCCAGGAGGACGGCACCGTGGTCTACCGCCCCAACACCCAGATCACCCGGGCGGAGCTGATGGTATTTGTCACCCGGGTGCTGGGGATCAATCCCCTGCCCTATGACTCGGTAGAGCTGCCCTTCACGGACCGGGACTCCATTCCGGAGTGGGCCCTGCCCTATGTGAAGGTGATGTACACCCTGAAGGTGGTCCAGGGGAGCCAGCGGGACGGCCAGCTCTACGTGGACGCCGGCAGCACCATCACCCGGGAGGAGACCATGACCATTCTGGGCCGCATTCTGGCCGGCACGGCCCAGGGCGACCTGTCCGTGTTTGAGGACGGGAGCTCGGTGAGCGCCTGGGCCGCCCCCCACGTCCAGACCCTGGTGGGCCTTGGCATCGTTCAGGGCAGCGGGGGCCGGGTCAATCCCCGGGATTACATCGACCGGGCCTCCATCGCCAAGCTGCTGGTGGAGATCTTCCCGCTGGAGAAGGCGCTGCTTCTCCCCCGGCTGGATCTGATGTCGTAGAGCCTGTTTAAAGGAAGGACTGATTCAATCGGCAAGAGCAGCCTACAAAGAAATTTTGCGTCAGAATGCGGCGCGATTTCGTAGGAATAATTGTGTTTATTTCAAGAAATTGCAACAAAATTATGGCGCAAGATTTCCGCAGGATGCCGAAGACGCATTGAATCAGTGCTTCCTAAAATCTCTCAAAACCGTGAAAACGCCCCGCGGCAGGCCGCCGCGGGGCGTTTTTTGGATAAAGTTCCGTTTTTGGGGCATACTGGGCCAGAGGTGAAGCGCATGGACATGAATAACCAGCAGTACAACCAATATGTCAGCGAAAAAGCCCAGCCCTCCCCGCTGTGGAAGGACTGCCTGTGGGCCTTCTGCGTGGGCGGGGCCATCTGCGCCGGGGGCCAGGGGCTTACGGCCCTGTATCAGAGCCTGGGCGCGGGCAAGGATGACGCCGGAGCCTGGACCTCCATCACGCTGATCTTTCTGGCCTCCCTGCTCACCGGCCTGGGGGTATTCGACTCCATCGCCAAGCGGGCGGGGGCGGGAACGCTGGTGCCGATCACCGGCTTCTCCAACGCCATGGTGTCCCCCGCGCTGGAGTTCAAAAGCGAGGGCTTTGTCACCGGCACCGGAGCCAAGCTGTTCACCGTAGCGGGGCCGGTGCTGGCCTACGGCATCTCCGCCAGCGTGGTATACGGGATCATTCTCTACCTGGCCGGACTGTTTTAAATGGGCGCGGCGCGGATTTCTCCGCGCCGCGCTTATCATATGGCCTGGCGCCCTCAGCCCCGCTGGAGCACCATCCCGCTGCGGGCGGGGACCAGCGCCTCATTCCCCGCCAGGGGCGTATGCTGGTCCGCGCACCGCCCGTCCGCCCGGACCGTCCACGCCCCCTCCGGCAGGGGGAGGATGAAGTCCCTGTCCGAGGCGTTGTAGGCCACCGCCAGCAAAGCGCCGCCGGGCCCCCCGCCCTCCACAAGGAAGGACACGACCCAGGGCCTGTGGACTGTCCGGCGGGTAATCCGCTCCCCCGCCTCCGGCTCTTTTGCGCACAGCCCCGGCAGGGACCTGCGCAGGCGGATCAGCTGCCGGTAGTAGTCCGTCAGGGGCGCGAACCGCCGGGCCCGCTCCCAGTTCAGCATGTTGAGCTCCGGGGCGGAGCGGTAGCTGTTGCCCTCCCCCAGCTTGGTGCGGCCAAACTCCTCCCCGGCCTGCATGAACAGGCGGCCCTGGCAGGTGAAATAGATCAGCGCCGCCAGCCGGTTTTGGGCCAGCAGCTCTGGCCGGGGCTCCTCAAACGCCGCCGCCCCCTGTCCGAGCTCCCAGCCCGGCAGGCACATGACCAGCTTATCCCAAAGGGTAAAATTGTCGTGGGCGGACACGTAGTTGATGACCTGGGAGCAGGCCCGGGGCCTGAACTCCCGGCTCCCCTCCCGCCAGCCCGCCGCCCCGCGGAGGACGGCCTCCTCCCAGCCCCGACCGCCGTTGACAAAGCCGGGGACCGTCTCCAGGAAGGCGTCCCCCTTGACCGCGTCCCGGGTCAGGTCGCAGAAGGCCCCCACCTCCGGGTCCAGCAGGCCCATGTTGGCCTTCAGCGCCGGGTGGGTGCCGGGCTCCATGGGAGAGTCCGCCGCCCGCCAGGGCTCGCCGTACACCAGCTTTTCCCCGGGGCCGAAGGCCGCGTCCAGGGCCCGACGGATGCGGTTCATCAGCTCCACCGTCAAAAGGCCCATCAGGTCGAAGCGGAAGCCGTCGATGTGGTACTCCCGGGCCCAGTACAGCACCGAGTTGACGATATAGTTGTCCGCCATGGCCCGGCCCGCCGCGATGTCGTTGCCGCAGGCGGAGCCGTTGGACAGCGTTCCGTCCGCGTTCCGGCGGTAGAAGTACCCCGGCGCCGTCCGCTCCAGCCAGGAGTCCGCGCTGAAGGTGTGGTTGTATACCACGTCCATCACCACCCGCATTCCGTTCCGGTGAAGGGCCTGAATCATCTCCTTGCACTCCCGGATGCGGACCGCGCCGCCGGCGGGGTCGGTGGAATAGCTTCCCTCGGGCACGTTGTAGTTCATGGGGTCGTAGCCCCAGTTGAACTGGTCCTCGCCGCCGCCCTCGTCCACCGAGCCGAAGTCGTAGATGGGCATGAGCTGGACGTGGGTCACGCCCAGGGAGCACAGATGGGCCATGCACCGGGGCAGGTTCCCCTGTCCGTCCCGCCAGGAGAAGGCCCCGTATTTTCCCCGGAGGGCGGCGGGCACGCCGCTGTCCGGGTCGAAGGAGAAATCCTTCACGTGCAGCTCGTAGATGACGTCCTCCGGGGGCCTGGGGGGCGGCGCGTCCCGGTCAAACCCCTCCGGATTGGTGCGGGACAGGTCCACCGCCATGCTGAGCACCCCGTTGCGCCCGCAGGCCACGGCCCAGGGGTCGGCGGTGCGGCGGCACACTCCGCCCGACTCCACGGCGTAATCGTAGTAGGTTCCATGGAGGTCCTCCTCCAGCTCCAGGGACCACACGCCCCGCTCTCCCCGCTCCAGCTCCAGCTTCCGGCAGGGCCTCCCCCCGCAGGGCGGGTAGAGGGACAGCTCCACCCGGTCCGCCTCCGGGCTCCACAGCTTGAAGACGGTTCGGCCCCCGGCGCACACGGCCCCCAGGTCCCCGCCGTCATAACAGTATTTCGCGTCAAACTCTTTGTCAAATTTTCCGTGTTTTGTGGCTTTCATGGCATATCTCCGTCACGATATTGGGAAGATGAAAACGGCGGCCCGCACCCTCCCCCGCCCGTGGACAGGGAGAGGGGGCAGGCCGCGCCTGTTTTGCGGGGGCGTTTCCCCCGGCGGATGTGTTTTGTTCCGCGGAGGTCAGCCCTTCACAGCGCCGGACACGCCCTCCACATAGTGCTTCTGGGTGAGCAGGAAGAGAATGGCGATGGGAATGGAGATCATCACACAGCCCGCAAAAAACTCGGTGTAGTGATACTCGATCTGCTCCTGCTCCAGCAGGCTCCACAGGCCGATGGCGATGGTGTAATACTGGGTGTCGTTGCCCATGATGACCTTGGCAAAGATATAGTCCACCCAGGGGCCCATGAAGGAGGTGAGCAGCGTATAGGTGATGATGGGCTTGGACAGGGGCAGGGTGATGTGGATCAGCGTCTGCCATTTGGTGGCGCCGTCCATGTAGGCCGCCTCGTCAATGGCCTTGGGGATGGTATCCAAAAAGCCCTTGGCGATGTAGAACCCCAGTCCCGCGCCCCCTGAGTAGACCAGCACCAGGGCCACCTGCTTGAGCAGGCCGGTCTCCAGGAAGCCCAGGCCCTTCAGGATATAGTACACCGCCACCATGGACATGAAGCCGGGGAACATGCCCAGAACCATGGCGAAGTTCAGGAAGGGCTTGCGCATCCGGAAACGTAGGCGGCTCATGCAGTAGGCCACGCACACCACAAAGAAGGCGGAGATGATGGTGCTGAAGATGGCGATAATCAGGGTGTTCAAAAACCAGCGCTTGAAATCAATCATGCTGGTGCTGGTGTTGATCAGGTTGATATAGTTGTCAATGGTGAAGCCCTTTGGCCAGATATAACTCTTGTAGGAGCCGCCTTCCGCCCGGAAAGAGGTCAGGATCACATAGAAAATAGGCAGGACCCAGATGACACCCAGGACGGCCAGCAGCACGTGGCTGCCGATGCTGCTGAGATATTTCCGAAACTTCATTACTGGAACGCCCCCTCATCCTTATATGCTCCGGTCTGGTGGAAGGTAAGCAGCGACGTGATGGCCAGCACGATAAAGGTCATAATGCCGATGACGGACCCGATGTTGTAGTCCTTCTGGGTGATGGTCAGCCGGTACAGCCAGGTAATCAGCAGATCCGTCTTGCCCGCGAAGTAGTAATCCAGCGAGTCCGGCCCGCCGCCCGTCAGCAGGTAGATCACGTTGAAATTGTTGATGTTGCCGGTGAAGGAGGTGATCAGGGTGGGCGTCATGACGAACATCATATAGGGGAGGGTGATCTTGCGGAAGATCGTGGGGGGCTTGGCCCCGTCGATGCGGGCCGCCTCATACAGCTCGGCGGGGATGTTCTGCAAAATGCCCGTGGTGGACAGCATGGTATAGGGCACGCCGATCCAGATATTGATGCCGATGATGGTCAGCTTGGCGGTGAGCTCGTTGGTAAAGAAGGGGATCGACTCCGTGGCCCCCAGCACGCCAATCGTCCGCAGGATCACGTTCACCGGACCGTTGGCGTTGAAAATGGTGCGCATGCTCAGCAGGGATACAAACTGGGGCACCGCGATGGACAGCACGAACAGGAAGCGCCAGAACCCCTTTCCCCGCACCACCTTCTGGTTGATGAGCAGCGCCAGCAGCATGCCAAGGATGAAGTTGGTGGAGGTGGCGGCCACGGCCCAGATCAGGGTCCAGCCCAGCACCGGCCAGAAGGTGGTGGCCAGGCGGCTGCCGCCGGTGAACAGCTGGGTGAAGTTGGCCATGCCCACCCAGTCAAACAGGTTTCCGGGGGGCTGGTGGTCCCGGTCATAGCTGGTGAAGGCGATCAGGATCATGAAGATCAGGGGAATGACGGTAAAGGCGATGATGCCGAAGGAGGGGAACGCCATGAGCATCCCGTGGATGTTCTCCTCCAGCAGGGAGTGGAGATCGTCGCGGAAGGTGGGCAGGGGCGCGCCGTGGGCCTTGCGCACCTGGGTGCAGTAGGCGCTCTTCATGGACATATAGGCCACGGCGATGACGATGGCCGTCAGCACGATGGTGACGACGCCGTACAGCATGCACAGCATGGAGTTGTCGCCATCGCTGTACTCAAAGATGCCCAGCGCCTCGTTATAGACCTGGCCCTGCTCCTGGGTGCCCAGGGTGAAAAAATCACCCATGGCGGACAGGCCAAAGAGGGCCATATACGCGATGTAGCCCGCCTCGACGGCCAGAAAGAGCAGGCCGCGGATGATCTGCCTGTTGATCAGGTTGCCCAGGCCGAAGACCAGGAACGACAGCTTGGACAGCCCGTCGCTCTCCCGGAGCACCTGGGCGGGGTCCGCCAGAGCGGGCCTGACGGCTGCCGCCGCCGCCAGTCCAGCCGGGTTTGCTTTTGCGGATTTCTTCTCCATAGGTTTACTCTGACCCCCTATTCTCAAATCGCGGCAGAGCCATCCAGGGACTGGATGGCCCTGCCGCGGGCCCGCTCCCGCGAACGGGCCCTGAATGAAGCGTGAAGGACGGTGTCAAAAGCCCATCGCCGCAGAGCTCTGCGGCGATGAAATCCCCCCGGGGGGATTTCATCGGGCCCATATTTTGCCCCGGCGGTTATTCCGCGGTCATGGACGCCACGAAGGTGTCCAGCTTGGCCTGGGCGTTGTCCTTGGTGATCTCGCCGGACCGGATCTCGTTGGGGATGGCACCGGCGTAGGTCCAGTACCGGGCGGAGAACACGGCGTTGACCGGCTGCATCACGCTGCAATTGGTGGACTCGGCCACGATGACGGCGGCAAGGGCGTCCTTCTGCACGGTCTCAGCGGCGGCGGCGTTTTTGTTGGTGGGGATCTGGGCGGACTTCTCATAGCGCAGGGTCTGGTTCTCCTCGTTGCCCAGGAAAGCGGCGAACGCCACGGCGGCGGCGGGGTTCTTGGACTTGGCGCTGACGCCGATGCACTTGGAGCCGTAGAAGCCCATCAGCTGACGGTCGGTGCCGTCAGGGTTGAAGGTGGGGATCACGGCCATACCCAGGTCGTCGCCCAGCACGTCGTGGAAGGAGTCATAGTTCCAGGAGCCGTCGAACCAGGCGCCCAGGCGGTGATCGGCGATGAGCTCGGACACGGCGATCTCGCCGTCATAGGCGCACTTGGGGTTGTTAATCAGGTCGATGAGGTAGTTGGTGACGGCCAGGCCGGTGGCGTTGTTCCAGTCCACCCCCGCGGACAGGTCGGTGCCGTCGGGGCCGAACACGGACAGGCCCGCGCCGTAGTAGTAGCAGCCCAGCTTCCAGCCGCCGGAGGACTCGAAGTAGAAGTTATACACGTTGTCGGCGGTGTCGGCGGACATGATGCCCTCCAGGGACTTGATCTGGTCCTCGTTGAGCAGGGTCTTGTCGTAGTACATGAAGAAGGTGTTGTGGGTGAAGGGGATGGCGTACAGCTTGCCGTCGGCCATGGCGGTGTCGATGACGGTCTGGTCCATGGTGGAGTTGACCATCTCGGCGGTGGTTCCGCCCAGCTGGGCGATGGCGCCCGCGCCCACCAGGTCGGGCAGCTGGTCGCTGGCGAACATGAACACGTCGGCGGCGGCGTCCACGTCCTTCAGCACGGACTCCTGACACTTGTCCTCGCCCACGATCTCAGTGGTCCAGGTGATTTTCCACTCGGGGTGGGCGGCCTCAAAAGCCTTCTGCTGCTGCTCCATGATGCCGGTCTCCACCTGGTTGGCGGGGCACCACACCTTCAGGGCCACCTCGGTGACTTCGCCGTTTCCGCCGGGGGTTCCGCCGCCGGAGCTTTCGGCGGGGCCGTTGTTGTTGGAGCATCCGGCCAGCAGGCCCAGAGACAGCGCTCCGGTCAGGAGCATCGCTAAGATCTTTCTTTTCACGGAAATTTCCTCCTTTTGATCACTTTGTTTCGCAACATCTGTAATCCAGCGTTTTAACTGGAGTCTTTTCACGCTGTTTTAATGTTGTTTCGCAAAGTTTTGATATAACTAAGATTAGCATATTCACTTGATTCTGTCAAGGATTATGCGGTTTTATTTGGCGTATATCCCAACAAAAAACAGCGTTTAAATTTGTGCAAGTCATCAAAACTTTTGGGCGTCAATTTTTTCGAAACATCTTTCGCGAAGTTGGATTTCAAGGCGCTGTCCGCTTTTTCTAGATTTCTTCAAAAAAATGGGCTGAATTTTCGCAACAAACTTGATTTTTCGCTCTCATATGATATACTTGAGCTTGACAGTTTTATTCACGGCGCGGGCGGCGCTCCCGCCGCCGTCCGCAATCCAAATAATAAGGAGGTAAGTATGGCCACACTGAACGACATCGCGGCGAGGCTCGGCATATCCAAAAGCACGGTTTCCAAAGGGCTGAGCAACGCCTCGGACGTGAGCGAGGATCTGCGGAAGAAGATCATGGAGGTGGCCGCCGAAATGGGCTATTCCGGCCGGCGGACCCAGAAGCGGCTGTGCGTCCTGGTGGAGAACATGGGCTACACCGAGCCGAACCAGTTCGGCTATGAGCTGATCGCCGGCTTCACCCAGATGGCCTCGGCGGAGGGCTGGGTGGTGGATGCGGTGCCCTACACAAAGGAGCGGCAGGTCCACGAGACCTACCGCGACTTTATGGCCCGGGGGGGCTACCAGGGGGCGTTTTTGCTGGGCTTCTCCCTGGTGGACCCCTGGATGCAGGGGGAATTTCAGACCGTCCAGATTCCCACCGTTCTCTATGACAACCGCATTCCGGAGAACCCCTTCATGGCCTCCATCGGCTGCGACTGCCGGGGCGGCATGGAGGCGGCGGTGCGCCACCTGTACGGCCAGGGCCACCGGCGGATCGGACTGCTGTTCAGCGCCCTGGACTCCTACATTGTGAAAGAGCGGTACAACGCCTTTTTCTCCGCCATGGAGAAGTGCGGCCTGGAGGTGGACCAGGACCTGATCGGCCTGGGCTATTATGTGGCGGAGACCACCCGGAAATACCTGCCCAAATTCGTGGAACGGGGGGCCACCGCCATCCTGTGCTCCGACGACAGCAGGGCGCTGGCGGCCTACACGGAGTGCTGCGACCGGCGGCTCCGCGTCCCGGAGGACGTGAGCATCATCGGCTTTGACGACCTGCCCATATCCGCCTATATGAACCCGCCCCTGACCACCATCCGGCAGAACCGGCTGGCCCTGGGCAAGTGCGGCTATTACGCCCTGTCCTGCCTGCTCAACGGAGTGGACATCGACTCCATCCTGCTGCGGGCCCCCCTGGTAGTCCGGGGCTCCACCGGCCCCGCCGGGGCCCAAAGGGAGGCTTCGTGATGGAAAACGGCAACACCCTGGAGCGCAGGCGGTTCTGGCTGCCCCGGGTCTCGGTCAACACCCTGAAAATCGCGGGCGCCATCCTCATGACGCTGTACTTTTTCGGCGCCGCCGTGATTCAGAACGGTATCCTCCACGTCCAGCGCTACACCCCCGAGGAGCTGAGCGGGCTGCTGGCCGGGGATGCCAACGCCATGCTCTGGGCAGGGATCGGCTCCATGGCGGAGATCGTGGGCATGATTGCCATCTCCATTTTCGCCTACCTGACGGCCAAAGGGGCGGAGCACACCTCCAGCATGGGCCGGTATATCCTGTCCGTGCTGGCCTTTGCCCTGATCTCCGAGGTCCCCTACGACCTGGCCGTCTACGGCCGGGTGTGGAGCTGGGAGTCCCAAAATACCCTGTGGTCGGTTCTCATCGCCCTGATCACCCTATGGATGATGAGGTACGCGGAGGGCCGGGGCGCAGTCACCTACGTCCTCAGCGCGGTGGCGGCGGCCGGCGGGTGCCTGTGGGCCATTCTGCTCAACTGCAAATTCGGCTGGGGCTTTGTGCTCATCACGGCGGCGCTGTTTCTGTTCCGCAAAAACCGGACCATCAGCCTCATCGCCGGGCTGGGGGCCAGCCTGCTGTACCTCACCGCCGCCATGGGCTTTATCCTCATCTCCCTGTGCACCGGCGAATACCGGAAGGGGGAGAACCGGCTGAGCAAATACACCTACTACGCCTATTATCCCATCATGCTCCTGCTGCTGGCCCTGGCGTCCTTCTGTCTGGGGCGCTGAAAAACGAAAAAATCCCGCGAAGGCATGCCTTCGCGGGATTTTTCATGTCCGCGCGGGTCAGGGACCGTCCAGCCCCAGAATTTTCCCCACCCGGCCCAGGTCCATGGCCTCCAGCACATGGCCCGCCCGGGGAAGGGGCTCCTCCGGCGAGAGATTGGACCGGATGTAGACGGTGTCCAGCCCCAGGGCCCTGGCCCCCTCAATGTCGCACCGCCCGTCGTTGCCGGTCATCACGGCGCTGCCGGGGTCGATGCCCCGCTCCTCCAGCAATACCCGGAAAAACCGGGGGTCCGGCTTCTTGCAGCCGTAATCCGAGGACAGGTACACGCCGTCAAACAGGCCGCTCAGCCCCAGCCGGTCCAGCTCCCACCGGGTAAAGAGCCCCTGAGCGTTGGACAGCAGCCACACCCCCCGGCCCCGGTCCCGCAGACCCCGCAGCAGCTCCGCCGCGCCGGGGTACAGCCGCAGGTACGCGGTGGAGCGGCGGCGGAACGCCAAACCGGCGCGCTCCACCGCCTTGGGGTCCGCCTCCACCCCCTTCTCCCGGTACAGCCGGGAAAAGACCTCCTCAATCCGGATCTCCGGATGGGCCTCATGGGCCTCCCCCGCCGGGGCGGAGGAGCCCTCCAGCTCCTCGATCAGCCGGAAGTAGCTCTTTTGCAGCGCCTCGGGCTCCCAGGCCACCCCCCGGCGGCGGTACAGCTCCGCCATGTCCTCCCACAGTCCCGGGGAGCGCTCGTCGGTGCGGATGTCCACCAGGGTGCCGTAGAGGTCGAAAATACAGTGCCGGTACATGGTCATTCCTTCACATAGAGCATCCGGGTCTCAAAGGGACGCAGGGACCCGCTGGGGTCCGGGTAGTTGGCGGCCAGCACCCGCGCCCCCCGGAACCGCTCCGGGCACACCTCCGGCTGTTCCTCCGCCGTGAAGTTGCACGCCACCAGAAGGCGCTCCTCCCCGGCCTCCCGGGTATAGGCGAACACATGCTCATCCTCCGGGTTCAGCAGGGTGAAGTCCCCCTCCCGGAACACCGGGTACTCCTTGCGCAGGGCGATGAGCCGCTGATAAAAGTAAAACACGGAGTTTGGGTCCGCCAGGGCGGCCTGGGCGTTGATCTCGGTGTAGTTGGGGTTCACCGGCAGCCAGGGCGTCCCCTGGGAGAACCCGGCGTTCTTTCCATCCGTCCACTGCATGGGGGTGCGGGCGTTGTCCCGTCCGTGGGCGTAGATGCCCTCCATGGCCCCCTCGGGGGTCTCACCCCGGGCCAGACCCTCCCGGTAGGCGTTGTGAATCTCCAGGTCGTCGTATTGCTCGATGGGCAGGCGGATGTTGGTCATGCCCAGCTCCTCGCCCTGATAGATATAGGGGGTGCCCTGCATCCCGTGGGTCATGGCGGCCAGCATCTTGGCCGACTCCACCCGGTATTTCTTGTCGTCCCCCCAGGTGGAGACGATCCGGGGCAGGTCGTGGTTCTCCAGGAACAGGCTGTTCCAGCCCCGGCCCGCCAGCCCCTTCTGCCAGCGCTCATGACATTTTTTCAGCTTCACCAGCGGCAGGGGCTTTACCACGTCCCATTTGTCCCGCCCGTAGTCCACGCACATGTGCTCGAACTGGAACACCATGCTCAGCTCGCTGCCGTCGGGATTGGCGTAGCGCCTGGCCTCCTCCACCCCGGCGCTCCAGGCCTCGCCCACCGTCACCAGGGTGTCCTCCCGAAAGGCCTCCCGGCTCAGCTCCCGGATATACTGGTGGAGCTTCGGGCCGTTGCAGGTGATTTTTCGGTCCGGCTCCTTGCCGATGTTGTCGATGACGTCCAGCCGGAAGCCCCCGACCCCCTTGTCCACCCAGAAGCGGATCATGTCGTACAACTCCCGGCGCATGGCCGGGTTTTCCCAGTTCAGGTCGGGCTGCCAGGGGGAGAACTGGTGGAAATACCACTGGCCGATCTCGGGCACATAGGTCCAGGCGGGGCCGCCGAAGGTGGCCCGCATGTCGTTGGGCGGGCAGTCCGGGGTCCCGTCCCGCCAGATATAGAAGTCGTGCCAGGGGCTGTTTTTGTCCGCCTTGGCGGACAGGAACCAGCGGTGCTGGTCGGAGGAGTGGTTCAGCACCAGGTCCATGATGATGGTGATCCCCCGCCTGTCCGCCTGGGCGATGAGCTCCTCCATGTCCGCCATGGTCCCGAAGGGGGGATAGACGGCCCGGTAGTCGGAGATGTCGTAGCCGTTGTCCTTTTGGGGGGAGGCGTACACCGGCGACAGCCAGATGCCGTCGATGCCCAGCTTTTCCAGGTAGTCCAGCCGCCGTATGACCCCCTTCAGGTCGCCCACGCCGTCCCCATCGGTATCCTGAAAGCTCTTGGGGTACACCTGATAGAAAACCGCGGACTTCCACCAGTCCTTTTTCGTCTTATCCAGCATGAGATTCATCCTCCCGTTCCATTTGTTCCAGCGCCTCATACACCCGCAGCAGCTCGCCCACGCTCCAGGCCTGGGCGAAGCAGCCCTTGGACCGGCCCGGGGCCAGCCCGTCGTAGACCTCCGGCAAAAAGCCCACGCAGCCCTCCCGCAGGGCGCTCTCCATGGGGGCCAGCTGGGCCCGGACGGTCCGGACAGCGGCGGGCGAGTAATTGCAGACCTTCAAATAGGCCAGATAGTAGGCCCCCAGGGGGAAGGGCCACACCGTCCCCTGGTGGTAGGCCAGGTCCCGCTCCAGCCGCCCCCCGGCGTAGACGGGGCGGAACTCCCCGTCCTCCGGCGACAGGGTGCGCAGGCCGCAGGGGGTGTAGAGCCGGCGGTACACCGCGTCCACCACCCGCCGCTCCCGGTCCGGGGGCAGCATGGCGAAGGGCATGGACACCGCCCAGATCTGATTGCATCGCAGCTGTTCGTCCGCCGCCGTGCCGGACAGCACGTCCTTTAAATACCCCCGGTCCTCCATCCAAAACTTCTGGTTAAAGCTGGTCTTCACCCGCTCCGCCAGGGCCCCGTACCCAGACCCCTCCGCCCCCGCCAGGGGGGCCAGCTCCTCCAGCACCCGCAGGGCGTTGTACCAGTAGGCGTTGATCTCCACCGGCTTGCCGTGGCGGGGGGTGGGCAGGACGCCGTCCACGCACACGTCCATCCAAGTCACCTGGTCCAGCCCCTCCCCGGCGGAGATGAGGCCGTCGGCGTCCATGCGGATGGCGTGGCGGGTGCCCCGGCGGTAGGCGGCGATGATGCGCTCCAGCACCGGGTAGGCCTCCCGCACAAAGTCCCCGTCCCCCGTTTTTTGGTGGTACAGCCACACGCAGTTGACCAGCAGGAGGGCGGCGTCCGCCGTGTTGTAGCGGGGCTCCTCCCCGCTCTCCGGGAAGAGGTTGGGCACCAGCCCCTCCCGCTCATAGGCCAGGAAGGTGCGCAGGGCGCTTTTGGCCTCCTCAAAGCGTCCGGCGGACAGCAGACAGCCGGGCAGGGCGATCATGGTGTCCCTCCCCCAGTCCCCGAAGAAGGGGTAGCCCGCCACGATGGTCTCCCCGCCGGTGGAGTCCCGCCGGGCCACAAAGGCGGCGGCGCTTTTCACCAGCTGCCGGGCGGCGGGGTCCCGCAGACCGGCCCGCTCCTCCAGCTCCCGGGCGCGGCGGGTCTGGCGCTCCAGCAGCTCCGCCGCCGTCTCCGGGGCGGGCCGGTCGGAAAAGACGATCTCCAGCCTCCCCCGCTCCCCCGCCGGGACGGTCAGCCCGATCTCGCAGCAGGCGCAGGCCAGGCTGGAGGCCGTCCGGCCGTCCCTGGCGTCCTCCGGATAGGCCGGCTCCTCCCACGCCGCCGGAATGAGGGTGAGGACGCCGTCCGTTTTGATATACAGGGAATATCCCCCCGCCGTCAGGGCGCCGCCCCGCCAGACCGGGGCGGTTTTCTCCTCCACCGCCTCCCCCTTTGGGGCAAACAGGCAGACCGGCCTCACCCGCAGGGCGCAGGGCCCTCCGGAGCGGTTGTCCACCTCGTACAGCACCGCCGAGATGTTGGCCCCCTGGGCCATGGCGCACCGCCGCTCCACCTGGACGCCCCGGACATGGTACAGCCACGCCGGGCCGTCCTCCCACACGAAAGAGGACAGATGGCGGAAGCCCTCCTCGGGGGTGCGCCCTCCGGCGAACTCCTGGGTGGACAGGCACACCCGCTCCCCCTCCGCCTCCAGCCGTTCCTGGAGCCGGTGGACCAGATTCACCCGGACCGCGGGGGCGGACGCCGCCGCCATCAGCAGGCTGTGGTCCAGCCGGGAGGCGGAAAAGGCCCCGGTCAGGGAGGCAAAGCCCCCCAGGCCGTTGACCAGCAGCCAGCAGTTCTCCCGGGTCCGCTCCAGGCAGGGCATATCCTGTTTTCCAAAGACAAGTCTCATCAGCTCAAACCACCTCCGGCGCAGATCGAAACCTCCCCTCCCGCAGGAAGTTTCGTCTTGTTTCGCTCCTCCTGAGTTTAGCGGATACGCTTTAAAAAGTCAAGATAAAACCGCCGCGCGCCGGGGCTTTGTCGAAATATTTCGAAACACTCTGGCCCGGCATATAAAAAAGGCCGCGCGATACCGTCGTATCACGCGGCCTTTGTTCCATCAACAAGCCCTCATCTGTCCCGAAGCAGGCCGGAGTCCGCCATGGACACCATGTCGTCCCCCGCCAGAATCACGTGGTCCAGCAGCCTGATGCCCACGGCGTTCAGCAGCTCCTTGACCCGCAGAGTGGTGTGCACGTCGGCCTGGGACCACCCCGCCACCCCGGACAGGTGGTTGTGGGCCAGAATCACCTGGCTGGCGTTGCAGCTCAGGGCGGCCTCAAGGATCTTCCGCGGGGCGATGTTGACCGTGTCCACCACGCCCTCCCCCAGCTTCCGGGTGGCCAGCAGCCGGTTTCCCCCGTCCAGGCACATCAGATAGGCCAGCTCGTCCCGCTGGCCGAAGAACAGCGGGGCCAGCAGCTCCTTCACCTGCCAGCGGCTCACCACATGGTTGTCGAAGCTGGCGGCCTCCTGCATATACCGGGCGGACACCGCCGGAATCAGCTGGAGCATGGCCGCCGTGGAGGGGCCCAGCCCCGGCACCTCCAGCAGCTGCTCATAGGTGGCGTGGAACACCCCCACCAGCGAGCCGAAATGGTCGATGATCCGGTGGGCCAGCGGGTTCACATCCCCCCGGGGGATGGTCAAAAACAGCAGCAGCTCCATCACCCGGTGGTCGGGCATTCCCTCCAGGCCGCTTTTCAGAAACTCCTCCCTCATGCGCCGGCGGTGGCCGGCGTGAACGCAGGCTCTGTTCTCCTCCGCCACGGCCGGTCAGCCCTTCGCCCCGTACTGGGCCAGGTAGTCCTCCATGCGGGCCAGCGTCCCGCCGTCAAGATACACCTTCCCGTCCACCTCCCTGTTTTGGAGGCAGTCCATGATCTCCCGGATGGTGACAATAGGGTACACCCGGATGCCGAAATCCTGGCGCAGCTCGTCCAGGGTGGTGCAGTCCCGGGTCCCCCGCTCCATCCGGTCCACGCTGACAAACAGGGCGGTGAGCTTCACGTCCGCCACGTGCTTGAACAGCTCGATGGTCTCCCGCACGGCGGTGCCCGCCGTCACCACGTCCTCGATGATGGCGATCCGGTCCCCGTCCTGGGGCTTGTAGCCCACCATGGCCCCGCCCTCGCCGTGGTCCTTGGCCTCCTTGCGGTTGAAGCAGTAGGGCAGGTCCCGGCCATAGTTCCGGTACAGCGACGAGGCCGCGGACACCGCCAGCGGAATCCCCTTATAGGCCGGGCCGAACAGGGCGTCGATGCCCTCCGGCATGTGCTCCTGGATGCAGGCGGCGTAGTAGTCCCCCAGGCGGGAGGCCTGAGCGCCGGTCTTATAGTTGCCGGTGTTGACAAAATAGGGGGTTTTGCGGCCGGACTTGGTGGTAAAGTCCCCGAAGGTGAGCACGCCGGAGCGCACCATAAAGTGGATGAATTCTTCCCGGTAGGTCATAGAGCCGTCCTCCTCGCTTTCTCTTTCTATGGGGTAAGTATAGCACCTTTTCCCGCCGGGAGCAAGGGATTTTCCCCCAGTCCCGCCCCTATCCGGGCGCCGCCCGGCGCGGGGGCTGGAAATATCCCCCGGTCTGTGCTATAATACTGCCTGCCCCACAAACCACGCAGGAGGAAACGGCCCATGAACTACCGCATCGCTGTGTGCGACGACGACGAACCATACGCGCGCTACCTCTCGGAGCTGGCCGCCCGGTGGGCGGACCGGGCCGGGGCGGAGGTCGAGGTGGAGCGCTTCCCCTCGGCGGAGGCGTTTTTGTTCCGCTATGAGGAGGAAAAAGACTTTGACATCCTCCTTCTGGACATCGAGATGACCGGAATGGACGGGGTGGCGCTGGCGAAAACGGTGCGGGCGGAGAGCGAGGACACCCAGATCGTCTTTGTCACCGGCTATACCGACTATATCTCCCAGGGCTATGAGGTGTCCGCCCTCCACTACCTCACCAAGCCCGTGGACCCGGACAAGCTGCTGGAGGTGCTCACCCGGGCGGCGGGCCGCCTCAGGCGGAACGAGCCCTTCCTCACCCTGGAGCTGCCGGGGGAGACGGTGCGGGTGCCTCTGGGCAAGATCCGCTATCTGGACGTGCTGCACAACTACGTCACCGTCCACGCCGACCGGGACTACCCGGTCAAGCGCCCCCTGGCCGACCTGGAGGCGGCGCTGGACGGCCGGTTTTTCCGGGCGGGGAGGTCCTGCATCCTGAATCTGACCTATCTCCGGCGGGCCTCCCGCGCGGAGGCGGAGCTCACCACCGGCGAGCGCATTCCCCTGCCCCGGGGGCAGTACGAAAAGCTGAACCGGGCCATCATCCAGCGCATGTAGAGGAGGGCGTCCCATGTCCCTGTTTTCCAGGCTCATTGACAAGCGCATCGCCGCCTACCAGCGGGAGCTCATCGAGATCCACTACGCCGAGGTGGAGAATATGTACCGGCAGATCCGGGGCTGGCGGCACGACTACCGCAACCACATCCAGGCCATGAAGGTCCACGCCGCCCAGGGGGACTGGGAGGCGGTGCGGGCCTATCTGGACGCGCTGGAGACCGATCTGGCCGCCGTGGACACCGTGCTCAAAACCGGAAACCCCATGGCGGACGCCATCCTCAACAGCAAGATCTCCCTGGCCCGGTCCAAGGGCATCACCGTCCGGGCGGACGCCAGCGTCCCCGTGGCCCTGGGCCTGTCGGAGCTGGACCTGTGCGTCATCCTGGGCAACCTGTTCGACAACGCCATCGAAGCCAGCCTGGCCCTGCCCCAGGACCGGCGGCTCATCCGTGTGTATATCGACATGAAGGGGGAGCAGCTGTATATCTCCTTCACCAATTTCACCGCCGGGAAAAAGCGGAGCAAGACCGGGGGCCGCTTCCGCACCACCAAGGGGGAGGGCCACGGCTTCGGCCTGGTGCGCATCGACACCGTGGTGGAGCGGCTGGGGGGCTGGCTGAGCCGGAACAGCGAGGACGGCGCGTTTACCACCGAGATTCTGCTGCCCGCAGGGTGAGGCATTGATGCCGTTTGTAGGGGCGGATATGATCCTCCCCTACGGAACGTCCCCCCTGCAATTCAGCCCCCCAGAACGACAATTCAGCCCCCGGTTTACACAGCCGGGGGCTTTTATGCTATCCTGTGCCTTGAGGTGAGAGACATGGAACAACCTGAAACCAAAAAGCAAATGCCCGCCTACGGCATGGCGTCCAACTGCGCGTTTATGGTCCGCCGGGCCTGGCAGGAGTGCCGGGGCGTGCTGGCCGTGGCGGCGGGCCTCGTATTGTGCGGCGTGGCGGCCAGCCTGCTGGAGCTGTTCGTGGTGCCCGCCATCCTGGAGGCGGTGGAGCGGGGCGCCGCCCCCGGGGCGCTGGCCCGGCTGATCCTCTGGTTCACCCTGGGGATGGCGCTGGTGCGCGCCCTGCGGAACTACCTGGAGACTAACGCCATTTTTGGGCGCATCAGCGTGCGTAGCGGCCTGTGCCGGGACCTGCACATGACCTTCTGCCGCACCTCCTTCCCCCATACGGAGGACCCGGACTACATCAAGCGGATCAAGAAGGCCAGCCGCTGCCTGGACAGCAACCAGGACGCCGGGGAGGCCATTTGGACCACCATGACCGAGCTGCTGACCTATTTCATCAGCTTTGTGATCTACCTGCTGCTGCTCTCCCAGGCGGAGCCCTGGACGGCGGCGCTGTGCATGGTCCTGTCCGCCGCCAGCTACTTCGCCGGGGAGCGCATCCGCTCCTGGCGCTACCGCCACCGGGAGGAGGAGGGAGCGCTTCTGCACAAAATGGAGTATGTTGTCAGCCAAAGCAAGGACATGAAGCTGGCCAAGGACATCCGCATTTTCGGCCTGGCCCCCTGGCTCACGGAGCTGTACGGCAAATACACCCGGCTGTATCAGGACTTCTACGCCAAAAGCCAGCGGTATTACCTGTGGGCCGACCTGCTGGACACGGCCCTGGCCTTCCTGCGAAACGGCGCGGCCTACGGCCTGCTCATCAACCTGGCCCTGCGGGGGGAGCTGAGCGCGGCGCAGTTCGTGCTCTACTTCACGGCGGTCAGCGGCTTTTCCCAGTGGGTGACGGGCGTATTCACAAAGTTCGGGGAGCTTCACCGGCAGAGCCTGGAGCTGTCCACCCTGCGGGAGGTGGCAGACATACCGGAGCCCTTCCGGTTCGGGGACGGCAGGCCCCTGCCGGTCAAACGGAACCACCTGTACACGCTGGAGCTGCGGGATGTGTCCTTCCGCTATCCCGGCGCGGACCACGACACCCTGTCCCACGTAAACCTCACCATCCGCCCCGGGGAAAAGCTGGCGGTGGTGGGCAAAAACGGCGCGGGCAAAACCACCCTCATCAAGCTGCTGTGCGGCTTCTACGACCCCACCCAGGGCCAGGTGCTGCTGGACGGAGAGGACATCCGGCAGTATGACCGCCGGGACTACTACAAGCACTTCTCCGCGGTGTTCCAGCAGTTTTCCGTGCTGGCGGGCACCGTGGCGGAGAACGTGGCCCAGACCGCCGGGGAAAAGGCCGACCTGCCCCAGGTGTGGGACTGCCTGGAAAAAGCGGGGGTGGCGGACAAGATCCGGGAGCTGCCCCAGCGGGAGAACACCCACCTGGGCCGGGAGGTGTACCTGGACGGCGTGGACCTGTCCGGCGGGCAGATGCAGCGGCTGATGCTGGCCCGGGCGCTGTGCAAAAACGCGCCCATCGTAGTGCTGGACGAGCCCACGGCGGCCCTGGACCCCATCGCGGAGAGCGATTTGTACCAGCGCTACAGCGACCTCACCGGGACGTGTACCAGCGTGTACATCTCCCACCGGCTGGCCTCCACCCGGTTCTGCGACCGGGTGCTGCTCATCGAAAACGGCGGCATCGCCGAGGAGGGCACCCACGAGGAGCTTTTGAACGCGGGCGGGCGGTACGCCTACCTGTTTGACATCCAGAGCAAGTACTACACGAAAGGGGCAATGGAAGATGAATAAAGAGCTGATGAAGGCCCGGGCGCTGGAGCTGCCCCAACGCGGCCTGACAAGCTGGGGCAGGGTGGCCCCGGAGCTGTTCACCTTTGAAAACCAACGCGGCAGGGAGACGGTGCGCCATGGCTGAAAAACAAGAGCGCCTCCCCTTCCGGGAGGCCGCGGCCCGCACCCGCCGGGGCCTGTCCATCTGGTGGAAAACCGCGCCGGAGGTGCTGGTCTCCGGCTGGGCGCGGGAGGGGGTGGACGCCCTTGCCCCCTACCTGCCCCTGTACTTCACCGCCGGGCTGGTGAACGCCATCGCCGGGGGCGGGGACGTGTGGCTCATGCTGTGGGCCCTGCTGGCCGCCGCGGCCGCGGCGGCGGGCATACAGGCGGCGGTGCACTGCTGGGACGACGCCATGCGCAACGCCCACCAGTGGCCCGCCTGGAGCCGGATTTTCTTCGACAAGCTGCTGAGCATGGACTTCTGCGGCATCGACGACCCCAAAAACCAGGCCCTGCTCACCCAGATCGAGCAGCTCCGGAACTGGAGCGGCTGGGGGCTGAACCGGGTGTACCGGGTGTCCGCGGAGGCCCTGGGGTCGCTGTGCCGGGTGCTGGGGGCGCTGGCCCTGTCGGTGAGTCTGTTCACCCTGCCCGTCCCAGCGGGCAGCCCCCTGGCCTGGCTCAACCACCCGCTTTGCCTGGCGGGGATGGCGGGGCTTCTGGCGGGGTCCGTGGCGCTGTCCGCCAAGCTGGCCAACGAGGCCCAGGGCTACTGGGACCGCTACGACGGTACGGCGGGCAACCGGGGCTTCTCTTTCTTCTACTTTATCGCCATGAGGGAGCGCCACCGGGCCGCCGACATCCGCACCTACGCCCAGGACGACTTTTTAGAGGACGCCGCCAGACAGGATATGAAGAGCGAGACCTCCTTCGGCCCCAACTCCTCCGTGGGCCGGGCGGGCCGGGGACCCATGGGCCTTTTGAGCGCCGCCTCCGGCGTTGTCTCCCAGGCCTTTGTGGGGGCCGTCTACCTGTTCACCGGCCTGAAGGCCCTGGGCGGGGCCTTCGGGGTGGGCTCCGTCACCCAGTACGTGGGGGCGCTGGCGGGGCTGGCCCGGGGGCTCAGCGACCTGCTGGAGCAGGTGGGCGCGCTGCGCACCAACGCCGGCTTCCTGAAATTCACCTTTGACTTCCTGGACATTCCCAACAGCATGTACCAGGGCAGCCTGACCACCGAGAAACGGACCGACCGGAAGTACGAAATCGAGTTCCGGGACGTGAGCTTCCGATACCCCGGCACGGATACCTGGGCCCTGCGCCATGTGAACATGAAGTTCGACGTGGGGGGACGGCTGGCGGTGGTGGGGGAAAACGGCTCGGGCAAGACCACCTTTATCAAGCTGCTGTGCCGCCTCTACGACCCCACCGAGGGGGAAATTCTCCTCAACGGCATCGACATCCGCAAGTACCGCTATGACGATTATCTGGCCCTGTTCTCCGTGGTGTTCCAGGACTTTAAGCTGCTGGCCCAGCCTCTGGGCTCCAACGTGGCCGCCGCCGAGGAATATGACCGGGCCCGGGCGGAGGAGTGCCTGAGCAAGGCCGGCTTCGCGGACCGGCTGGCCGAGCTGCCCCGTGGGCTGGACACCTGCCTGTACCGGGAGTTCGAGGACGGCGGGGTGGAGGTGTCCGGCGGCGAGGCGCAGAAAATCGCCCTGGCACGGGTGCTGTACCAGGACGCGCCGTTTATTGTGCTGGACGAGCCCACCGCCGCCCTGGACCCGGAGGCGGAGGCGGAGGTGTACACCAAGTTCAACGACATCGTGGAGGACAAGACCGCCATCTATATCAGTCACCGGCTGTCCTCCTGCCGGTTCTGCGACGAGATCGCCGTGTTCGACCGCGGGCGGGTGGTGCAGCAGGGAAACCACGACGCCCTGGTGGAGACGCCAGGCAAATACCAGGCCCTGTGGGAGGCCCAGGCCCAGTACTACCAGAAAAACGAGGAATAAGTCCCCCGGAGCCGGAGCCCCGGGCGGGCGGAGGGCGGCGCCCTCACGCCCGCCCGGGCTCCTTTTTCGCCTTGGCCAGCTCCTCCAGGCTCTGGCCCTTCAGCGCCCGCTCCAGCAGCTCGGGCAGCCGTTCCGGCGCGCAGGCAAAGCAGGGGATGCCCATGGAAGCGATCCGCTGGGCGGTCTGGGCGTCGTAATAGGGCCGCCCCCCGTCGGCGATGGCCAGCAGCACAATCACCGTCACCCCCGAGCCCTTCAGCTCCTCCAGCCGCCGCAGCAGGGCCGCCCGGTTGCCCCCCTCCTCCAGGTCGGAGATGAGGAAGAACAGGGTTTTGGCCGGGGCCTCCACCAGCCCCTGGCAGTAAGCGATGGATTTGGCGATGTCGGTGCCGCCCCCCATCTGGAACCCGAACAGCAGGTCCACCGGGTCGGCGCACAGGGGGGTCAGGTCCATGATCTGGGTGTCGAAGGCCACCACGCTGGTCTTGACCGCCTGCATGGAGGCCAGCAGGCAGGCCATCACCGAGGAGTACAGGATGGACTGGCCCATGGAGCCGCTCTGGTCGATGTCCAGGATGATGTGCCAGCGGTTGATTTTGCTGGAGCGGTCGAAAAACCACACCCGCTCAGGGATGACGGTTTTCAACTCCGCGTTGTAATTTTTCAAATTCCGCCGGATGGTATAGGGGAAGTCGATGGCGGAGGCGGAGGGCAGGGGCGAGTGGGCCCGGCGGTTCAGCGCCGCCGTCACCGCCCGGCGCACGTCGCTCTCCAGCATTTTGTTGATCTGCTCCACCAGCTTCCGGATGTACCTGCGGGCGGACTCCTTGGATTTTTTGGGGATCTGGTCCTTGAGCATGAGCAGCGTGGAGGCCATGTTCAGGTCGGGCTCCAGCCCCTCCAGCAGCTCTGGCTCCAGCAGAAGCTGTTTCAGGCCCTTGCGCTCGATGGCGTCGTTCTGCACCACCGCCACCATCTCTGGGTCGAAGAGGGAGCGCAGGTCCCCCAGCCACTTGGAGATCACCGGGGAGGAGGGGCCCTTCCCCGCCCCGCCGCCCTGGCCGCCGAAGCCCTCGCCGGGGCCGCCGTAGATGGCCCCCAGAGCCCCGTCCATCAGCAGCTCCTCCTGGGACAGCCCGCCGCCCCCCATCTGGGCAAAGAAGGTTTCCGTCTCCGCCCCCAGGATCAGCCGCCAGCGGGAGATCTGTTCTGTCTGTGCCATCGCGTACGCCCCCTAAATATCGTCAAAATCGAACTCGTCCAGGCTGTCCAGCACCTTTTTCTCGTCCTCTGTCACGCCGTTCATGAGCAGCTCCGCCGCCTGCCGGGGGTTCGCCCCCCAGACCTCCCCCAGATTTTCCGCGATGTCATTCTTCTCCGAGGCGGAAAAACCGGCAAAGGCCCGGCGCAGAAACACCAGCGCCCGCTTGAAGGTCTCATCGTCCAGCCCGGACAGGTAGTCGTCCAGCTGCCGCCACAGGGACAGCCGGGCGATGAGAGCGTAGCGGTTCTTGCCCGCCAGCCCCTCGAACCAGCCCGCGCCCAGGTCGGCGGGCACCCCGGGGGACAGCCGCCGGGCCACCTCCCGGGACAGCAGCCCCTCGTCCGCCTGCCCCCGCTCCAGCAGGATGGCCATGGCAAACCCGGAGCACCGGGTGTTCAGGTCGTCCCGGTCGGAGATGTCCGCCAGCAGGGCCAGCCAGCGGTCCTCCTCCAGAAAATCGTGGCTGAGCTGTAAGGTGTTCAGCACGTCCATGGCCTGGGTGACAGCGGGGGCGGCCTTGGTGTCGCACACGCAGGCGTCCGCCAGGGTCAGGCAGGCCCGCAGGTACAGCTGCTTGACCAGGGGCACCACCGGGGCCGGGTCGAACCGGCGCAGATCGCCGTAGCGCACCACCAGGGACAGCCGGGAGGCCGTCTCCGCCACGTCGGCAATGGCGGCGGCGTCCACGCTCAGCCCCTGGAGCACCGCCAGGGCGTGGGAGGCCGCGGCGGGCATTCCGCACAAAAAGGCGTCCTGGAAGATGGCGGCCGCCTGGGCGATGGAGGCGCTGCCGTCCGAGCGCTCCTTCAGGGCGAAGGCCGCCGCCCCCTCCACGGTGTCCCCCAGGAGGGCGGACTCCACAACCTCGATCTCCGCCTCCGGGGTCCAGCGCAGCTCCCAGTACTCCCCCCAGTTGGCCCCCTCCTGCCGGGAGGGGAGCAGGCGGGCGAAGTGGACCCCCAGCACCCGCAGGCGGTGGAGGAAAAAGGACCGCCGCAGATCCCCCAGGGCCGCCGCCTCCGACTTCACGTTCAGCTTCTCCCGCAGGTCCAGGTCCAGCCGCTGCAATTCCGCCGTGCGGAATTTCTCCAGCCGCAGCTCCTTGAGCTGGCGGTAAAAGTCCTCCTGCACACTGGTGCGGGCCACCCCCTCCGGCAGAAAGCCGATCTTTTTCCCGATTTCGGTGTCCGCCGCGGCCAGGGCCAGCTCGGAAAAGCTGCCGTGGCCCATGGTGGTGACGGAGGCGTCCCGCAGGTCGGACAGGGTGGGATACCCGCTCCCCCGCAGGCTGGCCAGGGTGTCCGCCAGCCGCACCGCCTCGATGACCTCGGCGGAGGACACCAGGTTGCCCGCCTTCCGGTGGGCGGCGGCCAGCCGGGTGAGGTAAAGATAGGCCGCGTCCTTGACCCCGCCGCCGTTGAGGGCGTCCCACAGCAGCTCGAAATAGGCCGGGGCCCGGTTCCCCGCCCCGTAGCCGGAGCGGGAGGACAGCCGGTAATAGGAGTAGGGCATGAGGGTGGCGCAGCAGTCCGCCCGGGGCAGGGTTTTCTCCTCCTCGCCGGTCATGGGAGCGTTCTCCTCCAGCCCCGCCACGTGGAAGGACCCGCACACGCAGAAGATCTTTTCCGGGGGAATGCCGGAGGCAACGGCCTGGGCGATGACCCGCTTCATGTACGCTTCCCGGACCACCGTCTCCGCCATGTCCCGGCGGCTGTCCGCGGCGGCGGCCCGCAGCTCCCGCCCGAAGGCGTTGTTGGCGGCCTGAAAGTCCGGGCTCTCCCCCAGCTGCTCAAAGTTCCGCTCCCAGAAGGTGTCGTGGTCCTCCCCCGTGAGGGTCTCCAGCCGCTGGTAGACGGACTCGGTGGTAAGGGTCCCTTCCTCCTCCGTGCCGGGGCGGTCATGGTCCGCCTCCACAGCTTCCTCCGCCTCCCGGAACCCCAAAAACACCGACGACGGCAGGTCCATAAACCGGCATTCCACCCCGTGCTCATGGGCCCACAGGATGGCCTGAATCTCCGGGGAGTAGACGGCGAAGGGCCACAAAATGGTGCGCACCGGGGGTTCCCTGGTATAGGCCAGGATGGCGGCGGGAAATTGGGCGTCCGGGTGGCAAAGCCACTGCATCTGGCCGTTCAGGTCGCTGGGGCCCTCCACCAGAACCAGCTCGGGCTTGGCCTGGTCTAGGGCTTTTCGCAGCCGGAACGCCGCCGCCGGGGACAGGTGGCGCACGCCAAATAAGATTGGGCCGCTCATCACCCGTTCAGCTCCCGGCAGGCCCGGTACAGGGGCAGCCACTCGTGGCCCCGCTTCTTCATCACGTTCTCCAGATACTCCTTCCAAGTGACCTTGTCCTGTTCCTCGTCCTTCACCACCGCCCCCTGAAGGGCGGCGGCCAGGTCGCCATCGGAGATGCGCCCGTCCCCGAAGCTCCCGGCCAGGGCCATGGAGTTGGCCAGGAGGGAGATAGCCTCGGCGGTGGACAGCACCCCGGAGGTGGTTTTCAGCTTCTGCTTGCCGTCCAGGGTGGCGCCGCCCCGCAGCTCCCGGAAGATGGTGACCACCTTCTCCACCACGTCCTCCCCCGGCTGGCGGGCGTTCAGGTCCAGCCCGGCGGAGAGCTGGGCCACCCGGGTGCGCACAATGTCCATCTCGGTGGCCATATCGGAGGGGGTGGGCAGCACCACGATGTTGAACCGCCGCTTCAGCGCCGCCGACATGTCGTTGACCCCCTTGTCCCGGGTGTTGGCGGTGGCGATGACGGAAAAGCCCTTGGCCGCCGGCACCTCCAGCCCCAATTCCGGCACGGAGAGCCGTTTTTCCGATAAAATGGAGATCAACGCGTCCTGCACCTCGCTGGCGCAGCGGGAGATCTCCTCCACCCGGGCGATGGAGCCCGTCTCCATGGCCCGGTACACCGGGCTCTTCACCATGGCCTCAGGGCAGGGGCCCTTGGCGATGAGCATGGCGTAGTTCCAGGAGTAGCGGATGTGCTCCTCGGTGGTGCCCGCCGTCCCCTGGACCACCTTGGTGGAGTCCCCGTTGACGGCGGCGGCCAAATGCTCGCTGAGCCAGGACTTGGCCGTCCCCGGCTCGCCGATGAGCAGGAGGGCCCGATCCGTCACCAGGGTGGCGATGGCAATCTCCACCAGCCGCCGGTTGCCCATGTACTTGGGGGTGATGTCCACGCCCTTGACCTTTGTGTTCCCCGTGAGGTAGGTCAGCGCCGACCGGGGGGACATCCGCCAGCCCGTGGGGACGGGATCGGTCTCCGCCGCAACGAGGGCGTCCAGCTCTCTCTGATAAAGCTCCTCCGCCGGGAGGCGCTGTACATTTTTGTCTGCCATGTCACATTCCTCCTATTTCCGCATGCGCCACCAGTCCTCCCACGCCGGGAAGGGCTTGCCCGCCCGGAGCTGCTCGATGGTCCAGGGCAGGGCCTGGTTGGCCAAGAACAGCTCGTTTCCGGTGGGCCGAATCCATTTCGCGTCCAGTACCTCCCGGCACAGCCCGGCTACCTCGTCCCCGGGCAGAGCCTTGGCCGCGTCATTCAGCAGCTCCCATATGTAGTAGAGATACGCGGGCTTGCCCTTCTTCATGGCCTCGCCCAAGACGCCTCCGGGGCTTCCGCCCAGCTGGAACAGCCACCGGCTGTAGGTCTGATAATTCCCCAGCAGCCTCATCCGCTGGCGCAGGTAGGGAACCAGCTCCCGCCGGGTCTCGGGGTCCCGCTGGTCTGCCAGCCTCATGAGAATCGTGTCGAACCCGCTGATGGCTTCTCCGTACCGGTAGGCGCTGCCCCCGCCCTCCGGGGTTCTCCAGGCGGCGTGGACAAGCCGTTTGATCCACCGGGGGTCCAGGGGCTGGGCGGCGGGCCAGACGCCGTCCACCAGATAGGCCCCGGTGTCCTCATCCCGGCTCACCCGGCTCAGCCCCTTGAGGACGGCGTTGTGGAGCTCCTTTTTCTGCTCCCCGCCCAGCAGGGGCTTTGCGGTGGGCACAAAGGGGGAGAAGGTATCGTACACCTCCGCCGCCGAGCGGGTCAGCAGGGAGGCGGCCACGGCGTGGGGCAGATACCGGGGCTCCTTCGGGTGCTTTTCCCACAGCTCCAGGCACAGGGAACACAGCGGCCCCGGCCCGGCCTGGCACAGGCTGGCCAACAGCCACTCCCCCAGGCTCCCGGCCAGATGAAAGTGGAGGCCGGGGGCGCTTGTCACCTGACGGAACGCCGGGAGCTGCTGGTCAATCCACCGCCAGCAGTCCAGCATAGCGGCGGAGGTTTTTCCCAGGACCGCGGCGCGGCATTCCGTCAGCGCATTCAGCCCCTCCCGGGTGATCTGGGTGTTCCGCCCTTCCCTTGGAAGGGCCTCCTCCAGCAGCGACCGGAGCGAGGCGGCCGCCAGATCGGAGGCCCAGTCAGTGCGGCTGGTCTTCAAAAACTCCACATTCTCCGGCCTTTTTTCCACCTCCGCCCGCCAAAAGTCCGCAACAGCCTCCCCGTCCAGCAGCGCCAGGGCCCGCAGCACGGTCTCCCGGCTCTTGCCCCGCTCGCTTTTAGACAGGTCCAGCAAAAGCCCGGCGTTGTCCTGGTCCGCCCCCAGAGCCGTGATCACCGCCGCCCGCACGTCCTTCTTCGCCTCGGGCAGCGCCTCCCGCAGCCAGGGGGTGGCGCCGGCCCCCTCAATGGCGGCGATGACCTCCACCCGGCGGGCCATCTCCTTTTTCCCGTCGGGGTCGAAGCCCCGCCTCAGCGCCGGGACCACGGACGGGCCCAGGGTTTTCAGCAGCTTGGCGCAAAGCTCCGCCATCTCGCCGTAGCTGTCCCCCAGCCCGCCGATGACGGCGGGCAGCACCCGGTAGTCCTGGAAAAACTCTGGGTGGTTGTCCCAGGCGGACTGAACAGTCTCCACCCGCCCGCCGCCGGTGGTGGTCAGGGCGGCCAGCAGGGGCTGGATCTGCCCATAGGAGATCTGGCAGTACCGCCCGCTCCCCACCGGCAGGGGCGCCAGCTCCCCCTCCATCCCGGTCCCGGCCTGGGTGTAGGCCACCGCGTCCACCAGGGCCAGCAGGTCCAGCAGCAGGCCGGGGCGCTGCTCCGGCGGCGCGGACAGCAGCCGGGTCAATCCGCCGTCAATCTTGGCGAACACCGGGCTGGCCGCTGCCAGGGGCTTCAGGTTCTCCGCCGCCCGCTGGAGCCGGAAGTCCTCCCCCAGCAGGCCGGTCCCGGCAATCGCCGCGTATTCCAGACGCTCTTTCACGTCGTAAAGGGGCTGTAAGCCGCTCATTGTACCGCCTCCCGTCAATATAGCAGCCGGATAACGCGCCGGGGCGTCACCACGCTGTAGGGATGGAGGCAGATGGTCCGGTCCGCTCCATCATAAAACATCATGCCGAACAGGGCGCTGCCCTCCGGGACGGCCTCCGGCAGCGCGGCCAGCCGGGCTGTGGAGGCGTGGTCCGCCCCGTCCTCCGCCCGGTCCCGCAGCACGATCCGGCCCCCCTTGGGGTCTTCCAGCACAAAGACGTCCCCCGCCATTCCGATCCGCCCGATGGGCGCCATGACGGCCATGTACTTGGGCAGCAGCGTGTTTTTGATCTGCCCCTTCACCAGCTTCACCGCCGCCGCCAGGTCCGGCTGGGCCAGGGCGGGCAGCGCGGCCTGCTCCTGGGCGGTGATGGGGCGGGAATTGGCGCTGTCCCAGCGGACCCGCCGGTTCCCCTCCCCGGGATAGGTGCACAGCACCGGGATCTCCAGCAGGTCAAAGCGGCTGTCGTCCCCCTTGACATACTTGAGGGCCTTGGCGGGCCGGAGATTCAGGGTCTGGTCAATCTGTCCGGAGGCGGTGTCCAGCCACCAGCCCCGCTCGCAGAACTCCTTTTTCGCCTCGTCGTAGCTCACGTCGAAGGAGAGCTGAACCAGCCTGGCGTTCTCCCGGAACGCGCCGGCGGCCCGCAGGTCCTCCAGCTTCCACACGCCGCCCAGGGCCTCGAACAGCACCGTGTCCTCGGCGGAATAGGCCCCCTCCTCCAGCTTTCTCTGGAGAAACACCCGGGCCTTTTTGATCGTGGAGTGGAGGGCGATGAGCACCCGCAGGGCCTCGCCGTAGGCGGCCTGGGCCCGGCCGGGGTCCCTCTGGACGGTCCGGACGGTGAGGGCAATGCGGGAGAAGGAGGTTTGGAGCCCGGTGAGGTAGCTGCTGCCCAGGTCCCGGGCCAGCTTTTCATAGGTCTGGGCCGAGCTCCCCGCCAGAGCGCCCACCCCGGCGGTGAGCAGCTCGGACACCATCCGCTCCGCCATATCCAACCCGGCCAGCTGTTTGTCCAGTTTTTTCTTCTGGGCGGCGGCGTTTGGCTTTTTGGGCTTGGCCGGGGCGCCGGACTCCTTTTTCGCGGCTCTGGCCGCCTGGCGGGCCCGCTTTTCAGCGATATCCTGGGGCGCCTCGGCGGTCTCAAAGGGCTTTTGCCCCAGCACCTCGAACAGCAGCCCCAGGGCGTGCTTACAGGGGAACTGCCTGCTGGGGCAGGAGCAGCGGCAGACGGGGTCGCCGCCGGCGGCGAAGTCGGCGGACACCCGGTAGGGGTTTTTTCCGCTGCCGGCGCACTCCGCCCAGTAGAGGTCGCCGCCGGCCGTCCTGCGGCGGCCGCTGTAGCTGCCCTTTTGGGACAGCTTTCTCCCGTTCTCCGCCGCGGCGGGGTTGGGCGCCAGAAGCAAAATGGACTGCTCGGTCAAAGGCATGGTCACTCCGTCCTTTCTGAGAGGCTCTAAGAGCCTGTTTAATATCTTGAAAAATGCCAGTTGACGAGGTATTTTTCCGCCAGACGAGGCGGGATTTCGCAGGAATAATTGTGTTTATTTCAAGAAATCACAACGAAGTATGGCGGAAAGAGACCCGTCAAATGATGTTTTGAGAGATTATAAGCAGACTCTAAGGGCTGTTCAGCGCGATTTCACATATTATATCACGTTCCGCGGGGCAGGACAAGATGGGAACCGCCCCGCCGGAAAACCGTCTCCCGCTTTCCAACCGCGGCAGCAATATCTTACCGCCACACGGGTCCTATAAACCGGACTTTTGAATCTTCCTAAATAAATCTTCATAATTTCCTAATGCGGCCATTATTGCGTTTTTCTGACAGGCAGATATAATGGAACCGTTGAAACCGCAGCGGAAGGAAGGTATCGTTATGGAGAGCAAGCGGGGCAAAATCATCCTCTGGACCCTGACCATCGCCATTCTGGGCGGGTGCCTGTGGGCGCTGTACGCCACCGGATTTTTTCAGGCCATGGGCTCCCCGGAGCGGATGGGGGACTATATCGCCCGCTCCGCGCCCTGGTCCCACCTCACCTATTTCGGCGTACAGCTCCTGTCCGTGGTGATCGCCCCCATCCCCAGCAACATCACCGCCGCCGCCGGGGCCTACCTGTTCGGGCTGTGGCCCTCCTTCCTGCTCACCTGGGGTGCGGTGGCGCTGGGCTCCGCCCTGGTGTTTCTCCTTGCCAGAGCGCTGGGCCAGCGGTTTGTGGAAAACTTCGTCAGCGAAAAGCTGTCCCAGCGCTATCTGGACCTGATCCGCCGGAAACGGGACATCTTTCTGTCCCTGGCCTTCCTGTTCCCCTTTTTCCCGGACGACATCCTGTGTATTCTGGCCGGACTGACCGACATCTCCTTCAAACGGTTTTTCCTTCTGGTGCTGCTGGCCCGGCCCTGGGGACTGCTGGTGTCCTGCATGGTGGGCAGCGCCACCCTGTCCATCCCCCCGTGGGGCATGGCGCTGCTTGGTGTTGCCGGGCTGGCGGTATTCCTGCTGGCCATGAAGTACGGCGACAGGCTGGAGCAGGCGGTCATCGACCGCTTCAAACGGTAAAGCGCTTCATATGTCCGGCCAAAAAGGGACCCGCCCCGGCGCTCTCGCGCCCGGCGGGTCCCTTTTATTGCTTTGGATTACATCATTTTCACCGTGAAGAATACGGCCTGGGCGAACAGCCAGCCCACCAGTCCATACAGCAGGTACTGGCTCAGGCCCACGCCCAGAATCAGCGCCAGCACCATGGCCGCGGCCGTGACTGCGCAGGTAAGCCAGGTCATCATATAGTTGGACTCCTCCGGGAGCACCCGGATGCCGGCCAACTTGCCGCCGTTTTTGCGCAGAAGGAACGCCAGAGCCGCCGCCACGGCCAGCAGAATCACCCCGCCCGCGACGCAGGCCCGGATGAAATTGGGGTGGTCCATATAATACTTCCCGTGCATCCACAGGGCCAGCAGGCCGCCGGCGGTGAGCAGCGCGTTATAGAAAAACGGCCTCTGATACAGGAAAAAGATCAGGATGAGCACCGCCCCCGCGGCGGGCAGCATCATCAGAATCCGGATGCCCTCGTCAAAGAGCAGGTAAATCAGCAGCGAAATGATCCACAGCAGGGCCGACGCCCCGGCCAGCGACATGGGGAGCACCGCGGACTTTCCCGCCCGCAGGTAGATCACCGACACGACCGCCATGCCCACGGCCAGCACCGCCCCCACAATGGAGAACACCTGGAAGAACCCGAACAGCGCGGAGGCCAGCCCGGGGCCGAAAATCATCTCCACGTACAGCTTTTGCATCAGCAGGATGAGCAGCTCAACCAGCACCGCGCCGCCAAGCCACAGAAGCATCCGGTTAAAAACCACGTCTTCCTCTTTATTCCGGAACTCCCGCTTTCCCTTCTTGAACATCATTCATCAATCCTTTATCGTTGTTGGCGCCTGCGGGGAAGACCCCTGCCCCGCCGCCTGTCGTTCTAAATCCGGATGCGGCGGCCCGCCGCACATCGAACAGCTAATAGTATAGCAGAAACTTCTTCGCAATGCAACAACAAAAATCGCCGTTTCCCGCAGTTTTCCCCTTTCGTCCCGGGGAAAAACCTGATATACTATAGAAACCGGGGGCCGGCCGGGCTTTCCCCGGGAAAAGACAGCATTTGGAAAGGAGTTTTGAATATGACCGACCAAGCCCTGGTGGACCGGGCCTTCGCCATGCTGGAGCGCTCCTACGTGCCCTACTCCCACTTTCCCGTGGGGGCGGCTCTGCTCTGCGCCGACGGCACGGTGTTTACCGGCTGCAACATCGAAAACGCCGCCTACGGCCCCACTATCTGCGCCGAGCGCACCGCCCTGGCAAAGGCTGTCAGCGAGGGATACACCCAGTTCACCGCCATCGCCGTGGCGGGCAGAAGCGCCGACTACTGCTGGCCCTGCGGCGTCTGCCGGCAGGTGCTCTATGAATTCGCCCCCGAACTCACCGTGCTGGTGGCCCGGGGAGACGGGGACTATGTGAAGCTCTCCCTGAAGGAGCTGCTGCCCCACGGCTTCGGACCAAGCTCGCTGAATTAGGAGCCTGCATGCAATAAAATTATGGCGCGGGTTTTTCGCAAGATGCCGCAGGCGCATTTAAACCAGCGCTTCCCAAAAGTAGGGGAAAGGGCCTCCGCGGACGCGGAGGCCCTTTGTTTCGCTTACAGAAACCGCTTCATCTGCTCGATGTTGGCCCGCTCCGTCTCCAGCAGCCGGTCCGCCAGGCGGCGCACGCCGTTGTCCCGGAGGTCGCAGTCCCGGATGGTGCGCAGGCTCTTGGTCACGCCCATGGTGGAGCCCTGAATCACCATCTCCGCGATGTTGCTGGCCGAACGGTCCGTCATGGCCTTCATGGTACTCATGACCTCGGAGGAGACCCTGGCCATGGGGCCAATGCCCTTGGGGGGCTCCCCCCGGGCCTGAAGCAGGGCCCCGGCGGCGTTTTGCAGCTGTTCATATTCGTCCATCTGACTGTTGAGGGCGCTGACCAGCTTGGGCTCCCCGGCGTATTTCAGCACAGACTGGATGCCCTCCCGGCCCATCTCGGCGGTCTGATAGATGTGGTTGAGCAGTTGATTCTCACTGAGCATTGGGATCACCTCGCCCCTAGTATGCCCGGAAAACCTCCGCGTACTACAGGAGCAGGCCGCTCCAAAGAATTCCTGCTCAAGGAAGGGCCCTGCGCCCGGACTTCACCCGGAAAAAGAGGATTTATCTCTCCCGCTGGGCGGGTGCCCCGCCGTCCAGCTTGACCGAGGGCTTGGAGGTGTTCTTTGTCCGGGCGCTGGTCCGGCCCTCCTCGTGGATCTCGCCCGCGGCGATGAGGGAGCGCTTGGTCAGCGCCGGACCCACCAGCTCGTACACCAGCACGGAGAACAGCACCACGCTGCGCACCACCGCGCCGTCGGCCAGCTGCTGGGCGGTGAGGGCCATGCCCAGGGCCACTCCCGCCTGGGGCAGCAGGGTGACGCCCAGGTGCTTTTGGATGTTCTCGCTGCACCCGGTCAGGGCGCAGCTGCCATAGGCCCCCAGATACTTGCCCAGAGAGCGGAAGACGATATATACCAGGCCGATGAGCAGCACCATGGGGTTGGATAGGATGGTCAGATTCAGCTCCGCGCCGCTCAATACGAAGAACAGCACGAACAGCGGCGCGGTCCAGCCGTCCACCCGGCCCATCAGCTCCTCGGAGAAGTCGCAGATGTTGCAGAAGACCGTGCCCGTCATCATGCACACCAGCAGCAGGGAAAACCCGCAGTGGACGCCGTTCAGCTCAAACTCCAGCATGGACAGCCCAACGGTGAGCAGCACAAAGCCGATGGAGATGGACAGGCGCTTGCTGCGGGAGTGGAAGAACTTCTCCACCCAGAACAGCACCCAGCCCGCGAAGGCGCCCAGCCCCAGGGACAGCGCGATTTCGATCACCGGCTCCACCAGCACGGTGAGCAGGCTGATGGAGCCGCTCTCCAGCGCGGTGGCCACGCCGAAGGAGGCGGAGAACAGCACCAGTCCCACTGCGTCGTCGATGGCCACCACCAGCAGCAGCAGACGGGTCAGCGGGCCGTCTGCCTTATACTGCCGCACCACCATCAGGGTGGCGGCGGGGGCGGTGGCAGCGGCGATGGCGCCCAGGGTGATGGCGGAGGAGACGGAGATCAGGTCGGGGTTGAGGAAGTGGAGGGCCACCAGGGCCGCGTCCACCAGGGCGGTGGTGGCCACCGCCTGCAAAATACCCACCGTGATGGCCTGTTTCCCCATGCTCTTGAGCTGCTCCAGCCGGAACTCATTGCCGATGGTAAAGGCGATAAAGCCCAGCGCCACCTGGGAGATGATGTCCAGGCGGGCCACCGCCTCGGGCGTGCCGAAGCCGATGCCGGTGACATCCAGCGCCCCCAGGAGATAGGGGCCCATCAGCAGGCCCGCCACCAGATAGGCGGTGACGGCGGGCAGGTTCAGCAGCTTTGCCAAACGGGACATCAGCAGTCCGCCCACCAGGCAGGCGGATAACTGGATCAGGATTTCCATAATGACACCTCGATTTTTTGAAACAGCGGGCTCCCGCCTGGGCGCGGGCCCGCGCGCCTTTCAAGCGGTACACATCATAGCATTCCCGATCCAAAAACGCAAGGAACAAAACAACGAAAATCCGCCCCTTTCCCCGCCCCGGTTTTGGCGGGGCCGGACCGCCCGCCCTCTCAAACGGCGTCCGCGCGCCCGGTTTCCAGGCGCGCGGACGAATTGATTTTACAGGGTCACCTTTTCAAAGTCCGAGGCGGGATGCTTGCACAGCGGACAGATGAAGTCCTCCGGCAGCTCCTCTCCCTCGTAGACATAGCCGCACACCTTGCAGCGCCAGACCGTCTTTCCCCCGGAGGCCGCGGGCGCCTGAGGGCGGGGCTTGATGTGGGCCTGGTAATAGGCGTAGGTGGCGGAGGGCTCGCCGGACAGGAGCTTCAGGTCCTCCACCCCGGCGATGAACAGCGTGTGGCTGCCCAGATCCAGGCTCTGCTCCACCCTGGCGCTGATCACGCCGTTGGTCCCCTCCGTCACATAGTAAAGGCCGTTGGCCGCCCTGCGGCAGGCCCCGTATCCGGCGAACTTGTCCGTCTCCCGGCCGGACTGGAAGCCGAAATGGCGGAATGTGTCAAATCCGGCGGACTGGCTGAGAATGGACAGGTTAAACTGTCCGCTCTCCTTCACCAGGCCGTGGGTGAAATTGGCCTTGTTCACCGCGATGCTGATTCGATTGGGCTGGCTGGTCACTTGACACGCCGTGTTGATGATGCAGCCGCTCTCCCGGCCCCCGGCGGCGGAGGTCAGGACGAACAGGCCGTAGGACAGCTGATACATGACTTCCTTGTCCATCGTTTATCTCTCCTCTGAATTGTTTTTCGATAGTTTGCCAAAAACGCTCCTTTTTATTGACAGGCACAATCAAACGTGCTATCTTCATTATATCAAGAAAAACAGGCTTTGAAAAGCACCGATTGCATGTCCGGGCGGCGTTTTGGAATGTTTCCGCCTGCCGGGCCGGTTCTTTCTTCACCGCCTGTTTGTCCGGTCTTTTGGGAAGGGGATACAGACATGGGCGTACTGAATTTATTTCGAAAAAAAGCGCGGCCGGAAAGGAAGGCCGCCCAGTCCGAGCCGGAGCCCGAAATCTATTCCGGTATGCGGGTGGAGGTGACGAACTTTGACGGCCGCCTGCTGTTCGGCGCCAAGCTGGCCAACCTCCAGGGAACGCGGGCGGAGCTGTACCAGTACACCGAGGCGCTGCTTCCCACGGAGGAGGAGCCTGTCCGGGTGCGGATTCGGGGCTTCAGCGACTACGAGCGCAAGGCGGTCTATATGGAGGGCACCATCTCCCCCAAGCCCAAGCACGTGTGGAAGGTGGAGGAGCTGCAGATCGTCCGGGCGGGCAACGACCGGGCCTTTTTCCGTCTGGACACCAATCTGGACGCCACTCTCACCCTGTTCGGCGGCTTTGGGGCCGGCGAACGGGAGTGCAGGCTGCTGAATATCAGCGTAGGGGGCGCGTGCGTCGGCATTGACCACGAGCTCCACCTCCACGACAAGTTTCTCCTGAAGGTCAGGCTGCTGGAGGACCGGGAGACCTCCGTCATGTACTGCGAGGTGCTGCGCGTCATTGACAAGGGGGACTCCAAGTTCGAGTACGGCTGCCGGTTCCTGGAGCTGGCCGAGGCCGACCAGGACCGAATCACCCAGAATATTTTTGACGCTCAGCGCAAAAAAAGGGCGCGCTTCTGAAGGTAAGTTTCCGTAAAACAGTAAGCCAAGGAGTTTACAATTACGGCATCTGTCAGATGGGATTGGAAAAAATGGGCGGAGAATGGAATTTCATCCATTCTCCGCCCATTTTATCTTTTCCAGGCCAAATCGCCACTTTTCCATCCTCGGATGGACTAACCTGATTCATTGCTGACATTACAAAGAAGGTACATGGTTCATGTTTAAGCTGAATCATGCACCTTCTTTGTATTTTCTTCGCTTTTTCTGTGGAGTGGGCCGTTTCTTGCCCCTCCGGCCAGGGCTTGTTTGAAAACTGTCAACACGCCCAAACAGCGGGTCTTTTTCCGCCAGGTCCGCGTCGCCGGTCAGGCTGTCCAGCGGGAGCCTCAGGCCATCGGTGATGCGGACCGCGGTGTCTGAGGCGGTGTTGCCGCTCACTTGAACGGAGTGCAGCGTAGATTGGGGGATGCTGGCTGTACCAGGAATGACCGGACCGCCTTTCAGCTCATGCTGTCCGGGGCTGAGAGGTTACGGCCTGTCCAGTTAAGGAAGGACTGATTCAATGCGTCTGCGGCGCTTTGCAGATCTTTTTTGCCACAACTTCGTTGCGATTTCTTGAAATAAACACAATGATTCCTGGGTCATCCCGCCTCGCTGTGGCAAAAAATCTCGCGCGAATCGCTCTTGCCGATTGAATCAGTCCTTCCTTAATTCTCTGGGAACAGGCCGGTTGCTGCTGTGGCGCCGTGCCATTGCGAGGGATACCGGAGTTCAAAAGTTTTAATAAAATAAAGTTTTAGAAATTTTCGTACAATGAAAGTTTTAGTTGACATACCGGCGGGGCCATGCTATAATCAATTCATCCACTGAACTAAACGCCAAACAGCAGAAGGATTGGAGGTCGATGCCGTGGATGAAAAAATGGACCTACTGTCAACAGAGCAGAACAATTCAGACACTTTGCAGATTGATCGAAGCAGTACGTTGGAGATGATGGAGCTCATCAATCGGGCTGACCAAACCGTTCCGATGGCGGTTTCCTGCGCGGTTCCCCGGATCGCGGAGGCGGTGGATCGCATCGCAGAGCAGCTGGGAGAAGGCGGACGCTTGCTGTACATCGGTGCTGGAACAAGCGGCCGGCTGGGGGTTTTGGACGCCAGCGAATGTGTCCCTACCTACGGGACACCTCCCGGCATGGTGGCCGGAATCATCGCCGGCGGAGAACAGGCTCTGGTGGAGTCGATTGAGGGGATTGAGGACAGCGAAGAGGATGGTGTGTCCGACATTGTCCGGAACCGTGTGTGTGCGAAGGACGTTGTAGTCGGGATCGCGGCCAGCGGCCGCACCCCATACGTTTTGGCCGCCATTCGGGAGGCGTTGGCCCGGGGGGCTCTCACGGTGGGCATCTGCAACACAGCAGACTCGAAGCTCTCTCAAATAGTGGATATCCCCATTGAGGTCGTCACCGGTGCGGAGGTGGTAATGGGCTCCACTCGCATGAAAGCCGGCACAGCGCAGAAACTAGTTTTAAATATGCTTTCCACAGGCACGATGATCAAGCTGGGGCGCGTTTATCAAAATTACATGGTGGACCTGCTGGCCAACAATCAAAAATTGCAGGCGCGGGCCGTGCGGATCATTCGTTTGATCGCGGGCGTGGAACAGGCCACAGCCGAACATGCCCTGGAAGAGGCCAATGGCCAGGTCAAAGTGGCAATTCTGACGCTTCTGACCGGTATGGAGGCGAAGGAAGCGGGCGCGGCCCTGTCGCGGCATCGAGGCGTATTGCGTGCGGTACTTGAGTCGGCACAGAAATAGCCCTAGTTTGCAAAGACGGATGATCTGCATTTCCCGGAGAAGCCAGACGCCACATTACTTCAAATAAATTATGAATAGGGAGGATATGATTAATGAAGAAGCGGTTTTTACAGTTTGTTTCACTTCTGCTGATCATCTCGCTGATGACGGCCTGCGGCGGCAACCCGAGCGGCAGCAATCCCTCTGTCAGCGACGCGGCTTCTCCGTCAGGGTCCGGCGAACAGACAGGGCCCGGGACAGCGGACAACGAGTTTGCAGAGTGGGGCGCGGCGATGAAAGAGCGGTATGGCGGGACTACCATCAACGCGCTGCTGGCTTCCCACCCCTCGACCACTGCGATGCTGGAAATGATAGATGATTTCACCGCCCTGACCGGCATCAAGGTCAATACGCGGGTTCTTGCCAGTACGGAGATGAAAACCATGCAGCGGTCCAACTCCTCTACCAAAACGGGGATCTTTGATGTCTACATGGTAGACGCCTTCACCGTGTACGAATACGCGAAGGCCGGATATATCGAGAACCTGGAGGGTTATCTGAACGATCCGGTCATGACGCCGGAGTGGTACGACTATGAGGATATTCTCCTGGCCTTCCGGGACGGCATCGCGTCGGTGGATGGAGAGGCATACCTTCTGCCGGTCGCGGGTGAGAGCCGTTTTGTGGCGTATCGAACCGATCTCTTTGAGGAGCATGGGAAAAAGCCTCCTGAGACATTGGATGAGTGGCTGGAGCTGTGCCAATACTTCCAGGAGGCCGGGAATGGAGAGTATTACGGGATCTCTTTCCGGGGCGCGGCGGGGACCCTGGTGGGCTCCGCGCACATGGCAGTCGCCTACTGCTTCTCTGACACGCCAATTATTGATCCCGCCACCGGGAAGTACCAGCTGGACTCCCCGGAGAGCGTGCAGTCGATCCAGTATATTTTGGACCTGGCCAAGTGCTCCTCGCCGGATATCGCCAGCATGAACCATGAAGACGGCGCGGCCCTCTTCGCCCAGGGAAAGTGCGCCATGTGGTTTGACGCGACCTCTCTGGCCTATATGGTGGAGGACCCGGCCTCCTCTACGGTGGCGGGAAATGTCGGCTATTTCGATATCCCCAGCGGACCGGCGGGGGAGAGCGGCGCCGTAGCCGGCTGGAGTCTGGGAATTCCCACAGACAGCCAGAACAAGGAGGCCGCCTATGCGTTCTCCATGTATATGACAAGCCGCGGCACGGCGAAGACCTATAACCTGGCCGGAGGCGTTCCCTGCCGCACGTCGGTATTTGAAGACCCGGAAATTCTGGCCATGAGTCCGTCGAACACAGCCATCTTCTCCGCGCTTAACACGGCCGGCGAGCTGGCGGAGCGCGGTGTGACCTATAACTATCCGTCCATCAACGTGCTCAGCTTCATGGCGGTCATCGGCAATGAGATCAACCGGGCTGAGGTTGGCGAGATCACAGCCCAACAGGCTGCGGAGAATGCCCAACGTCAGATCGAGGCGATTTTGGCAGAACAGTCCGCTTAGTTGGCAATAGGCTTTACAGAAATGGGCCCGGTGGGGCTGAAGAAGTTCCTTCAGCCCCACCGGCATATATCCCGACCCGTATTCTAATTTGGAGGTATGCGCATGGGGCGAAATATAAAAATAAGGCCGGCAAACCCTTGGCTGCGTAAGCACCCATGGGCTCCCTATATTTTTCCGACGGCGGCGGTCATGCTGCTTCTGTTCGTTGTTCCAATCCTATTCGTATTTGTTATCAGCCTCACCAATTACCGTTTGGGCGCGGAGTTCAGCCAGGTCTCCTTCTTGGGTTTCTCTAATTTTCTGCGCTTGTTTTCCGGGGAGGAGAGCGGATTCTACTACTCGATAGGAATCAGCGTCCTCTTTATGGTGCTGGGCACGGCCATTCAGCTGGTCCTGGGAATGATCTGCGCACTGCTCCTCAACCACGAGTTTAAGGGGAAGAGCATCGTCATCGCCTGCCTCATCGTCCCGATCGCAATGACGCCCAGTATCGTCTCTCAGATCTGGAAGCTGATGTTTCACGGCGAATTCGGGGTAATCAATTATTTTCTGAAGGCGGTGGGGGGGCAGGGTGTCCAGTGGCTGGATGCAAACCACGCGTTTTTGTCGGTGCTGATCGCCACAGTCTGGCAGTACACTCCCTTTGTAACGCTGATGCTCTATGCCGGTCTGCGGTCCCTTCCGGAGAGCCCCTATGAGTCCGCCGTGCTGGACGGCGCGAACCAATGGCAGCTGTTCCGCTATATCACGCTGCCGCTGATGAAAAATCTCATTGCGCTGTGTGCGCTTCTGCGTTCAATCGATATGCTCAAGACCTTTGATATCCCCTATGTTCTGACGCAGGGAGGGCCTGGGAATGTCACGCGGTTTTTAGGTTTGAAAATCTATGACACCGGATTTGGCGAGCAAAACTTTGTTGGCCGGGCCTCGGCGATGGCGGTGATCCTCATTATTTTGGTCAGCCTGATCAGCCTTATCCTGTTTCAGGTGATGAATAAGAGCAGGGAGAGTTGAGTATGAGCAGGAGCAAAAAAAAGAGGATCGGCCGGATCTTTCTTATGCTGGCGATGATCTGTATGTGTATGCTCTCTATTTTTCCCTATTTGTGGATGGTGCTGGTAAGCGTAAAGGAACGGGTGCTGGTATACCAGCCGGAAGTCTGGTTTTTTACCCCGACCTTTGAAAATTATAAAACAATCTTCCAAGTCCACGATCTGGGTACCTATATGGTAAACAGCGCCATCGTCGCGGTGGCGAACTGTGTGGTTTCCCTGGTTCTGGGCAGTCTGACCGCCTATTCCCTCGCGCGGCACAGCTTCCGCAGAAAGGAGAGCTTCTCCTTCTTTATGACATTTATCCGGATTCTGCCGGCAGTGGCCTCCGTAATCCCCGTTTTTGTGATTGCGGCGTCGCTGCAGGTCTTGGATACGCATGGGCTGCTCATTGCGGTTTACATGCTGTTTAACATCCCCTTCACGGTGCTGATGATGCGGGGCTTTTTCGAGGAAATCCCCCGAGAGGTGGAGGAGGCGGCCATGATCGACGGGTGCTCGACGGTTCAGGCTCTGCTCAGAGTAGTGATCCCGCTGGCAATGCCGGGGATTGTGGCCACAGCCATTTTTTGTATCATCAATGCCTGGAATGAATTTGTATACGCAATGCAGCTCACCACCTTCAGCGCCAGTACCGTGCCGACAATCGTCCAGCTGTTCAAAACGGTCACAGGCGTTGTGTGGGGGGAGATGTCGGCAGTGGGAACTATTTCTACCCTGCCGGTGCTGGTATTTGCGATGCTGGTTCAAAAGCAGATGGTGCGCGGTCTGAGCTTCGGCGCGGTCAAGGACTGAACCGGACCCAGTCAAAACAAATTGCACAGAAAGGAATAATGATTATGGAAAAGCTGAAAGCGGCGATTGTCGGCGCGGGGATCTTTGGCTCCTTCCACGCCAGGGCTCTCTCAGAAATGCCGGAGGTCGAGCTGATCGCCATCTGTGACCTGAACCGGAATCGGGCCGAACAAATTGCGGCCCAATTCGGGATTCCGCAGGTGTATACCAGCCATACGGAGATGCTGGCCAAGAGCGGGTGCGACTTCGTCACGATTGCCACGCCGGATCACCTCCACGCGCAGGTGGCTGTCGACGCAGCCAATGCCAAGCGGGATTTTCTGGTGGAAAAACCCTTTGCCACAACCCGGGATGACATCGCGCGTATGCGGGAGGCCATCTCCCGCAACGGCGTGCGCGCGATGTGTGATCTCCACAACCGCTCCAGCCAGCCTTACGCGATGGCCAAGGAGATCATTGACAGCGGAGAAATGGGCAGCGTATATAATATGTATATCCGCCTGAACGACAACAAATCCGTGGCGACGGATATGCTCAGCTGGTCGGCCTCATCCTCCATCCTGTGGTTCCTGGGCAGCCACAGCCTGGACCTCATCAGCTATTTGTGCGGCTCACGGCCAAGGACGGTCTATTCTCTGTCCCGAAAGGGGATCCTCCAGAGACTGGGGGTCGATACGGTGGATATCTATCAAACGGCCATCGAGTTCGAGAACGGGGTAATCGCCCAGATGGAAAACGGCTGGATCGTCCCCAACGGAAACACGGCTCTGATCGATATGAAGTGCAATATCACCTGCGAGCGGGGCTCCTTCAACATCAATACCTCCAACAGCGATATGCTTCAAATCCTGACCGAGGAGCGCACGCAGACGCCCAACTGCATCGCCCGGCCCATCATCAACGGAAGGGTCGAGGGGTTTGCCCCCGGCAATATCCACAGCTTTGTTCGGGCCTTGGCGGAGAATAAGCCGTTCAATATTACGGTGGATGAGGCCGCAGACTCCTGCCTGGCCATCCTGGCGATTATGAAATCCGCGGAAACCAGGCAGGCGGTCACGGTGCAATACTAAGGAGGGACTGATTAAATCGCCGCAGAAGCGTTTAATCAGCGCTTCCCTGAAGGAGCGGGTGAGGTTGGCAGCCATAGATGCGCAGGGCTACTATATCGGCATCGACGGGGGTGGGACGAGAAGCACCCTCCTGATCGATTTTGAAGATGGTGGCGCCCCTATATGTGTGCAGGGAGGGCCGCTGAACATTTGCAGCGTCCCGCAGCGGGAGGCGGGCGCGTCCTTGGAAAAGCTGTTCCGGCAGGCTGCGGATGCGGTCCGGGCACGCGGCGGACAACGCTGCAAGGGAATCGGCGCCGGCGTAGCCGGGGCCGCCGACCCTCGCACGATCCCTTTTTTCCGCGAATCGATCGGACGGATTTTTCCCGGGATTCCACTGACCGTTGAAACAGACGCGGCGGCCGCTCTGTACGGCGCACACCTAGACCGGGAAGGGATTGTGTTGGTGTCAGGAACTGGTTCGTCATGCTTTGGCGGAAAGGGCGGGCGCTTCCATTTGGCCGGGGGCGGCGGACACATCATTGACGACGGGGGAAGCGGTTATGCTATCGGCCGGGATATCCTGTCCGCGGTTTTGAAGGCGCTGGATAAAAGGATTCCGCCGACCCTGTTGTCTGAGGCGGTTCAAAAGCAGTATGGGATTGCCTCAAGGGGCGACATCATCGCCTTCGTCTACGACCCCCATACCAGGAAAGACGCCATCGCGGCCTGCGCGCCGCTGATCACCGCCGCGTGTCAAGCCGGCGACCAAGCGGCGTTGGAGATCGCCCGGAATGCGGCGGAGCATTTATTTGAAATCGCGTCCGCAGTCGTCACAGTATTGGAGCTGCCGCAAGGGCCAATCGCATATACTGGCAGCGTCCTGAAAAAGGAGCCCTATGTCCGGAAGTTTTTAAAGGAAAAGCTGGACACAGGCTGGGGAAACATGGTATATTATGAAGCAAAAGCCGACGCTGCAGCCGGCGCGGTCCTAATGGCCCGGTGGGCGGCTGCGGGGGGAAGTCTATGATGACAATCACAGAATATCTACAGCGTTGTGTAGAGGAGGGCGCCTTTCCCGGCGCCGCGTGGCAGATTGGCGGCCGAGAGGGTATTCTGGAAGCGGGTACGGCCGGCGTGCTGGGAGACGGGCTGGGGCCGGTCAGGGAGGACACGCTGTACGATCTGGCTTCCCTGACAAAAATTATCGTGACATATGCGCTGATGCGCCAGTTTCAGGAAGGGCTGGTAAGGCTTGACGATCCAGTTTGCCGGTTTCTGCCGGCGTACCGGGGCGGACCAAAGGCGGATATCACGCTGTTGGAGCTGCTTACCCATGTCAGCGTCATCCCCGGGCAGCTTCAGCTGTACCGCCATGCCCATACGCGGGAGGACCTGCTGGAGGCAATCCAGTGGCAGCTGCCCAGGGCTGACAGCCCGGACCGGGTCAGCTACACGTCCAAGGGGTATATCGTCCTGGGCGAGGTGATATCCGCGGTGGACGGCGCCTCTTTAGACGAGGTAGTCTCCCGCCGTGTGCTGAGGCCGCTGGGGATGCGCGATACCTGCTTTACCCCGCCCGAGAGGTTGATGCACCGCGTTGCCCCGACGGAGGACTGTCCCTGGCGGGGTAAGGTTGTGCGGGGGCAGGTACATGATGAAAACGCCGTCGTTATGGGGGGCGTGTGTGGTCACGCGGGCCTGTTTTCCACCGCCGGCGATGTCGCGAGGGCGGCAGGCGTGATGCTGGATGGAACGGCTCGGGAGACAGGGGAGCTCTTTTTCCACCCGGCGGTTCTGGACAAAATGACCCGCAACTATACCGCGGGAAAAGGTCAGAACAGGGGGCTGGGGTTCATTCTGGCGGGACCCGACGCGCCGGCAGGGGATCTCATGTCAGCGGCTAGTTTCGGGCATACGGGCTTTACCGGGACCAGCCTTTGGGTGGACCCGGTAATTGGGCTGTACGCTGTGCTGCTGACCAACCGAATCCATCCGAGACGGGATAATGACATGATTTTCCGAATGCGGCATATTTTTCACAATCTGGCTGTGCTGCAATATACGTAAAGCGGCGGATGGAACTGACCCCTGGGTCCCGGCAGCGGGTCTGATATTACTGATTGAAGAAGGTATCCATATGGAAAATCTGCTTTTGAAACTCCGTGAGAGATACCAGGACCTGGGGGAAAAGGACCGCGCTGTCGCCGAATTTATTCTGCGCAGTGAGCAGGAGGTCCCCCGGCTCACAATCAGCCAAGTTGCGGAGGGAAGCGGCGTCAGTCAGGCGGCCGTCGTCCGTTTTTGCAAGCTGTTTGACAGCGAGGGGTTTAAGGATTTCCGCCGGCGGCTCACAGCTGATATTTTAGAGCAGGCTCAGAAACCGCCGCTCCCCAGCGCCTATATCACGGCGGATTTGACGGGCGACGAGGCGATGGGGTCCATTGTGGAGCGCATTACAGCCAACAATATGTGCTCAATTAGTGAAACAAGGGATCTTCTGGATGAAAAAGAGCTGGAGCGAGCCGTTGATATTTTGGCCAAAGCACCCAGGATTGATTTCTTTGGCTCCGGCGCCTCCGGAATCGTGGCTCTGGATGCCCATCAAAAATTTATTCGGATTGGTAAGATCTGCAATGTCTCTCAGGATTCCCATATTCAGATGACGCTGGCCTCCAGTCTTCACCAGGGGGATGCGGCGGTTATCATTTCGTACTCGGGCAGGACGAAAGATGCGCTCGAAAATGCTTCGGTGGCCAAGGAGCGCGGCGCGGTGGTCATCGCGCTCACCAAGTATGGCGACGGAAACCCTCTGGCCGCGTTGGCGGATATCGTCCTGTATACCACCTCGCCGGAAACGGTCTACCGCAGCGGCGCCACCGGGTCGCGTATCGCGCAGCTGACCTTGATCGATATCCTGTTCTCCGGCACGGCCAGCCGCGACATTGAGGCATATTATGGGAACCTGGAAAACACCTACAAATACGCTGCACAAAAGCGCGTTCATTGAAACAAGGGATGACGGAAAATGCTGGAGCGGGGGACCAGTGAACGCGGTGTCATCGAACAGGCAGTTCGTCCAGCTTCTTTATGTAAACGCCGTCCTCCTTGACAAACCCCATTTTTTCCAGATAAGCCCTATGGGCCTGTGAGCCTTCTTCCGCGAAAAGCAGAGTGTGGACGCCCTTGGCGGGCAGCTTGGAGTACAGATAGGCTCCAATGGAACAGTCGCGGTAGGCGGGCGTCGAGTAATCCAGCAGCACCCGCAGCGTTCCCTCGCCGCCGTCAGTTCCCAGCAGCACACCCGCCGGATTTCCGTTGCAGCAGACAATATAAGCACGATCCGCTCTGCAATCAGCTGAAAAATCCGGAAAATATGTTTGAATATCCTCCCGGTAGTAGTCTAACAGGTATCGCAAAATGCCCTCGCCCCACGCGCCTTCCACCAGGTCGTAGCTCTGATCCCGCCGGTTCAGCTTAATCAGGTTGTAAACATTGATGGCAATCAATGCGGCGTTCATCAGCGCGGTGGGATAGGAGTGAATCATCAGGGCGTAGGCCGTGAAAACTCCGCTGCCGATGGTGTTGATGACCCGCAGCTTGACCACGGACGACATCAGCATGGAAACCACCACCAACGCGGACCCCAAATATCCAATCATCTCAATCATGGCTTAATCCTCCCCATATCACGCGGTTGTCCGGAGCGGTTGTCCGGCCAAGGACCGGCAAAAGGGCTTGCCGCCTGGGATTCCCAGGCGGCAAGCCCTTTTTTGGCCTCTTGAATAATTCCTGCTTCAGATTCCACCCGGCTTTTTTCAGGCGGCGCGCCGCCGGCCGCGGGATTCTCTGATCTGCATTATTCCTCCGCCATGGCCTTCGCGGCGGCGATAGCCTTTTCCTGGGCGGGGCCGGGGCACTCCTCATAGCGCACGAAGTGCAGGGTGAAGGTGCCGCGGGACTGGGTCATGGCCCGCAGGTCGATGGCGTAGCTCATCATCTCAGCCATAGGCACCTCGGCCTCCAGGGTCTGGTTGCCGCCGCCGGCGGAATTCATGCCCAGCACACGGCCCCGGCGCTTGGTGATGTCGCCCATGACATCGCCCATGTAGCTGTCGGGGATGGTGACTTTCAGCTCGCCCACCGGCTCCAGCAGCACGGGGGACGCCTCGGGCAGGGCGGCCTTGTAGGACAGCTGAGCGGCGGTCTTGAAGGCGATTTCGGAGGAGTCCACCGGGTGGTAGGAGCCGTCGTACAGGGTAGCCTTCAGGTTGACCATGGGGTAGCCCGCCAGCACGCCGTGAACGCAGGCCTCCCGGAGGCCCTTCTCCACGGCGGGGAAGAAGTTCTTGGGCACCGCGCCGCCCACGACCTCCTCGCAGAACTCCAAGGACTCGCTGTCGCAGGGCTCGAAGCGAATCCACACGTCGCCGAACTGGCCGGAGCCGCCGGTCTGCTTCTTGTGGCGGCCCTGCTTGGACACGCTCTTGCGGATCTTCTCCCGATAGGCCACCCGGGGCTCGGACAGCTCCGCGTCCACGTTAAAGCGGCTCTTGAGCTTGCTCACCAGCACGTCCATCTGGATGTCTCCGGCGGCGGTGACTACCATCTGATGGGTCTCGGCGTTGTTCACCACGTTGAAGGTGGGGTCCTCCTCGTTGAGGCGGCCCAGACCGGCGGCGATCTTGTCCTCCTGGCCCCGGGTCTTGGGGGCGATGGCCTTGGAGAAGTTGGGCTCGGCGAAGGGAATGGGGTCCAGCTTGACAAACTTCCGGGCGTCGCACAGGGTATCTCCGGTCTTGAGGCGGTCCATCTTGCCGATGGCGCCGATGTCGCCGCAGGCCAGCTCCTTAACCTCCTCGCTCTTCTTGCCCCGCATGGTGTACAGGCGGCCCAGCTTTTCATTCTGGCCGGTGGTGGCGTTCACCAGGGTCAGGTCGGGGGTGAGGCTGCCGGAAATGACCTTGACAAAGGAGAACTTGCCGTACTGGTCGGCCACGGTTTTGAACACGAAGGCGGCGGGAACCGCGCCCTGAGAGACAATGAACTTTTCCGGCTCGCCGTCCTTGTTGGAGGCGGCGGCGGGGACGCCCTCCAGGGGATTGGGCAGCAGGTCCACAATGAAATCCAGCAGCATCAGGGTGCCCAGCCCCGTGAAGGAGGAGCCGCACACCACGGGGACCAGGGAGCAGTCCCGCACGCCGGAGCGCAGGCCCTGAATGATCTCGGCATAGGTAAAGGACTCGCCGGAGAAGAACTTCTCCATCAGCTCCTCGCTGGTCTCGGCCACGGACTCCATCAGCTGGTCGTACAGCTCGTCCACCACGCTCTGCTTGTCGGCGGGGATGGGGACCTCCTTGCGCTTGTTGCCGGCGGGCTCAAAGGCGCGCTTGTGGACCACGTCCACCACGCCGGTGACTTTCTTGCTCGCGTCCCAGATGGGAACCACCAGCGGGGCAATGCTTTTGCCAAAGGACTCCCGCAGGGTCTCGAAGGCGGAGTTGAAGTCGATGTTGTCCTCGTCCATCTTGGAGATATAGACGATGCGGGGCAGCTTCCGCTGGTCCAGCAGGCGCCAAGCCCGCTCGGTGCCCACGGACAGCCCGCCCTTGGCGGCGCACACCAGCACCCCCGCGTCGGCCACGGACAGGCACTCGGCCACCTCGCCGGCAAAGTCGAAATTGCCGGGGGCGTCCAGCACGTTGATCTTGCAGCCGTTGTACTCCACGGGAGCCACGGCGGCGGAGATGGAGATCTGACGCTTGATCTCCTCGGGATCATAATCGCAAACGGTGTTGCCGTCGGTGGTCTTGCCCAGACGGTCGATGACACCGGTCATGCGCAGAAAGCTCTCGACGAGGGTGGTTTTGCCGTTGCCGCCATGGCCCAGCAGGCAGATGTTGCGGATATTGTGGGGAGAATAGCTCATAATTTGTTCCACTCCTTAACGATTACTGCTCAGGCCCCAGCGCCCGCTCGCCGGCGGGCCCAGCCTTGGCCAAAGCGTCACTAACGATAATTATACAATAATATCAGCCGTTTGGCAACGGCTATTTGAGGAAAATGACGAAACTTTTTTCCGGCTCCGGGCCTGTCCCGCGGCGCGGACGAGCCGCCCCGGCTCCACGCCCTCCCGGGCCAGCAGAGCGGCCTTCCGGTCCAGGCCGCCGGCGTAGCCCGTCAGCCCTCCGTCCGCCCCCACCACCCGGTGGCAGGGGATCAGGATAGAGATTGGGTTGCGGCCCACCGCGCCGCCCACCGCCTGGGCGGACATCCGCTCCAGCCCCTGGGCGGCGGCGATTTTTTCCGCCAGATCCCGGTATGTAGCGGTGCGGCCGTAGGGGATCTCCCCCAGCAGCGCCCAGACCCGGCGCTGGAAATCCGTGCCGGACGGGCGGAGGGGCGGCATAAAATCCGGCTCCCACCCGGAGAAATAGATGTCCAGCCAGCGCTTGGCGCAGGCCAGCACCGGCGTCTCCCGCTCCTCGTGGTCAGGGTCCAGGCCGCGGGCAAAGAATTTTCCCCCCACAAACCACACTCCGGTCAGGCCGCTGTCCCCGCAGGCGAGCAAAAGCTCCCCCAGCGGGGAAGTGTAGACGCCGGTATACTCCATTGGCCGCGCGCCTCCTTTTCTTTGGAAGCACTGATTCACCGCGTCTGCGGCAGCCAGCCGGTTGAATTCAGTGTTTCCCTAATCTTAACGGCCTTCAAGCGCCCCTGTCAAGGGAAAACGGCGTGAATTTTTTCAAAAGCGCTCCGCCGGTGCATGAACCGGCCTCCTCCGGCGCAGACTAACCCCAAATCACGCGGACGCGTGCATGCACGATACGAAAGGAGTCAGCTCCATGGAAAATCAAAAGCTGGGGCGGCAGACCTTCCAGCCGGGGACGCCTCCCGTCATCATCGGCCACGGCTCAGCCGCGGGCAAAAAGGAGAGCCAGGGCCCTCTGGGGCGGCATTTTGACCACACCTGCCAAGACGACGCCTTTGGCTGCGAGACCTGGGAGAAATCGGAGTCGGCCATGCAGCAGCTGGCCCTGGACGCGGCGCTGAAGCGGGCGGGCCTGCGCACGCCGGACCTGGACCTGCTGCTGGCGGGGGACCTGCTCAACCAGTGCATCGGCTCGGGCTACGCCGCCCGGAGCGCGGCCGTCCCCTTCTTCGGGCTGTACGGGGCCTGCTCCACCATGGGGGAGAGCCTGGCCCTGGCCACGCTGCTGCTCAGCGGCGGATACGGAACATATGCCGCGGCCGTCACCTCCTCCCACTTCTGTTCGGCGGAGCGGCAGTACCGGACGCCGCTGGAGTACGGCTCACAGCGCACCCCCACCGCCCAATGGACCGCCACCGCCGCCGGTGCGGTGATCGTGACCAACGACACCCGGCCCGGCCCCCGGGTCGTCCGGGTGACGGTGGGCAAGGTGGAGGACAAGGGCATCAAGGACGCCAACAACATGGGGGCGGCCATGGCGCCCGCCGCGTACGAAACGCTGAAGGCCCACTTTGAGGACACCGGCCTGGCCCCCGGCTATTATGACCTCATCGTCACCGGGGACTTGGGCCGGCTGGGCCACGAGATTGTGTCCGATCTCTTCGCCAGGGACGGGGTTCAGCTGGCCAATTACAACGACTGCGGCCTGCTGCTGTTTGACCGGGAGGAGCAGGATGTCCACGCCGGGGCGTCGGGCTGCGGCTGCTCCGCGTCGGTGCTGTGCGGCTATCTGCTGCCCGGCCTGCTGGCGGGGCGGTGGAACCGCATTCTGTTCTGCCCCACCGGGGCGCTCCACTCCCCCACCGCCACCATGCAGGGGGAGTCCATTCCCGGCATCTGCCACGCCATCGCGCTGGAAGGAGGAAAATAATGGACTATCTGAAGGCGTTCGTGGTGGGCGGCCTGTTCTGTGTCATCGGACAGGTGCTCATCGACAAAACCAAGCTCACGCCCGCCCGCATCCTGGTGGCCTACGTGGTGTCCGGGGTGGTGCTGGGGGCCGTGGGCGTGTACGGGCCTCTGACGGAGTGGGCGGGGGCGGGGGCCACGGTGCCCCTCACCGGCTTCGGCTACTCCCTGGCCAAGGGCGTGCGGACGGCGGTGGCGGAAAAGGGCCTACTGGGCGCCCTCACCGGAGGGCTCACCAGCACCGCCGGCGGGATTGCCGCCGCCATTTTCCTGGGCGTAGTGGTGGCGTTCCTCTTCAAGCCAAGGCCCAAGAGCTGACCGGGCGCGCCAAACCCGCATTCACAGCCGACGGCGCTGGTGAACGGCGCCCGACGCCGCGGATGCGGGTTTTTTGCTTTGCCCTTGCGGTCTGTGGAAAAAAGGGGTATAATAGCGGAAAACGCTGCGGCGCTCCTGGCGCCTGCGCAGCTGCAAAGGAGCGTGCCCGCCATGTCCCAGCCCATGACTCCCGCCGCCGTCCATAAGCAGTACGACGAGACCATCACCGCCTTCCGCCGCCAGCTGGCCGACCCGGCCTCCCGGGTGGCCTTTGGCCGCGAGGCTGACAGCTTCATGCGCCAGTGCGCCTGCGGTGTGTGGAATACCGACCAGGGGATGACCCCCCGGCACGTGGAGTATTACAACGCCCTCTACTCCAAGGGAAATCCGGTGCCCACCGCGCTGTACTGGGAGCTTGCCTCCGCGGTGGAGGGCTATCCCGGCTTTGTGCTGCCCAACTTTTTCCGGCGGCTGGTTCAGACGGACGTGGATCTGGGGCGGAGCTACAGCCGCCGGTTTGTGGACACCTTTACCCTGATGCTGCTGCTCTTCGCCGCGGTGGACGGCAAGGTGAGCGAGGCGGAGGCGGGCTTTGTCAACCGCTGCGCCGACTCCCTGTCCGCCTACTGCGACCGGGCCGGGGTGGCCGGGGGCAAGTCGGAGCTGGATGTGAGCGAATTTGTGGCCCGCCGCACCGATGGAGAGCCCGTCAGGACCGGCCGGCCCGAGGACGAGGCGGTATCCCCTGCCCCGGCCTCCGCGGGGGCGGCAAAAAAGGAGGACCCCCCTGCGGAGAAGGAGCCCTCTTTGGAGGAGCTGCTGGAGGAGCTGGACGGGCTGTGCGGGCTGGACAAGGTGAAGGAGGACGTGAAGGGGCTGATCAATCTGGTGAAGGTGCGCAAGCTTCGCCAGGAGGCGGGGCTGCCCGTGCCCCCCATGTCCCTGCATCTGGTGTTCATGGGCAACCCGGGCACCGGAAAGACCACGGTGGCCCGGCTGCTGGCCAAGATCTATCACGCGGTAGGGGTACTGTCCAAAGGGCAGCTGGTGGAGGTAGACCGGTCCGGGCTGGTGGCGGGCTTTGTGGGCCAGACCGCCCTCAAGACCCAGGAGGCTGTCGAAAAGGCGCTGGGCGGGGTGCTGTTCATCGACGAGGCCTATGCTCTGGCAAACCAGGACAACGCCAACGATTTCGGCCGGGAGGCCATCGAGGTGCTGCTCAAGGGCATGGAGGACCACCGGAACGATCTGATTGTCATTGTGGCGGGCTACACCGATCTGATGGGGGATTTTATCCACGCCAATCCGGGGCTGGAGAGCCGGTTTAACAAGTACTTTTACTTTGAGGATTACGACGGGGCCCAGCTGACGGAAATTTTCCGGTCCGTATGCAAAAAGAACGGCTATACCCTGGATGAGCAGACGGACCGGGCGGCGGCGGAGGCGTTTCAGGTGATGTATGACCGCCGGGACGAAAACTTCGGCAACGCCCGGGATGTGCGCAACGTATTTGAGGTGGCCGTAGCCCGTCAGGCCAACCGGGTGGCGGCCATGGAGGCACCCCAAAAGGAGGACCTGATGGCGCTCACCGTGGCGGACCTGGACCTTGAGAAGGACGGTGAGGCGGGCGATGAGAGCGGCCCGAAGCCCGTTTTGGACAATGGGTAGGCCGCCCATCAAAGCATGTTCCGCCGGAGGTCAGGAATCCTGCGCGGGGCCGGCGCGGCGTTAAGCCGCGCCGGCCCCGCTTGTTTTGCCGCGGATTTTGACAAAACGCAAGTGGGGCTGTTCAATCGGGCGAAAGTTTGCTATAATGTCTTCTAACGCGAAGGGAAGTGAGGCGTGTATGCGCGAACATCAACTGTCCGCCCAGGTGGTGGAGGAAGTGAAAAAGGCGGTGGTGGGCAAGGACGAGGTGGTGGTCAAGACCCTGGCGGCCATTCTGTCCCGGGGCCACGTTCTGCTGGAGGACATCCCCGGCGTGGGCAAGACCACCATGGCCATCGCCTTCTCCAAGGCCTTGGGCCTGACCTATCACCGCGTCCAGTTCACCCCGGACGTGATGCCGTCGGATCTGACCGGCTTTTCCCTCTACAACCGGACCACCGGGCAGATGGAATATCAGCCCGGGGCACTGCTGTGCAACCTGCTGCTGGCGGACGAGCTCAACCGGGCCACCAGCCGCACCCAGTCCGCCCTGCTGGAGGCCATGGAGGAGGGACGGGTGACGGTGGACGGGGTGTCCCGGCCCGTGCCGGACCCCTTTCTGGTCATTGCCACCCAGAACCCCGCCGGGGCATCGGGCACCCAGCTGCTGCCCGACTCCCAGCTGGACCGTTTCGCCCTGCGCCTGACCATGGGCTATCCCACCCCCGGCCAGGAGCTGGAGCTGCTCCAGCGCAAGCTGCGGGGCGGCCTGTCGGGGGAGGTGTGTCAGGCCGCCGGACGGGAAGAGCTGGCCCAGCTGCGGGGTCAGACGGACCGGGTATTTGTGGACGACGCGGTGCTGGACTACATTCTCCGGCTGGTGCGGGCCACCCGGGCCCATCCCCAGCTGGCCCAGGGGGCCAGTCCCCGCGCCTCCATCTCGGTGGCGGGGCTGTCCCGGGCGGTGGCCTTCCTCCGGGGGCGGGACTACGTGGTGCCCGAGGACGTGGCCTATATCTGGGTGGACGCCGTCGCCCACCGGCTGGTGTTTCCCGCCGGGTCCTCCGGGGGGAGCGGGCGGGGAACCGCCGTGGCCCGGGAGGTGCTGGACAGCGTCCGGCCCCCCCGGCTGCGCTGACGCCATGGCCGTCCGGCGGATTGTCTACGGCGCCACCCTGGCTGGGGTGCTGCTGTTTCAGATCACCAACGACAATTATTTCGGCCAGTTTCTGCTGGCGCTGTGGATCGCGCTGCCCCTGCTGTCGCTGGCGCTGTCCCTGCCCGGCATGACCGGGTGCAGGCTGGAGCTGTCCGCCGCCCCCGCCGCCCTGGAGCGGGGTGAGGACGGGGCCTGGCAGATCTCGGCGGCGGTGCGCGGCGGGCTGCCGCTGGCCCGGCTGACGCTGCGCCTGAGGGAGGAAAACCTGCTGACGGGCAGTCGGGAGTCCTGGCGGCTGGTGCTCACCGGCGTGGCCCGCCGCCGTCCGGTGAAGCTGCCCGCCGGCTGCGGCCACTGCGGCCTGCTGGAGCTGCGGGTGCGCAGGGCCCGGGTATACGATCTGCTGGGGCTGTTTTCACTGCCCGCGGCGGTTCCCGAGCCCGCGCGGCTGCTGTGCCGTCCGGTCCCGGCGGCGGTGGAGCCGCCCGTTATTCCGGAGGGGCTGGGGCCGCGTCCCTCGCCCCTCAGCGCCGCCCGTGCGGGCCCCGGGGAGGACTATGACCTGCGGGAATACCGCCCAGGAGATCCCATGCGGTCGGTGCACTGGAAGCTGTCCTCCAAATGGGACGAGCTCATCGTCCGGGAGCGGGGGGCAGCGGCGTCGCCGCTGCCCGCCCTCACCCTGGACCGCTTCGGGACCCCGGAGGAGCTGGACGGGCTGCTGGGCCGGCTGCTGGGCCTGAGCCGGGGTCTGCTGAGCGTCCAGCGCCCCCACAATGTGCTCTGGCTGGACGCCGGGGGAGAGCCCCGGCTGCGGGCCGTCTCCGACGAAAAGGAGCTGACGGACTGCCTGGTGGAGCTGCTGGGCACGGCGGCGCCGCTGTCGGGCCCCCGGCTGGACGGCCGGCCGGAGCTGATCCGGGGGCTGGCGTTCCGCATTCACGTCACATCGGAGGGAGGCGGCGGCGATGACTGACCGGGAACGGGGCTCCCTGCTGGCCGCGGCGGCGGACGGGCTGCTGCTGCTGTGCGCCCTGGGGGGCTTCACCAGCTCTTTTCTGTCCCTGTACGGCAGCGCGGAGTACGGGAGAAACGCCGTCTACGCCGCCGGTCCCCTGGATCTGTGCGCCGCCCATACAGACCGCTTCCTGCTTTTGGCGGGGCTTTTCGCCCTGCTGTCCCTGGGGGCCTGGTCGCTGCCCAAGCTGCGGGCCGCTGCCGTGGGAGGATTGGGGGCGGTCCTGGTTCTGGCCGGGGCGCTGAACCGGACCCGGCTGGTTCAGGGGGCGGGGCTCACCCTCCACACCATCACCGTTTTGTTCTCCCAGCGGGTAAGGGAGGGCCGGGTGTTCCAGTACGACCCCGGCCTCACCCGGGGCCAGCAGGAGGCCGCGGCGGCACTCTTTCTCGTCCTGGCGCTGGCCGCGCTGGCGCTGGCCCTGGGCTGGGCGGTGGTGCGGGCCAGGCGGTGGTGGGCGGCGGCGCTGCTCACCCTGCCCCCGCTGCTCCCCGGCCTGCTGGCCGACTACTACCCAGACTGGCTGTCCTTCCTGGCGCTGAGTGCCTGCTGGTGCGCCATGCTGCTCTCCGACCTGTGCAAATGGGCCGCGCCCTCCCGGCGGGGGGCGCTTGGCCTGATATCGCTGGCCTGCGCGGCGGCGGTGCTGTCCGGCATCACCCTGGCCCTTCCCCGGGAGGACTACGCCCGGCCCCAGTGGGCGCTGCGGGCGGAGGAGGAGCTCCATAGTATTGTCAGCCGCTGCGCCGACTATTTTTCCCAGCTGGACGGGCCCTTTCAGGGGGGCGGCGTCACCTACGTGGGGTCGGCGGAGGAGGCCGACCTGTCCGGCGCGGGGCCCCTGCGCCACACCGGGCGGACGGTGCTGCGGGTCACGTCGGACTACGCGGGGCGGCTGTACCTGCGGGGGTCCTCCCTGGCGGACTACGAGGACGGCATGTGGAAGGCCATGGATGACGAGGCGTTTCAAAATGCCGCAGGGGGGGGCGTACCTCCCAGAGTCCTCTTTTTCCCCGTCATGATCGCGGGACCCGGTCCGGAATACACCATCATCGTCAACAACGTGGGGGCGGTGGGCAGCTGCGTCTACGCCCCCTATTTCATCTCGGTGGCGGAGCCGGAGGAGAGCGGCATGACCTTGGTGAACGACTCCCTTCTGGCCCGGCGGCAGGGCAGGTGGACCCACACCCTGACATTCATGGAGCTCCCCGAGCCTCACCCCGCCGGGGTGGGTACGGTCAACCGCGTCACGGGGTGGAGCGGCTCGAATTTCGGCGCTTATCCCGGGTTCGTCTACGAACGCTATCTGGATGTGCCGGAGGAACTGAGAGACAGCCTGCTCTCGCTCTGCGGGGACCTGGATATCTACGCCGCTGGCCTGACCGACCCCGTTAAGGCGGCGGAGCAGGTCGCCGCCCTGCTGGACAGGCTGTGCGAATACGACACCGAAACGCCCCCCGTCCCCGAGGGAGAGGACCCGGTGCTCTACTTCCTCACCGAGAGCCGCCGGGGCTACTGTATGCACTTCGCCTCCGCCGCCGCGCTGATGCTGCGCACTATGGGCGTCCCCGCCCGGTACGTCAGCGGCTTCACGGCGGAGAGCGTCCCAAACCAACAGGTGGACGTGCCTGACCGGGCGGCCCACGCCTGGGTGGAGGTCTGGGTGGACGGCTTCGGCTGGTATCCGGTGGAGGTCACGCCCCCCGCCGCCTTCACCTGGTACGAGCAGGGAGTTCTGGCCCCGGAGGGGCTGCCCTCGGAAGAGGCGGAGGAGTCCGAAATCCCGGAGGAGAGCGATCCTTTGGAGGAGAGCGGGGCGCCGGAGGACAGTGAGAGGCCGGGGGATACCCCGGCGCCCACTCAGGCGGCATCCGCACCGCCCCAGGGACAGGGGGGCGGGAACAGCCTGCCCGCGGCGGCGCCGGCTGTGTTCGGGGCGCTGGCCGCGATTCTGGGAGCCGCCGCCCTGCTCTGGCTGGGCCAACACCTGCCCAAGCGCCGCCGGGCCCGGCGGATGGCTGGGCCGGACCCCAACCGGGCCGCTCTGTACGCCTACGGCTGCCTGCTCCGGATGGAGCGCTGGGGCGGTAAGGTGGACCGGCGGGCGGTGGAGCTGGCCGAAAAGGCGAAATTCAGCCAGCACACCCTGACGGCGGAGGAGCTGGCGGAGCTGAGGGCCCTGGCGGACGGGCAGCGGGAGCGGCTGTGCGTGATTCTGGACCCTCTGCCCCGGCTGGCGTTCCGCTATCTCTGGGGTATGCCAAAACGGTCCCAGCGCGGAAAAAATCCGCCGTCCGCCCCGGACACATGAGCCGGCCCGCCCCAAAAGGGAAAATTTTGCCCAAATTCCCGGTCAAGCCCTTGACATTTTCCAGCGGGTCATGTATCATACTTTAGTCTGCCGCTTTGCGGCAAACCATCCTTGCCTCCGGTGCGGCCGGAGGCCATAAGACCATAAGGAGGTGCAAAACACAATGGCAAAAGTGAGCGGTAATTACGAGGTGCTCTATGTCCTCAACCCCACCCTGGGCGAGGAGGAGACCGCCGCCCTGGTGGCCCGTTTCAAGGAGCTGGCCGAGGACCGGGGCACCGTGTCCGAGGTGGACGAGTGGGGCAAGCGCCGTCTGGCCTATCCCATCAACGACCTGGAGGAGGGCTACTACGTTCTGATGACCTTCTCCTCCGACCCCGCGTTCCCCGCCGAGCTGGACCGTCTGATGCGCATCAACGTCAGCGTCATGCGTTCCATCATTGTGGGCAAGGGCGCCTGAGAGGGAGAACATCATGCTCAATCGAATCATCATCATGGGCCGTCTGGCCCGTGACCCGGAGCTGCGCCACACCCAGACCGGTACTCCGGTGGCCACCTTCCGCATGGCTGTGGACCGTGACTTCAAGGACAAGAATACCGGCGAGCGGGCCACCGACTGGATCGACGTGGTGGCCTGGCGCGGCACCGGTGAATTCGTCAGCCGCTACCTCTCCAAGGGCCGCCTGGCCGTGGTGGAGGGCCGGCTGCAAATGCGGGAGTGGACCGATAAGGAGGGCAACCGCCGCACCACCGCCGAGGTGGTGGCTGAGAACGTCTATTTCGGCGATTCCCGCCGGGAGGGCGGCGACAGCTACGGCGCGGCCCCCGGTTACGGCGCTCAGAGCGGCCAAAGCTACGGCGGCAGCAGCTATGGCGGCCGTCCCGCGGCTCCCGCCGCCCCCGCCGACTACGGCATCCCGCCGGCCGGCGACCAGTTCGCCGAGCTGGCCGACGACGATGACGGCGACCTGCCCTTCTGAGAAAGGGCCATCTCAATATAAGGAGGTCTGCCAATATGGCTATGGATAATGTGAAGCCCCGCGGCAACCGCAAGCGCCGTAAGGTGTGCGCGTTCTGCGTTGACAAGGTGGAACAGATCGACTACAAGGACGCCCAGAAGCTGAAGCGCTATCTGTCCGAGCGCTCCAAGATTCTGCCCCGCCGCACCACCGGAACCTGCGCCATGCACCAGCGCCAGCTGACCGACGCCATCAAGCGCGCCCGTCACGTGGCCCTGTTGCCCTACGTGACCGACTGACAGGACAAAAAACGCCTCCGGCTCGAAAGCGCCGCTGTAAGAAAACATGGAAAGCCCCAGCAAAATGGAATGTTTTTGGGGCAGCGGAGAGCGGGGCGGCGCAGTCAGGCAAACAACAGCACAAAAAACGGGCGGCGCCGCAAGGCGCCGCCCGTTTTCTGCGCTCCGCTGAGCGCCGTGGTGTTCATAATCTGCGGCGTTTTTTCATGTCCGGTTACTGAAAGAAGGGGCGTATGGAGCGGCTTTGCCAGCCGTCGTCTGGCCTTATCCTTCAGGCTCTTGTTCAGGCACCGTTCCTTCATCGGACACCCCTGGCAGTCAGACTGCCGGGCGCTATAGACCCAGTGCAGGCCGCTGCCCGCGCTCCTGCTCACCCTGGTCAGGGTAAGCGCTTTTCCATTGGGGCAGCGGAAGCAATCGCTGTCTTGATGATACTGGAAGTGCTCCCTGCGGAATTCTACGCCCGGGTGGGACTCGTTCTCTCTGTCCCAGATACGGTGTTTTGTCGCTGGCGTCCCCTGCCGTCACCGTCACGTCCAGGATAATGCCATGGTCTGCGTCCAGGGTCTGGTGGCTCAGGTAGTACATCCCGTGAGGCTTATTGGCGCGATTGAGCCAGCCGGCGTCCGGGTCTGTCCGGCTTACCCGCCTATGGGGGTGCTTTGGCTTCCGTTTTAGCATTTTTACCCGTTTTTTCTTTTGATATTCTGTTGGTGCTCATAGCGGAGGCGATGGTGACGTCGGCAAAGACCTCGTTCCACTGGGAGAAGGTCTTGTTGGAGGTAAAGACGGTAGACGTCTTCTCATACCGCCTGGCAATGAGCTGGAAGAATAAGTTCGCGCCCTGGATGTCCATCCATCTTTGTGGGCTTGGGTTCGCTCAGTGTGTACTCCGGCTTCTCCGGCGACTGCGCGTACCGCTTCGCTGTCCTCGGGTCCATGTGGCACTTCTTTCCCAGCTTCACATAGTTCAGCCCCCTTTGATGATCACGACCTAGGTCCATCCATACTTCTCCTCTCATCTTCCGACTCCCTTTCCGGGCTCTTTTTTGCCCTATTGGGAGTCTATCTTTTTTCGCCTCCTTCGCCGCAAAACTACATTTTTTCCTCGGCGTCTTCTTTCATTTTATCACTGGCGCTGACACTCCAGAATAGATTTCACATCCTCGTCCGCCGCCCCGGCGAATGCGGGCATTCGCCGGGAACCCTGGGCATTCCAATCCTCGGGCGAAATGAATTCGCCCTGCAGAAATTCTCCGCTGCGCTCCGAATTTACGGCCCGGCCGGCGGCCCCGCTGCGCGGAGCCGGGGAGGCGGAACCGCCGTCAGCGCCGCACCGCGCCGCACTCCTTCTCCAGCGTCTCCAGAATAGATTTCACATCCTCGTCCGCCTCCTCGCCGGTGAGGGAGCGGTCATCCGCCCGGAGCACCAGGTTGAAGGCCACCGACTTCTTCTCCTCACCCAGGTTCTTTCCCCGGTAGATGTCGAAGAGGGAGACCTCCTTCAGCAGGCCCTTGGCCCCCCGGCGGATGGCGCTCTCCAGCGCCCCCACCGTGACCGCCTCGCCGCACACCACGGCGATGTCCCGGGTGACGGCGGGGAACTTGGGCAGCGGCGCGTACTCCGGGTCCGCCCCCTGGGCCAGCAGCAGCTCGTCAAAGCTGAGCTCCGCGCAGTACAGCTCCCCGTCCATCCCGAAATTCCGGGCGGCCAGGGGGTGAATCTGGCCGAACACACCCACGATATCGCTTCCGCTGTAGACGTAGGCGCAGCGGCCGGGGTGATAGCTGGCGTCCTCGGCGCAGGGCTCAAAATGGATCTCCTTCGCCCGGATGCCCCTCAGCAGCGCCTCCACGGCCCCCTTCATGGTGAAGAAATCCATGCCGTTTCCGTAGGCCCCCAGGGTCAGAATCTGGGCCTCCATGGCCAGGCCGTCGTCCCCCCCGGGCATATAGATGCGGCCCAGCTCATACAGCCACGCGGACTTGTTGCGGTTGTTCCAGTTCCGGCCCAGCACCTCCAGCATGGAGGGCAGGGTGGTGGTGCGCATGATGGAGGTGTCCTCCCCCAGGGGGTTCAGAATCTTGAAGGATTTTCGGTGGAAATCATTCTTGCCCCACAAAATCTTGTCATAGGCCGTGGGGCTGATGAAGGAATAGGTGATGATCTCGCTGTAGCCGCAGGTGCGGCACAGGCTCCCCAGCTTGTTCTCCAGCTTCTGCGGCCGGGAGTAGCCCCCCTGGGTGGTCTGGCCCCGCATGAGGGTGGCGGGGATGTTGTTATAGCCGTAGAACCGGGCCACCTCCTCCGCCAGGTCGGCCAGACGGCGCACGTCGCCGCGATAAGACGGGATCACCACCTCGGCGGGGCCGTTGGGGAAGTTTTTCTCCCTGGTGCGGATATTCACCCGCTCCAGCAGGCAGTACATGTCCACCGGCTCAATGCCGGTGCCCAGCAGGGCGTTGACCTTCTCCGGGTCCATGGTGACGGTCCAGGGCTGGGGGACGTTGTTGAGGATGTCGATGACGCCGTCCACCACCTCGCCCGCGCCCAAAAGCTCCACCAGCTCGCAGGCCCGGTTGACGGCGGGCAGGGTGTTCATGGGGTCCAGCCCCTTCTCGAACTTGGCGGACGCCTCGGTGCGCATACCCAGGGCCAGGGCCCCCTTGCGGATGCAGGTGCCGTCGAAGCAGGCGGACTCGAACACCACATCGGCGGTGTCGGCTGTGATCTCGGAGTTCAGCCCGCCCATGATGCCCGCAAGGCCCACGGCCCGGCCCTCGTCGGCGATGACCAGATGATTTGCGGTGAGGGCGTGCTCCTTGCCGTCCAGGGTGGTGAGCTTCTCCCCCTCCTCCGCCCGGCGGACGATGATCTTTCCGCCGTTGACATAGCGGTAATCGAAGGCGTGCATGGGCTGGCCGTACTCCAGCATGACATAGTTGGTGATGTCCACGATGTTGTTGATGGGCCGCACGCCCATGGCCCGCAGCCGCTCCCGCATCCACTTGGGGGAGGGCGCGATTTTCACATTGCGCACCATCCGGGCGGTGTACCGGGGCACCAGGTCCGCGGCGGGGGTCTCCACGTCCAGCAGCTCGGGGAGCACGCCGGGACCGCCCCCCTTCACCACCGGCTCGTGAAGGTCATAGGGCACGTCGAAGGTGGCGGACACCTCCCGGACCAGACCGATCACCGACAGGCAGTCCGGGCGGTTGGGGGTGATCTCAAACTCTACCACGTGGTCGTCCAGACCGGTGACGGGCTTGATGTCGTCCCCGGGCTGGCAGTCCTCCTGGAGGACGAAGATGCCGTCGGGGATGCAGTGGGGGAACTCCCGCTGTTCGGCGTGGAGGCCGGCTAGAGTGCAGATGGCGCCGGTTTTGGTGTTGTAGGCCACCAGGTCGCCGCTGTGGAGATTCTGACAGCTTGTGGTGACAACAGCAGCGGTGGGGCCGTCCTGCTCCGCATAGGAGAGATTGCAGGTCCACGCGCCCGGGATCCCGGCCGCCTTCACCGCCTCTACCTGAGCCGCCACCACCGGACCAAAGATCTTGTGCCCCGGCTGGATGCCCGCCGGGATGGAGGGCTTGTCCGGATCGATGGGCTTGTAGTCATTCAGCAGAGCGGCGGCGGTGATCACGGCGTAGGGAAAATCCCGCTCGTCCAGGCCCAGCTCGGCCAGGGAGCACAGCATCCCGTTGGACAGCACGCCCCGCAGCTTGCCGCGGGTGATCTTTTTCCCGCCGGGGAGGCAGGCATTGTGCAGGGCCACGGGGACCAGGTCGCCCTCGTGGATGTTCCAGGCCCCGGTGACGATCTGGACGGGCTCGTGCTGGCCCACGTCCAGCCGGCACACCCACATGTGGTCGGAGTCCGGGTGGCGCTCCATGGACAGGATGCGGCCCACCACCACGTTTTTAATCTCCGCGCCCAGGTCGGTGGTCGTCTCCACCTTGGAGCCGGACAGGGTCATGGCCTCGGCAAAGGTCTTGTCGCTGGCATCTATTTGAACGAATTCATTTAACCATTTCCGGGATAGATTCATATATAAAAATCCTTTCTTTTTGTAGGGACGGATATCATCCGCCCCCACGGAAAATATCGGGGTCTCATCAGGACGGGCGGATAATATCCGCCCCTACACATTAAAACTGCTCCAGGAACCGCACGTCGTTCTCGAAGATGAGCCGTACGTCATCGATCTTGTAGCGCAGCATGGCCAGCCGGTCCAGGCCGAAGCCGAAGGCCCAGCCCGACCACTCATTGGGGTCGATGCCCGCCATCTCCAGCACCCGGGGGTGGATCATCCCCGCGCCCAGCAGCTCGATCCAACCCTCCCCCTTGCAGGTGGGGCAGCCCGCGCCGCCGCACTTGTGGCACTGTACGTCCATCTCGCAGGAGGGCTCGGTGAAGGGAAAGTGGTGGGGGCGGAAGCGGGTCTTGGTGTCCGGGCCGTACAGCCGCTGGGCCACGGTGGCCAGGGTGCCCTTCAAATCCGCCATGGTCACGCCCTTGTCGATGACCATACCCTCCACCTGGTGGAACATGGGGGAGTGGGTGGCGTCCACCTCGTCCTTGCGGTACACCCGGCCGGGGGCGATCATCCGGATGGGCAGGGGCAGGGTGTCCATGGCCCGCACCTGCATGGGGGAGGTCTGACTTCTCAGCATCACCCGCTCGTCCGTGTCGAAATAGAAGGTGTCCGACCAGTCCCGGCTGGGGTGGCCCTCCCCGGCGTTGAGCCGGTCGAAATTCAGCTCACTGAGCTCGATCTCCGGGCCGTCCAGCACGGTGAAGCCCATGCCGGTGAAGATCTCTTTCATCTCGTCCAGGGCGGTGTTCATGGGGTGGCGGCGGCCCACCTGCACCTGCCTGCCGGGGATGGTCACGTCCACCGTCTCCGCCTTCAGCTTCGCGGACAGGGCGGCCTCCTCCATCTTCTTGGAGGCGGTGTCCAGGGCGTTTTCCAAGGCGGCCCGGACCTCGTTGGCCAGCTGGCCCATGGCGGGGCGCTCCTCCGCGGACAGACGGCCCATCTGCTTGAGCACCGCCGTCAGCTCCCCCTTCTTGCCCAGGTAACGCACCCGCAGCTCGTCCAGAGCGGCGGCGTCGCGGACATTCTCGAAGGCGGAGAGCGCCTCGGCGCGGATTTTTGCTAACTGTTCTTTCATGGCATATACTCCTTATCAATTGGTTGTCATGTGTTTAGCGCTGGCGCTCAAAGCCCAGATAACGGGTGCCCTGGAAGGTAAGGCGGCCATAGTCCCCCTCCGCCAGCATCCCATATTCCGGGCCGGAGACGGGCAGCTCCAGCCGGTCGCCGCTGGCCACCTGGAAGGTGGCATAGTGCCGGGTGGAGGCGTGGGTGTTCTCACCCCCGCCGTGGACGCTGGTGCGCTTGGTCACCACCTCCGCCTCCACCGTGAGCCAGGGGGAAGCGTTGTTTTTAGACCACTGGCGGACACCAGACACGACCGCCCACACAAGAAAGGCGATGAACAGGAGAAAGATCGACAAGAACATCACGGGGAACAGGGTATCCATCAGGTCAAACATAGCGTCCCTCTCTTTCTGAATAAAAAAGCCCTTCCTCCCCAAACCTGGGGACGAAAGGCAAACCTTCCGCGGTACCACCCGCAATTCGCACATATTGTGCGCGCTCAAGGCCCGTTAACGGCGGCAAACCGTCCCCCTCTCGGGGGCCGCTCCCGGGCGAACAAGCGGCACATACCGGGGCGGCTCTCAGCCGGTGACCACCCCTCTCTTGGATACGCAAGCCCGCTATTTTCCCGTTCCACGCATTTACTGAATCTCTTTATATCATAACCGCGGCTGAATTGCAAGGGGGAAAACGCTGATTTATGACATTCTCCCCCGCCCGGCGGGGAGAATCTCTGCGCTGGCGCAGAATACGGTTGAAATGCGGGAGGGGAAACGTTATAATATGAAAAACTGAAAGGGGGCCGTCCCATGAACCTGTACACCGCCGCCCAGATGAGAGAGACCGACCGCCGCGCCATCCAGGAGCGGGGAATCCCCTCCGTGGAGCTGATGGAAAACGCCGCCCAGGCCCTGGTGGCGGAGATCCGCTCCCTGCCCATCCCCGGGCCGGGGTTCCAGAGCGGCGCCGCGGCCTGGTTCACCCGGGACGGCCAGATGTCCTCCCCCGAGGACGAGGCGGAGTTCTGGGCCCTGCGCCAGCGCTCCGCCGTGGTGTTCTGCGGCCCCGGCAACAACGGCGGGGACGGGGTGGCCGCCGCCCGGCTGCTGCTGGAGGCGGGCTGGCGGGTGCGGTGCGTGCTGGTGGGGGACCGGACCAAAATGACGGCCGACTGCCTGGAGATGGAGCGCCGCCTCTCCCAGGCGGGCGGGACGCTGGAGGACTTCAACCCGGAGGACGCCGGGCGGTATATCGGCTACGACGTGGCCGTTGACGCCCTGTTCGGCGTGGGGCTCAACAGCCCCCTGCGGCTGGACGCCGCCACCGCGGCGCTGCGGATGGCCGCGTCGGGCTGGGTGGTGTCCGCCGACGTGCCCAGCGGCGTCCACGCCGACACCGGCGATGTGGCGGGCATGGCGGTGCGGGCCCACGTGACCGTCACCTTCTCCCAGGGCAAGCCGGGGCTCTACGTGGGCCAGGGCGCGGTGCACAGCGGCCGGGTGGTGGTGGCGGACATCGGCATCCCGGACGATCTGTACCCCGGCCGCTCCCAGACCGTACTGGCGGCCCGGGAGGAGCTCTCCCTCCCACGCCGCCCCCTGGACGCCCACAAGGGGGATTTCGGCAGGCTGTTCCTCCTGACCGGAAGCCGGGGGTATACCGGGGCGGCGGCGCTGTGCGCCCGCTCGGCGGTCCGGGGCGGCGCGGGGCTGGTGACGCTGGCCGTCCCCGAGGACGTGTACCCCATCCTGGCGGCAGCGTGCTGCGGCGAGGCCATGGTCTGGCCCTGGCCCCAGGACGACGGCGAGCTGGCGGAGCGGGCCAGGGGCTGCGGCGCGGTCCTCATGGGCCCCGGCCTGGGGCAGAGCGAACGGGCGGAACGGCTGGTGCTCCGGCTGATGCGCGAGCTGGCCTGCCCCGTCATTCTGGACGCGGACGGTCTAAATATCATTTCCAAGCATATGGATGTATTGGACGAGCGGGAGGGGCGGCTGACCATCCTCACCCCCCACGACGGGGAGTTTGCCCGGCTGTCCGGCTGCGAACTGCCCATCGCCGGCCGGCTGGGGGCGGCGCGGAGCTTTGCCCAGCGGCACCACTGCACGCTGGTCCTCAAGGGGCACCGCACCATCACCGCCTGGGACGGCATGTGCGCCGTCAACCCCACCGGCAACCCCGGCATGGCCAAGGGGGGCAGCGGCGACGCCCTGGCGGGGCTCATGGGGGCGCTGGCGGTCCAGGGGCTCCCCGGCGCCCCCGTGCTGGCGGCGTGGCTCCATGGCCGGGCCGGGGACCTGGCCGCGGAGGACAAGGGGGAGTACGGCATGACCCCCTCCGACCTGATCGAGCAGATACCCTATGCAATGAAGGAGCTGAATGAAATAAGGAGGCATTGAGAATCGTGCGCAAGGCGTTGTCTTGTGTACTGATGATAGCACTGCTGCTGTCCGGCTGTCAGGCCGGTGGCACGGGAGAGTCCCCGGAGGAGGCGGCCCTGGCCCTCCGGGAGGAATATCAGGCGCTGGCGGGCTGGTCCGCCGTTGTAGACGTGTCGGTGTGCTACACCGAGGCCGTGTACGATTTCACCCTGGACGCCCGGTGGCAAAGAGAGGGGGAGACGGTGCTCACCGTCACCGCCCCGGAGCTGCTCTCCGGCATCACCGCCCGGATCGCCAAGGGGGAGACCGCCCTGGAGTACGACGGCGCGGGGCTGTCCCTGGGCCTGCTGGATGGGGACGGACTCACCCCCGTGTCCGCCGTCACCGCCCTGATGGAGCAGATCGAAAGGGGCTACATGGCCAAGTGCGCCTGGGCGGGGGAAAACAGCGAATATCTGCAAATCTCCTTCCAGGACCCGGAGCTGGAGCCCAACACGGGCACCCAGTTCCTGCTGTCTTTTGACCGGGACAGCCGCGCCCTGCTGGCCGCCGAGGTGAGCGCGGCGGGCGAGACGGTGCTGACGGCCAAATTCAGCAATTTTACAACGGAGTTGAGCGAGAACGATGATACGGGAAATGACGCGTGATACCGCGCGGACCTGGGCTGAGATCAGCCTGGGCAATCTGGAGCATAACTACTGGGCGCTGCGGGCCTGCGCGCCGGACAGCAAATTTCTGGCCACGGTGAAGGCCAACGCCTACGGCCACGGGGCGGTGACGGTGGCCCGGTATCTGGCGGAGGAGCTGGGGGTGGACTATCTGGCGGTGGCCTGCCTGGACGAGGCGGTTCAGCTGCGGCAGGCGGGAATTTCCGCGCCCATCCTCATTTTGGGCTATACCCATCCCGCGCTGGCGCGGGAGGCGGTGGCGCTGGACGTGACCCAGACGGTATTTACCCCCGAGCTGGCCCAGGCCCTGTCCGAGGCGGCGGGGGCCGCCGGGAAGCGGGCGAAGATCCATCTCAAGGTGGATACCGGGATGAGCCGTTTAGGGGTGCTGGACCACGATCCGGAGCGGGCGGCGGCGGAGATCGCGGCGCTGTGCGCCCTGCCCCACCTGAAGCCGGAGGGGATCTTCACCCACTTCGCCGACGCCGACGGGGACGAGGACTACACCATGCTCCAGTTCACCCGGTTTCTGGACCTGCTGGCCGAGCTGGAGGGAACCTATGGCCAAACCTTTGAAATTCGCCATTGCGCCGCCAGCGCCGCCGTGTTAAACTATCCCTGTACCCATATGGACATGGTGCGCCCCGGCATCGCCCTGTACGGGCACTATCCCGACCCCTCCTGCGAGGGGCTGGACGGGCCGGGGCTGAAACCCGTCATGTCGCTGTACAGCCGGGTGGCGGCGGTGCGGGACTTCCCCGCCCATACCCCGGTGAGCTACGGCTGCACCGCCTGTCTGGGCGGGGACGGCGGGCGGCTGGCGGTGCTGCCCATCGGCTACGCCGACGGATTCCACCGGGCGCTGTCCAACGAGAGCGGCGTATGGCTGGGCGGAGAATGCCTTCAGATCGTGGGCCGGGTGTGCATGGACATGTGCATGATCGGACTGCCCCCCTCCAGCGGCGTGAGGCCGGGAGATGTGGCGGAGGTGTTCGGCCCCCACCTGCCGGTGGAGCATCACGCAGAGCTGGCGGGCACCATCTCCTATGAGCTGCTGTGCGCGGTGGCCCCCCGCGTGCCAAGAATCTACATCGACGCATAGGATAGTCAGGGAGCCCGCCGGAGGTCCGGCGGCGAGCCGCGGCGGTTTTTCCGGGACGACCCGGTATAAAAGCCGCCGCCCCGTGGGAGAATGATAGTACCCGGTCTACATACGCTGGCCGGGCACTATATCCGGCGGAGTGTGAGATCCTGTGGACAACAGCGTCAAGCGCGGCGACATTTTTTACGCAGACTTAAGCCCGGTGGTGGGCAGCGAGCAGGGCGGCGTCCGCCCGGTGCTCATCGTCCAGAACGACACCGGCAACAAGCACAGCCCCACGGTGATCGCCGCGGCGATCACCTCCCAGACGGGCAAGGCCCGCCTGCCCACCCACATCACCCTGGCCTCCCACAGCTGCGGGCTGCCCAAGGACTCGGTGGTCCTGCTGGAGCAGATCCGCACGCTGGACAAAAAGCGCCTGCGGGAGCACATGGGCCGGGTGGACGATCAAATCATGCGGCGGGTGGACAGCGCCATCGCCGTCAGCTTCGGCCTCAGCCCCGAGCGGCTCGTCTGACGGGGCCCCCGCAAAAGCGCCCTTCAGCTTTTGTGGGGAGAGGAGAAGCAAGGGAGCGAATGAAGCTTTCGCCGAAGGCGGAAGCGCAATTGAGCGCACTTTGCTTCGACGAGCGGCGGGTGGACAGCGCCATCGCCGTCAGCTTCGGCCTCAGCCCTGAGCGGCTCGTCTGACGGGGCCGAACGCCTTGGCCGCTTCGGAGCGCGGCAAGAAAGAACCGCGGCCCTGCCCCGCCCGGCAAACCGGACGGGGCAGGAGGCCGCTCACCCTAAGGAAGGACTGATTCAATCGGCAGGAATGATTTGCGCGAGATTTTTGCCGCAGCGAGGCGGGATTTCGCCGGAATCATTGTGTTTATTTCAAGAAATCGCAACGAAGCTGTGGCAAAAAAGATCCGCAAAGCGCCGCAGACGCATTGAATCAGTGCTTCCCTAAGAAAAACCACGGAGGGAACTACATATGAAAAAGCTGAAAATTGCCGCGGCCGCCCTGTGCGTGTGTTTTCTGTTCACCGCGGCCTACGCCGCCAACGCCGGCGGTCAGGGCGACCCCCTGATCACCCTGAGCTACCTCAACGGCCCCTTTACCCAGCAGGTGAAGGACCTGGTGGACCGCACCGTCACCCAGCGCCGGGCGGAGATGGAGCAGTCCCTCAAGGACATTCTGGCCGGCGGCGGGTCCGGCTCCGCCCCGTCCGGCGGCAGCGTGTTCACCGTCGTCACCCTCAGCCAGGGCCAATCCCTGGTGGGGGACGTGGGCTTTGAGGTGATGCTGCGGGTGGGCACCGCCGTGTGCGGCTCCTCCGACAGCGTGGGCCTCATCGACACCACCTCCGGCTCCGCGCTGGCCAACGGCGAGGCCCTGCAAACCAACCATCTGTATATGGCCACCATCAGCCCCCGCTGGGTCACGGCCACCGCCCCCGTGGTCAAGGTGCTGGCCCGGGGCCCCTATTCCATCCAGTAATAGGAAGAAATAGGCCCCCGTTTCCCTGATTACCCATTCATAAATTTTTAACATATTTTTCGCAAATTATCCCTGGTTTCTTGGTGGGGTTTATGGTACACTGATCTTGTCAGGACGGCGAGCCAGACAATCCGCCGCGATCTCCTCTTTCTTCTAACCGGGGCTGCTCCGGCCACAGCCGGAGCCCCCCGGACCAAGTGTTCCGAAGCCCCCATCCGGCTCCGTTTTCCATCGTCCCGCAGGCTGTCTGCGGGACGTTTGTTTTTTGCGGCGGGACGGAGGGGGCCGTCCCTGAGCATTGACATCAATTGCCCAGATATAGTATAATACCCGCAAATATATGGACCAAACGGCGAATCTATCATAAGGAGTTGGCTTTTACATGAGCAAACGTGTTGCTGACGCGCTTTTTCCCCATATCAGAATGACCTATGAGGAGGCCGAGGCCCTGTATCCCCCCAGAGACCTGCCGGAGGGTGCGGTTTGCACCCGCTTTGCCCCCAGCCCCACGGGCTTCATGCACATCGGCGGACTGTACACCGCCCTGCTGAACAGCATTTTCACCAGGAGCCGGGGCGGCGTGTTCTTCCTCCGCATTGAGGACACCGACCAGAAGCGGCAGATCGAGAACGGCGTCACCGAGATCATCAGCGCCCTGGACGAGTTCCAGATCCACTTTGACGAGGGGGCCGTGGGCGAGACGGAGGACAGCGGGAACTACGGCCCCTACCGCCAGTCCCTCCGCAAAGAGATCTATCAGGCCTTTGCCAAATATCTGGTGGAGACCGGCAGGGCCTATCCCTGCTTCTGCACCTCGGAGGAGCTGGAGGCCATCCGGGAACGGCAGGAGGAGGCCAACGCCCCGCAAAAGGGCTACTACGGCCAGTGGGCCGCCTGCCGGGACCTGGACGAGGAGACCGTTCTGAAGCGGATCGCCAACGGCGACCGGTGGATCGTCCGGATGCGCAGCGGCGGCAGGCTGGGCGTCAGCCGGGTCTACCACGATATGATCCGCGGCGACATCTCCATGCAGGAGAACATTCTGGACGCCGTCATCATCAAGGGGGACGGCCTGCCCACCTACCACTTCGCCCATGTGGTAGACGACCACCTGATGCGGACCACCGACGTGATCCGCGCCGACGAGTGGATCGCCTCCATCCCCCTGCATGTGGAGATGTTTGAAATGCTGGGCTTCCCTGTGCCCCGCTACACCCACCTGAGCCCCATCATGAAGAACGAGGCCAAGGAGGACGGCGAGGGCGTCTCCCGCCGGAAGCTGAGCAAGCGCAAGGACCCGGAGGCCCGGGTGGGCTACTACGACGAGGCCGGTTATCCCATCCCCGCCGTGCTGGACTACCTGCTCACCATCGGCAGCGCGGACTACGAGCCCTGGCGGGAGGAGCATATGGACGCCTCCATTTTTGAGTTCAGCCTGGACCTGTCCAAAAGCGGCGCGGCCGGGGCCCTGTTCGACTTCGATAAGCTGAACAATGTGGCGAAAAAGCGCGTCGGCCACATGTCGGAGGATCAGATATTCGCCTCCGTCTCCGCCTGGGCGAAGCGGCATGACGCGAAGCTGGACAGCTTTATTGAGAACAACGGGGACACCTTCCGCAGGTCCATTGCGGTGTGGCATGAGAAGCGTTTGGACGTGGCCAAGTGGTCCGATCTGATGGAGCTGTATCCTTATATGTACGACCCCGGCTTTGCCGTGGACGCTTCGGACCTCCCCACATCCTTCCTGCCCCACAAGGAGCGCATTCCCGATATCCTGACGGACTACCTGGCCGCCTTCGACTATGAGGACGGCGCGGACGCATGGTTCGCCAAGGTGAAAGAGGTGGCGGCCCGGCACAACTACTGCGTGAAGATGGGCGCATATAAAAAACATCCCGAGGACTACAACGGCTCCATCGCCGATCTCTCCTCCTTCATCCGCTACGCCCTGACCGGAACCACCAATACCCCGGACCTGCACGGCATCATCCACGTGATCGGCAGGGACGCCGCCGCGGGCAGGATCAACGCTTTCCTGTCCCAGCTGGCAAACCGTTGATACAGGCCGGCTTTCCTGACAGTCGAGTTGGGATTTCCGGGGAAAGCCTTGACTTTTTCCCGGAGGCGGGGTAGGGTGAAAGCATATCCGACAAAAGGGAGTGCTGAACATGAACGAGAAAGAATCCTTTGGCGCGTACATCCGGAAAAAGCGGCTGGAGGCGGGGCTCACCCAGAAGGAGCTGGCGGGCCAGCTCTTCGTCACCGAGTCCACCGTCAGCAAATGGGAGCGGGCGCTGTCCTATCCGGACGTGTCCATGGTCACGCCCATCTGCGCCGCCCTGCACATCACCGAGCACGAGTTTTTCACCGCCTGCGACGACGACCAGGTCCACGCCCAGGAGAAGGCGGCAAAGCGCTGGCGGCAGGTGACAACGGGGACTCGGAAGTTTTTCGCCATCAGCTACGCCGTCGCCGTTGTGGTGTGCTTCATCTGCGACCTGGCGGTGTTCCACACCCTGGACTGGTTCTGGATCGTGCTGACGGGCTGCGCCCTGGGGTTCTGCTTCACCAACCTGCCCTTCCTGTTCCGGACCAACCGGCTGCTCATCTGTCTGGGCTCCGCCACCGGGTGCCTGCTGCTCCTGCTGCTGGCCTGCTGGCGGTACGCCGGGGGCTGGTGGATCATCGGGGGGCTTGCCATCACGGCGGCGTCCCTGGCCCTGCCCTGGGGCTGGTGGGCGGTGTGGCGGTTCTACGGAAAACACGTGCTGCCCCTATGCGTGGGGGTGCTCAGCCTGTGGGTGTTCGCCCTGCTGGCGGTGATCTGGCTGTTCACCGGCGGAGACTGGCTGGTTTCGACCGCCTTTCCTCTGGCCCTGGCCGGGGTGGCGTTTTTGTGGGCCGGCTTCGCTGCGGTGTACTGGCTCCCCGCGGGGCCCTGGCTCAAGGCCGGGGTCATCGCCCTGCTGGCCACCTTTGCCACGCCGGTATTCAACAGCCTGTGCGACCTGCTCCTGATGGACACGGGCAAGCCCCGATTCCTGGCGTATTTCTCCGTGGGGGATATGCTGGCCCGGCGGGCAGCCGGAAACCCAGACTGGGTGAACCAGCTGACCTTCCAGATCATGCTGGTCTGCTCCGCCGCCCTGCTGGTTGTGGGAGCGGCGGCGGAAATCAGACGCCGGACGCGAACATAAGCTCCCGCGTCATGAAAAAAGGAGCGTATTATCATGACAACCATTCAACATAAGACCTTTGACGAGGAGCGGGCCCTCTACGGGGCCCGGGACATCCTGGTCCGGGACTGCGCCTTTGACGGCCCCGCCGACGGCGAGAGCGCCTTCAAAGAGGGCCGGGACATCGCGGTGGACCGCTGCTTTTTCAACCTCCGCTACCCCTTCTGGCACGACACGGGGCTGAAAATCGAACGCTCCGAGATGACGGAACTGTGCCGTGCCGCCCTCTGGTACTCCGAGGGTGTGGAGATCAACAATACCAAGCTCCACGGCATCAAGGCCCTGCGGGAGTGCGCGGACGTCAAGCTGCGGGGCTGTGACATCCGCTCCGCCGAGTTCGGCTGGTCGGTACGGGGCGCCGCCATGGAGGACTGCGATGTGGAGAGCGAATACTTTATGATGCGCTCCGGCCATTTGACCTTCCGGGACGTGCGCATGAAGGGCAAATACTCCTTCCAGTACATCACCGATTCTGTGTTTGAGCACTGCGTGTTCGACACCAAGGACGCCTTCTGGCACGCCAAAAACATCACGGTGCGGGACAGCGTGGTGAAGGGGGAGTATCTGGCCTGGTACAGCGAGAACGTCACCTTCGAGAACTGCAAGATCACCGGCACCCAGCCCCTGTGCTACTGCAAAAACCTGAAGCTCATCGACTGCGAGATGGCGGACACCGACCTGGCCTTTGAGCGCTCCGAGGTGGAGGCCGCCCTCACCGCCCCCATCGTGAGCATAAAAAATCCCTTGTCCGGCCATATCCACGTCCCCGAAGCGGGGGAGATCATCATGGATCTGGAGGGGGCCAAGGGCGAAATCATCCTCACCAAAAAGCAGAGCGCCTGACCGGACAAGCCGGCGGCAGAGGGCAAAGCCGTCCCCCTCGGGGGCGGCTTTGCTTACTTACAATGCGAAGCGTCTGCTGTATCTAGTGATCAGCGGGTCTGACAATATATTGAGTTGCGGACAAGCGGCCGCTAATCCTTCCCCCGGTTGCGAGATCCTCAACCATGATAAAATAGGAGCACGGTTGGTCGGGGGTAGGAATGGTAAAAACGATCACACCGTCTTTGTCCTTTGTAGCAGTGGCTTGAGCGACAGGCTCCGTCGAACCCACAGGTACCAACATAACCTCAACGGCTTTATCCAAATTATTGCGGAACCAGACACGGATATATTTGCCGTTGGCAGGGGTAGTGGTAAAGGGCCTTGTGCTGTAGCCCTGAGAGGTCTCTACGCTACCATCTGTAATAAGGTTCTGCGTCAGCGGCATGATCCCCTCATTGCCGCCGTCGGGCTCGGCGGCAAAGGCGGGAACGGCCAGCGCAAAGGACATCGCCAGCGCCAGGAGCAGGGACATCATTTTTTTCAGCCTCATAGTTTTACAGCTCCTTTAGGTCGAATTGGGTCAGGCGCTGGGATCAATACTGCGCTATGGCCACGATGCCTACGACCCGCATACTGGTTGCAGAGTTGAAGCGGACGGCGACTGACAGCGGCTGGCTGGGGTTGGCGATGGTATACTCAAGCGGTTCCTGAGCGCCCGCCCCAACGGACTTTGTCCCCAGAACGGCATGGGTGTTCCAGTCTACGAGTATGACATCCACGGACTCGGTGCCATTATTGCGGAACCAAACCCGGACATAGTTTCCCTGGCCCGGCGTAGTGGTGACAGGGCCCACAGTGCTGCCGCTTCTGATATTGATTTCGTCGTTGGGGTAGAGCTGCATCAGCGGCATGATCCCCTCGTCGCCGTCGCCGGGCCCGGCGGCAAAGGCGGGAACGGCCAGCGCGAAGGACATTGCCAGCGCCAGAAGCAGGGACATCATTTTTTTCAGCTTCATGATTTTACAACTCCTCTAGACCGGTTTGGGTCAGGCGTTGGGGTTGGGATTATAGGTATACTGGGCTGCAGCCACTTCGCCAGTAATCCACGCGCCGCTCGGAGGGCACTCGAAGCGGACACGGTAGGTGCACGGCTTGTCGGGGGTGGGGATGACATACACAATTGAATTACCTGTGTCTCCCACCGCAAAGGTCTTGTGCGTGATCTCGTTGCCGGCGGCATCTGTAAGGATAACTACGACGGGTGCGCTGCCTTGATTATGGAACCATACCTGGAGATATTTCCCGTTACTGGGCGTGGTGGTAAAGGGACCCACGCCGTTTCCGCTGCTGCACGAGACAGGCTCCTTTGAATAGACCTGGGCCAGCGGCATGATCCCCTCGTTGCCGTCGTCGGGCTCGGCGGCAAAGGCGGGGGCGGCCAGCGCGAAGGACATCACCAGCGCCAGAAGCAGGGACACAACTTTTTTCAGCTTCATATGTTTTTTCTCCTTTTCTTTATTGTGTGGGACAATATACGGTCAATAGTTCACAAACCCAACCACACGCACAGTCTGCGAAGAATTGTTCCTAATCGCCACCGAATAACTCCCGCTTTGGCTGATTCTGATAGGTTTATTGATACTGCCCTCCTTTACGTTGATATAGTAGAATCTGCCGCTGGAAGATATCACGCCAAAGTCCAGACTGGCTGTCAATGGCGAATAGGAACAATTAAAAGTAACTATGTGGTTGGCCTGTAAAGAAACTGGCTGGCCCAGGGTATATGTAGTGTGCGCAGAATAAGTTCCATCCGCAGGAACCCGTGCCCGTGATACAGTACTATTCTCCAGGCACTCCACCGTGGACAGGTCTACCCATTCCCATTTCAGATCATCTAACGAAATCACATTTTCATCGAAGCTTTCTGCCGCACTGGCAGGAGTGAGAACACTGGCCATAACAATACAAGCTGACAGCACACATAAAAATTCTTTGAATTTCATTATAATTCTCCTCTATTCATTCTTTATCTGATTTTGTAAATATAATTCCGCTGTCTTCCTCTGACATGTTGATTACTTCTGTCAAGTCAATATCTTCCCATTCCAGATCATCCTGACTGATAATAACGAGACTATCGCTGGGCTTCTCCGGTTCCTTCAATACGGTAACGCCAATCGCGATCCCAATGGATATTCCCGTCAGCAGAATACATCCCGCCAGCGCCGCGGCCCACACCCGCCGGAAGACCGGCCGCCGGGGGACCGGGGTGGCGTCCAGCTCCTCCATTTCCGCCGTCTCCGCCTCCGGGGCCTTCAGGGCCTCCGGGGCGGCGGGCTTCTTTTCTCCGTCCGGCTCCTCCATTTCCGCCGCCTCCGTCTCCGGGGCCTTCAGGGCCTCCGGAGCGGCGGGCTCCTCTTCCCCGTCCGGCTCCTCGTTCATCAGCTCGTCCAGCGGCAGGCCGTACAGGCAGCCCAGAGAGATCAAATTCGCGGTGGAGGGGACGATGAAACCCCGTTCCCATCTGGAGACAGTCTGCCTGCTGACGCCGACAGCCCGGGCCAGCTCCGCCTGGGTCAGCCCGAACTCCACACGCAGGGCGGTCAGCTTGTCTGTCATTTTCTTGTCTTTCAGCTTCATTGTAGGCACTCCTTTTCAAAAAAGCAATGGTCATCTCGTTTACATGGGTGTAACTTTTGGTTTACATCATCCATTTGGGGGCCGTCCCGCCCCGACCTGTTTCGATTATACCACACCCCCCCGGACGCGGCAAGGACGCCCTTGACACGGGCCGTCCCGCCCTGTAAAATAGGGGGGTTAAACTACGGAGGAAAGCAAGGGAAGCATATGCGTGAGATTATCCTGCTCAAGCAGGGCGAAATGGTGCTCAAGGGCCTGAACCGCCGGGGCTTTGAGGAGAAAATGATGGGCAACGCCAAGCGGCGGCTGAAAAAATACGGCTCCTTCAAGGTCTATACCCGCCAGTCCACCACCTATGTGGAGCCCCTGGACGAAAACGCCGATTTCGAGGGGGCCTGGGAGGCCATGGGCAAGGTGTTCGGCGCGGTGGGGGTGTGCCGGGCCCGGGCCTGCCCCAAGGACAAGGACGCCATCGTCCAGTGCGCCGCGGACTACCTGGGGGACAAGCTCCTGGCGGCGAAGTCCTTCAAGGTGGAGTCCAAACGGGCGGACAAGACCTTCCCCATGAGCTCCATTCAGCTGTCCCAGTACGTGGGCGGGGAGCTCCACGACCGCTACCCCCACCTGACGGCGGACATGCACCATCCGGAGCTGACGGTCCACGTGGAGGTCCGGGATTTCGACGCCTACATCCACGCCGACCCGGAGCCGGGGGCGGGGGGTCTGCCCGTGGGCATGGGGGGGCGGGCGCTGTCCCTGCTGTCCGGCGGCATCGACTCCCCGGTGGCCTCCTGGATGATCGCCAAGCGGGGGGTCATCGTGGACATGATCCACTACTACTCCTACCCCTACACCTCCCCGGAGGCCAAGGAAAAGGTGCTGGACCTGGCCCGCCTGCTGGTGCCCTACACGGGCAAGCAGTGCGTCCACGTGGTGCCCTTCACCAAAATCCAGGAGGAGCTGCGCCGCTCCTGCCCCGAGGAGCTGTTCACCATCCTCATGCGTCGGTTCATGATGCGCATCGCCTGCCGGGTGGCGGAGAAAAACCAGATTCAGGCCCTGGTGACGGGGGAGTCGGTGGGCCAGGTGGCCAGCCAGACCCTGGACGCCCTGGCCTGCACCGACGCGGTGTGCACCGTTCCCGTCCTGCGCCCCCTGGTGGGGATGGACAAGGAGGAAATCGTCCGCATTTCCCGGAAAATCGGCACCTTTGAGACCTCCATCCTGCCCTACGAGGACTGCTGCACCGTCTTCACCCCCAAGCACCCCCGGACCAAGCCCAAGCGGGAGGAGCTGGAGGAGGCGGAGAAGGTTCTGGACATCGACGGCCTGGTGGAGGAGGCGGTGAGCGGCATCGAACGGGTCATGCTGGACCTGTGAGAGGCGCTCCGGCACAAAAAAAGCGGCGCGTGGTTTCAATACCACGCGCCGCTTTTTTGATTATATCCGCGCCGCTCACGACGGCTCCGCACTTCTCCTTAGAACGCCGGGACCACCGCGTTCCCGTAGGCGTTCAGCATGAACTGCTTCACCTCATCGGACTGGAGAGCCTTCACCAGCGCCTGAATGGAGGGATCATCCTCCCGGCCCTCCTTGACGGCCAGCACATTGACGTAGGGGGCCGCGGCGGTGGCCGCGTCCTCAAAGGCCAGGGCGTCGTCCTCGCTGAGGCCCGCGCCCAGGGCATAGTTGCCGTTGATGATGGCGATGTCCACATCCTGGAGGGTGGTGGTCAGCAGGTTGGCGGTGAGCTCCTGAATCTCGTAGTTGTGGGGATTCTCAGCGATGTCGTCCTTGGTGGCGGCAAGGCCGGCGCCCTCCCGCAGCTTGATGAGCCCCTGGGCCTCCAGCAGCATCAGGGCCCGGGCCTCGTTGGTGCCGTCGTTGGGCACGGCGATGACCGCGCCGTCGGCCAGCGCGTCCAGGCTGGCGGTCTTGCCGGCGTAGATGGCAAAGGGCTCATAATGCACCTCGGCCACGCTCACCAGATGGGTGCCGTTCTCCTCGTTGAAGTTGTTCATATAGGTGATGTGCTGGAAGTAGTTGGCGTCCAGGGAGCCGTCCTCCACGGCGGTGTTGGGCAGGATATAGTCGTCGAACTCCTGGATTTGCAGGTCGATGTTCTGCTCCTTGAGCAGCTCCTTCACCACCTCCAGCACGGCGGCGTGGGGGGCGGGGGTGGCGCCCACCTTGATTACGATGGGGGCGCCGGGTTTGCTGTCGCCGACAGGCTGGGTGCTTTCGGGGCTCTGGGTGTCGGGAGGGGTGCTGCTCTGGGTACCGTTTCCGCAGGCGGCCAGGCTCAGAGACAGGGCGAGGGACAGGCCCAGCGCAAGAAATTTGCTGATCTTTTTCATGGTGATCTCTCCTTTTGATTCGCGATGGATGATATATGTGAGCCGCGTTGGCGGGCGTCACCGGAATTGGGGAACAAAAAAACGCCCCTGACACACGGTCAAGGACGAGAGCGGCTGGGCCGCTTCGTGGTACCACCTTGCTTCACCCGCCCCTCGCGGGGCCGGGCCTTTCCGGGTACTGACATACCCTGGCGCTGTGACGGGCGCGCCCGTCGCGGCCTAAGGACCCTGATGTCTCTCAGCCGCGCGGCTCCGAGGCCATGTTCGGCGGGGCCTTCCGTGCCCGTTTCCAGCTGCCCGGGCTCTCTGTGCCGTATCTCCCCGCTTACTCTCCCCATCATTGCCTTTGCGTTATTGATTTGATGCCCCGCCCCCTCGGGACGGGCGCGGAACAACCCAAGCGCCACCTGTAAAACATATTCGCTTACTTGGTTGATGCTACTTAGTTTAGCGCGACAAAGCGCGTTTGTCAATGGGGCAGTTTGCACAGAGTAGGAAGGGACAAAGCGGCCCGCTTCGTCCCTTCCCACAAAAACAGGGCGCATCTACATGGCCCCAGGGCTCCGTCAGTCCTTTCTCACCTGCCTGCTCCGGCTGCGGAGCGCGCCCTTGCGGGCCTTGGCGGTGGTGAGGCGCTTGTCCAGCCGGGTGGCGAAATGGGTGCCGATGGACTGGAATATCTGCACCAGAACCACCAGTGCGATCACCGCCACGTACAGCACGATGCGCATGTTGCGGGTATGGCCCCGGTTCAGCGCCATATTGCCCAGACCGCCGCCGCCGATGGCCCCGGACATGGCTCCGTAGCCCAGAATAGTGATAAAGGCGGTGGTAAAGCCGGTGAGCAGGGAGGGCAGGGACTCGGGCAGAATCACCTTCCAGATGATCTGAACGGGGGTGCAGCCCATGGCCTGGGCGGCCTCGACGGTCCCCCGGTCCATCTCCCGCAGGGAACCCTCCACCAGCCGGGCCACAAAGGGAAAGGCGGCGATGGTCAGGGGGACGATGGAGGCGTTGGTGCCGATGGAGGTGCCCACAATCACCCGGGCCAGGGGGAACACCACCACCATCAGGATGAGAAAGGGCACCGAGCGCAGCAGATTGATGACCACGTTGAGGGCCTTCATCAGCGGCCCGGGCAGGGGCCGCACGCCGTCCGGCGCACCCGCCACCAGCAGCACCCCCAGGGGCAGGCCGATGAGGTAGGCGAACAGGGTGGCCAGCACGGTGGAATAGATGGTCTCCCAGGCGGCAAAGCCCAGGTTGTTGAGCAGATAGGGCACCTGCTCGGAGATGTCCTTCACCAGCTTGGGGTCGGTGATGTTGAACAGGTCGATGATCCATTCAGCCATGGTAATCCCGCACCTCCTCCATGTTCACGTTGGGCTGGTTTTTGATGTAGGCTATGGCCTTGGCGGCCTCCGCCGGGTCCCCGGGCAGGCCCAGGAGCATGGTGCCGAAGGCCTGGCCGTTGACGTTGCGGGTGTCTGCCCCCAGTATGTTCACCTTCACCCCGCAGTCGATGGCCAGGGAGGCGATCAAGGGCTCGTAGGACGACCCGCCGTTGAAGGCGATGCGGATGACGTTGGCGGCGGGAAGCTGGTCGATCACCACCCCGTCGGGGTAGACCAGCCGGCGGCCCGCCTCGGTCTGGGGGCTGGAGAACACCTGCTCCACCGTCCCCGTCTCCATGACGCGGCCATGGTCCAGGATGGCCACATGGGTGCAGATCTCCTCCACCACCGCCATCTCGTGGGTGATGACCACCACCGTGATGCCCAGCCGTTGGTTGATGTCCTTCACCAGCCGGAGGATGTCCCGGGTGGTCTTGGGGTCCAGAGCGGAGGTGGCCTCGTCGCACAGCAGAATCTTGGGGTCGCAGGCCAGGGCCCGGGCGATGGCGACGCGCTGCTTCTGCCCGCCGGACAGCTGGGCGGGATAGGCCTCCGCCTTGTCTGGCAGGCCCACCACCTCCAGCAGCTCCCGGGCCCGCTTCTCCGCCTCCCCCCGCCCCACACGGGCGATCTCCATGGGGAAGCAGATGTTTTTCAGACAGGTGCGCTGCATCAGCAGGTTGAACTGCTGAAAGATCATGCTGATGGACCGGCGCTGGACGATAAGCTCCCTCCGGCTCATGGCGCACAGGTCCGCGCCGTCGATGAGCACCTGGCCGGAGGTGGGCCGCTCCAGCAGGTTTATACACCGCACCAGGGTGGACTTGCCCGCGCCGCTCATACCTACGATGCCGTATACCGCGCCGTCGCCGATGGTCAGGCTCACGTCCGTCAGGGCGTGCAGGCCCCCCTCGGCGTTGGGAAACACCTTGGACACGTTTTTCAATTCAATCACGGGGCTCTCCCCTCTCTCTTTGGGATGGCAGGTCTTCATTGTATGCCCAAAGCCGGAGCTTGTCAAGCCGCGCCGCAAAAGGGCCCGGGGAACGCTCCCCGGGTCCGTTTTTCTGTCCTTGGTCATTCGATGGGGAAATAGTCCTCGCCGATATAGACGCCGGCCACCTGATCCAGCTCCACCGGCTGGCGGAAGTTCCACACCAGCACCCTGTGTTCGCTGTCCGTGCCATACGCGCCGTAGCTGCCCTGTCCGCCCTCCCAGGGGGCGTCCGCCACTGTGCCGTCCGCCAGCTTGACCCGGATGCCCGTGCCCGTAAAGCGGTGCCACGCCCCGTCGCCCTTAAAAATTGCGGACAGGCTGATGGGCGACAGCCGCACCTCCTCCGCCCCAAGGGCGGCGGCCAGCTTCCCGTCCGCTACTAGGCTGGTCACAGGCTCCACCTCCACCGGGAAATACACGTCCCCGCTGTTCTCCCAGATCGTCTGATACGCGGTTTCCGGCCCCCCCGACAGGCTGAACAGCTTGACCTCCGCCCCGGTCAGATCCTCCGCCAGCACCCGCCCCCAGGTGGTGATGGCCAGCAGGGCGGTCTTTGTCTCCGCGTCATACCCCACGCAGACGCCGCTCATGGTGCCTCCCCCCATGCCCTCGCTGTTTCCCGTATCCTTTGTGGGCACGTCCACAAGGCCAAAGGCGGCGCCAAAGGCATTCAGCTCCAGCTTGCTCAGACGATCGCCCTCCAGCTCCCGGGCCTCCACATAGGCCCGGACAGTGAAATCGTCCGCCAGGGCGGACACCACCCGGAACTCGATCCCGTCGATCACATAAGACTTGTCCTCCTGCCCCTGGGCATAGGGCGCGAAGCCCCCCAGGGCCTCCGCCAGCATCCCCCGCAGCTCCGGGGAGGCGGCGAAAGCCGTGCACAGCAGGGCCCCGCACAGGGCCGCCGCGATCAGAACCGTTTTCACCGCGCCCAGGCCCCGCCGCTTTTCTCTGGGGGGCAGGCCGTCCAGCACCTTCTCCATGCGCCGGTCGAATCCCTCCGGCACGATACACGCCTCTTTGCCGGCCATATTTTTCAGCATTTCGTCAAACCGTTCCATACTCGCCCTCCTGTTCATGCAATACCTCCTTCAATTGCGCCCTGGCTCTGGACAACCGGGACTTCACCGTCCCCCGGGGGACGCCCAGGCACCTGGCGATCTCGTCCACTGTCATGTCCTCATAGTAGAACAGCACCACCACCGCCCGCCGCTCCCGGGGCAGGGCGCACACCGCCTCCCACAGGCCATCGTATCTGGGCGGCTCCGGGGCGGCGGGCTCCTGGACCAGGTCCTCCAGATAGACCACTCTCCCCTGCTTCCGCCGCATGGCACAGGCGCAGTTTACCGCGATTTTTACCAGCCAGGGCCGCACCGCCTCCCTGTTCCGCAGCCTGCCCAGCGACTGCCACGCCTGTAAAACCGCCTGGGATACCGCGTCCTCCGCGTCCGCGTCGCTGTCCAGCACCGCCCGGGCCGCCCGGTACATCCGGCGGCCGTGCTCGGTGACGGCGGCGGCAAATTCCTCTCGCGTCCATTCCATGCTGGGCGTCATCCCCTTTCTCTCTTGTCCGGACAGTATATAGATGGCTGGGCCTCCAAAAAGGTTCCCGGTCTCCCAAAATTTTTTGTGAAATTCATTTTTGCAATTTTTCATCTTCGGACTTGCAAAATCCCCCGTCTTGGTGTAGAATACTGTATCGCGTTAAAGTCCCACTTTCAAGGAAGAAAGGATGCTGACAACGATGTCAATTAAAAACGCCTACCTGCTGTCCGTGCTGGACGATCTGAAAAAGAAGAGCGCCCACGAACCCGAGTTCCTCCAGGCCGTGGAGGAGGTGCTGGAGTCCCTGGAGCCCGTGGTGGAGGCCGACCCCCGCTACGAGGCCCAGAACATCATCGGCCGCATTGTGGAGCCCGAGCGCATTGTCATGTTCCGGGTGCCCTGGGTGGACGACAGCGGCAAGGTCCAGGTGAACCGGGGCTACCGGGTGCAGTTCAACTCCGCCATCGGCCCCTACAAGGGCGGCCTGCGCTTCCATCCCACCGTCAACCTGTCCGTCATCAAGTTCCTGGGCTTCGAGCAGATCTTCAAAAACTCCCTGACCACCCTGCCCATGGGCGGCGGCAAGGGCGGCTCCGACTTCGACCCCAAGGGCAAGAGCGACGGCGAGGTCATGCGGTTCTGCCAGTCCTTCATGACCGAATTGCAGCGCCACATCGGCCCGGACACCGACGTGCCCGCCGGAGACATCGGCGTGGGCGCCCGGGAGATCGGCTTCCTGTTCGGCCAGTACAAGAAGATCCGGGACGAGTTCACCGGCGTGCTCACCGGCAAGGGCCTGAGCTACGGCGGCTCCCTGGCCCGCACCGAGGCCACCGGCTTCGGCCTGTGCTACTTCGCCGACGCCCAGCTCCGGGACAACGGCCAGTCCTTCCAGGGCAAGCGGGTGGTGATCTCCGGCTCGGGCAACGTGGCCATCTACGCCAACCAGAAGTGCACCCAGCTGGGGGGCAAGGTGGTCGCCATGTCCGACTCCAACGGCTATATCGTGGACGAGAACGGCATCGACTACAAGGTCATCAAGGAGATCAAGGAGGTCAAGCGGGACCGGATCAAGACCTACCTGAACTACGTGCCCACCGCCAAGTATGTGGAGGGCTGCTCCGGGATCTGGACCATCCCCTGCGACATCGCCCTGCCCTGCGCCACCCAGAACGAGATCGATGAGAACTCCGCCAAGACCCTCATTGCCAACGGCGTCACCGGCGTGTTCGAGGGGGCCAACATGCCCTCCACCCCCGGCGCCATCGCCGCCTATCAGGCCGCGGGTATCCTGTTCGCCCCCGCCAAGGCGTCCAACGCCGGCGGCGTGGCCACCTCCGGCCTGGAGATGAGCCAGAACAGCGAGCGCCTCAGCTGGAGCTTCGACGAGGTGGACGCCAAGCTGAAGGGCATCATGGAGGGCATCTACGCCGCCTGCGCCGCCGCCGCGGAGAAGTATGGCATGAAGGGCAACATTCAGGCGGGCGCCAACATCGCCGGGTTCCTGAAGGTGGCCGACGCCATGCTGTGGCAGGGAATCTGAACAACCGCGCCGCAAAACAGCGCCCCGCCCGCCGGACCAGCACACTGTGCTGGCCGGCAGGCGGGGCGCTTCTCGCATCCTATATCAGCCTTCGTCCTCAATGAGGCCGTAGCCGCCGTCGTTGCGCTTGTACACCACCGCGAAGGCGTCGCTGTCCTCAATCTTGAAGGCGTAAAAGGCGTGGCCCAGCAGGTCCATCTGGAGAATGGCCTCGTCCACCGTCATGGGCTTGATGGGGAACTTCTTGGTGCGCACCACGTGGAACTCGTCCTCCTCCGCGTCGGGCACAAAGGAGGTCTCCTCGGCGGGCTCGGCAGGGGTGAAGGCTCCGGTGCGCAGGCGCTTCTCCAGGCGGGTCTTGTGCTTGCGCAGCTGGCGCTCCATGGAGGTAACTGCCGCGTCCACGGAGGCGAACATGTCGGACGTGCTCTCCGCCACCCGGAGGATGGTGCTGCCGGAACGGATGGTGAGCTCCACCTTGTTCCGGTCCTTCTCCACAGAGAAGACCAGATTGGCCTCTGTCTCGTTCTTGAAGTAACGGTCCAGCTTGCCTACCTTCTTCTCGGCGTAGTTGTGCAGGGATTTGGGCAGGTTGACCTTCTTGTCTGTAAACGTGAACTTCATGTGCTCAGCTCCTTTCGGTTGGGAGCAGCGCTCCCGGTACTTCATATTATACACAATTGCACAGGAATAGGCAATTCTTTTTTGTCTCTTTTCACTTTGCGGGGCGGGGTTTTTGACAAGGGCCGGAGATTGGACAGACACCGGGGTCCCGGGCCGCGCATAGCCCTGGTTGGGGGCCCTCCGCTTTGAAGGGCCCCGCCCGGCAACAGAAGAAGAGAGGGGAATGAAATGAGAGACCTATTGATTAACCGGCTGACCCGGCTGCTGTGCGTCAAATCCCTGGTGACGCTGGCCCTGACGGCGGTATTTGCCGTATTGGCCCTGCGGGGAGAGGTCGGCCAGGACTTTATGACGGTGTACACCGTTATCATCGCCTTCTACTTCGGCACCCAGCTGGAGCGGGCGACGCAGAAAGGAAGCGGCGGCGGATGAAGCTGCTCAAATGTATCCTTACGGAAAACGACTGCTATCAAACCCAGCGGACCATCAGCCCCAAGGGCATCATGGTCCACTCCACCGGGGCGAACAACCCCAACCTCCGGCGGTACGTCCAGCCCGCGGCGGCCACGCCGGGGCGGGAGGAGCTGCTGTCCGCCCTGGGGCCCAACTCCAACGGCAACCACTGGAACCGTCCCGGTCTGAACGTGTGCGTCCACGGCTTTGTCGGGCGGCTGGCGGACGGCTCTGTGGCGGCGGTGCAGACCCTGCCCTGGGCCCACCGGGGCTGGCACGCGGGCACCGGCACCAGCGGCAGGAGCGCCAACGACACCCATATCTCCTTTGAGATATGCGAGGACGATTTGACCGATCCGGCGTATTTCCGGCAGGCCTATCAGACCGCCGCCCAGCTGACGGCCATGCTGTGCCTGGAGTACGGTCTGGACCCGCTGGAAGATGGGGCGGTCATCTGCCACCAGGACGGCTACCGGCGGGGGATTGCCAGCAATCACGGGGACATCTACAACTGGTTCCCCCTGTTCGGGTTTGACATGAACGACTTCCGGGCCTGCGTGGCCCGGGCTATGAAGGGCGAGAGCGAGGAGGACAGCATGGTCTATTACCACACCCTGGCCGATGTGCCGGAATACTACAAGGCCGCCGTGGAAAAGGCGGCGGAGCGGGGCGCGCTGAAGGGCGGCGGCGGCGGGCTGGACGTATCCGAGGACCTGTGCCGCACCCTGACGGTGCTGGACCGGCTGGGCAAGCTGGACTGAACCGCCAAACAGGCCCCGCTTCATCCCGCGCGGATGGGGAAAACACAGGCTCCCCCGCCCTTTGGGCGGGGGAGCCTGTGTTTTATTTCAGATGCCAGATATCCCTGTTGTACTGGGCGATGGTGCGGTCACTGGAGAAGAAGCCGCTGCGGGCGGTGTTCACCAGCATCTTCCGGGCCCAGAAGGGCTTGTCGCCGTAGTCGTGGATGGCCCGGTCCCGGGCGGCGATATAGCTCTCCACGTCCAGCAGGGACATGAACCAGTCCTTGCCGGTGATGTCGGTCCACAGGGCCTTCAGGGCGTCCTTGTCGCCGTACCGGGTGAGGGCCGGGTCCAGCAGGAAGTCCACCAGAGGCTTCACGTCGGGGCGTTGGTAGTAGATGGCGGACTGGTAGCCCAGCTTGGGGTCCCGGGCCTTCTGCGCATACAGCTCGATGATCCAGTTGCTGGACGCGCCGAAGCTGTAGATGTTGTCCGGCCCCACCAGGTCGGCGATCTCCACGTTGGCCCCGTCCCGGGTGCCCAGGGTAACGGCCCCGTTGGCCATGAACTTCATGTTGCCGGTGCCGCTGGCCTCCTTGGAGGCCAGCGAGATCTGCTCGGAGATGTCGCAGGCGGGGATAAGCTTTTCCGCCCAGGAGACGTTGTAGTTCTCCACCATCACCACCCGCAGCCAGGGGCGGACCTGTGGGTCGTTCTCAATGAGCTGGCGCAGGCACAGGATCAGGTGGATGATGTGCTTGGCCATCACGTAGGCCGGGGCGGCCTTGGCGCCGAAGATAACGGTGACGGGCCGCTCGGGGACTTTGCCCGCCTTGATGTCCAGGTACTTGCGGATGACGTACAAGGCGTTCATCTGCTGGCGCTTGTACTCGTGGAGGCGCTTGACCTGAATGTCGAACACGGACTCGGGGTCCATCTCAATGCTCTGCTCCCGGCGGAGTATGTCGGCGAGGGCCCGCTTGTTGTCCGCCTTGATGGCCGCCATCTTGTCCAGAACGGCGGCGTCGTTGTAGAAGTCCATCAGCTGGTTCAGCCGATTGGGATCGGTGCGCCACTCCGCGCCCACACACTCGTCCAGCAGGGCGGCCAGCTTGGGATTGCACACCTCCAGCCAGCGGCGCAGGGTGACACCGTTGGTCTTGTTGTTGAATTTCTCCGGGTAGATGTCGTAGAAATGCCTCAGCTCGGAGCTCTTCAAAATGTCGGTGTGGAGGGCCGCCACGCCGTTGACGGAGTAGCCATAATGGATGTCCAGGTGGGCCATGTGGACGGTCTCGCTGACGGTCTTTTTGCCGTCCTTGCCGGTGTGCTCCTGGGTCTGGAGGATGGCCACCGCGGGGTCGGGATGGGCGGCGCGGGCCCGGCGGTCCAGCTCCCGGAGGATGGGCACCAGCTGGGGGGCCACCTTCTCAATGAAGGACAGGGGCCACTTCTCCAGAGCCTCGGCCAGAATGGTGTGGTTGGTGTAGGCGCAGGTTTTGGCCACCTGCTCCACCGCCTCGTCCATGGTCAGGCCGCGGGCGGTCAGCAGGCGGACCAGCTCGGGGATGACCATAGAGGGGTGGGTGTCGTTGATCTGAATGACCACGTGCTCGCTGATGGCGCGGGGGTCGAAGCCCCGCTCCTCCAGCTCCTTGAGCACCAGCTGGGCCCCCGCGGACACCATGAAATACTGCTGGTACACCCGGAGCAGCCGCCCCGCCTCGTCGCTGTCGTCGGGGTAGAGGAAGGAGGTGAGCCGGGCGGGCAGGTCGGTTTTGTCGAAATCGATGCCCTCCTTCGGGGCCGGGGCGGGGTTCTCCACGTCGAAGAGGTGGAGACGGTTGGCAATGCCGGTATGGGCCCCGGGGACGGCCACGTCGAGCAGCCTGGCCTTTACGGGGCCGAAGCCGAAGGGCACCTCAAATTCCACCCCGGTGGGGATGAGCCAGCTCTCGTCCTCGATCCAGGGGTTGGGCCGCTCGGTCTGCTTGTTGTGGTCAAACTTCTGCTCAAACAGGCCGTAGTGGTAGTTGAGGCCCACGCCGTCGCCGGGCAGGCCCAGCGCGGCGATGGAGTCCAGGAAGCAGGCCGCCAGACGGCCCAGTCCGCCGTTGCCCAGGGAGGGCTCCGGCTCCACCTCTTCCACCGCCGCCAGGGTGTGGCCGCATCCGGCCAGCGCCTGGGACACCTGATCGAATACCCCCAGAGCCAGCAGGTTGTTGCTCAGCAGCTTGCCAATGAGGAACTCGGCGGAGAAATAGTACAGCTTCCGCGCTCCGGCCGGGGCGGGGCGGCTCTGCGACAGCTCCTGAGTGAGCTGGAGCAGCACATGGTAAAGCTGCTCGTCGCCGCACTGGGCCAGCTCCAGGCCGTACTTGGCCCGGGCCAGCTCCTGCATCCTCTGTTTCACGTCCATCTCTAATGCGTCTCCTTTCAAATCCGGTGGCACCGCCCAGCGGCGGCGGGTCTGAAAACGTTTCCAGAAAAGAATCTGGAATTACCTGGGAATTTTAATCTTCAAAGAAAGTATATCCCGCTTTGCCGGTTTCGTCAAAGGTTTTCTGCCCAAAAATATAAAAATTTTTGTTTTGTTTTCAGGCATAACATATGAAAACGGGGGGCCAAATGCCCCCCGCCGTCACATTTTTCCGTTTTTTACCTGTCCGGCCCCCGCCTCCTCCACCCGCAGGGAGCCGCCGCAGGCGCAGCGGTAGCGCTCCGGGTGGTCCACCAGCGGGGAGCGCTTCATCCGGGGGATGCGCCGCCCGCACAGCTGGCACACCACGAAATAGCGCACAGGCCGGTCGTCCTCAATGCCCAGGTCCTGGTACTGATCCGTGCGCCGGACGCGGTAGCCATAGACCTCGTTCATCCGCTGGGCGTAGGCCCTCCACCTGGCCCCGTGGTTGGAGCAGCCATAGCAGGTGTGGAGCACCTCGTGGGCCAGCACCTGGAGAACGGCCTCCTCTCTCCCCTGTTCCGCCAGCTTGGCGGACAGCTCGATGGTGTAGCTCCCGTTTTTTCGAATGCAGCAGCCGAACCGGGTCCTGGCCCGGCGGTTGAGCCGGACCTGGGGGTCGATGTCCCCGGAGACGGGTATTTTGACGGCCCTGGCCTGGGCGATGACCAGGGCCATCAGCCCGTCGATGTACTTTTGTGTCATGAATTTCACCTTTACAGCCTCACGGGCACGGGCTTTGTCATGGCCAAACTGTCCGGCGCGACGGCACATTCCACCGCCAGCACCTTCACCCCGGCCCGGGCCGCCTCCCCCAGGGCCGCGCCGAATTCCGGGTGGGTCTGGTCGTTGGGGGAGAAGGCGGTCATGCCCTCCATCTGGATGACCACGCACACCGCCGCCTCATAGCCCGCCTCATGGCAGGCGGTCAGCTCCCGCAGGTGTTTCACCCCCCGCTCCGTGGGGGCGTCGGGGAACAGAGCCAGGCCGTTTTCCTCCAAAGTACAGCCTTTTACTTCGATAAATCCTTTGCGCACCAAATCGGGGTCCCCACAAAGCCGTCCTTCGGCTTTGTGGGGAAAGGAGGGGCAAGGGAGCGGGCCGGCGGATGCCCGCAGGGCGTCTGCCGGGGAGCAGACTTTGCCCTGGGGAGATTCCTCCCAGTAAAAATCGAGTCGGGAATTCCCCCAGGTTGTCTCCGGGCGGAGAAGGGTGGGCTTGGGCAGGCCCAGCGCCGCCCCGCACCCCGCCTCCAGCCACTCCCGAAACACCCGGTTGGGCGCCTGGGAGTCCATGTTGATGAGCAGGGGCGGCAGGCCGGGCCGGGACTTCTCCACCGCCACCAGGTCGTATTTCGTCCTGCGGGCAGGGTTAGCGCTGCCCTCTAGATAGACGGTACAGCCAGGAACCAAAAGCTCTTTACACCGCCCGGTATTCTTCACGTGGACGGTCTCCTCCCGGCCGTCCAGCTCCACCCGGGCGATGAAGCGGTTGGGCCGGGTCAGGAACCGGGCGGCGTGGATATCCTGATAGGTCACTTCTCCTCCTCCGGCCCCCCGGAGGATTCCGCCTCCGCCTGCTCCCGCTCCTCCTTCGGCTCCGGCTGGGTCCCCTCCGCCTGGACGGGCTGGGGCATGGGCTGGTAGGGCAGGAGTATGTCGATGCCGCAGGCCAGCGCCACCCCCACCAGGGTCTCGAAGAGCCGGTCAATGGAGTATATGGCGGGGGTGTCCCCTATGCTGTGGTTGACGGTGACACACAGGAACACGATGCAGGCCATGGCGGCGCAGCCCGGCTTTTTGATGGCCAAACAAAGCTTGATAATGGGAATGAGCATCACCGACAGCACCGCGTACCGCAGCAGCGCGATATACAGCACCCCCAGCGTGTCCAGGCTGTACACCACCAGCACGCCCACCACGCCGCCGATCAAGGTGCCGATCATGCGGTTGATGGAGGACTCGATGGTCTTTCCGGCGGAATTTTGGATGCACACCACGGCGGCGATCATGGAATAGAAGCCGGACGCGTCCCGCAAAAAGGCCAGCAGGCCGCACAAAAACACCGCCACCACCGTTTTGATGATACGCATTCCGACCCAGTGCCGGTGCTCCGGGGTGAGGGCTTGGATGTTCTGCCCTTCCATAGCGCACCTCCTTCGTCATGATTTTCAATATCATACCACATCGCAAAAGGTCCCGCAACAGGCTTTTCGCTTTAAACGGGCCTTCCACTCCCGGTCTTTTTGTGTTAAACTGTCGTTTGAGGTGATTTTATGCACATCCCAAAGTCTGACACCGCGTTGCTGGAGCTGGTCCGGTTCGAGGACGCCCTGGAGGCGGCGCTGGCCCCCTCCCCGGATTACGAGATTGCAAAATGGCTTTATGTGCCCAATTATTACGGAGAGTATCGGTACATTCTGGGCACCCGGGGCGAAAAGCCCCTGATCTGCGTGGGGGTGAACCCCTCCACCGCCGCCCCCGGAGACCTGGACAACACCCTGAAATCGGTGGAGCGGGTGGCTCTCCACAACGGCTATGACAGCTTCATCATGTTCAACGTCTACGCCCAGCGGGCCACCCGGCCTGAGGACATGGAGCGGACCTGCAACGCCGCCCTCCACGCGGAGAATATGCGGGCCTTCGACTACGCCCTGTCTTTGGATCGGGCCGGGAGCCCCGCGGTGTGGGCGGCCTGGGGGGCCGTCATCGAAAAGCGGGACTACCTGCCCCGGTGCGTCCGGGACATGATCGCGGTGGGCGAGCGTCGGAACGCCCGGTGGTTCTCCGCCGGGAAGCGGACCAAGGCGGGCCACCCCCACCACCCGCTGTATCTAAGGAAGGACAGCCCGTTGGAGGACTTCGACGTGGGGGCGTATCTGGACAGGCTGGGCTGACCGGCCCAAGCTTGCAAAGAAAACTTTGCAAACCGTATTGACAACAAAACTTGGCAGTGTTATGATAACAATACCAAGTAAACTTGGCAATACGCTTTGGGAGGTCCGAACCATGGACAGAGAAGAAATTTTAGAAAAAAGTCGCCGAGAGAACCAATATAAGGACCCGGTTGAACTGGAGGCATTCCGCAAAGCCAATGACGCCGCCATCACCGTGGGTATCGTAGTCTGCGTGCTGCTCAGCACGCTCCACCGCGAGATTCTGGGAAATGCGGACTTCGGCATATGGACGGTAGACTGGGCCATCATGGCCACCATCTACACCGTACGATTTCTCAAACTGCGCAAAAAGTCGGATTTAGTCCTGTGCCTGCTGGGGCTGGGCCTATTTGGCGGTTTCTTGTGGTTTTACCTGCATAATACTCTGGGGGTGTTTTAATGAACAAAGATGAAATCCTGAAAAAAAGCCGGGAGGAAAACAAGGGCTGCGACTTTGTGGAGGGGGCCGTGCTGGCCAGAGCCAACGCCCTGAGCCTGGGCGTCGGCATGATCGTGTGCGGCCTGCTCAGCGTGCTGGCCGCCATCTTCCGGGGCGTCCCGGATTACAGCGCCTGGACGGTTATGTGGGCCATTCAAGCGTCCATATTCCTGTTCAAGTACTATAAGCTCCGCCGCCGCCACGAGCTGGCGCTTGGGCTGTTCTACGGGGCGCTGGACATATTTTTCTTCGTGTTCTACCTGCACAGCCTGCTGGGGGCGGCGTGATGGACGAATCCCTGGTGCTGAAAAACCGCCTGAAGGAGGCCCGCTCGGAACAGGGGCTCTCCCAGGCGGCGCTGGCGGAGCTGGTAGGCGTGTCCCGGAATACCATCAGCTCCATCGAGACGGGGCAGTTCAGCCCCACCGCCAAGCTGGCGCTGATTTTGTGCGTGGCGCTGGACAAAAAGTTTGAGGAACTGTTTTACTTTTAGACGGACCGGCCCCAAAAAAATTTGATATAACCTTGCAATCAACGGCAAATTGCAGTATAATATCTCCATCTTTTCAATCAATGGGCGGCTGGGAGAGCGCCCATCTGAGAATCATGTTGGGGGGTATTGTGATGGGTTTGATATCTATGATTAAGTCGGCGCTGAACCGTTCTGGGGACTCCTTCCAGGAGGTTGAGGAGCAGGCGCAAAACGAGGTGGTAAGCGCACAGATTATCCCCGCGTTTGACCCGGGAATGCCCATCGAAATCATGCAGGATTATGATACGGTGCTGATTTACGGCAAGCTGGGGCGCATTAACGCCATGGAGCTGGTGGTTGACCGGATTCCCGGAGTGATGAGCTTTCCGGTGCTGGAGGCGGGCAGCACGGTGCGGGTCCGCGGCTATGACGACGAGGTAAACCCAATTCTTATGGAGGCGAAGGTTGTCCGGTCCTCCGTCGTGGAGTGCGTGCTGGGGGACTGGCTGATCCAGTCCTATGAAAACCTGAGAAAGAGCATCCGGTATCCCCTGAGCCCCCCCGCCGACATCTACGCCATGGAGGACACCAGGCTCAACTCCCCGGAGACCTGCCAGCTGATCAACATCAGCACCGGCGGAGCCTGCATTACCTCCAAGCACGCCTATGCCATGGGCGAGGCCCTCCGCCTGCGGGTGGAGCTGATTAAAAACGCCGGGCACACCTCCTATCAGTGCCAGGTGGTGCGCATCATCCCCCGCAGGGACGGAAGCTTTGAATACGGGCTTCTGTTCGCCCAGCTGGACAAGAAAAAGATGGGCGAGCTGCTGCGGGACATCGAGAGCATCCAGAGGGACACCCAGAAAAAGCTCCTGTCCTGAGGCCGGACCGTTACCATAACAACGGCGCCCGCGCTCTAAGCGCGGGCGCCGTTTTACGTCTTCTCCCCTTTGTACTTTTTGAGTAAGCGGTGCCGGGAACTGCCCCGGCGCTTCCTCCCAGGCCAAAGCCGGTCATATACGGTCACAGCCGCGCCGCCTTTCCCCATTCCCTCTTGCAAAGAGGAAATAATTCTGCTATAATCGACCTGAAAAACAAAAATGCGGCAGCTTACGGGTGTTACGAGCACCCGCAAGCCTGCGCAGGTGCGCATTCACCTACACAACGGCCCAAAGGCCGCACCGCATGGGGATATTATACGACATTCCAGCCCTTCACGCAAGGGGCGGGTTTTGCCGTTTTATTTCCGTGCCCGTGTGCATGAGAACTTGTTTCTTGCGCGGTGTAGGGTTTATCCTGCACCGCGTTTTTGTTTTTCACCCGGCCCTTGGGGACGGAATGTCCTGTTCCGGGGGCGCAAGCCCCCGGGGCGGCTGTGGTGAAAATTTACAAGAGGAAGGAGGCTATTGCAGGAGGAATGAGACGTAATGCAAGGCAGGTAGCGTCGGAAAACGTCTCGGGCGGATGCCGGACAGAGCCTGGAGGTCTGCTCTATACCGCGGGACCGAACCGGCGGCGGGTCGGTATGGAAATGCTGATCCGGCTGGCGGTATCGGTATTTGCCATTGTGCTGGCGGTGGTGAGAGACACGGGGACAGGGCTGCTCATCGCCATGGCAGCGGCGTTGGCGCTCTTTACCCTGTGGCCGCTGCGCCACTGGTGGGACCGGATGGAGCTTTATGGGAACGGAATTGTTTACCGTGGGACGTTTTACCCGGTGGGTGAGCGCAGCAAAGCCACCTGGGTGGGGGTGCGGATCGCTTTCCTTCCCTCCACCTTCCTGCAGCTCAGCGGCTGCAAGCGGCGGATCGACGTGTCCTTTATGAAGGACGCGGAGAAGCTGTTTTCCAGGGCCTATTCCAACACGATTACTTAAGAAGGGGGAAAATCCTATGGAACCGAAACAGGTTATCTTAGTTGTGGCATTTATCGCCGTGGCGGTGGTGGTCTTCCTCGTCAAGGAGGCCATCAACAAAAAGAAGGGCGAGAGCGGCGAGGATCTGGCCAAGGTGCGCCAGGTGGTGGAGAAGCTGCTCCCCGGCAGCGGGAGCTACACCATCGCCTACGCCACCTATATGACCGACCAGTCCGTGGGCAACCGGATCACCAAATATTATTACCACTATGCCATCGCCTTCAAGCCGGGATCGCTCTTTGTGGTGCCTATCAAGTACAGCGGCGGCGAGGTCAGTTGGCAGAGCAATGGCACGTTGCTGACCAGGGAGAACCTGGGCCAGCTGAAGCCCAAGGGCGATTCCTGCGCGTTCTACGGCAAGGACGGCAAGGAGCTGTACGCGTTCTGCGTCTACGCCAGCAACACGAAACAGGACAAGTATCAGCCCTTCAACATCCAGCAAAAGGAGCAGGCGGAGGCCTACAAGACGTTCCTCAAAGAGTTCATCAGCCAGGTGAATGGCTGAGAAAAGGCAGGGCCCCGCGGGGACCCTGCCTTTTTATGCTACACCCGTTTCCAAACCGCCCCGCCGGGCACGTCGGTGACTTCGATCCCCCGGGCCTTCAATTTATCTCGAATCTGGTCGGCCTCGGCAAAGTTCTTGGCCTGTTTGGCCTCTCCGCGCTGAAGGACCAATTTACTGATTTCAGGATCAGGCTCCCCTTCATGCCGCACAAGATAGACATCGCCTGCAATTTTTGAGTCCAGCACCATTCCGGTTGATTTTGGCTGAAGTTCCACCATTTTTTCCCGCAGCGCCGCCGCCCTGTCCAGCAGGGACAGGGACAGCACCTGGTCGAAGTCCGCCAGCACCGCCCGCTTGGTGGCGTCGTTCACCGGGGCCTTGAGCACGTCGTACAGGCAGGTGACGCCCATGGAGGTATTTAAGTCGTTGCCCACCTGGGTGAGGAACTTCTCCTTGAACTGAGCGGCGGCGGCTTCGTCAATTTCCCCATCCCCGTCCCTGAGGGCCGCCACCCGCTTGATGAGCTTGTTGTAAGCCCCCGCCGCGTTGTCCAGGTTCTCCCAGGAGAACACCAGCCCCTTGCGGTAGTGGCTCTGGAGGCAGAAGAACCGGTAGGCCAGGGGGTCGTACCCCTTCTCCTCCAGCAGGGAGACGGTGAGGAACTCCCCCTTGGACTTGGACATCTTGCCGGAGTTGGTGTTCAGGTGGTGGACGTGGAACCACTGGGCGCACCAGGGATGGCCCAGGTACGCCTCCGACTGGGCGATCTCGTTGGTGTGGTGGGGGAAGGCGTTGTCCACCCCGCCGCAGTGGAGGTCCAGATACTCGCCGTTGTACTTCATGGAGATGCAGGAGCACTCGATATGCCAGCCGGGGTAGCCCACCCCCCAGGGGGAGTCCCATTTCAGCGCCTGGTCCTCGAACTTGGACTTGGTGAACCAGAGGACGAAATCGTTCTTATTCCGCTTGTTGGCGTCCTCCTCCACGCCCTCCCGGACGCCCACCGCCAGATCCTCCTGGTCGTGGTCGTTGAACACATAGTAGCGGTCCAGGGTGGAGGTGTCGAAGTAGACGTTGCCCCCCGCCACGTAGGCGGAGCCCTTCTCGATCAGCCTGGACACCACTTTGATGAACTCGCCGATGAGGCCGGTGGCGGGCTGGACCACGTCGGGGGTCTTGATGTTCAGCTTGGCGCAGTCGTCGAAAAAGGCGTCGGTATAGAATTTGGCGATGTCCATCACGGACTTGTTCTCCCGCTTTGCCCCCTTGAGCATTTTGTCCTCCCCGGTGTCCGCGTCGGAGGCCAGGTGGCCCACGTCGGTGATGTTCATCACTCGGTTCACGTCGTAGCCCTCATACCGCAAAAACTTCTCCAGCGCGTCCTCCATGATGTAGGAGCGCAGGTTGCCGATGTGGGCGTAGTGGTAGACGGTGGGGCCGCAGGTGTACATCTCCACCCGGCCGGGGGTGTGGGTTTGGAACTTCTCTTTCTTGTGGGTGGCGGAATTGTAGAGATACATGGCGTTGTCCTCCGTTTCAGGTTTTATCTTCCGGCGCACAGGAGGCACAGGCGTCCCGCCTGCCCTCGGCGTGGCACTGATCCAGCAGCTTTTCCAGCGTTTCCACCCGGCCGGACAGAGCGGCCAACCGCTCCAGGGTGGGGCTTTTCACGCTGGTCTGGTCCACTTCGTCGGCGTAGTGGGTGGTGGTCTTGCCGGCGATGCGCACCACCTGGGCGGGGATGCCCACGGCGGTGGCGTCGGGCGGGACCTCGCTGAGCACCACCGCGTTGGCGGCGATGCGGGCGTTGTCCCCCACCTTAAAGGGCCCCAGCACCTTGGCCCCGGTGGAGATGAGCACGTTGTTGCCGATGGTGGGGTGGCGCTTGCCCTGGTCCTTGCCGGTGCCTCCCAGGGTCACACCGTGGTAAATGAGGCAGTCGTCCCCCACCTCGGCGGTCTCGCCGATGACGATGCCCATGCCGTGGTCGATGACCAGGCGGCGGCCGATTTTGGCCCCGGGGTGGATCTCGATGCCCGTCCAGAACCGGCTCCACTGGGACACGAACCGGGCCAGGAATTTCAGATGGCGGCAGTATAAAAAGTGAGCCAGCCGGTGGTAAAGAGTGGCGTGCACCCCCGGATACAGCAGGAAAATCTCCAGCCTGCTCCGGGCCGCCGGGTCCCGGGCCTGATAGGCCCGCAGGGTCTCGCCCAATCGGGTCATAGAAAAATGCCTCCTTAAACACAAAAACTCTCATGCCCTGTCAAGGCATGAGAGGCGGCAATACCGCGGTTCCACTCTCGTTTCTCACTCTTGGCCGTGACGTGGCCTTGAGGAAGCACTGATCCAATACGTCTGCGGCGCTTTGCCGTCTGAATCCGTCCTTCCTGAACGGAGGGCGCCCAAGTCCCCCTCGCTCCCGCTCGCATTTCGCCCCAAATCTCCCCGAGGACCGCTTTCAGCCGTGGCGGCCCCTCTCTGACGGTTCCAGATCGGGCTACTTCCCGCGTTCATCGCGATATTTGATTGCGCTGTTTTAGTATATTATCACAGCCCCCGGGTTGTGTCAAGGGAGGAGCGGCTCTGTCCGTCACTGCCTGCCGGACAGGGCGAAGCCCAGCACCGTCCCGCACAGCCCGCCGATGATGTGGGTGAGCTGGGAGATGTTGTCCCGGACGAAGATGGCGTCCCACAGCTCGCCGCCCAGGTAGAACACGGCCACCAGGATCAGCGTGGTGGGGATGGTGCCGTTGCGCACCCCGCCGAAGGAGGACAGCAGGATCATCATGAACACGATGCCAGACGCCCCCAGCAGGGCGGTCTGGGGGAAAAAGATGAACTGCACCAGCCCCGACACCAGGGCGGTGAACAGAATGGCCCACAGCACGTTCCAGCTGCCGAAGCGGTCCTCCAGATTGGGACCCAGCACCAGAATCAGCACCATGTTGCCGATATAGTGGGCATAACCGCTGTGGCCCAGCACATGGCCGAAAAACCGGACCCAGGCCAGGGGGTCGGCCAGGGAGCACTGGTAGACGGAGAACAGATGGGCGTTGGCCCAGCCGCCGGTGAATCGGTTGGCCGCCAGCGCGCCCAGGGACAGCAGGGCGAAGGTGAGGGCCACCGGGGCGTTATAAGAGATTTTCAGGGTGGGGCGGCGGTTGGATTGAGCCATTGCAGTCACCTCAGAAACAAATTGCCCGCCGGGAACAATCCGGCTGCCCTCCATTATAACCGATTCCTGGGCAAAAAGAAAGGAAAATCTGCCTGCCGGGCCGTCGAAAAAGAGCTTGCAATCCGGCCGCGGGTGTGGTATGATAGTTGACACCTGTGCGGGCCCGCCCGCTGATATGAAGCTACTACCGAAAGGATTTGAGTCAAATGTCCATTCCCCAGCTCGTCGTCTCCATCATCTATTTCATTCTGGCCCTTGTCCTCATCGCCGTCGTGATGCTCCAGTCCGGCAAAAGCGCCGGCCTGTCCGGTGCCATCGCCGGCGGCGCGGATACCTTCCTGTCCAAGAACAAGGCCAAGTCCGCCGACGCCCGTCTGGCCCGCATGACCAAGTGGGTGGCCATCGTGTTCATGGTGCTCACCCTGGTGCTGTGCCTGCTGCCCGGCGCCCCCGCCGCGGCGTAAGCTGATGTGAGGTCGCTCCCTGTCCACTCGGACAGGGAGTTTTTTTGCCCTGAAGACCGCCGCAGATTTCAAGAGGCAAACCGCCGGGGCCGGGGCAGCGCCCGGGTCATCCTGACGGGGCCCACGGCGGCGGTCCGGGAGATACTGGCGGAACCGTGAGACAAAGCGGACCCCCGGCTTGGCCGGGGGTCCGCCCAGCTTGTCGAAAAAGTCTTTTCGACAAGCTGCCTGCGATTTTTTGAACGCCATAACGTTCAAAAAATCGTTGATTGCACGTGAAAGACACCCCTCCTGGGTTTCTTTCACACTATCTTCCTTTCCGATGGTGCCGCGCAACGCACTTAATCGACAGTCTGAGCGGACCCCCGGCTTGGCCGGGGGTCCGCCTCTCTTATATCCGCAGGTGCTCGGGAGGCCGGTATTGCAGGGCCTCGGCGAGGTGGTGGACGGCGATGTCCTCCGCCCCGTCCAGGTCGGCGATGGTCCGGGCCACCCGCAGAATGCGGTCGTAGCCCCGGGCGGTGAGGCCCAGGCGGTCATAGGCCCCCCGGATCAGCCGCTGGCAGGGCTCATTCAGCTTGCAGCAGTCCCTCAGCTCGTGGGGCCCCATCTGGGCGTTGCAGGCGGGGCCCTCCGGCCCAAACCGGGCGGTCTGGATGGACCGGGCGGCGTTGACCCGGGCCCGGATGGCGGCGGAGCTCTCCGCCGGGGGCGCGCTTCCGGACAGCTCGTCATAGTCCAGGGAGGGCACGTCCACGCAGATGTCGATGCGGTCCAGCATGGGCCCCGACAGCCGGGACAGATACCGCCGCACCGCCTGCTCGGTGCAGGTGCACCGCCCCGAGGAATGGCCGTACCAGCCGCACTTGCAGGGGTTCATGGCGCACACCAGCATGAAGCGGCTGGGATAGGTCACGGAGCCGGACACCCGGGAAATCTGGGTCTGGCCGTCCTCCAGGGGCTGGCGCAGCACCTCCAGCACGTCGGCGTGGAACTCGGGCAGCTCGTCCAGAAACAGCACCCCGTTGTGGGCCAGGGAGATCTCCCCGGGCCGGGGGCTGGACCCGCCCCCGGTCATACCGGCGGCGGAGATGGTGTGGTGGGGGGAGCGGAAGGGCCGGCGGCGGACCATGGGGTGCTCCCTGGTGGTGAGACCCATGACGGAATAGATTTCGGTGCAGGCCAGGGCCTCCGCCCGGGTCATGTCCGGCAGGATGGAGGGCAGGCGTTTGGCCATCATGGACTTGCCAGACCCGGGAGAGCCCGACATGAGCACATGGTGTCCCCCGGCGGCGGCCACCTCCAGGGCCCGCTTGGCCTGCTCCTGACCCTTCACCTCGGAAAAATCCGGCCCCTGAACAGGGGGCAGATCGTCCTGCCAGGGCGGGGCGGGGGGGATAGGCCGCTCCCCGGACAGATGCCGGGCCAGCTGGTCCACCGTCTGGACGGGCAGCACCTCCAGCCCAGCCGCCAGGGTTGCCTCAGGGGCGTTGTCGGCGGGGACGAACAGACGGCGTATGCCCGCCCGCTTTGCCGCCAGGGCCATGGGCAGCACCCCCGGCACCGGCCTCAGCCGCCCATCCAGAGACAGCTCCCCCAGAAAGGCGGAATCCTCCTCGTTTTTCAGGGAGAGCTGGCCTCCCGCCCACAAAATGCCCACCAGGATGGGCAGGTCGTACACCGTGCCCGCCTTGCGCTGTCCGGCGGGAGCCAGGTTTACCGTGATGCGGGAGACGGGGAAGTCGAACCCGCTGGACTTGACGGCGGAGCGCACCCGCTCCCGGGCCTCCTTCACGGCGGCGTCGGGCAGGCCCACCACGTCGAAGGCGGGCAGGCCCCCGGACAGGGCGCACTCGGCGGCCACGGGATAGCCCGCCACCCCGTTCAGCCCCAGGGAGGTCACATTGCACACCACTGGATCATCGCCTCATTTCTAAATTTTTTCACATATTGTACCATGATTTTGTCCATACCGCAAGAGCTTGTGCCACTTCCCGGCCCCGCCGCCGGGGCGAGGCGGACGGGCCATCCAAATTGTGTAGAAACTTCACCGAAAAATCTATGTTTCCCAATTGCAAATTGGGGAGATATGTGATAGAATAACTGCGCGAAACGGAACGGACCGTATGAGGGAACGTTCTCATATGTAAAAAGGAGGAAAAACGCCTATGGCACGCAAGTTCAAAACAATGGACGGCAACACGGCGGCCGCCCACGTGTCCTACGCCTTCACCGAGGTGGCGGGCATCTACCCCATCACGCCGTCCAGCCCCATGGCGGACAACGTGGACCAATGGGCCGCCGCCGGCCGGAAGAACATCTTCGGCCAGCCCGTCAAGGTCATCGAGATGCAGTCCGAGGCCGGCGCCGCCGGCACCGTCCACGGCTCTCTGGCCGCCGGCGCTCTGACCACCACCTACACCGCCTCTCAGGGCCTGCTGCTGATGATCCCCAATATGTACAAGATCGCCGGCGAGCTGCTGCCCTGCGTGTTCCACGTGTCCGCCCGGACCGTGGCCAGCCACGCGCTGAACATCTTCGGCGACCACTCCGACGTGATGGCCTGCCGCCAGACCGGCTTTGCCATGCTGGCCGAGGGCAACGTGCAGGAGGTCATGGACCTGGCCGCCGTGGCCCATCTGGCCGCTATCGAAGGCCGCGTCCCCTTCCTGAACTTCTTCGACGGCTTCCGCACCTCCCACGAGATCCAGAAGGTGGCCATCTGGGATTATGACGACCTGGCCGAGATGGTGGACTGGAAGGCCATCGAGGACTTCCGGGCCCGGGCCCTGAACCCCGAGCGCCCCGTCATGCGCGGCTCCCACGAGAACGGCGACGTGTTTTTCCAGCACCGCGAGGCCTGCAACAAGTATTACGACGCCATCCCTGAGATCGTCGAGAACTACATGGGTAAGGTCAACGCCAAGCTGGGCACCAACTATCAGCTGTTCAACTACTACGGCGCCGAGGACGCCGACCGGGTTATCATCGCCATGGGCTCCATCTGCGACGTGGCCGAGGAGGTCATCGACTACCTGAACGCCCACGGCGAGAAGGTGGGCCTCATCAAGGTGCGCCTGTACCGCCCCTTCCGCGCGGACAAGCTGCTGGCCGCCATCCCCGCCACCTGCAAGAAGATCGCCGTGCTGGACCGGACCAAGGAGCCCGGCGCCCAGGGCGAGCCTCTGTACCTGGACGTGGTCACCGCCCTGGCCAACGCGGGCCGCACCGACATCTCCGTCATCGGCGGCCGCTATGGCCTGGGCTCCAAGGACACTCCCCCCGCCAGCGTGTTCGCGGTCTATGAGGAGCTGACCAAGGCCGCTCCCAAGCGCCAGTTCACCATCGGCATCGTGGACGACGTGACCAACATGTCCCTGGAGGAGAAGCCCTCCCCCAACACCGCGGCCGAGGGCACCATCGAGGTCAAGTTCTGGGGTCTGGGCGGCGACGGCACCGTGGGCGCCAACAAGAACTCCATCAAGATCATCGGCGACCACACCGACAAATACGTCCAGGCCTACTTCCAGTACGACTCCAAGAAGACCGGCGGCGTCACCGTCAGCCACCTGCGCTTCGGCGACCAGCCCATCCGCGCCCCCTATTATATCAACAAGGCCGACTTTGTGGCCTGCCACGTGCCCGCCTATATCCTGAAGGGCTTCCCCATGGTCCGGGACGTGAAGGACGGCGGCACCTTCCTCATCAACTGCCAGTGGTCCGACGAGGACGTGGATAAGCACATGCCCGCCGTGGCCAAGCGCTATATCGCCGAGCACAACATCCAGGTCTATATCATCAACGCCATCGACCTGGCCATTGAGATCGGCATGGGCAAGCGCACCAACACCATCCTCCAGTCCGCCTTCTTCGCCCTGTCCAAGGTGATGCCCGAGGCGGAGGCCATCGGCTATATGAAGGACGCCGCCACCCACTCCTACCTGAAGAAGGGCCAGGACATCGTGGACATGAACCACAAGGCCATCGACATCGGCGCCACCGCCTTCCACAAGTTCGAGGTCCCCGCCTCCTGGGCCACCGCCGAGGACCGCGCCGAGACCGGCGATCTGGAGGGCCGTCCCGAGCTGGTGAACATGGTCAAGGAGGTGCTGGAGCCCATCAACCGCATGGACGGCGACAGCCTGCCCGTGTCCTCCTTCGCGCCCTACGTGGACGGCACCTTCCAGCAGGGCGCCTCCGCCTATGAGAAGCGGGGCGTGGCCGTCAGCGTTCCCGCCTGGAACCCCGACACCTGCGTGCAGTGCAATATGTGCTCCTACGTCTGCCCCCACGCCACCATCCGTCCCTTCGCCCTGACCGAGGAGGAGGCCAAGAACGCCCCCGACTGCGCTCAGATCGTGGACGTGAAGGCCGGTAAGGGCAAGGGCGTGTACAAGTACTCCCTGGCCGTCAGCCCCATGGACTGCATGGGCTGCTCCGTCTGCGTGGGTGTGTGTCCCACCAAGTCCCTGTCCATGGTGCCTCTGGAGAAGGAGGCCGGTCGTCAGCCCGCCTTCGACTATATGGTGGCCAAGGTGGCTCCCAAGGCCGATATGGCCGGCACCGCCTCCGTCAAGGACAGCCAGTTCAACCAACCCCTGCTGGAGTTCTCCGGCTCCTGTGCCGGCTGTGCTGAGACCGCCTACGCCCGCCTGGTCACTCAGGTGTGCGGCGACCGTATGTACGTGTCCAACGCCACCGGCTGCTCCTCCATCTGGGGCGGTCCCGCCGCCACCTCTCCCTACACCGTCAACAAAGAAGGCAAGGGCGTGGCCTGGGCCAACTCCCTGTTCGAGGACAACGCCGAGCACGGCCTGGGCATCCACCTGGGCCAGAAAGCCATCCGCAACGCTCTGGCCGACAAGACCCGCGCTCTGCTGGCCGTTGACTACACCTACGCCCCCCTGAAGGAGGCCGCTCAGAAGTGGCTGGACACCATGGACGACGGCGAGGCCAACGCCGCGGCCACCAAGGCCTATATCGCCGCCCTGGAAGAGGGTCTGATGACCGTCGATGAGATCGTGGCGTTCACCGGCAGCCCCGCCGCCAAGGATGTGTTTGGCGACCAGCTGCCCCAGTTCCAGGCCCACGCCAAGGAGCTGAAGGACTCCGGCGCCAAGTTCTGCGACTGCGACGCCTGCAAGCTGATCCAGGATATTCTGGCCCAGAAGGATTATCTCAGCAAAAAGTCCGTGTGGATCTTCGGCGGCGACGGCTGGGCCTACGACATCGGCTACGGCGGACTGGACCATGTGCTGGCCTCCGGCGAGGATGTGAACATCTTCGTGTTTGACACCGAGGTGTACTCCAATACCGGCGGACAGGCGTCCAAGTCCTCCAACATCGGTCAGGTGGCGCAGTTTGCCGCCGCCGGTAAGTCCATCAGCAAGAAGTCTCTGGCGGAGATCGTCATGCAGTACGGTTACGTCTACGTGGCTCAGGTGGCCATGGGCGCCAACCCGAACCAGACCCTCCAGGCCATCCGGGAGGCCGAGGCCTATCACGGCCCGTCTCTGGTCATCGGCTACAGCCCCTGCGAGATGCACTCCATCAAGGGCGGCATGGCCAACTGCCAGAGCGAGATGAAGAAGGCCGTGGCCTGCGGCTACTGGAATCTGTTCCGCTACAACCCCGCCAACAAGGCCGAGGGCAAGAACCCCTTCACTCTGGACTCCAAGGCCCCCGCCGGCGGCTATCAGGACTTCCTGAAGAACGAGGCCCGGTACTCCTCCCTCACCCGTTCCTTCCCGGAGCGCGCCGAGAAGCTGTTCAAGCAGAACGAGGAGGCCGCCATGCAGCGTTGGGAGCACCTCCAGAAGCTCATTGAGCTGTATAAGTAATTCGGGCGGCCTCCCCCGCCAAAGGCGGGCGGCGCCTGCGCCGTAAATTCGGAGCGAAGCGGAGAATTTGCGCAGGGCGGATTCACTTCGCCCGAGCATTGAAATCCAAGGGGCCCCCAGCGCGTCCGCAGGACGCGTTGGGGTGGCCGCCATGCAGCGTTGGGAGCACCTCCAGAAGCTCATCGAGCTGTATAAGTAATCCACCTCCACCCACAACCCAAAACCGGCGGCAGAGGAATTCCTCTGCCGCCGGTTCTCTGTCCTTATGACATAGCCAACGGCCCCACCCGCTCTGCGGAGGGTGGGGCCGTTGGCTATGAAACATTGTCCCATCCTACTTAATTTCCGTTGTAAAGTCGTTCCATCACCTTGCGCAGGGGAACAAAGAGCAGCAGCGCAATGACAAAATTTCCGATGCAATGGGCCACATCGAAGGGAATGCAGTTGATCCACCAGGTGATGCCGTAGGCCCAGCCCCCAGTAAAGAAGTATACCGGTGCGCATAGCGTGCCAAACAGCAGCCCAAAGATGCCTGACACCAGCGCCCAGCCCACGGGATTGGTCATCCCCCGCAGCAGCCAGGCCGCCAGGGCCAAAATCGCCCAGATGTACAGATAATTGATGGACCACAGATTCAAGCCGAACGTGACAAACTCCATCGTTACATAGACATAGATGGGGTAAACCGACTTCCGCCCGAAGGTGACGGCGAAGAGCATCACCATCAAAGACACCGGCTCAATGTTGGGCAGCCCCGCCATAACCATCTTAGCAGCGTAGGTCAATCCGCCCAGAATGCCGAACAGGGCCACTTCGGACAGAGCCGGGCCAACCCTGCCTCTGTCAGCCAACCGTATAGACCAGGGAGAAGGTGTCTCCGTCTGTTATCGGCGTCTCGCTGGCACCGGCAGGGGTGGCTTCGCCGTCCTTCAGCAGGGCCCAGTAGGAGCTGTCCACGCTGTAATCCGCCGTCTCACCGTCAGCCACCAGGATATACAGGCCAAAATCGCCCTGATTATCCTCCACGATCCCCTCGCTCACCAGCACGGGAGCCAGGAACTCCTCGGTCGTGGTACAGGTGAAGGTCTTTTTGCTCTCGTCCTTGTGAACCACTTCCACGGTGATGGTCTTGCTGCCCTCGGTGGTGGCGGGGCGGTTCAAATACCAAACAACGCCGAATACCACCAGGAGCGCGGCCAGAATGACCGCTCCGATTGCGATAGCCTTTTTGTTTTTCATATCTCTACTCCTTCCGTTCAGACAGACCGCTGAGGCCTGCTCTGATTTGATGATATCGAAAGTCCGCCCCGGTGTCAATCGTAAGGTTTTGCTTTTCCTTCCGCCTCCCTGCCGGAGCTTCATTTTATCTCTGCTTTGAACAAAAAAATCCAGCCAATGGGCGAAAATACCCATTGACTGGCCTGTGTTCAAAAATCACGGTTTTTGTCGGACAGCACCGTCCGTCTCTGGTTGGCCTCCTCCTCCGTATCCCAGGGGAGCACGTCCCCCGGCTCCTTCAGATAGTTGAGGATCTGCCAGATGCCCTCTCCCGTGTAGGAGCTGACGTGGAAAATGGGGTCGGCCCCCGCCATCTCCAGCCAGTGGTGTGCCCGCTCAATGTCGCCGTTCTCCTGGTCGATCTGGGTGACAATGCCGATGACGGGCCGGTTGGCGCAGGCCGCCACGCAGGGCGGATACAGGGAATAGGGCTCAATGGTGCTCAGCAGCAGCCCCACCACATCCGCCTCGTAGGAGAACAGCGCCAGCGCCCGACCCAAGTTGGCCGTCTGAGCATATTCTCCCGGCGTATCGATGACCACGCTGTGGTGATTGACATACTGGGTTTTGTGATAGGAGATGGTCCCTCCCCGCAGGGCCTGAGTGAGGGTGGTCTTGCCGCACTCACTGCGGCCCACGAACATGATTTTCTTCATGTCTTGGTGATTTCACACACGGTAAAGCCCAGCTTGTTCTGCAAAAAGCTGGTGATGCCCTGCATGGCCGACTGCACGTTGGAGATGCGCCCGGTAAAGATCAGCGTACCGCTGAACCGGTCGATGAAGCCCATCTCTACCTTGGAGGTCTTGAGGGCAACGTCTCCCGCGATGACCGCCGTCTCCGACGGGCACAGACAGCAGATGCCGATGGCCGCCTGAGCGTAGTCCAAGTTGGGGTCCAGGCCCAGCTTTTTGTAGATGATCTCGTCCGGGTTGGCGATGATGTGTGCCAACGTCACCTGTTTGCCAGGGACCGTCTCCTGAATGAGGCGGATCTTTCCCTCCGTCGTCGCGCCGAACTTCAACAGGCTGTCAAGGGGTTCCTTGTCCATGGCCAGCCACGCTCCTTTACCAATTTTCTGATAAGACCGGCCCGGACGGCCGGAAACCGGCCGCCGGGCTGGTCAAGTTTTGTCAGTTCAGCTTCTCCAGCAGGCCCTTGTGGGGGGAGGGGATCACGCAGGTGCTGGTGATATCCCCCGTGTCCGCCAGCTGGGTCAGGCAGTTGTTGACGGCCGTCTTCACCGCGGACACCTCGCCGGTGAGCAGCAGGTATCCCTTGCCGCCCAGGCCCCGGGCCACCCGCACGTCCATGAGAGTGACGTTGGAGGCCTTGGCCGCGATATCCGCCGCCCGCACAATGGTGAGGGCGGACATGGTCTCCACCATGCCGATGGCGGCGATCTTCTGCACGTCAACAGTGCCCACCAGGGCGCCGGGGACGGAGTCGTGCACGTTGTTGATGGTGTGGTGGCAGATGAGATAGCTCCCCGCCGTCTGACGGCCGGTCTCCATAGAGCTCTTGACGGCCCCCACCTGCCCGCTGATGATGATGATGTATTTGCCCGGGCAGATGGCGGTGGCCACCAGCAGCTCCACGTTGGCGGCCTTCAGCATTTCATCGGCGGTCTGCACCCCGGCGGGGATGCTCTTCAGCTCGATCAATCCAATCGACTTTCCCATAAGCGTCCTCTTTTCTTACTAAGTCGTCAAGCCTGAATGACGATGCTGTCGCCGTCAATGGCCGTAATGGTTCCCGCGATGCTGGCGTGGAGGCTGGAGCCCAGCTTGCCCTCGGGGATTTGGGCGATGAGGCCGCCCTTGTTCACCTGAGCGCCCACGCTGACCACCGGCTGGGAGGGGGCGCCCGCCCCCTGCCGCAGGGACAGCGCCACCCTGCCGTAGGCGGGGACGTTCCCGTCCAGGGGCGCGGCCACGTCGTAGGCGGACAGGCCCAGCTGGTGGATGAGCTTATGCACCGGGTAGCGCTTGAAGTCCCGGTAGGGGGCGGCGTGCTCGGGCTGGTCGTGGAGCCCGTTGCGGATGCCGTGGCCGGCCAGGATATTCTTCATGTTGGCGTTGAGCTTCCAGGGCTGGAGGCCCATGACGCAGGCGTACTCGCACAGGCGGCACCCCACGCACAGATAGGCGTTCATGGGGGTCTGCTCGGGGTCGCACAGGGAGCCGTAGGCCGCCACCCGCATGAGCTTGTGGGGCTCAAGGCGGTGGCCCAGCATATGCCGGGGGCACACCTCGGAGCACAGGGAGCACTGCATACAGGCGGTAGCCGCCCGGCGGGTGGAGTCGGTGACGGGCCGCTCCAGGCTCACCAGCAGGGGGTGCCCGGCGGGCACCACGATCAGGCCCTTGGTGGTCTTGGTGACGGTGCTGTCCACGCCGACGATCTTGCCCATCATGGGGCCGCCGTTGACCACCTTGTAGTCGGTCACGGTGGGTCCGCCCGCCAGGGCCAAAGCCTCGGCCACGGTGATACCCAGAGGGACCTTGACGGTCTTGGGCGTGCGCACCGCGCCGGTGAGGGTGACGTATTTCTCCACCACCGGCTTGCCCTGGGAGGCGTCCAGCACGTTGAGGGCGGTCTCCACGTTGGTGACTACCACGCCCACGGCCAGGGGAATGCCCCCCTCGGGGACGATGCGGCCTGTGACCTCGTAGACGATGACCTGCTCGTCCCCCGCCGGGTAAAAGGCCCCCAGCAGGTGGACGCTCAGCTTCGGGTGGGCGGACAGGGCCTTTTTCAGGGATTCCGCCGCGGCGTGGTAGTGCTCCTTCAGGGCCACCACGCCCTTTTCCGCCCCCACCTGGTCCACGATGAGGTCCAAGGCGGTGAGCAGCTTCTCCGCCTGGAGGTCCATGAGCTGCTGGTCTACCCGGAGCAGGGGTTCGCACTCCGCCCCGTTAATAATGACCGTGTCCGCCTTGGCGTTGAGCTTGACGTGGGTGGGGAAGCCGGCGCCGCCGGCCCCCACCACGCCCGCGCTCTGGACCTTGGCGATCAGATTTTCAGACATATGCGCACCCCTTCCGGTCAACGGACATCCAGGCCCCCGACCAGCACGCATCTGCGCCGCCGGGCGAAGGACTTCGCTGTGGTCAGCCCCTCTCCGGTGGGCCCGGCGATGGTGAACGTGGTGCAGCCCTCGCCGCCCACGCCGATCCCGGCGTAGGAGGGGCCGTTCTTCACGAAGATGGTGGTCTGGATCAGCTTGGCCATCTTGGTCAGCTTGTCCACGTTCCGGGAGTGCATCATGGCGGTGTGGCGGTTGCCGTGCTCCACCCGGATGGCCATGTCGATGGCGGCGTCCACGTCGGGCACCCGCACGATGGGCAGGATGGGCATCATCAGCTCCACCTGCACGAAGGGATGGTCCTCGGTGGTCTCCATCATGATGACCTTCACCTCGCTGCCCACGCTGACGCCCACCTGTTCCAGGATATACTTGGCGCTCTTGCCCACGTAATCGGTGACGGGATGCTTGCCGTCCTCCTTGACCACCAGCTTCACCAGCTTGTCGATGAGGGCGGGGTCCTTCACCTCATAGGCGCCGGACTTCTTCATGTTGAACATGAGGTAGTCGGCAATGGAGTCCACGGCGATGACTTCCTTCTCCGCGATGCAGGGCAGGTTGTTGTCAAAGCTGCACCCGTCCACGATGTCCTGAGCGGCCTTCTCGATGTTGGCGGTCTCGTCCACCACCACGGGGGGGTTGCCCGCGCCCGCGCCGATGGCCTTCTTGCCGCTGGACAGCACCGTCTTGACAATGCCCGGACCGCCGGTGGCCACCAGCATGCGGACCTTGGGATGGTTCATCATGGCGTTGGTGTTCTCAATGGAGGGCTCGGACACCGTGACCACCAGGTTGGCGGGGGCGCCCGCCCGGGCCAGGGCCCGGTTGATGAGCTGAATCAGGTGCAGGGATACCATCTTGGCCCGGGGATGGGGACTGAATACCACGGAGTTGCCCGCCGCCAGCATACCGATGGAGTTGCAGATGACGGTCTCGGTGGGGTTGGTGGTGGGGGTGATGGCCCCGATGACCCCGAAGGGGGAGTACTCCACCAGCGTCAGGCCGTCGTCGCCGCTCATGGCGTCGGTGGTCAGGTCCTCGATGCCGGGGGACTTGGTGGCGGCCAGCCGGTTCTTCACCAGCTTGTACTCATAGCCGCCCATGCCGGTCTCCTCCACGGCCAGGCGGGAGATATAGTCCAGATTCTCCTCCTCCAGCACCACGTCCCGGATGGCCTGGACGTACTTGGCCCGGTCGTGCATGGAGCAGTTCAGATACTTCCTCTGGGCCTCAGCGGCGGCCTCCACGGCGTCGTTCATGCTCTCGAACACGCCCCAATCACCGCCAGCGGCGCAGGCACAGGGCTCGGGGCTCCCCAGGTCCACGCGGCTGAGCACCTGCTGAACGATGTTGGCCACCACTTGTTCATCAATGTTCATTGCGGTTCCTCCTCAAATTGACATTGCGTAACGCGCGATCTCCATGTCCTGCTCCACCGTGCCCCCGGACACGCCGATCCCCCCGGCCACCTTGCCGTCCACGACGTAGGGGAACCCGCCGCCGAAGAGAACAATCTTGCCGGGGTTCGCGTTTTCGATCCCGTACAGGGGGCCGTCCGGCCGGGAGGCCGCGCCCAGCTCGTGGGTGGGCATCTGGAAGGCGTAGGCGGTGTATGCCTTGCCCGCCGACACCTCCACGCTCCCCACCAGGGCCCCCTCCATCCGCTGGAGCAGCATCAGGTTGCCCCCCGCGTCCACGGCGGAAAACACCACCGGAACGCCCAGCTCCTGGGCCTTTTCCACCGCCCGGTCCGCCATGCGGCGGAGGATATCCAGACTCATGGGAGGAAAGCCGGCCTGTGTCTGCTGGGCCATGGCCTCCTTCACCATATCCGTCACCTTTTCCCGCATCATGGTCATGTCCTCCTGAAGCCGGGCCATGGCGTAGACGGCGTCGGACAGGCGGTTGATGTAGCGCGTCAGCACCTCCCGCACGGGCAGCTCCACCATCCGCCGCTCCGCCCGCCGGACAATGGTCCGGGCCACGTGGAGGGCCGCCGAGGCGGGGTCCACGCCGGGGATGACAAAGTGGGTCTGTTTGCCGGTGGTCAGGGTGCAGGTATCCACCACGTTTTCCAGAAACGCCACGTCCTCCTCCGAGATGTTTCCCTTCAGGGCCGCGGCGGTCTCCGGGGAGTCGCTGGCCAATTCCGCGCCCACAGCGAACAGCCGCCCTTGGATCTTGCGGACCGTGGCGCGGATATATTCGTTGTCTGTCTGGGCATAGGCCAAGCCCAGCATGGAGTTTGCCTCGTCCACAGTGCCGTAGCAGTCCACCCGGGGGTCGGACTTGCTCACCCGGCCGCCGCCCACCAGGCTGGTCTGGCCTTTGTCGCCGCCTCTGGTATAGAGATTCGCCATCAGCCCACCTCCACCGTGTCCACAATGCCCACGATGGCCTTGTCAATGGGGGCCGAGGCGTTTTGGAACACATACCGGGCGGAGCTGCCCTGGCTGACGATGACGATCTCGCCGGTGCCCGCGCCCACGGAGTCCACCGCGATCTCGGTGGAGCCCTCCCGCTCCAGGCGCTCGGTGAGCTTCTCCACAATGAGCAGCTTCATGCCCACGAGGTCCTTGTTCTTACTGGTGGAGACCACAGTGCCGATCACTCTGCCTAAATACATTTCGCTCCACCTTTCTCACGATTCGATTTGAATGGTCACGCCCCGCATGCGGGCCTCGTCCGAGGCCAGGGCGGTGACGATGGTGCCGCGCGGCACGGCGATCACCGAGCCCCGGGGGGCGGTATTGACGGCCTTCACGCCCAGAATCTTCCCCGTCAGGGCGGGCCGGATCACGCCGCCCGCCTGAGCCGCGGGCTGTTCGGCCCGGACGGCGGGGGCGGCGGGCTGGGCGGGGAGGAAGCTGGTGATCGCCTTCCGCACGGCCCTGGCCATTCCCTCCGCGGCGGTCAGCTTCGCCCCATAGGTCTGGAGCTTTTCCAGGTTCCCATGGAGGGCGTCCCGCAGGCCGGGGGTCATGTGATAGCCCAGCTTGGCCCGCATGGGATTGTCCGGGCAGGCGCCGTCCACGGCCACCACCACGTTCTTTCCCTTTATCAGGCCGTTGAAAATCATGGTGGCGGCGGGGGTCTCCGGGATGCAGTTGGCCAGATAGGCCGCCGTGCGCACCGTCAGGGCGGGCACCAGAATGGTGTCGAACCGCCCGGCCACCTGCTCGGGGAAGCCGTCGGGGTTTTCTACCCACAGCTCCTCCGGGTCCAGGGCGGCCCGCACGGCCTCCTCCCCCGTCACGTACATGGCGCTGCGGGTCATGAGCACGTGATAGGTAAAGCCCTCGTCCCGCAGCTCCTTCAGCTGCTCCAGCGCCTTAGGCACCCCGATGGCCGCGCCGGTGACAATCACCAACGCCCGCTTCTGCCGGTCAATCAGTTTTCGGACCACCCGCTCCGCCAGCTCGTCCGCCAGCAGATTCATGGCCAGGTCATGCCGTTCCTGTTCTGTCAATGGTCCTCACCTGCCTTAATTGGTGCAGTTCATGGCGATGCCCAGCGGCGTCACCAACAGGGGAGCCGCCGGCTTCACCACGGGTACTTCCAGATATTTTTGGAACACGGTCTCAAACTCGGCGAAGCAGCAGGCGCCGCCCACCACATAGACCGTGTCCACCGGGTATTTCGCCAGGCAGCGCTTGACGATGGCGGCCATCTTCTCCACCACCGGCTTGATCACCGGGAACACGCTGTGCTCCTGAGCCGGGTCGCGCTTCATCAGCTCAGCCTCGCGGGTATCGCACCCGTGAAAGCCGGCCAGCACCAGGGTCATATGGGTGCCCCCGGTGGGCTCGTCATCCACAAAGATGACCTTCCCGTCCTTCAGGATGCTGATGCCCGTAGTGCCTCCGCCCACGTCAACCACTGCCCCGTCCATGATACCCAGCACAGAGGCCGCCGCCGTGGGCTCATCCACGGTGCTGGTGAGGCGGAATCCCGCCGCCTCCACCACGTTGCCGATGGCCTTGACGCTTCCCGACACGATGCCCGGCGGGATGGCGCAGCCCCCCGCGTCCAGCTCCACACCCAGCTGGTCCTCCAGCTCGGCCTTCAGCCGGGTGACGGTGCGCACCGCGCCCATATAGTCCACCACCACCCCGTCCCGCACCACGGTGGAGGGATAGGTGATGCCGGCCACCGGCCGGTTCTCCCCGTCCACCACAGCAAGCACGATGTTGGCGGTGCCCAGGTCCACGCCGGTGCGCAAAGGTCCCGTCCAGGGGTTGTTTCGATGTTCTTCAATGAGGCGCTCAAACTCCAGCAGGATGTCGTTACACGCCCCCATGTCATGGTTCATATCCGTTTTCTCCACCCTCAAAAGATCCGCTTCAGTCCACAATGATGTAGGCCCGGTCCCCGTTCTTCACGCCGAAGGCGTTGGCCTCGTCCACGTCGATGTGCATCTCGGGCGCGAACTGCTCCGACACCCGGATGAGCACGTTGTGGAAGATGCCCCCCCGCAGGCCGCGGATCTCCACCTTCACCATCTGCTTATCCCGCACGCCCATGCGCTGGGCGTCCTCGGGGGTCAGGTGGATATGGCGCAGGGCGGCGATGGTTCCGGTGTCCTTTTCAATGGTCCCCTTGGGGCCGATGATGGTGACGCCGGGGGTGCCCTCCAGCTTGCCGGACTCCCGGATGGGAGGCTTTACCCCCAGGGCAAACCCGTCGGTAACGGAAATCTCCACCTGGGACTCGCTCCGCAGGGGGCCGAGCACGCGCACGCGGCCCAGCTCCCCCTTGGGTCCATGGAGGGTGACGGTTTCTTCGCAAGCATACTGGCCCGGCTGGCCCAGCTCCTTTTTAAAGGTCAGCTCGCTGTCCTGACCAAACAGGATGTCCATATCCTTCCGGTCCAAATGGATGTGCCGGTTGGACACGCCGATGGGCACCGAGCGCTGGAATTTCTCCAGCTCCTCGATGACCAGCCGCGTGACCAGTTTTACGAACATCTCATAGGTCTGTTTCTCCACGGTTCATACCACCTTAGCCCAGGTCTTTGGGCAGGATTTTCTCCACATCGGTGTGGGGCCTGGGAATCACATGGACGGAGACCACCTCGCCCACCTTCTCAGCGGCCACGGACCCCGCGTCCACAGACGCCTTGACCGCGCCCACATCGCCCCGGACCATGACAGTGACCAGGCCGGAGCCAATCTTCTCATAGCCGATGAGGGAGACGTTGGCGGACTTGGTCATGGCGTCGGCGGCCTCAATCGCGCCCACCAGGCCGCGGGTCTCAACCATACCGAGTGCTTCACCTTTACTCATAGTTACCTCCTAATGATCGTGTCACGATCATGCTCATTGTTTTCGCTTGCCGCCCTGACCCCGCTTGGCGGGGCCCTTTTTTGCCTGCTGCCTGGGCTTGACGGGCGCGGGCGCCCTGTCCGCCTCGGGCTCCCCGGCGGGGACCTCCGGCGTAGCCGGGGCCTCCTCCACGGGCTCTTCCGGCCCGGACTCCGCAGAGGGCTCCCCCTCAGCCGGTTCCTCCTCCGAGGGGGTCTCCGGTCCGGCCGGGGCCTCCTCCAAAGGATCGGACTCCGTCTCCGCGGGGGTCTCCGGTCCGGCCAGGGCCTCCTCAGCAGGCGTTTCCGCCTCAGCCGGTTCCCCGGCGGGCGCTTCCGGCGCGGGCGCCTCCTCTACAGGCGGGGCGGCGTCTTCCTCCGGCTCATCGGGGCTCGGGGCGGGCTCCGGGGGAACGGGGGGCTCCGGCGGCTCATGGCCCACCGTGTCGTCCGTCCAGACCAGCGAATCCAGCGCCCGGGCCGGGCGGGCGATCACCTTCGTGCTCACCACCCGGCACACCTTGCCCGCGGCGATCTTGGCGGCGTCCACGGCGGCCTTCACCGCCCCTACGTCGCCTTGAATCTTCACGGTGGTCCAGCCGCCGCCCTTGGTCAGCTCATAGCCGATCAGCTCCACATTGGCCGACTTCACCGCGGCGTCGGCGGCGGTGATGCCGCCGAGCAGCCCCTGGGTCTCGATGAGTCCTAAACTTTTCTGCATACGTGTACCTCCTAGTCCAGAGGTTTCAGCGGCAATTTTTTCACCAGCCTAGCCGCGTTGGCCCCCAGGACGCGCACCTGCCCCAGCTGGCGGGCGAACGTGCGGTACAGCGGCTGGTCCCGCTCCAGCTTGGAGAAGTGCAGAACCACATGCTGCCGGTCCACGCCCAACCCCACCTCCAGGCGGGACGCCTGAGCGGCCTCCCAGGCCATGCTCAGCGCGTCCGCCCCGGGCTTGGCGGCGTATTCCCAGGGAATGCCCTCCTCCTCCAGCCCGTAGAACAGCTCCCGCAACGTCCCCTCGGACGCGTCGGCGCTGCCCAGAACGTGGACGGTGGGCTTTGTCATCTCAATGACGGGCAAGTCACGCCCCCCCTTCCTTCAGGGAGAGCACCAGACCAGTGGCCACGGCGTTGCGCGGCCCCTCGCTGCCCCGGATGTTGCCCCGCCCGGCCACCACCTTGTACTGGGACAGGGCGTCAGTGACCATCTGGGGAATCTCAAAGTCCAGGGCGGAGCCGCCCACCAGCACCACGAACTGGATGTCCCGGACGTTTCCGGTGGGGCTGACCCGGGTGAGGGCCCGCAGGGCGTTGGTGACAAACACCTTCTGCTTGGCCTGCTGCCGGATCATGCGGATGCGCTCCATGGACCAGTCGCCCTCCAGGGGGATCATCTTCCCCTCCTTCAGGATAACCACCTTGGCAAAGGTGTTGGGGTCCAGGGGTTTTTCAAAAAATTCCACGGTGCCGTTCTCATGGCGGACGTGGAAGAAGCTCTCCACCTTGGCCAGGGGATATTTTTTGATATCCTCGGCAGTGTCGAAATTGTCCAGGCCCATCTCGGACTGGATGAGCAGAGTCACCATGTTGCCCGCCCCCGCCAGGTGGATGGAATGGATCTCACCCGCCGGGTTGATGATGGACGCGTCGGTGGAGCCCGCCCCCATGTCCAAAATGGCCAGGGGCTTGTTGGTGCCGGGGGTGGTGAGGGCGCCCCGGATGGCCATGTCGGCCTCCACGCCGCCCACCTTCACGGGCACGCCGATCTGTTCGCCGAACTCCTTGGCGATGGCCTCCATCTGGAGGCGGTCCGCCTTGACCATGGCGGCGATGCCCACGGCGTTCTCCTGAGAGAACTCGTTGGCCAGACCGCCCTGGACCTTCTGCGGGGTAAATGTGTCGGCGGCCAGCAGATCCTGGATATGGATATCCCGGGGGTGCTGGTTGGTGAGGTTCGCCATCACCTGACGCACCTTCTCCAGCATGCCGCCGGCGTTGGTGCCCGGCTCGCCCCGGACGTCCTCCAGGTCGGGCACGGATTCCACGGCCTTCATGATCTTTTCGGCCCCGGCGTCCACGTCCACCTTCACGGTGCGGTTTTTCCCCTGGAACTCAATGACGCCCGCGGGGATTTTGCGCTCCTTCACGTCGCCGCTGGGGGTCTTGATGACCACCGCGGAGCGGTTGCCGATGAGGGCCCGGGCGATGGGCACCACCTGACGGGTCTCCTCCGAGGACAGCCCGAACAGGGTGGCGATGCCGTAGGGGTTGGAGAGCACCTCCACCACGCCGCCCACGCCGGCCACCTCCACCGCCGAGCGCATGCCCAGGGGGACCTTGTCCACCAGGGCCACCTCGTCCACGATGGGGATCTTCCGGTGCAGGCGGTTGTGGATGAGCACGCCGTCGTCCCGCTGCACGATGGCGGCGGTGACCTGCCGGGTGCCCGAGGAGCCCTGGTTGATGAGCCGGGCCGCCTCCTCAAAGTCCACGCTGGAGGGCACCACGGCGATGTAGTCCTTGCCGCCGGGCGCCTCCTCCAGGTCGGTCACTAGCACGGTCTCCCCCACCCCGACGCCCATGCCGCCGGGGGTGGAGGGATTGTGGCCGATCATGGTGGATTCCGTGATGATGGTTTCGGTGATGGTCTCCATGGCCACGTCGCCGATGACCGGGGCCGCCTCGTTGAGGCGCACCGCGGAGAGATCCTTCACCTCCAGCCCCGCCTTTTCCAGGGCGTCGGTCAGGGAGTGGAAGATGCCGTTGATGTTCTGCCGGGTCCCCTTGATCCCCGTGGTGGGCACCGTACCGCTGGCCAGGAATTCCAGCCTGTCACCGTCCAGCCGGGCCAGAGCGGTCTCTGTTGTGGCGTTGCCGATGTCGATGCCTGCAACGATCTTCATAGCGGGGCCTCCTGACTCTTGGGTTTGAATTAGAACTTCTTCAGACGGTCACGCTTCTCATAGACCTCGGCGGCCTCGCGCACCAGACCGGCGGCGGTCTTGGCGCCGTACTTGCCGTCCAGCTCGTTGGCGATGTCCAGCAGCTCCTGCTTGGTGGAGCGGTAGGGGCGCAGGGCGTTGTAGATCTCCAGCAGGCGCTCGTCGGGCACGGCGATGAGCTCGGCGGCCCGGCGCAGGTTGCCCGCGAAGGCCTCGCGGTTGACGGACTCGGCCACCTGAGCCTGGTACTCCAGGGTCTCGGGGGCGATGCGCATGTCGTCAGAGGTCAGCTCGCCGGAGATCACCTTGTCATAGCTCAGGCTGCTGAAGGCCTTGCCGGTGGGGGTCTTGATCTTGGCGGCCTCCTTCTCGGCCAGGGGGTAGTTGGCGGCGGTCATCTTGCCGCCCGCGGGGGTAGAGGGAGCGGAAACGCCTTTATTCATGGCGCTCATGACCTGCTCCACGATCTGTCTCATTAAAGCTTCCTGATCCATATTCCTGCCTCCCTTTACTTAAACGAAACGGTGACGGCCTGGGGCTTCTTGTTCCGGTCGCAGTGCTCGGTCTCCTTGATGTGGAGCAGCGCCGCGATGGCCTGATAGGTGGGACGGGCCATCTGGTCGTTGCGCACGGTGACGGGAGTGGGAGCCTCGCCCTTGGCGTACTTGGCGGCGTTCTTGCCGATCTGACGGAAGGTGTCCATCTCGATCAGCGGCGCCTGAGAGAACAGCTCCAGGTTGCTCAGGGGGGGCAGGTCCTTCTGATGAATGACCGTGGTTCCCTTGGACTGGATGCCGATGCCGATGCCGGAGCCGGAGTACTCGGCGGCGTCATGGGCGACGAAGGACACGTCGGAGGTGCGGAACACCCGGATGATGCGCCACTTCATGCCCTCCTCCTCGATGCCGGCGATGATCTCGCGCAGCACCTTGCTGTGGGGCTGGTGGATAATGGTCTCGTTCTGGTACACGCCGAAGGCGGGAGCCAGGCCGATGACCACCTCGTCGGGGGCCACGCCCTTGGCGGCCTCGCCGGAGTCGGCCAAAGTCATCTCCCCGGCGGACAGGGTGCTGGCGGACGGAGCGGCGGCCTTGGGGGCCGCAGCGGGAGCGGTCGAGGCTGCGCCCATCTCCTTAAGCACTTCTTCGATGACACTGCGAAGCATATTTTCGTCAAAATTCATAATTCGACCCTCCCTCTGATTAGATGTCTTCCGGCCGGATGGCGTTGGGGATGTTCTTGATCTGCTCCCAGCGCTCCTCGCTGAGCTGATAGCCGGTCATGGGACCGTGGTAGTCGTTGGGGGCGTTCACGCCGGAGTAGACATGGAAGTCCTTGTCGAAGATGGAGGCGGTGTGCAGGTAGTCGCCGGCCACCTTCTGGCGGAGCATGTTGTAGATGTTCTGGGCCACGTCGGGGAAGCCGGCCTTGTCCAGCGCCTTGACGAAGTCCACGCCGGTGACTTTGCGGGCCATCATGGCCTCGATGGCCTTCAGGTCCTCGTTGACGTTCCGGTTGGGCATATCCTCGGAGCCCCGGGCGTAAGTGGCGGCCTCCACTTCCTCGTCGGTGATGGGGGGCAGGCCCAGCTCGCGGAACATTCCCTGGAGGGCCCGGGCGGCCTTGTTGCGGGCCTTGATGACGTCGTCCTCCTTGACGGGCTGCAGACCGCCGTCAATGCGCATGTCGCGCTGGATGATGTTCCAGTCGTCGTAGTCGTCGGCGTCCCAGTTGGAGCCCGCGAACATGTTGTCGTAGTTGGGGGTGGCGGAGTAGCCGGAGCAGATGTAGTCGGTGCCGGAGAACAGCTGGGGCACGCTGCGGGCCACCCGGCGCAGGTCGGAGTGGGTGAAGGTCTGGTCGTTGGAGGTGGTGGACTCCAGATCCAGCAGCATGGCGATCAGGTTCTCAGCGGCGATGGCGCGGATGCCGCCGGGCACGCCGGCGGGAACGCCCACGCAGGACACGGAGCCGTTCTGGGTGCCCTGCACACCGGCGCCCTTGGTGACGGCCAGGCAGCGGGCCTCCAGGTACAGCATGGACTTGCCCTCGGCGTAGCCCATCTGGACCTCGGAACCGGTGCCAGAGGTGAAGCGCATCTTCAGGCCGCGGCTGGCGTAGCAACTGGCCAGGAACGCCTTGGAGTAGGGGGTGTCGTCGCCGTCCATGAACACGGGCTCGGTGCCGTACACGGAGATGGTCTCGGCGTAGGTGGTGAAGCCCCGCATACCCAGCTGGAGCTCAGTGGCCTCTTCCAGGGCGCACTGGGTCATGATGCCGGGACGGCCGGCCTGGGCGCCCACGAACAGGGCCATGGCGTTGAAGGGGGCGTAGCGGGCGATGCCCACGGTGGTCTCCATCTCGGCGAAGCCGCGGACGGCGGCCTCGGCGGCGTCGGCGGCGATCTGGACGGGGTTGTCCTTCACGTTGGTGACGTGGCACTGGTTGGCCGGCATCAGGCGGGCGCGCATCTTGGTCATGCCCATCATGATCTCCACGATGGTGAGCTTGCCCACGATCTCAGTCAGCTTGGCGGGGGTGACGGACAGGGTGATGTCCAGGATCTCGTCCCGGGACACGTTGATGTCGACGATCTTGCGGGCGATCTCCAGAGAGTCGATGGCCATGGCCTTCTCCGCGTTGCCCAGCCGGATGGCGTGGTCGGCGATGAAGGTGTCCAGCATGTCGAAGTCGGCCCGGCTCTTGCCGTCCATCTCCACCACGCGGCCGTTCTCAATCTTGATGCTGGGCTTGGGGTCGAAGGGGCTATTCATGGCGATCAAGCCGACCTCAGGCCACTCCTGCACATACCCGTCCTGGTTGACCGGGCGGGCTGCCAGAGCTTCAAAACGCTTAGATTTCATAGCTTATGCTCCTTCCCGGCTTATATTAAATGATGTAGGGGGTGGTGGAGGACTTCAGCACCTCGCTGGGCTCCAGCGTCCTCAGGGCCTGCATGCCCACATCGCGGGCGGCGATGATGGCCTGCTTCACGGCGCCGGAGTCGCCATAGAAGAAGGTGTTGACCTCGTTGGAGTAGCTGGTGCCGCCGTTGCCGGGGGTCGCCACGCTCAGCACCTCAACGTTGGCCGCCTTCACCGCGGCGTCCGCGCACAGGATGCCGATGCCGGCGGGAGCGCAGGAGATGATGCCCATAGCCTTGCCCAGAGGGGCGTTCCAGACCTTGTTCAGCACGAAGCTGGCGCGGGCGGTGTACTGGAACTCCAGGTGGCCGGCGCTGCTGCCGTACACGTCGCCGAAGTGGACCTCGGTCTCGCGCAGGGCCACTTCCACGGCCCGGCGGGCGTCGGAAACGTCCTCAGCGCCGAAGACGATCAGGCAGCCGTGGCCGCCGCCGCCCTCGGTATCGCGGGGGCACTCCACCATGAGGCACTCGGTGTTGGTGGCCTTCACGGCCTCGTCGGCGGCGAAGATCTGGGGGCCGGCGCCGGTGCGGTCGGAGATGATGCCGATGGCGCGGTACTTGGGGTCGATCTTCAGGGCCTCATGGATCTGGTGATCCAGGTTGGCGATGACCAGGCCGATGGTGTGGCCGATGGCGGTGCCGACAAACTCAGTCAGATTGCACTGGGGCGCGGCGGCGCAGGCGCACTCCTCGGCGGGGGCGGAGGTGCCGATCTTCTTCATGACCTCGTCCATGACCTTGCTGACCAATTCATCCATGTGTGTTACCTCCATTTTAGAAGTTATTTGTTAAAATTGCGGCTGTACTGCGGGGAATACGGACAATTTGAATCAGTTGGATTACTTGGATTACTCCATGTGGGGCAGGATCTTCTCCACGTCGGTGTGGGGGCGGGGGATGACATGGACGGAGACGACCTCGCCCACCTTTTCGGCGGCCACGGAGCCGGCGTCCACGGACGCCTTGACCGCGCCCACGTCGCCGCGCACCATCACAGTGACCAGGCCGGAGCCGATCTTCTCGTACCCCACCAGAGCCACGTTCGCGGACTTCACCATAGCGTCGGCGGCCTCGATGGCGCCAACCAGGCCCTTCGTCTCGACCATGCCCAGAGCTTCCTTCTGCATAATTGCTGCCTCCTTCGATTTTTTCATGGCCCACGGCGCATCTGCTCTTCCAGGCAGCGTGCGGTGTACGCGGACCTACCATGTTACATTATACAGAAGGGCGGACAATATTTTCTTGCCCCCAGCGGGTTATTTTTTGTCCATTCTCCCTAAACTAATTTTTTGCACACCTGGATTTTTTCTGCGTTTCCGCTAATATTTTGACCAAATACAGCGAAAACCTCGCCCTGGGGCGCTCTGCCTCAAGGCGGGGTTTTCATCCAAAAGTTCTCAGTTTTTGTCTTTTCCTGTCTTTTCTTTGGGAACTCAATCCACTTCATCCCATGATCTGGGCCAGCAGTCTCTCCACGTGGGCCGCCTCCACCGGGTGGGGATTGGTGGCGGTGGTGGCGTCGGCCAGAGCGGCGGCCACCAGCTCCTCCTTCAGCTCCTTCACGCGGTTCAGGTCCGCCCCCTGGGCCTTCAGGGTGGCGGGGATGCCGATTTTCCGGCTGAGCCTCTCCACCTCGTGGATGAGGTTGGTGACGCCCAGGCGCACGTTGGGGGCGGGCAGGTCCAGCACCTTGGCCATGCGCTGGTATTTTCTCGCCGCCACGCAGTACTCGCCCTTGTGGACGGTGGACAAATCGGCGTTGTAGGCCAGAATCTTAGGCAGCAGAATAGCATTGATCCGCCCGTGGGCGATGTGGAGCTTGCCGCCGATGGCGTGGGCCATGCCGTGGTTCAGCCCCAGGCCGGCGGAGTTGAAGGCCAGCCCCGCCATGCAGGAGGCGTTGTGCATCTTCTCCCGGGCCAGCAGGTCGTTCCCGTCGGCCACCGCCAGGGGCAGGAAGCGGAACACCAGGGACACCGCCTTCTCGCACATGGCGTCGGAGAAGTCGTTGTAGCCGGTGGACACGTAGGCCTCCAGGGCGTGGGTGAGCACGTCCATCCCCGCGTCGGCGGTGACGGAGGGGGGCGCGGACACGGTGAGCTCCGGGTCCAGAATGGCCACCATGGGCCGCAGGGCCTGGCTGGCCAGGGGGTACTTGATGCCCTTGGCCCGGTCGGTGATGACGGCGTAGTCCGTCACCTCGGAGCCGGTGCCGCTGGTGGTGGGGACGGCGAAGCACTCCATCTTGTCGGTGTCCACGTCCAGCGCCTGCTTGGCGATGGCCCGGATGGCCTTGGCCGCGTCGATGGTGGAGCCGCCGCCCACGGCGACGACCGCCTGAGCCCCGCAGTCCCGGAAGGCCTCCACCCCGGCGGTGACTACCTCGATGGGGGGATCGGGCACCACGCCGTCGAAGACGCTGACGGTGCAGTTGGTGAGGAAGGATGCCACCCGCTCGGGCACCCTCAGCTGGTTCATGAAGCGGTCGGTGACGATGAGCACCCGCTTGTCCTCCACCTTGCGCAGGCGCTCCAGGGCGCCCTCCCCAAAGTATACTCTGGTACTGAAGCTGAATTCCTGCATAACTACCTCCATGCCCAGGGGGCGGGCCTAGCGGGAGGCCGCTCCCTCCGCCAGCGCCGGGCCCCGTATGTGTTGGTGCTGCTCCCGGTACTCGGTGGGGGTGAGCCCCACCTTCTTTTTAAAGGCCTTGCCGAAATAGTTGGTCTCGCTGTAGGACAGCTCGTAGGCGATGTTGATGACCGGCATGTCCGTGTCGGTGAGCATGTCCTTGGCGGCGCTGATCTTGCCGTCCATCATGTAGGTGATAAAGTTCGTGCCGGTGATCCGCTTGAAAAACTTGCTGAAATAGCTGGAGCTCATGTTGGCGTACTCCGCCGCCTCGTCCAGGCCGATGCCCTCCTTCACGTTGCGGTCCACGTAGTTGAGCACCCGCTGCTCGTCGCTGACCGCGTAGCACCGGTCCTCGTCGATGGCGTCGAAGATGATGCCCCACATCTTCTCCAGCACCAGGAACACGTCGTGCTTGCGGCCCTGCTGGTCGAAGCGGAGGCGGAACCGCTCCAGCACCGGCGACAGCTTCAGCTGGGCGGAAGCGCCCAGGGCGCTCCCCAGCCGGGAGAGCCCCTCGGCGAAGGACACCACGCTGAGACGGATCACATCTATATCATCCGTTTCTTTGTACAGAGAATCAAGGTAATCTTTTGTGGTGTTGATGCATTTTTTATAGCGGAAGGCCTGCATGTATTCCCCCGCCTGCTTGAGAAAGCGCTCCCGGTGCTCCTTCTCCCACTCGACCGCGGGCTTGGCGTTCCACTGCATCATCACCTCGGCGGCGGCCACCAGCCACGTGGGCCGGTAGGGCTTGAGCAGATAGTCCTGCACCCCCAGCCGCCACACGTTGGCCACCACGTCCCCCCGCTTTCCCGTGGATGTGACCAGAATGGGCACGTCGGGGGCCAGCTCCTTGGCGGAGGCGATCATGTCGCAGTACTCCAGGTCGAACCAGGGCACGTCCACGATAAACAGCGCCGTCCCCCCCTCCCCCAGCAGCTCCAGCGCCTGCCTGGTGGAGGAGGCCGCCGCCACCTCCGGCTTCGGGAGCCCCTTGGACAGGATCTCCCGCATATTCTCCCGCTCCAGCGGGTTCTCATTCAGGATAAGCACACGGCTCATCGCTCCCATACCTCCTCTCAATGTATGGCGGCAATTCTCCTTCGGGCTCTCTCTACCGCCATTTCAGCGGCAGCTTCAGCCGGATGGCGTAACCGGTCTGTCCGTCGTTCCTGCGGCAAATGGACAGATCGCACCGCTTGCCCATCACCCGCTTTAAACTCCGGTTCAGGTCCCGCAGGGAGTTGTTCTCCCGGGCCAGGTACTCGTCCGCCCGGTTTTCCATCTCCTCCGGCGTGGTGTTCTCGCTGTTGGCCAGCACGCTGACCAGCAGGTCCTTTCCGTTCTCCTCGGCGAAGATGCCGATGCGCCGCTGCTCCTCCTCACTGGTGAAGGACTGGAGCACCACGTCCACAATGGGCCGGAAGATCAGGAAGGGACAGCTGATGCCCCAGTACTGCTTGGGCACCGAGACGGAGTAGTTCAGCGTCTCCCCCCACCAGGCCTTCTGGATGCGCAGGAAGGCCTCGGCGTAGTTCAGCTCTTCCCGCAGGGTGGACAGCTTGCGCTCCGAGTCGCTGGTGTAGCGGATGATATCCGAAAAGTCCAAAGCCACCGCCCCGGTGCGGTCCGCGCCCTCCTGATAGGCCAGCTGGGTGATGAGGTTCATCACAAAGAAGAACTGGTCCGGCCCCTCGTGCTGCCACAGGGCGGCGCGCTCCTGGCGGCGGACGTTCCGCTCCTGTTCCGACCGGGCCGCCTGTTCCTCCGCCGGTCCCTGCCCCTCCGGGAGGGGCAGCCGGGCCCTCTGCCCCCGGTAATCCTGGATGGCGTACAGGATCATGTCCCGCACCACCTTCACCGAGGCCAGCAGCTTGTCGTAGGTGAGCTCCTTCACCTGCCCGTAGGCCGCCTCCATGGCCTCGCTCCTGCGCCAGTTGCCCTGGGGAATGATGTGCTCCAGCTCCCGCTCCTCGGCGTCGGCCAGGCGCACCTGCCCCCCCATCACCGAGCCGATGTAGCTGTCGTCCAGAATCAGCGGCACGGCGAAGTCCACCAGGTCCGCGTGGCAGCGGTAGATGTAGGGCTGGCCCGTGATGGCGGAGTGGAGGCCCCCGTGGGCGTCGCACTGCTCGCACATCTCGGAAAAGCCCTGAAGCTCCCGGCCCAGCTTGCAGTGGGGGGTGAAGCCGCTGTATTTGGTCACGGGCCTGCCCTTGTAGTCCACCGTGACGAACGCCAGCCCCATGGCCTTGGAGCAGTTGTCCTGGATGGACTGGAGGAGCTCAATGCTGATCTGATCCGATATTTTTCTGGACTCTCCCATGGCTGTCCGCCCCTTCCGCACAGGCCGGGCCCCGACGCGCCGCCTGTTTTTGGTAAATATGTACGAATTTATTATAGCAAAAAAACACCCACATGCAATGATTTTTTTGCAGTCGGCCGGGTGTATTTTGACATACGCCGAGGATTGTCCCTCCGGCGGGGGCAAAAAATAACGGCGCAGGACCCCTTTGTCGCGGAAAACATCTGCGGCGCGGCCCCCTCAGGGCCGCGCCGCGCGCTCCTCGTCTTCTTTGTTTTCCCCCTGCTTCTCCTTGGCCGGGGCCGCCTCCGCCAGCTCCTGGACCTCCCGGGCGCGCAGCGAGGGCCGCTCCCGCTTCTTGTCCAGCCGGATCACGTTGCGGATACCCCCCGCCCGGTAGGACGCCGCCGCCCCCACCGTGACCCCGCCGATGACCACGCCCCCCACAATGCCGATCACCGGGTTCACCGCCAGCAGGCTCCCGATCATGAAGTTCAGCGCCACCGCCCCCAGGGACACCATGCTCAGCAGCCGGGCGTTGCGGTTGATGTTGTTGTTGACAATGGAGGTATAGGTATCCAGATCCTTGATGACCGTGTTCTTGATGAGCTCATACCGCTCCTCCAGGAACTGGAACTCCAGCGCCACCTGCCCCTGGAGCACATAGCTGTTCTGCATCTGCATGGGGAAATATCCCTTGTCAATGCGGGCGATGATCTCCTTGAGCGCGATGATCTGGTCCCCGTACAGGGTGTACTTCCGGCGGAAGTCCAGAATCTGATAGGTGCCGCTGTTGTCGATGTTCCGGTCCAGGGTGTCCTCCAGCCGCTTCATGTCCTCCACCCCCCGCTCCACCAGGGCGGACAGGTCGGCGATGCAGAACCGGAGGGCGTACATCAGCGCCTGGCCGATGTATTTGACGCTCTTCCCCTCCAGAAAGGCCCGAAACAGCCCCTGGGAGGACTCCTCAATCAGCAGGTTGCTGCCGGACTGCCGCAGGCGCAGCTCTCCCCTCATGTCCTCGCCGCCGTAGGCCAGCTCCAGGGTGACGCTCTCCTCATCCCCGAACATGCGGGAGCGGCTCACCGGCTTCTGAATGGGGCCGTAAAATATGCAGTATTCGCTTCCCTCCGGGCCCGCTCCCTCCGGCCGCCGGCCCCGGCTCATGCGCTGATAAAAGGTGAACTCTTCCATGCGGACACCCCATTTCTCACATCCGAAGCCGCCAGCGCCCCCACCAGAGGGGGACCGCCCGCCGCTTTGCTTTTAACTATACGGCAAAAATCCGCCCGGCGCAAGGGATTTTTTGGGCGGCACACCCCACTTTCCCCAGAATTCACAATTTTTTCACAGCGCCCCACTTGACATTTCCCGGGGACGGAGTAAAATAATACGCACGCTAATGATTCGCCCACGAACGAAAAAAGGAGGTGTTCCCATGGACGAATCCGCGTTTTTGCTCAACCAGCTGTTCCACGCCCGGCACAACGCCACCATGACCGCCCTGTCGGCCCTGGGGGCCAACGTGGGCTCCCCCCGGCTGCTGGTGACTCTGGCCCACTACCCCGGCGGTCCGGACCAGGCCCCCACTCAGAAGGAGCTGGCCGTCCTGCTCCACAGCGCCCCGGCCACGGTGGCCGCCTCGCTGAAGGTGCTGGAGCGCCAGGGCTACGTGGTCCGGCACACCGACGAAAAGGACTCCCGGCGCAACCGGGTGTCCATCACCCAGCAGGGCCGGGATGTGCTGGAGGCCGGACTGCGGGCCTTCCGGCAGGTGGACGACGCCATGTTCCAGGGCTTCACCCCCGCCGAGCGGGAGCAGGTGAGCCGGTTCCACAAGCGTATGCTGGACAATCTCTATCGGATCGGCGGCAGTCAGGAGGCCGGAATCTGTCCCCCTCCGCCCCCGATTCCCGACGAAAGGAAGTGCGACCCATGCTGAGACGCATCGCGTCTTATCTGAAAGGCTATGAGAAATACGCTGCGGCCTCCCCCCTGCTGGTGATTTTGGAGACGGGCTGTGAGCTCACCATCCCCCTGCTCATGGCCCAGATCATCAACGAGGGCATCATGAAAGAGGATATGGCCCCCATCTGGAGAGCCGGGGCGCTGATGGTGCTGGTGGCCGTCATCGCCACCATTGCCGGAGGGCTGGCCGCCAAGTGCGCCACCGCCGCCGCCCAGGGCCTGGGGGCCAACCTGCGCCGGGCGGAGTTTGAGAAAATCTCCTCTTTCTCCTTCGCGGACATCGACCGGTTCTCCTCCTCCTCCCTCATCACCCGGATGACCAACGACGTGACCAATATCCAGAACACCGCCATGATCTGCCTGCGCATCCTCATCCGGGCGGCCACCATGCTCATCGCCAGCGTGGTGCTCACCCTGACCATTAGCCCCAAGCTGGCCCTGGTGGTGCTGGTGATCCTGCCTGTCATGGCCGCGGGCCTGCTGGCCCTTATGCGGGTGTGCATGCCCCTGTTTGAAAAGATGCAGAAGGCCCTGGACCACCTGAACGAGACGGTGCAGGAAAATCTCGTCGCCGTGCGGGTGGTGAAGTCCTACGTCCGGGAAAACCGGGAGCGGGAGAAGTTCACCGACGCCAACAACGGCTTCACCGAGGCCGGCCTGCGGGCGGTGCTCCGCATGGTGGCCATGCAGCCGCTGATGATGATCTGCATGGCGGCCGCCACCGTGCTGTCCCTGTACTTCGGCGGCAATATGGTGCTGGGGCTGGAGCTGGACGTGGGCTACCTCCAGACCGTGCTGGGGTACATCATGCAGATTCTGATGTCCATCATGTTCGTGGGCATGGCCATCCTCCAGTACACCCGGGCCCAGGCCTCCACCCGCCGGGTTTTCGAGGTCATCGACGCCCAGAGCGCCATCGCGGACGGCAAGGCGGACCGCCTGCCCGCCCCCAGGGGCCGGGTGGAGTTCCGGGACGTATCCTTCCGCTACCAGACCGAGGGGGCGGGGGAGGACGTGCTGAAAAACATCAGCCTGGACATCAAGCCCGGGGAGTTTGTGGCCATCGTGGGAGGCACCGGCACGGGCAAGTCCTCCTTGGTGAATCTGATTCCCCGCTTTTACGACGTACACAGGGGCAAGGTGCTGCTGGACGGGCTGGACGTGCGGGACTACCCCCTGGACGATCTGCGGGGCCGCATCGGCATGGTGCTGCAAAACAACGTGCTGTTCTCCGGCACCATCCGGGAAAACCTGCTCTGGGGCAATGAGAACGCCGCCGAAGAGGAGCTCATCCAGGCGGCAAAGGACGCCCAGGCCTACGACTTCATCATGTCCTTCCCCGACGGCTTCGACACCAGCCTGGACCAGGGGGGCGTCAACGTGTCCGGCGGGCAGAAGCAGCGGCTTTGCATCGCCCGGGCCATGGTGCGCAGGCCCGCCGTGCTGATTTTGGACGACTCCACCTCCGCCGTGGACTCCACCACTGAGGGGAAGATCCGCTCCTCCTTCCGGGAAAATTTGAAGGGCACCACCGTCATCATCATCGCCCAGCGCATCAGCTCGGTGCAGTACGCCGACAAGATCGTGGTGCTGGACGAGGGGACGGTGGCCGGGGTGGGCACCCACGACGAGCTGATGGAAACCAATCAGATTTACAAAGAGATCTACGACTCCCAGCAGGAAGGAGGGGACGGCAATGGCTGAGAACAGAGGACGCAGAGGCCCCCACGGTCCGGGCGGGCCCGGCGGATCCCATGGCGGCCCCCGGGGCGGCTACGGCAAGCCCCAGAACCTGGGCAAAACCCTGGCCCGGACGGTGAAATACATCGTGAACCGGCCCATCATGCTCATCGCCGCTCTGCTGTGCGTGGTGGTCTCCGCTTTGCTGGGGGTGGCCGCCACCTACCTGCAAAAGCCCATCTTCGACAGCCTGGTGCTGGCCCTGGCCACGGGGCAAAACCAAGTTCCGGAGCTGATCTCCGGCTGTCTCAAGCTGGCGGGGGTATACGCCTGCGCCGCCCTGTGCTCCTACGCCCAGGCCAACCTCATGGCCCAGCTGGCCCAGAAGGGCTGCAACCGCCTGCGCCGGGACCTGTTCGACAAGCTTCAGGAGCTCCCCCTGAGCTACTTCGACACCCACACCCACGGCGAACTCATGAGCCGCTTCACCAACGACGCGGACAACGTGCAGATGGCCCTGGAGCAGTCGGTGATCCAGCTCATCTCCAGCGCCGTCACCTTTGTGGGCGTGGTGGTGATGATGGTCTCCCTGTCCCCGCTGCTGTTTTTGGCCTCCCTGGTGATGCTGGGCGGGGTCATGGCGGTGTTCGCCGTGTTCGGCAGGCGCAGCCGGAAGTACTTCGCCCGGCAGCAGGGGGCCCTGGGGGCGGTGAACGGCAATATCCAGGAGATGATCGAAGGGATGAAGGTGGTCAAGGCCTTCAACCACGAGGAGCAGGCCAAGGCCCGGTTCCAGTCCCTCAACGAGGAGTACCGCGCCGCGGCCAGCCAGGCCGGGTTCTACTCCTCCGCCATCATGCCCATCGCCTCCAACCTGACCAACATCGGCTACGCCGTCACCGCCGTGCTGGGGGCCGCTTTGGCCATGAGCAGCGGCGTCACCTCCGGCTTCACCCTGGGCTCTCTGAAAATCTACCTGGACTACAACAAACAGGTCACTCAGCCCGTCAACCAGATCTCCATGCAGATGAACTCCCTGCTGTCCGCCATGGCCGGCGCGGAGCGCATCTTCCAGGTGATGGACACCCAGCCCGAGACCGACGAGGGCCGGGTCACGCTGGTCCCCGTGGACAAGGACGCCAACGGCTCCCTGTCCAGGTTCGGCGGCCAGGGGCGGCCCCGGGCCTGGGCCTGGAAGGTGCCCCGGAACAGCGGCATGGCCCTGGTCCCGGTGTCCGTGGGCCCGGACGAGGAGCTCTTTGAGCTGGGCCAGGCGGACGAGGAGAACGGGCGGCTCAAGCTGCTGCCCCCCGGCGTGGACTCCCAGACCGGGACCTGGGTCCGGGCGGAGCGGAACGGAACCCTCACCCGCCTCACCCTCCAGGAGATGGCGGGCCACGGCTGGGCCTGGAAGTATCCCGGCCCGGACGGGCAGATGGGCCTGCACCTCATCCGGGGGGCGGTGCGCAACGTCCCCGGCGAGGAGTTCTGCTACGCCGAGCTGCGGGGGGCCGTGCGGCTCAGTCAGGTGGACTTCTCCTATGTGGAGGGCAAGCCAGTGCTGAAGAGCATGTCCGTCTACGCCGACCCCGGGCAGAAGATCGCCTTTGTGGGCTCCACAGGCGCGGGCAAAACCACCGTCACCAACCTTATCAACCGCTTCTACGAGATCCAAGGCGGCATGATTACCTGCGACGGCATCGACGTGCGGGCCATTGAGAAGGACTCCCTGCGCCTGAGCCAGGGGGCGGTGCTCCAGGACACCCACCTGTTCACCGGCACGGTGATGGACAACATTCGGTACGGCCGCCTGGACGCCACCGACCAGGAGTGCGTCAGCGCGGCGAAGGCCGCTAACGCCGACGGCTTCATCCGCCGCCTGCCGGAGGGCTACCACACCAGGATCACCGGGGACGGGGCCAACCTGTCCCAGGGCCAGCGGCAGCTGCTGGCCATCGCCCGGGCCGCCGTCAAGGACCCGCCCATCATGGTGCTGGACGAGGCCACCTCCTCCATCGACACCCGCACGGAGCAGTATATCCAGCGGGGGATGGACGCCCTGATGGAGGGGCGCACCGTGTTCGTCATCGCCCACCGGCTGTCCACCGTGCGCAACGCCGACTGCATCGTGGTCATCGAGGCCGGGCGCATCATGGAGAAGGGCAGCCACGCCCAGCTCATGGCAGAAAAGGGCCGGTACTACCAGCTCTACACGGGCCAGTTCGAGCTGGACTGAGCGCGCAGATTGCAGCTTAGATAGAAAGGCAGTCCCGGGCAATGCCCGGGACTGCCTTTTCGCGGTATCTACACCTCCGCGGAGTGTTTTTTTGCCGCCCCGATAAACGCCCGGAACAGGGGATGGGCCCGGTTGGGCCGGGATTTCAGCTCCGGGTGGAACTGCCCCGCCACAAACCAGGGGTGCCCCGGCAGCTCCACCAGCTCCACCAGCCGCCCGTCGGGGGACAGGCCGGACAGGGCCAGCCCCGCCCGGGTCAGCTCCTCCCGGTAGTCGTTGTTGAACTCGTAGCGGTGGCGGTGGCGCTCCTGAATCTCGTCCGTGCCGTAGACCGCCGCCGCCAGCGAGCCCTCCTTGAGACGGCAGGGGTAGCTCCCCAGCCGCATGGTGCCCCCCTTGGCCGTCACCCCCACCTGGTCGGGCATCAGGCCGATAACGGGATAGGGGGTATCGGGGTCCAGCTCGGAGGAGTGGGCCCCCGCCAGCCCGCACACGTTCCGGGCAAACTCCACCACCGCCATCTGCATCCCCAGGCAGATGCCCAGGAAGGGGACCTTGTTCTCCCGGGCGTAGCGGATGGCCTCGATCTTGCCCTCCACGCCCCGGCCTCCGAAGCCGCCGGGCACCAGAATGCCCTGGGCCCCCGCCAGCAGGCCGTCCACTGTGCCGGACGCGACCTCCTCCGAGTTTACCCAGCGGATGTCCACCGACACCTCGTTTTCAATGCCGCCGTGGGTCAGGGCCTCCGCCACCGACAGGTACGCGTCGTGGAGCCCCACGTACTTCCCCACCAGGGCGATGGTGACGGACCCCTTGGGGTGCTTGGCCCGGTGGACCATGGTGGCCCACTCGGTGAGGTCCGGCATGTGGCAGATCAGCCCCAGCCGCCGCACCACCACGTCGGCCAGCCCCTCCCGCTCCAGCATCAGCGGCACCTCATAGAGGAGGTCCGCCGTCAGGTTGGGGATGGCGTGGTCCCGGGGGATGTTGCAGAACAGAGAGATCTTGTCCAGAATCTCCTGAGGGATCGGCGAATCAGAGCGGCACATGATGACGTCCGGCTGAATGCCCAGGGAGAGCAGCTCCTTGGCGGAGTGCTGGGTGGGCTTGGACTTCAGCTCCCCCGAGCCGGGGATGGACACGATGAGGGACACGTGGATGAACATCACGTTGTTCCGGCCACGCTCGGCGGCCACCTGCCGGATGGCCTCCAGAAAGGGCTGGGACTCAATGTCGCCCACGGTGCCGCCGATCTCCACAATGGCCGCGTCCGTCTCCGGCCCCTCCAGGGAGTAGATGTGCCGCTTGATCTCGTCGGTGATGTGGGGGATGATCTGCACCGTGCCTCCCAGGTAGTCCCCCGCCCGCTCCCGGTTCAGCACGTTCCAGTACACCTTTCCGGAGGACACCGAGGAGTTGACGGTCAGGTTTTCGTCGATGAACCGCTCGTAGTGACCCAGGTCCAGGTCGGTCTCCGCCCCGTCGTCGGTGACGAACACCTCCCCGTGCTGGTAGGGGGACATGGTGCCCGGGTCCACATTTAAATAGGGGTCCAGCTTCTGCACCCGCACCCCCAGGCCCCGCTGCTTCAACAGCCGCCCCAGGGACGCCGCCGTGATGCCCTTGCCCAGGCCGGACACCACGCCGCCGGTGACAAAGATGAATTTCGTGCCGGTTGTCATAACAAAACCTCCCCGGCAGGCGCGGCCCCCTCGCGCCGGACGCCCTTGCCCGGCCCTGCCTCAATTTCAGCTTCTCATTGTACGCCCGCCGCCGGTCCAAGTCAAGCCAACGGATCAAAAAACGCTCTTCGGAGGGCTCCGGACGGCTGTTCCTGAAAAATTTTCTGGTTTTCACAAAAAGAGGCTGGTATTTTCCCCCAAACTATGGTAAGTTATGAACAGACCACACGCTCTGCCGGGGAGCGCCCCTCCCCGGATCAATTTTACAAGGAGGAACATCATCATGGGCATCATGAACGGCAAGACTGTCATCATCACCGGCGCAGGCCGGGCCGTCCTCAGCGACGGCGCCAGCTGCGGCTCCATCGGTTACGGCATTGCCACCGCCTTTGCCAAGGAGGGGGCCAATCTCGTCATCACCGGGCGGAACGTGAAGAAGCTGGAGGACGCCAAGGAGGAACTGGAGCGGTTGTACGGCGTGAAGGTGCTCCCCATCCAGGCCGACGTGTCCGCGGGGTCGGACAACAAGGCCGTGGTTCAGCACGTGGTAGACGAGACCATTAAGGCCTTCGGCCGCATCGACGCGCTGATTAACAACGCCCAGGCCTCCGCTTCCGGCGTGACCCTGGCGGACCACTCCACCGAGCAGTTTGATCTGGCCGTTTACTCCGGCCTGTACGCCGCCTTCTACTATATGCAGGCCTGCTATCCCCACCTGAAGGAGACCCGCGGCTCTGTCATCAACTTCGCCTCCGGCGCCGGCCTCTTCGGCAACTACGGCCAGTGCGCCTACGCCGCCGCCAAGGAGGGCATCCGGGGCCTTTCCCGGGTGGCCGCCACCGAGTGGGGCCCCGACGGCATCAACGTGAACGTGATCTGCCCCATCGCCTGGACCGCCCAGCTGGAGAACTTCCAGAAGGCCTATCCCGACGCCTTTAAGGCCAACGTGAAAATGCCCCCCATGGGCCACTACGGCGACCCCGAGACCGAGATCGGCCGGGTCTGCGTCCAGCTCACCCACCCCGATTTCAAGTACCTCACCGGCGAGACCCTCACCCTGGAGGGCGGCATGGGCCTGCGGCCGTAAACCCGCCCGCTTCGCGGGCTGGGCTTTCGCGGGGCCCCTTGGGGGCAAAATCCCCTTCGCGGGGGCCCCTTTCTGAATCATCACGATGAACAGGGAGCGCACGTGAAAACGTGCGCTCCCTTGTTTTACCTTCAATCGCGTACCAGCGTGTCCACCGAGACGCCCAAGACCTTAGCCAGGGCGTACAGTTCAATATCGGTCACGAACCGCTGGCCGCTCTCAATCCGCTGGACGGCGTTTTTGTCCAGATCCAGCCCGGCGATTTGCAGGCGGTCGGCCAACCCTTTCTGAGATAATTTCGGACTCACGGCCATGCGGAGCCGGGTCACGTTTCTCCCACACCGATTCAATTTTCCATCCACATTTTTGTTCTTAAACATAAACTTCCCCCCTCCTGACATTCAGCGCTTGTCAGTGAGGTAAGTTTGTGTTATTATGTCGTTATTAATGACATTCACTGAATGTCATTTTAGGATGGAGAGAAAAAAATGAGAATTTTTGATGCGACCAATCAGATTCTGTACGACCACAGCCGGGAAGCCGAGCTGATGGATATTTTAGGGATTCAAAGCATGGACGAGGTGACCATCATTCCCTGGCGGCCCCCCACAACGCCCCCCATGGAGGCCACCTATGTCTTTGTCAAATATCATGACCTGACATTCAACCTCGTCTCCTTTGATTTTTTCGCCTATGAAAATGGCGTATACACATATTATTACGGTGATGGGAGTTTCTTTTGAACTGCCCGTCGCCCAGGTGCTGGGCTGGGCCTACCCAGTCAATTACCGCAGGTAGCGGCGCACCAGCCCCTCCGGCCCCAGCTCCAACACCCTGGTGCACACCTGTTCCAAATACAGCCGGTCATGGGACACGCTGATGATAACCCCGGGGAAATCCGCCAGCACCCGGCGGATCACCGGGGCGGACAGGGGCGAGAAGTTCCGGGTGGGCTCGTCCAGCACCAACACGTTGGCCCCGTTCAGCACCATGGACAGGAACAGCAGCTTGGCCCGCTGCCCTCCGGACAGCCCCGCCGCGGGGTGCTCCATCTCCTCCGCCTTGTACTTCATATTGCCCAGCAGGGTCCGGGCCCGGGTGATGTCGTCCCTGTGCCCCGAGGGGGCCAGCAGCTCCACCGGGGTCTGGTCCCCCAGCAGCAGGTCGCCGTAGTCCTGGGGCATGTAGGCGGCGCGGAGGCCGGCGCGGGCCAGCAGCTCCTCCGCCACAAGCTTCAGCAGGGTGGACTTCCCCGCCCCGTTGGGGCCGATGATGCCGATTTTTTCCGGGCCGTCCACCCACAGCCGCACGTTTCGGGCCAGCACCCGCTCCCCGGCGGTCAGCTCCGGCAGGTCCAGCCGCAAAACCGTTTTCCCCGCCGGAAAGGCCGATTTCCCCTGGTCGAAGGCGGTGAGAATGGCCTCCTCCCACTCAGGGCTCGCGGTCATGTCCTCCTTCTCCCGCTCGAACCGCCGCCCCATGGACAGCACCGTGTGCATCTTCTTTTTCAGCAGCCGCCCCATGCCGGGGTTCTGCCGGGACACGGTGGTCAGCTGGTGCTCCACACTGTCATGAATCCGGCGGTATTTTTCCATCTTCGCGTCGTACTCCGCCCGCTCCTTCCTGGCCTGCTGCTCCTGGCGGGCGAAGCGCAGCCCCCGCTCCTCCACATATTGGGCATAGCCCATCCGGGACACCGTACACCGGGGCAGGGTCCGCCGCCGCAGCCGCTCCAGGTGGATGACCACGTTGGCGGTGCGCTCCAAAAGGGTCTCGTCGTGGGAGATGTACAGCACCGGCACTTGGCAGGAGAGCAGAAACCCCTCCAGCCACTCCAGGGTGGCCCGGTCCAGGTCGTTGGAGGGCTCGTCCAGCAGCAGCACGTCCGGCTCCTCCAGCAGCAGCAGGGCCAGCCGCAGCTTCACCCGTTCCCCGCCGGACAGGGTGGACAGGGGCCGTCCGTCCCAGAACAGCTCCGGAGGCAGCCCCACCTGCCGGGCGGCCCGGTCCAGGGCCCTGGGGTCCGCCTCCCCGAAGGCCGGGGCGGTCTGGCAGAACTCCCACACCGGCAGCGCCAGCTCGTCCGGGGCCAGCTCCTGAGCCAGATAGCCCTTCCGCAGGCCCCGGTCCACGATCTCCCCCGTCCACTCGGCGTAGGGCTCCACCAGCGCCGGAGCGTACAGCAGCTTGAGGACGGTGGACTTGCCGTTTCCCTCCTCCCCGATGAGCGCCGCCCGGTCTCCGGGGGCCAGGGTGAAGGTCAGGTCCTCCACCAGGGCGGTCAGGTCCTTCTTATGAGTGATGGTGAGTTTTTTCACCTGCAACATGCGCATACCCTCCTTTTCACGCAAAAAATCCGTCTTTCCATGGCGGAAAGACGGATTACATGACGAAAAGGCAGGGACATGCCAAGATGCCCCGGTCAAGCAAGCCGCCTTCGCGCCATGAAAGCCCAGGCCCATCCGAATATGGGCCTCAGTCTCCTGTTCACAGCTTGAAGATCAACTTACTTGTTGCGCATCCTTTCACCCTTTTCTGCTTTGATTTGGGTCAGTATATCATATGCGCGCGGGCTTGTCAATTCCCCGCTACGCCCGCCCGTTCTCCGACCGCCGGAAGGCGGGCACCGCCCGGGGCTGCCGGGTGAACTCCGCCGCCGCCGCCAGGGCGTCCCGCCCCGGCACGTCAAAGGGCGCGCCTCCCTCCCGCACCCGGAGGGCGAACCCCTCCCGGCCGGCCTCGAACACCACCGCGCCGGGGGTTTCCCGGCCGGACACCTCATAGCCCAGCCGCTCCAGCGCCAGGGTGAGGGCGGCGGGCCCGTGGGCGCAGGCGGGCCCCAGCTCCCCCCGGTAGTCCCCCGCCCGGCTGGCCGCCCAGGCGCAGTCCGCCCCGG